>NZ_JBVHFW010000016.1:0-269256 GCF_055562135.1 Actinoplanes sp. NPDC021490
ACACCCCCTACGACCCGGCCGAACACCGCGCCCTGCAAAACCTACTCACCTCACCCCCATCAACCGGTTGACACAGGGCACTCCCGCCGAGGGCCGCGGTGGGATTCGCCGGCCGCTGGCGCGTCCGGAGCGCGAAACCCACCACGGCGACGTGCGTGAGTGGTCACGCCCGAGAGCAAGAGCCTCACTGGGCGCCGCTGGCCTGCCAGTTCAGCTGGACCAGGAGCTGGCGGGCCTGCTCGGCGACCTCGGCGTCGGTGACCACCGCGTACTGGCCGGCCTGGATCGACGACCGCGAGGCGAAGTCGCGGCGGCCACCCGTGGCGGCGTGCGCGATGGCGCCGAAGACCGCACCCCAGGCCGCGCCGATCAGCAGGCAGACCAGGATCACGGCGAACCAGCCGGAGTCGCTGAACAGGCCGAACAGCAGGCCCACGAAGAGGCCGAACCAGGCGCCGCTGGCCGCGCCGGCCAGGGCCGCCCGGCCCGTGGTCAGCCGGCCCAGCACGTTCTCGACCAGGCGCAGGTCGGTGCCGATGATCGCGGTCCGCTCGACCGGGAACTTGTTGTCCGACAGCGTGTCGACGGCCTTCTGCGCCTGCGCGTAGTCGGGGTAGGTGCCGACCACGACGGTCGGCGCGCCGCCCGCGGCCTGGGTCTGCGCGGGCAGGCTGGGCGTCCCGGCCGGGCCGGGCGGGATGCCGCCCGCGGTCGCCGGGTTGTCGGAAGGAGTGTTGGGTGTGGTCATTTCGTGCCTCCCTTGACGCGGCGACCGGCAGCTGCCGGAACGCCGGACTTCTTCGTCGTGGCCGCCGGGCCGGCGACCGGCTCGACCGGCTCCGGACCCTCGGGCACCAGCCGGTCACCCGCGGCCAGCCGCACCCAGATCAGGAAGACCCCGGCCGCGGCGGCGGTGATCGCGGCCGCGCCGGTCAGGAAAGCGAACCGGCCGGAGACGAGGTCGGGCATCGAGCGCTCGGACATGGTCACCGCGGCCAGGCCGAGCAGCCCGGCCGCCCCGGCCACGGCGCCGATCGCCAGCAGCGGGCCGGTCACCAGGCGGCTGGGCGGCTGGGTGCCGCCGGGGGCGTTCCACCGGCGTACGCGGATGAGGAAAGCGGCCAGGGCGGCCCAGGCCAGCGTGACCGCGAGCGCGGCGATCGTGTCGCTCGGCCGGTGCCACTCGGCCCACACCGTGGCCACCGCGATCACCGTGACGTAGGCGAACCCGACGAGGGCCACCATGCCGCGCAGGGCCTGGGGCAGCACCAGGACGACCGCGAACGCCACCGAGGCCGCGGCCGTGGTGTGGCCGGACGGGAACGAGTTGGACATCGAGAAGCCGTCCAGGTCGGGCCGGACCAGGTGGGTCTTCATGAGCTGGGTCGTGACGTTGGCCCCGATCACCAGCATGGCCGCGCCGAGCGCCAGGTCGATCCGCCGCCGCAGCACGCCGAAGACGGCGGCGAACAGGCAGACGAGCACCAGGCTGATCAGCGACGTGCCGTTGAGCGTGCGATCGAGCACCTCGACCACCCGGGGATGGTGGACGTCGGCGCCGCGCATCGCGATCGTGTCGACCCGCTGGCCGAGCGTGGTGCGGACGAAGACCTCATAGAGCGCGACTGCCGCGCCCGTGGCGAGCAGTGCGAGGGCGATCGGCGCCAGCAGGTGGCGGGCGCCACGGGGGCGCGCGGGGCTGGCCTGCTGGGGGGACGCCAGGACCGTCATGGGTGGGAGTCCTTCTGCTGCGGGCTGGACGAGGCGCAAGCGGTTTGCCCACCCGGTCGCTTTTCTAAGCGCGAGAAATCATAAGCCTCATCGTGTCCCGCACGACACGGGCGTCCCGTCCGCGCACCGTCGCAACGGTTCTGCACCCGAACGCTTTCCGGCCCCGCAACGCCACCCACCGACCTTCGTAACAGACGCCGCCGTTACGAAGGAGACGTTTTCTGATGAGGCAGTACGCCCGCCGGTTCGCCGGCCCCCTGCTGGTGTTCGCCGTCGGCGCCGGTCTCGTGTCCGCGCCCTCCGCGGCTTTCGCGGCCGGGGCCACGGCCACGGTCGAAGTCCGCAGCACGCTCAAGGTGCGGTCCACGCCGTCGCTGGCCGCCAAGGTGGTGGGTTCGCTGCGGAACAAGCAGCGGGTCACCGCCGTCTGCACGGTCACCGGCCAGAACGTCCGGGGTTCCCTGCGGACCACGACTCAGTGGGACAAGCTCAGCACCGGTGGCTACATCACCCACGCGTACGTGAGCATGAGCGGAAGCCTGCCGCGCTGCGCGACCACGTCGCCGCAGGCCGAGGCGGTCAAGACCAAGCCGGGCAAGCCGGTGTCGTCCAAGTACAAGACGGGCACGGTCAAGAGCGCCGACGGCAAGGTCAACATCCGGACCGGCCCGTCGGTCAGCTCGCCGGTCAAGCGCGTGGTCACCACCGGGGCCAAGGTCAGCGGGGTCTGCTACGTGCGGGGCACGATGGTGGCCGGCACGGTCCGCTCCACCACCCAGTGGAACCGTCTCTCCGACGGCGCCTACATCTCCCACGCGTACGTCGTGACGCCCGCGCTGGCCGTCTGCCCGGACACCCCGGCCGGCACGCCGGCGGCCCCGGGCGCCACGCTGACGCCGGAGCAGTTCATCAAGGCCGCCGTGCCCGGCGCCCAGCAGGGCTGGCGCGAGTTCGGCGTGCCCGCGTCGGTGACCATCGCCCAGGCGATCCTCGAGTCGGGCTGGGGCCGCAGCGGGCTGTCGACGGTCGACCGCAACTACTTCGGCATCAAGTGCCAGAGCGGCCGGTTCGGCACGCTGGCCAACGGCTGCCACGACTACCGCACCCAGGAGTGCACCAAGGCCGGCGAGTGCTTCTCGACCGTGGCCACCTTCCGCACGTACGCCTCGATGGGCCACTCGTTCCGCGACCACGGCAGCTTCCTGCGGGTGAACCCCCGCTACGCCGGCGCCTTCAACTACACCAAGCAGGCCAACAGCTTCATCTGGAAGGTGTGGAAGGCCGGCTACGCGACCGACCCGAACTACTACACCAAGGTCACCACCCTGATGGCGCAGCAGAACCTGTACCAGTACGACACCTGGAAGTAAGCGAGTTCTTCTCGCCCCCATCGGCCGAACCGGGCCGATGGGGGCGATTTGCACTTTATGCTGGCTTTGGTGAAGCGACCTGTGCACTCGGCCACCGCGGCGGACGCACGCCGCGGGCGCTTCACCGGTCTCTTGTTCGCCGGGGTCGTCTTCGCCGTCGCCCTGATCGTCGTGGTCTCGGTCTATGCCGGGTTGCGGGCGACCCAGCGTGAGAACGCCGAACGGGTGATGGACCAGCGCACCGCCGTGGCCGAGGCCGCCGTGCGCACCGAGACCGAGCGCTACCGGTCGCTGATCGAGACCGCGGCCGCCGGAATCAGCACCAACGACTCGCTGACCTGGAACGACTTCGATTCGGCGACCGCTCCGCTGGCCTCGGCCAACCTGATCGGCGCGGCCTCGCTGGCCTACGTGGTGCCGGCCACCGAGTCGCAGATCCCCGCGGTGCAGAGGCTGTGGCGGTCCCGCGGCGCCGAGGGCCTGACCCTGCGGCCCGTCGTGGCGGGCGAGGAGCACTACTTCACGATCTTCTCCCGTACGCTCAACGCGGCCGGACGCTCGATGACCGGGCTCGACGTCGCGGCCGCACCCGAGGCGGCGGCGGCCCTCGACGACTCGCGCCGCGTCGGGCAGCCCAGCGTCTCCGACACGTACGTACTGCTGCGCGACCGCAACCTGCCGGCGGCCCAGCAGCAGCGCTCGTTCCTGTTCGCCGCCCCCATCTGGACGCGGGCCAACCGTCCCGAGTTTCGCGGCTGGCTCGTCCTGGGCCTGCGCGGCCAGGACTTCCTCTCCGGCGTGCTGGCCACCGTCAGCCAGGGCCAGCTCGACGGCGAACTGCTGGCCACCGGCCGCGACGGTGGCCGCCCGGTGGTCGCCCAATACTCCGTCCCCGGCTCACCCGACCTGCGCCGCACCGTCGACCTGGTGGTGGCCGACCGTGGATGGACGCTGGTCACCCGGGCCGACGCCGCCAACCTGCCCGGCGCCTCCAGCACCCTGCCCCTGACCCTGCTGCTCACCGGGGCCGGCATGTCACTGCTGCTGGCCGGCCTGATCTATGTGCTGGCCACCGGCCGGGCCCGGGCCGTGTCGCGGGTGCAGGCGGCCACGGCCGAGCTGCGTGCGGCCGAGGAGGAGAGCCGCCGCCAGGCCGGGCTCCTCGGCGCGATCATGGCGAGCATCAGCGACGCGGTCGGCGTGGTCGACGAGAACGGCGCCTTCCTGCTGCACAACCCGGCCGCGCGGGCCATGCTCGGCGTGGCCGAGGACGAGGACGACCCGGAGGCCTGGCAGCGGCACTACGGCCTCTTCCAGCCGGACGGCCGCACCCCGTTCCCGGTCGACGAGATGCCGCTGATGCGGGCCCTGCGCGGCGAGTCGTGCGACGCCGTCGAGATGGTCGTCCGCAATACCCTGCGACCCGAGGGCATCCTGGTCAGCGTGGACGGCCGGCCGCTGGACACGAGCGCCGGGCGGCACGGCGCGGTCGCCGTCTTCCACGACATCACCGAGCTGCGCCGCTACGAGAACGACCTGGCCGTGTTCGCGGGCGTGGTCGCGCACGACCTGAAGGCCCCGCTGAGCGTCATCCGCGGCCACTGCGAGGTGGCGTCCGAGGACCTCGACGAGGCGCCGGACCAGGTGCGCGGCAGCCTCGACCGGATCATCCTGGCCGTCGACCGGATGGCGGCCCTGATCGACACGCTGCTGGCCTATACGACCGCCCGGGACGCCCCGCTGCGCATCCGCCGGGTCGACCTGGACGCGCTGGTGGGCGACGTGGTCCACGACCGTACGGCGCACCTGCGCGAAAACGACCGGCCGCGGATCCACCTCGCGCCGCTGCCCGCTGTGAACGCGGACCCGGCGATGCTGCGGCACGTCCTGGACAACCTGATCGGCAACGCCCTCAAATACGTGCGTCCCGGCACGGCCCCGGTCGTCGAGGTCACCGGGGGCCCGGCCGACGAGCACTGGGCGCGGATCGCGGTGGCCGACCGGGGGATCGGCATCCCCGACGCCGACAAGCCCGAGATCTTCGACAGCTTCCACCGGGCCCACGCTGACGCCGGATACGCCGGCACCGGGCTGGGCCTGGCCATCTGCAAACGCATCGTGGAGCGACACGGCGGCGAGATCGCCGTGGCCGACAACCCCGGTGGCGGCACGTGCTTCAGCTTCACGCTGCCGCTGCCCTCGGATCAGGAGGAAGACATGAAAGAGACCGATGAGGCCGCGGCCCGCGCGGCCCTGGACCGGGCCCTGGCCGAACGCGCGGCCATGGAGAACTCGCGGCTGCCCGGCCTGAGCGCGCTGCCCGCGGCCGAGCCGTCGTCACACGACCCGGCCTCGGCGCCGCTGCGCGCCCCGGTGCCCGACCACCACCCGACGGTGACCGGGGCGGAGTGAGCACGGTGGCAGGATGGAGTCATGACGATTCCCGCCCTGCCGCTTCCGGGCTCCTCCGTCGAGATGCCGCTGCTCGGCTTCGGCACCTGGCAGATGCGCGGCGACACCGCCTACCAGGCGGTCCGGGACGCGCTCGAGGCCGGCTACCGGCACCTCGACACCGCGACCATGTACGGCAACGAGGCCGAGGTCGGCCGCGCGCTGAAAGACTCCGGCGTGCCCCGCGACGAGGTCTTCGTGACCACGAAGCTGCCGCCCGACCGGGCCGGCCGGGAACGCGCCACGATCCAGGCCTCGCTGCGCGACCTGGGCCTCGACGCGATCGACCTGTGGCTCATCCACTGGCCGCCGTCGCGCGGCCGCTCGGTCCCGTTGTGGCGCGAGTTCCTCCGGGCCCGCGACGAGGGCCTGACCCGCGCGGTCGGCGTCAGCAACTACGGCCCCGACGAGCTCGACGAGCTGGCCGCCGAGACCGGCGTGCGCCCCGCGGTCAACCAGATCCGCTTCGGCCCGTCCCTCTACGACCCCGCGATCGTCGCCGCCCACCGCGAGCGCGGCGTGGTGCTCGAGGGCTACTCACCGTTCAAGACCACCAACCTGCACGACCCGGCCCTGACCGGCATCGCCGCGGCCCACGGCGTCGACCCGGCCCGCGTCGTGCTGCGGTGGCACATCCAGCACGAGATCGGCGTCATCCCGAAGTCCGCGACCCCGGAGCGCATCGCCCGCAACGCCGACATCGACGGCTTCGTCCTCACCGACGACGAAATGAAGACGATCGACGCGCTCGGCCGATAAAGGCGGTGGCCACAAAATCTGATTATCAGATACGGTGATGGCATGCGGACCATGACCGCCACCGAGGCCTCACGCAACTTCTCGGACCTGCTCGACGCCATCGAGCAGGGCGAAACCGTGACCATCACCCGGGGCAATCAACCGATCGCGGAGATCGGACCGGCGCGCCGGCGCACCGGCGCGGATCTGCGTTCGGCTCTCGAGGGCATCCCGGCGCCGGACGACCGATTTGCCGAAGACCTCGCCGCGGCCAAGGCTTTGCTGGAGTCCGAGCGGAGTGACCCGTGGGCCGACGCCTGATTCTCGACACCAACGTCCTGACCGCGTACGAGCGAGGCACGATCGATCGGTCCGCGCTCGACCACGACGAGCTGGCGGTCGCGGCGGTCACCATCGCGGAGTATCGCGTCGGGATCGAACTGGCCGACACCGCGGAACGGGCCGCCGCGCGGAGTCGCGCGCTGGCCGCGATCGTGGGGGTGGTCGACGTTCTCGCCTACACGGACACGACGGCGACGCATCATGCTCGCTTGATCGCTCACGTACGCCGGTCCGGCACCCCTCGCGGCGCGCATGACCTGATCATTGCGGCTCACGCCGCGGAGACCGGTCGTACGGTGGTGACCCGCGACGTCAAAGCGAGCTTTGCCGACCTGCCCGGCGTTCTGGCCATCACACCCTGAAGCGACGCCCCTGATTCCCGCTCGGCGGGCGGCGTTAATCACCAGGCGTTTGCCGTCCGATCCGCCTATTCTTGCTGCGCGATGTCGACAACACCCGAACTCCGTAGCCGCCTGGCCGAACTTCTTCCCCGTGACAGTCACCGCCTCGGGCGGCGGCTCGAGGGCACCCGGCGCATCAAGGACGAGACTGCCCGGACCGCCGCGCTGGGCGAGATCTCCGCCGAGATCGACCGGGCGGCGCAGCGGCTCGCCGCGCGGATCGCGAGCGTGCCCCCGATCAGCTATCCGGAGTCCTTGCCGGTCAGTCAGCGTAAGGACGACATCGCCGCGGCCATCCGCGACCACCAGGTGGTCGTCGTCGCGGGGGAGACCGGCTCGGGTAAGACGACCCAGATCCCCAAGATCTGTATGGAGCTGGGCCGGGGCGTACGGGGGCAGATCGGTCACACGCAGCCCCGGCGGATCGCCGCCCGCACGGTTGCCGAGCGCATCGCCGAGGAGGTCGGGCGCCCGCTCGGCACCACGGTCGGTTACAAGGTGCGCTTCACCGACCAGGCCGGCGACGACACCATGGTCAAGGTGATGACGGACGGCATCCTGCTGGCCGAGATCCAGAACGATCGCAACCTGTTCCGGTACGACACGCTGATCATCGATGAGGCGCACGAGCGCAGCCTCAACATCGACTTCATCCTCGGCTATCTGCGCGAGCTGCTGCCGCAACGTCCCGACCTCAAGCTGATCATCACGTCGGCCACGATCGAGACGCAGCGCTTCGCCGAGCACTTCGCCGACGCCGACGGCAAGCCGGCCCCGGTCATCGAGGTGTCCGGCCGCACGTTCCCGGTCGAGGTCCGCTACCGGCCCCTGGTCACGCCGAAAGAGGACGACGAGACCACCGAGGAACCGATGGACCAGGTCGACGGCATCGCCGAGGCGGTCGACGAGCTGGGCCGCGAGGGCGACGGCGACATCCTCGTGTTCCTCTCCGGCGAGCGCGAGATCCGCGACACCGCCGACGCCCTGGGCAAGCGGAACCTCCGCAACACCGACATCGTTCCCCTGTACGGCCGGCTGTCCGCGGCCGAGCAGCACAAGGTGTTCGAGCGGCATTCGCAGCGCCGGGTCGTGCTGGCCACCAACGTCGCCGAGACCTCGCTGACCGTCCCCGGCATCCGCTACGTCATCGACCCCGGCACCGCCCGCATCAGCCGATACTCGCACCGGCTCAAGGTGCAGCGGCTGCCCATCGAACCGGTCTCGCAGGCCAGCGCCAACCAGCGCAAGGGCCGTTGCGGCCGGGTCGCCGACGGCATCTGCATCCGGCTGTACTCCGAGGAGGACTTCGAGGGCCGTCCGGAGTTCACCGAGCCCGAGATCCTGCGCACCAACCTGGCCAGCGTCATCCTGCAGATGACCAACCTGGGTCTGGGCGACCTGGCCCGGTTCCCGTTCATCGACCCGCCCGACCGCCGCAACATCACCGACGGCGTGAAACTGCTCGAGGAACTGGGCGCCCTCGACGACCGCAAGCTCACCCCGCTCGGCCGCCAGCTCGCGCAGCTGCCGGTCGACCCGCGGCTGGCCCGCATGGTCATCGAGGCCGACCGGCAGGAGTGCGTGGCCGAGGTCATGGTGATCGCGGCCGCGCTGTCCATCCAGGATCCGCGCGAGCGCCCCACCGAGAAACAGCAGCAGGCCGACGAGAAGCACGCCCGGTTCACCGACAAGGAGTCGGACTTCTTCAGCTACCTCAACCTGTGGCGCTACCTGCGCGAGAAGCAGCAGGAGCTGAGCGGCAACCAGTTCCGCCGCCTGTGCCGCAACGAATTCCTCAACTACCTGCGCGTACGCGAGTGGCAGGACATCTACTCCCAGCTGCGCCAGGTCTCGCGCACCCTGAACCTCTCGATCGTCGAGGATCGCGAGGAGATCGCCGCCGGGCCGAACGTGCACACCGCCCTGCTGTCCGGCCTGCTCTCCCACATCGGTCTCAAGGAGACCGACAAGCGCGAATACCTGGGCGCCCGCGGGGCCAAGTTCGCGATCTTCCCGGGCTCGGCGCTGTTCAAGAAGCAGCCGCGCTGGGTGATGTCGGCCGAGCTCGTCGAGACCAGCCGCCTGTGGGGGCGGGTCAACGCCCGCATCGAGCCCGAATGGGCCGAGAAACTCGCCCCGCACCTGGTGAAACGCTCCTACTCGGAGCCGCACTGGGAAAAGAAGCAGGGCGCCGTGATGGCGTACGAGAAAGTGACCCTCTACGGCCTGCCGATCGTGCCCCGGCGCAAAGTGGGCTACTCCAAGGTCGACCCGGTGGTCTCGCGTGAGCTGTTCATCCGGCACGCGCTGGTCGAGGGCGACTGGGACACCCACCACAAGTTCTTCGCCGACAACACCAAGCTGCTGGCCCAGATCGAGGAGATCGAGAACCGGGCCCGCCGGCGCGACATCGCGGTCGACGACGAGACGGTGTACGCGCTGTACGACGCCCGCATCCCGGCCGACGTGGTCTCGCAACGGCATTTCGACTCGTGGTGGAAGAAGGCCCGGCGCGACGATCCTGAGCTGCTCACGTTCACCCGCGAGCTGCTGGTCAACAACGGGCGCGACGCGGTCGACCCCAACGCCTATCCGGACGCCTGGCTCGCCGGTGGGGTGAAGCTTCCCCTCTCGTACGAGTTCGAGCCGAACACGACGGCCGACGGTGTCACCGTGACCGTGCCGCTGCCGCTCCTCAACAAGCTCGATCCGGAGGACTTCGTCTGGTCGGTGCCCGGCTTTCGCAAGGACGTCGTGATCGCGCTCATCCGGGCCCTGCCCAAGGCGCTGCGCACCAACTTCGTGCCGGTGCCGGACTGGGCCGAGGCCGTGCTCGACCGGGTGCCGGCCCGGCGCGGCCCGCTGCCCGACGCGATCGGCGCCGAGCTGCGGCGGCTCACCGGCACGATCGTGCCGCGCGACGCGTGGCGGCCCGACCAGGTTCCCGAGCACCTGCGGGTCAACTTCCGCGTCGTCGACGAGAACGACAAGGTCTTGGGGGAGGGGCGCGACCTCGAGGTGCTGCGGCGCTCGCTCGCGCCCAAGGTGCAGCAGACCATCTCGAAGGCCGCCGGCGACATCGAGCGGCGCGGCATCACCACCAACGACTTCGGGCAGCTGCCGCGCCGGGTCCGGCAGATGCGCGGCGGCTACGAGGTCAACGTCTTCCCGGCGCTGGTCGACGAGGGCGACAGCATCGCGATCAAGGTCTTCGAGACCGAGGCCGAGCAGCGTACGGCCATGATCGCGGGCACGCGCAAGCTGCTTCTGCTGACCCTGCCGCCGGCCGCGCGCTATCTGCAGGGCCGGCTCGACAACCGGGCCAAGCTCGAGCTCTCGCGCGGGAACCCGTACCGGTCGATCTCGGATCTTCTCGACGACTGTGCCGGCGCGGCCGTCGACAAGCTGGTCACGGACGCGGGCGGGCCGGTCTGGTCGTCGATCGAGTTCGCGTCGCTGCGGGACACCGTACGGCAGGATCTGGTCGACGCCGTGGCCAACGTCGTCACGCAGGTCCGTCAGGTGCTGGCCACCGCGTACGACATCGACCAGCGGCTCAAATCGCTGCGCGACCCGTCGATGCTGCCCGCCCTGGCCGACATCCGGCAGCAGCTCAAGGGCCTGGTGCACGCCGGCTTCGTGACCGAGACGGGCTGGCGCCAGCTGCACCACCTGCCCCGCTATCTGCGCGGCATCGTCTATCGCCTGGACCGGCTGGGCGGCACCCTGGCCCGCGACCGGCAGCTGATGGCCCAGATCCACGAGATCGAGGCCGAATATCGGGAACTGCTGACCCTCGGAGCACCGGAGGAGGGTTTACGGGAAATCCGGTGGATGATCGAGGAGCTGCGGATCAACTTCTTCGCCCAATCGTTGGGTACCGCCTATCCGATATCGGACAAACGGATCTTCAAGGCGATGGACCAGCTGCCTGTGTAGCACGCTCGTAGACGCTCGGGTGCCGTTCGGTTACCCCCCTGTCGTGGGGGTCCGGGAGGCCCTAGCGTTCTCGCCATGACCAACGACTTCCTGGCCTTCGCCCCGATTTCCGCGCTCGTTCCGGCCTCTCCGGCGACCGGCCTGCTCGACGAAATGATGGCGCGGGTCGGGGTCGACGGACTCGTCGCCGCGCTCGCCGACCCGGGGCTGCTCGCCCTGGTCGACCAGCACGCCGCCGCCGTCCGGGACGCCCTCGAGTCGGCCGGCCGCGACGCCGACGCCGAGGGTCTGGCCGGCTACGCCCGCGCGATCGTCGCCGGGGCCCGCCGGATGAGCCGCCCGCTGCCCGAGCCGGGTTTCGCGCCGATGACCTGCGCCGAGTGGAAGGCGGCGGACTGGCACCTGCTGCGTCTCGTCGCGGTGTGCGCGATCGCCGAGGAGAACGCCGTCCTCTGAGTTCCGCCTTGCACAACGGCCCGCCTCGGCGGGCCGTTTCGCATTTCCCCGCGCGAGTGTCCATCCTCCGGGCTCGGTCGTTCGGTAGGGAGGAAACCCCCGAAACGCCGAGACGGGTGTTTTGCAACAAATGGGGTCTATGCGACAAGGTGGAAGAATGAAGCTCGCTCTCGCGCTGGCCGCCGTCGCCGGTCTCACCCTTCCGGCGGCGCCCGCCCTGGCCGCACCCACCCCCGGGCCCGCGCCCACCCCGTCCGTGGCCGCGGCTGCCCCGACCGGCCCGCAGCTCGTCGCACGCTGGTCGTTCGACGCCGGCGCGGTCAACGGACGCGTCTCCGACACCTCCGGCCGCGGTCCCGCGCTCACCGCCCGTACGGCCGACTCGGGTGTCCTGCGCTACGACACCGCCACCCCGAGCGGGCGCTACGTGACGTTCCCGGCGGCCTGCGCGTCCGCGTCCGCCACCTGCCCGCGCGCGCTGTTCGAGACGGCGAACGTGGCCAACCTCAACCCCGGCACCCGGCTGTTCCGCTGGTCGGCCCGGATCCAGCTGACCAAGACCCAGATCGTCGGGTCGGCCAACGTCATGCAGAAGGGCGTGGCCAACACGTCGAGCCAGTGGAAGATGCAGGTCGGCAAGACCAACGGCAAGGCGCAGTGCGTGGTGGTCGGCGCCGGCTCGTCGGCACGCTACATCGCCCGCTCGTCGGCGACCGTGGCCGACGGCCAGTGGCACAAGGTGCTCTGCCAGCGCAGCGGCACGACCCTGTCGGTGTCGGTCGACGACAAGCCGGCCGGCCAGACCACCATCCCGGCCAACCTGTCGATCAGCAACACACTGCCGCTGCGCATCGGCGGCCCCAACTTCAACACCAAGACCGACATGTACCACGGCCGGCTGGACGACGTGTACGCCGAGCTGGGCTGACCGCAGCGGTTACCTCGAGGTGCCCTGAGCTCGGAAAAGTGCGCTCTTCCGGGCCCAGGGGCTTCCCTCGTACGGTCGTCGGCATGACTGTCACCCTTATCGACCCGCCCGGCCTGCCGCAGATCCCGATCTACCGCCAGGTGTCCGTGGCCACGGGTTCCCGGCTGATCCACGTCGCCGGCCAGGTGGCGTGGGACGGCGGCGACTTCACCACCCAGGTCGAGCAGGCCTACCTCAACGTCGGCACCGCCCTGGCCGCCGCGGGCGCCACGTTCGCCGACGTGGTGAAGCTGACCGCCCACGTCGTCGACTGGACCCCCGAACGCATGCCCGACCTGCTGGACGGCATCGCCCGGGCCTCGGCCAAGCTGGGCGTCACGATCGCCGCGCCCGCGTCGCTGTTCGGCATCGCGGCCCTGGACGTCCCCGAGCACCTGGTCGAGATCGAGGCCGTGGCCGTGCTCGACTGACCGCCGTCACTGGCCGTCGAAGCTCGTGCGGGACGCCTCGATGTGTCCCAGGTAGGTCTGCGTCCAGTCGCACATGCCGTCGACCACCTTGCGCAGCGCTTGCCCGGCCTCGGTCAGCGAATAGTCGACGCTGGGCGGCACGGTGGGATGCACGATCCGCGCGACCAGCCCGTTGCGCTCCAGCGTCCGCAAATTCTGGGTCAGCACCTTGTGACTGATCCCGCCCACCTCGCGGCGCAGTTCGTTGAAACGCATGGTCCGCTGCCCCAGAAACTCGATGATCAGCAACGACCACTTGCCGGCGACATCCGAGAAGATCTCCCGGGCCAGCGAGTCGGCCCGGGCCAGGTCAGCCTCGGGCGGCAGCGCGCCGATCTCCTGCCTGGTCCCCACCGGGACAGCCTAATGGGCCGCCCCGATCGCCCGTAGACGGGAGAGGACGCCCGGGTTGCCCCGGGCGTCCTCGTTTCGGTTGCGGCCTAGCTGCGGCGGAAGGCGTAGGAACGGCCGCCGCCCGCGCCGGCCGCGCGGCCCGCGTGGGCGCGCTCGGAGCGTTCGCGCGCGGCCTGCCGGCCGTCGGTGGCGCCGTGATGTTTGGCGCCGGCGGCCTGCTTGCGGCCGGACGGCTCGGCCTCGCCGGCCAGGGCGGGCAGCGACGGCATGTCGTCCGGGTTGAGCTGAACCTTGAAACGCTGACCAGGCATACAGACCTCCTCGAAGCCCCGCGCGGAAGGCGGGGCCGGGCACGGTGGAGCCAGGATGGAAAAGTGAACGCGTGGGTGCTCCGGGTGTCGGCACGATGATGGCTCCACGGCGGACGAATCACGCGGGAGCACCCGGAACCGAGCACGGTGGACGGCCCGAGTGGGCCGGAGCATCAGGAGATCATGCGGACGAGGCTAATCGCCGCCGGCCGGGCCGCGCTACCGATTTACGAGCCGGATTCCCGCGTTCAGGAACGCGGTGGCCGTGGGGTAGTCGCGGAGCTGGGCCTGAACGGTCTCCAGGCCGACGCGCAAGGCCACCGCGGGCACCCCGCGGGCCTGCAGCACCCCGTCGGTCCAGGCCACGAAGTCGGTGAAGATCTGGGACTCGCTCACATAGAGCGCGGCCGCCAGGAAGTCGACGATGTGCGCCATGTCCTCGGCGGTCGAGTCGAGCTGACGCTGGTTGTACTCGCGCATCGCGGGATACGTGCCGGTGAGCCGCCACATCGCCGTGTCGATCAACTCGGGGCGGTGCCGGACCACGTACGTGTATTCCTCGTCGCCCAGGAAGGCCGAGAGCTGCGGGTCCTGGTTGTGCGGGGGCCAGTTGCGGGCCAGGCGCTGCACCGCCTCCTCGGCCCCGGCCGCCCACGCGTCCGCGCCCAGGTGCTGCGCGTACCGCCCGCCGGGCCCGAAACCCCGGCCGCCCGCGATGACCGGGACGCCGGCCGCCTTGCAGGCCGTGATGGCGGCGTGCGCCCGCGGGAGTCGGGTGGCGATCATGCAGCTCAGCGCGACCACGTCGGGGCCGGTCTGGTGCAGGTGGGTGATCAGATGTGGGCCGGGCACGTTGGCGCCCAGGAAGTCGACGCGCCAGCCGTCCAGGCGCAGCATCTCGGCCAGCAGGCGGGTCGGCAGCGCGTGCCACTCGCCGTCGACGCAGGCGATCGTCACCCGGCCGCGGGTCGGGCGCACATTGGTGCGGGCGGCCAGGGCGGCCAGGGCCCGCTCGCTGATCGCGGTGGCCGCGTGCTCGCGTGCCACCGTCCACTCGTTGGACGCCCACAGCTCGCCGACCCGGATCTGGGCGCCGCCGATCAGGTCGATCATGATGCGTTGCGGCGGCAGGCCCTCGTCGAACAGCTCGGTGACCAACTCGACGGCGCCGTACTCGTCGCCCTCGCCGACCAGCGACAGATAGTCGTCGATGAGGCCGGCCATGTCGTACGAGCGCCTCGGCGTGGCGCTCGGGACGGTCACGAACGGACCCGTGCGCGCCGTTCGGTGCGCCGGGCGTCGATCGCGAACGGCGACTGGTTACGGGAGCCGTTGCGCAGGCTGAGCTGGGTGCGGTCGGGAGCGCGGACGGCCAGCATCGCGATGTCGTCGCGGGTGCCGCCGTGCACCCAGTCGCTGACCACCTGACGTACGCGTTCGACGGTGGCCACCCCGGGCAGGCCGCGGCACTCGGCCAGCGCGTCGCGCAGCCGGGCCTCGCCGAACTGCTCGTCGCCGGCCGGGCCGCCCCGGGCCTCGGTCAGGCCGTCGCTGTAGAGCAGGCACAACTCACCCGGCGCCAGTTCGACGTCGGCCGGGCTGACCACCGTACGCGGAACCGCGCCGATCAGGGTGCCGCTGATCGGGACCTCTTCCACCCGGCCGTCGGCGCGCAGCACGAGCGGCGGCGGGTGACCGCCGGTGGCCAGCGTGAGCTTGACCCGGCCGTGGTCGATGCGGCTGACCGAACCGACCACCATGGTGACGAACCGGTGCTGGCGGCCGGAGTCGAGCAGCGCCTGGTTGAGCACGCGCAGCATCTTGTCGGGCGCCTGCTCGACCAGCCGCAGCGCGCGCAGCGTCTGGCGCACCTTGCCGGTGAGCACCGCGGCCTCGGGGCCCTTGCCGCAGACGTCGCCGAGCGCGATCACCGTGTCGGGGCTGGTGTCGGTCGGGCCGAACACGTCGTAGAAGTCGCCGCCGATCCGCATCGCCTCGCGGGCCGCCTGATAGGAGCCGGCCAGCTCGATGCCGTCGGGCTGGATCAGCTCGGGCGGCAGCAGGTCGGCCTGCAGCACCGCCGTGGTGTCGACCTGGTCGCGATAGAGCGCGGCCGACGACAGGGCGGCGCCGGCGCGGGCCGCGAAGATGCGGGCGAGGATCTCGTCGTCGGGCCCGAACTCGGCGTCGGCGCCCCGGCGGGCCAGGATCAGCGCCCCGGCCGGCTCGGCGTTGCCGGGCAGGGGAGTGACCAGCAGCGCCCCGACCGGGCCGACCCCGGCGGGCAGAAGCCACTCGGGCACCTGGGACGCGTCGATCCACCGGCTCGGGATGGGCGGGAAGCCGCCGAGCGCCTCGACCAGCCCCGGCACCTGGCCCAGCATCGGCTCACGAATCATGCCCTCCTCGGGCATGCCCCCGCGGACCAGCCGCACGAACTGGCTCTGCCGGCGGCTGACCGGCAGCATCACCACGGCGACGTCGGCCAGGTGGCCCACCGCCAGCTCGGCGGTGATCCGCTGGCATCGGCCCAGGTGCAGCGACGACGACAGGCGCCGACCGGCCTCGGCCAGGAACGCCGTGCGGGCGCGCTCGGCCCGCAGCGCGTCGGCGCGGGCCACTTCCTCGGTGCGATCGCGCAGGTACCACCCGTAGTGGTCGGCGCCCAGCGAGCGCCGCTCACCCTGCAGATGGCGTCCGGCGTAGAGGTCGGTGAAGGAGTCGTCGCCCGAGGTCAGCGCGGCGGCCAGACCGGGCAACGGCCCGTCGAGGGCGGTCGAGCCGGTGGAAAGGCCGGGCACCAGGGACTGGGCGGCGGAGTTAACCATCAGGACGGTGTCGTCGGCGGCGCTGCACAACAGCACTGCCTCGCTGGCCGCGTCGAGCGCGGCGCGGAGCAAGGCAGGCGCGGGCCCCTCGGTCAGCTTTTCGCCGGCTGCCGCCGACGATTGCGCTGTCATGGGTCCTCCTGTCTGTCCCGCCCGGCACGATCTACAGGCACAGACTACGTGCTTATCGGCCCGGTGGCCCGTCCCAGGTGTTGATCATGACCGTCAGTCGGCCAGATCGACAACGATCGGAGCGTGATCGCTGGGTCCCTTTCCCTTGCGCGCCTCGCGGTCCACCACCGCATCTGTCACCCGGTCGGCCACCGAGCCCGTCGCGTAGACCAGGTCGATCCGCATACCGAGGTTCTTGTGGAACATTCCGGCCCGGTAATCCCAATAGGTGAACGGATGGTCACCCTTCATGGGCCGGCCGACGATGTCGCGGAGCCCCGTCGCGCGGATGGCGGCCAGGGCCTCCCGCTCGGGCGGCGTGACGTGGGTAGAGCCGGTGAACACCTTCGGGTCCCAGACGTCGTCGTCGGTGGGGGCCACGTTGAAATCGCCCGCCACCACGAGGGGACCCGCGTCGACCTCGGCGGCCAGAGCCGTACGCAGGGCGGACAGCCACGACAGCTTGTATGTGTAGTGCGGATCGTCCGGGGTGCGGCCGTTCGGCACGTAGATCGAGTAGAAGCGGATTCCGCCGGCCACGGCACTGATCGCCCGTGCTTCCGGATCGGGAAACCCCGGTTCGCCCTCGAATCCCTTCCGTACGCCGTCGAGCCCCACCCGCGAGAGCAGGGCGACCCCGTTCCAGCGGCCTTGCCCGTACGCGGCGACGTCGTACCCCAGCTCGGCGACCTCGGCCGTGGGGAAGCCGTCCTCGGCGACCTTGGTTTCCTGCAGGCACAGCACGTCGGGCTTGGTGGTGCCGAGCCACTCCAGCAGGCGCGGCAGGCGTGCCTTGACCGAGTTGACGTTCCAGGTGGCGAAGCGCATCCGTCCAGCCTGCTACATCGGGCGGTCGTGCGCTTCTCCGGCCTGTTACTCAGAACCGGCGAGTCGCGCGGGTGGCGGCGAGCAGAGCCAGGCCCAGGCCGGCCATGAGGACGAGAAGCACCGCGACCAGCCAGACAACAGCCCCGTCGGAGCCGACCAGCGTCGCCATGCTCACTCCTTCCACCGCACACCTAACATAAGCCGAATGTGATCCGCGTTACGGCGGAACCCGGTCAGCGAATAATGCCCGAGTCGCGAACACGATGCCAGTCGTGGTGGCAGGTTTGTCAGCATGCGAGTGGACGTGACGCCGGCACTGGCCGACTGCCTTCTCGACCCGGCCTGGGAGTTCTACCGCGACACCTTCGACGAGCTGCGGGTTCTGGCGGTCACCCGGCACATGCTCTACCGCCACGAGTTCGACGAACTCATGGCGGACAAGCGAAACGACAAGTACGTCGTACAGGACGAGGAGGGCGTAACCGGGCTCGCCGTGATGACCAACGACCTGCACGCCGCCCCGCTGATCTCGCCCGACTACTTCCGGTACCACTGGCCCGAGCTGTACGCCATGAACCGCCTGTATTTCGTGCATTTCGTCGGTGTCCGTCCCGGCAGCCGCGGCCGGGGCGTGTTCATCAAGCTGCTGCGCGAGATGTACAAGCCGATCGAGGCGGCCGACGGCCTGGTCTTCATCGACGTGTGCACGTACAACGAGGAAGCGCACCAGCTGCCCGAGATGATCGGCAAGGTGCTCAACCGCATCGCGGGCCACGCCGTCTCGACTCGGATCGACTCACAGTCCTTCTGGATGTACGAGTTCCCGAAGCCCCCGGTCCCGGCGAGCTGACCCGTTTCGTGACAGGGGCCGGCCCAGGTCGGCTCCGGTCAGGAAACCCGCT
The DNA here is from genome assembly GCF_055562135.1 of Actinoplanes sp. NPDC021490. Lineage (NCBI taxonomy): Bacteria > Bacillati > Actinomycetota > Actinomycetes > Micromonosporales > Micromonosporaceae > Actinoplanes > Actinoplanes sp. NPDC021490. Next base: position 18,260 of record NZ_JBVHFW010000016.1, read on the forward strand.
TCAGGGTCGAGGCGATCCCCGCGTGCCAGTGCCGGGCGAACTCGGCGGGTGACACGGCCGGCCCCCAGAACCAGCCCTGGGCATGGGTGACGCCCGCGGCGGCGAGGGCGTCGCGCTGCCGGCGGGTCTCGACGCCCTCGGCGATCACGGTGAGCCCGAGCGTCCGGCCCATCTCGGCCACGGCCCGGACGATCCGGTCGTCCTCGTCGCTCAGACCCGCCCCGGCCACGAACGAGCGGTCGACCTTGATGCCGGTCACCGGCAGGCGCCGCAGCTGGCCCAGGGCCGAACCGGCGCCGAAGTCGTCGAGGAGAACCCGGCAGCCCAGCTCGCACAGTTCGAGCAGCACGCGCCGGGGCCCGCCCGCCGGAACGGGCCCGGTCGTCTCGAGGGACAGGCAGCGCGCCGGAACCCCGTACCGGAGCATCTCGGAAGAGACCATCGTCGGCAGGCGCGGGTCGGTGAGCTGGTGACCCGACAGGTTGACGGAGAGGAAGAAGGTGTCGCCGACCGTGCCGTCGGCGCGCCACGACCCGAGCCGGCGCAGCGCCTCCTGACGCACCCGGTCGCCGATCGCCCCGATCAGCCCCGACTCCTCGGCGATCGGAATGAACGTGGCCGGAGGAACCGGGCCAAGCTCCGGATGCAGCCAGCGCACCAGCGCCTCCGCGCCCACCGGCACGCCGGTCGCCAGCTCGACGATCGGCTGATAGGCCACGCTGAGCCGGTTGCCCTCGAGCGCCTGGCGCAGCGCGTGCGCCAGCTCTTCCCGTTCACGCGCCGGCTCTTCCCGTCTGCGCGCCGGCTCGTCCGGCTTGCTTGCCGGCTGCATCTGCTCGTGCGCCGGATCGTCCCGCCCGCGCGTCAGCTCGTGCCGCTTGCGCGCCGGATCGTTCCGTTCGCGCGCCGACTCGTCCCCGTCCGGCGTCGCCGTCGCGCCCCGGGTTCGGCGCGAGCCCAGCGCGACCTGCACCAGCGGCAGCGCGGCGATCGCCAGGCCCGCGGTCAATCGCCACTTATCGGTCATCAATTGATCAGTTCGGTATTAACACACCGCAACTGAGCGGCAGAACTTATCCACAATCCCGGGTTGTCCACAGCCCTGCCGACGCCGCGAGGCTGAACTTGACAGGATGGTCCAGGGTCGTCCCCCGAGGAGGGTGGGGACTGTAATACGACCAGTAAGGGCTAGCGGGCCAGCACGTTGCCGGGGTGCTGGGCCGGCTCGGCGGCCGGGCGTTGCTGGGGGACGTGGGCGCCGTGGGCGAACAGCGTCGGGCTGGCGGCCCGCCGCAGCACTGTGCGGGCCACCGAGCCCAGCAGGCCCGCGTGGTGGGTGCCGCGCGGGCCCAGCACCGTCACCCGGGCCCGGCCCGAGGCGCGCACCAGGGTCGGGCCGGCCGCGCCGGTGAGGAGCCGGGTCGTGTAGTCGGTCAGTTCGGGGACGGCCTCGACGGCGCGGGCCAGGATCTCGCGGCCCTCGTCCTCGGCGCCGGCCTGTTCGACCACGTGGGCCACCAGCACCGGCACGTTGCGGCGGGCGCCCTCGGCGGTGGCCAGGCGCAGGCCCAGCAGGGAGGTTTCCGAGCCGTCGACCGCGGCCAGGATCGGGCCGGCCTGGGGCCGCGGGCCGCGGGCGACCAGCACGGGGCACCAGGCCCGGGCCACCGTCTGCACCAGCACCGAGCCGGTCGGCAGCCACGGGGTGGTGGCCAGGTCGTCGTCGCCGAGCACGAGCATCTCGGCCGTGCGGCCCAGGCCCAGCAGCACCCGGTCGGGCAATCCGTCGACGAGTTGTCCCGTCACCCGCACCCCGGGTGTGGAACGCTGGGCAGTGGCCACCGCCGCGTCGACGATCTGCGAGGCGGTGCGCCGGGCCCGGTCGTAATTCTGATCGAGGCGGGGGTGTGACCAGGTGAAAGCGTGCACGATCCGGAGCTCCCGGCCGCGCGAGACGGCTTCGCGGGCGGCGAGCCGCACCGCCGCGAGCCCGGCCGACGTGCCGGTCACACCTACGACAACTGGAGACGGACTCGGGCTCGGCATCGGTTTGCACCTCCGCGTTCGACTACAACCATTATCTATACAAGTACGCCACTCTTCGTGATCAATCCCTCAGCAGGGAGCCGCCTGATGACCCATTCAGGTTGAGGGTTTACGGTGAACTACAAAATTTGTGGGACATCTGCCGGTGAAGTGAGGGAAATACATGACGGATGTCAAGCTCGACCACCCCGGCGGCCAGCTGTCGATGCCGGTGCGCGAAGCGGTCGAGGGCCCGGGCGGCATCGACGTCAGTGCCCTCCTCAAGGAGACCGGCTTCGTCACCCTGGACCAGGGCTTCGTCAACACCGCCTCGACCACGTCGACGATCACCTACATCGACGGTGACGCCGGCATCCTCCGCTACCGCGGATACCCGATCGAGCAGCTGGCCGAGCGGTCGTCGTTCCTCGAGGTCTCGTACCTTCTGATGCACGACGCGCTGCCGACGCCGCAGCAGCTCAAGGACTTCGCCGACAAGATCCGGGTGCACACGCTCCTGCAGGAGGAGATGCGCGCCTTCTTCTCCGGGTTCCCGCGCGACGCCCACCCGATGGCCGTGCTGTCCTCGGCCACGACCGCGCTGTCGACCTTCTACCAGGACGCGCTCGACCCGCTCGACCCCGAGCAGGTGGAGATTTCCGGCATCCGGCTGATGGCGAAGCTTCCGACCATCGCCGCGTACGCCTACAAGAGGTCCATCGGGCACCCGCTGCCCTACCCGGACAACAGCCTGGACTACGTCGACAACTTCCTGCGGATGACGTTCGGCCTGCCGACCGTGCAGTACAACGTCGACCCCAAGATCGCCAAGATCCTGGACATGCTGTTCATCCTGCACGCCGACCACGAGCAGAACTGCTCCACGTCGTCGGTGCGGCTGGTCGGCTCGGCGCAGGCCAACCTGTTCGCCTCGGTGTCGGCCGGCATCAACGCGCTGTCCGGCCCGCTGCACGGCGGGGCCAACGCGGCGGTGCTCGAGATGCTCGAGCAGATCCGCAAGGACGGCGGAGACGTCACCTCGTTCGTCACGCGAGTGAAGAACAAGGAAAAGGGCGTCAAGCTCATGGGCTTCGGCCACCGGGTCTACAAGAACTACGACCCGCGGGCCGCCATCGTCAAGAAGGCCGCGCAGGAGATGTTCGCGACCCTCGACAAGCCCGACCCGCTGCTCGAGCTCGCCTTCCAGCTCGAGGAGATCGCGCTCAGCGACGACTACTTCGTGTCGCGCAAGCTGTACCCGAACGTCGACTTCTACACGGGCCTCATCTACAAGGCGATGGGTTTCCCGACCAAGATGTTCACGGTTCTGTTCGCGATCGGCCGCCTGCCGGGCTGGATCGCGCAGTGGACCGAGATGATGAACGACCCGGCCAACAAGATCGGCCGGCCGCGGCAGCTCTACACGGGCGCCCCGGAGCGCGAGTTCGTCGCTATCGACAAGCGCTGAGCACTGACGGTCAAAAACGCCCCGTCCGGCAAATGCCGGGCGGGGCGTTCGTCATACGATCGGAGCGGTCCGCGAACAGGCCTTAGGGAGTAAGGAAACAATGGAGACGTTGGAGTTCCAGGCCGAAGCCCGGCAGCTGCTGCAGCTGATGGTCCACTCGATCTATTCGAACAAGGACATCTTCCTGCGCGAGCTGATCTCGAACGCCTCGGACGCGCTGGACAAGCTGCGCCTGGCCACCCTGCAGGACGGTCTCGAGGCCGACGCCTCCGACCTGCACATCGAGCTCGCCGTCGACAAAGAGGCGCGCACGCTGACGGTGCGCGACAACGGCATCGGCATGACCCGCGAAGAGGTCGTCGAGCTGATCGGCACGATCGCCAAGTCCGGCACGGCCGAGCTGCTGGTCAAGCTGCGTGAGGCCAAGGAGAGCCCGGAGCTGATCGGCCAGTTCGGCGTCGGTTTCTATTCGACGTTCATGGTGGCCGAGAAGGTCGAGCTGGTCACGCGCAAGGCCGGCACCGAGGGGCACGGCACTCGCTGGGAGTCCAGCGGCGAGGGCACGTACTCGATCGACGACGCCCCGGACGCGCCGATCGGCACGAGCGTCACCGTGCACCTGCGTCCCAAGGACGAGGAGGACGCGCTCTACGACTACACCGACGACTGGAAGATCCGCGAGATCGTCAAGAAGTACTCGGACTTCATCGCGTTCCCGATCAGGATGGGCGACGACACGCTCAACTCGATGAAGGCGCTGTGGGCGCGGCCGCGGTCCGAGGTGTCCGACGAGGAATACCACGAGTTCTACCGGCACATCAGCCACGACTGGTCCGAGCCGCTCGAGATCATCAACATGAAGGCCGAGGGCACCTTCGAGTACGAGGCGCTGCTCTTCCTGCCGTCGCGGGCCCCGCACGACCTGTTCCAGCGCGACTCCCGGCACGGGCTTCAGCTCTACGTCAAGCGCGTCTTCATCATGGACGACAGCCGTGAGCTGATCCCCGACTACCTGCGCTTCGTCAAGGGCGTGGTGGACGCGGCCGACCTGTCGCTGAACATCTCCCGCGAGATCCTGCAGCAGGACCGCCACATTCAGATGATCCGCCGCCGGCTGGTCAAGAAGGTGCTGTCCACGATCAAGGACCTTCTGAACAACAACCCGGAGAAGTACGCGACGTTCTGGCGCGAGTTCGGCCGGGCGGTCAAGGAGGGCCTGCTCAACGACTCCGACAACCAGAAGGCCATCCTCGACGTGGCCACGTTCGCGTCCACGGCCGGCACCGAGCCGACCACCCTCGCCGCCTACCTCGAGCGGATGAAGGAAGGCCAGGAGGAGATCTACTACCTGACCGGCGAGAGCCGTTCCCAGGTCGAGAACTCGCCGCACATGGAGGCGTTCCAGAAGCAGGGGTACGAGGTTCTCATCCTCACCGACCCGGTCGACGAGATCTGGGTCGAGGCCGTCCCCGACTACGACGGCAAGAAGCTGCAGTCCATCGCGCGCGGGTCGGTCGACCTGCCCAAGGACTCGGAGGAGCCGGAGCCCGAGGGCGACTTCGCGCCGCTGCTGACCTTCCTCAAGGAGCAGCTGACCGAGCAGATCAAGGACGTACGCCTGTCGCACCGCCTGATCAGCTCGCCCGCCTGCCTGGTCAGCGACAGCGACGACATCACGCCCGCGCTCGAGAAGATGTACCGCGCGATGGGGCAGGAGGGCCCGCGGGTCAAGCGGATCCTCGAGCTCAACCCGAACCACCCGCTGGTCGGCGGTCTGCGGACGGCGTACGAGCAGCGGGCCGACGACCCGGCGCTGCCCGAGACGGCCGAACTGCTCTACGGCACGGCCCTGCTGGCCGAGGGCGGCGACCTGGAGGATCCGGCGCGGTTCGCCAAGCTGCTGGCCGACCGGCTGGCCCGGACGGTCTAGAGAAAGCCCAGCCATTTCCGGGGTCCGGGGTGCCGTACGCGCACCCCGGCCACCCGGATCGCTTCGGTGATCGCGTCCCGCATGGGCGTGCCGGCGTGCAGAGCGTGGGCGAGAGCGCCATGGAAGGCGTCGCCGGCGCCTGCCGTGTCGACCGCGTCGACGGGCGGGACGGGGATCTCGTCGGTTCGGCCGTCGCGCGACCACGTCACCGGGCCGGGGCCGTGGGTGACGATCACGTCGGGGGCGGTGAAGCCGGCCGGGTGGCGGAATGCGGCCGAGCAGGCGACCACGTCGGCGTGCGGGAGGATGTCGGCGAAGACGGGCCGCCACGTGCCGGCGTCGACCACGAGACGGCCGGCCTGCCGGGCTGCGGCCACCGCGAGCACGGGGTGATGTCCGTCCACGAGCGTGAGCTCCGCATCCGGCAGACCCTTTTCCGGTACGCGGTAGGCCAGGTCACCGGCGTTGCGGCTGACGATGGTGCGCTCGCCGGTGCGGTCGGCGACCACCACGGTCGAGATCGGCGGCAACCCCTCGGAATCTTGGGCCGCGTCCACGAGGCGTACGTTATGGGCTTCAAGTTCTGAGCGGATGAGGGCACCCAGCGGATGCGCGCCGACCGCGGTGACCAGAGTGACCGCTGCGCCCAGGGCGGCCGCCGTGATCGCGGCGTTGGCCGCGGGACCACCGGCGGCGACCTCGACCGACAGGGCCTGCGCCTTCTCGTCCACGCCGGGCACACGATCGACCCGATAGACCAGGTCGACGGTGGCCAGCCCGACGCAGAGGATCATCGCGCGGCCGTCGGGACCCGTTCGATGATGGCCTGCCATTGCGCGGAAGTGAGCGGAAACGGGTTGCTGCCGCCGGGCATGCGCACCACGAGCGCGTCGCGGAACCGCTGATCGTTCGTGAGCGTTTCGCGCGTGATCGGCCGGCTCGCGAACTCCCGGGTGAAGCGCACCTCGATCACCGAGCCGCGCGGGCCGCCGACGACCGTGCCGACCGCCGCCACGCCGCCGCCGGGACCGCTGTGCCACAGGGCCACGTCGTCGCCGTCCGCGATCAGATCGCGATAGCGCCGGACCGTCCAGTCGCCGCTGCCGCACGCACCCCGGGCCGGGTTGTGCTGAAGAAGCCAGTACGCCATCGGTCAGCCCGCGACGTCAGGTCGCCAGTTCGCGTACGAAGATCCCGACATTGCGGAAGACCTCGGCCACACCGTCGCCGATGCCCTGCGCGATCTCCGACGCCGGGCCGGGGTTCGTGCCTATGTAGAAGATGACGAGGATGAGCACGATCCAGCCCACGGCTTTCTTCATCAGATCGGCTCCTTCCACGACCGGGCGTGTCAGTACATGATCGTGGCACGTCCGCGCACGCGATTCGTGCAACTTCACCCGCGCGGCGCGAACAACGGTGCCCGCGATTCGCGCAACTTCACCCGCGCGCCGCGAACAACGATTGCGCGTTTGCCCAGCAGACCGCCTCCAGCCACGCATCGCCCAGGTCGAGCCGGGCGAGCGAGTCGATCTGGTGCTCGTACGGGTACGGGATGTTCGGGAAGTCGCTGCCCAGCAGCACCTTTCCGGCCAGTCCAAGATCGCGCAGCCGCGGTTTCAGGGCGCGCGGGTAGGGCGCCATCTGCTCGAAGAAGTCCGTGAAGGCCATCGTGGTGTCCAGCCGGACCTGTTCGTAGCGCTCGGCCAGCTCGAGAAAGCCCTCGTACTCGGGTGCGCCCGCATGCGCGACGATGACCGGCAGCCGCGGGTGGCGGCGCAGCACGTCGCCGATCGGTCCGGGCCCCGTGAACCCGGCCGCCACCGGCCCCGACCCGGCGTGCACGACCACCGGCGTCCCCGCTTCGGCCAGCAGTCCCCACACGGGGTCGAGCTCGGCCACGCGCGGATCGAACCCGCCGACCTGCAGATGGACCTTCCAGATCACCGCCCCACGATCAAGAGCTTCCCGCGCGTACGCCTCCACGCCCGGCTCCGGGAAGAAAGTGGCGCTCGGCAGGCATCCCGGGGTGCGCGCGGCGAACGCGAGCGTCCACTTGTTGAGGTCGGCCGCCATGTCCGGCCGATGCGCGTATGCGAGCGCAGTGAACATCCGGACGTTGAGCGTTCTGAGCGTTTCGACGCGTTCCTGCTCCGTCCCGCGATAGGTGATCGGCCACGGCCGGCCGATGAGCGGACCGGCCTGATCGAAGTGTTCCCACACCCGGCGTTGCATGCGCGGGGGCACGAAATGCGTGTGCACGTCGGCGAAGCGTTCGATCACATCGCCAGCCTACAACTTGACAGTCACTACGAACTGACAGCTACTCTCAAATCATGGCTACTTCCACTTCGCGTTGGTACGCGCTCGCCGCGATGGCGCTGAGCACGCTCGCGGTCGGCCTCGACTCGACCGTGCTCAGCGTCGCCCTGCCCACCCTCGCCCGCGATCTCGACGCCTCCACCGGTGACCTGCAGTGGTTCACCTCCGCCTACCTCCTGGTGCTGGCGGCCGCGCTGCTGCCGGCCGGCCTGCTCGGCGACCGGTTCGGCCGCAAACGGATGCTGATCGGGGCGCTGCTGCTCTTCGGGGCGGCGTCGGTCGCCTGTGCCTACGCGCAGACCTCGGGCCAGTTGATCGCCGCCCGCGCGGTCCTCGGTCTCGGCGCCGCGGTGATCATGCCGTTGTCCGGCGCCGTGCTGACCACCCTGTTCGACGCCCGCGAACGGTCCCGCGCCATGTCCATCTGGGTGACCGCAAGCGCGCTCGGCATCCCACTCGGCCCGCTGCTGGGTGGCTGGCTGCTCGACAACTTCTGGTGGGGCTCGGTCTTCCTGATCAACGTGCCCGTGGTCATCGCCGGGGTCGTCGCGCTGGCCGTGTGGCTGCCCTCGTCGCGCGGCGAGTCCTCCCGGATCGACGTGGCCGGGATGGCCCTGTCGACGGGCGGGCTGGTCGCCGTGACGTACGGCATCATCGAGGCCGGCTCGCGCGGCTGGTCCGACGCGCGTTCGCTGATCACCATCGCGGCCGGAATCGTGCTGCTGGTCGTGTTCGTCCTCTGGCAGCGGCGGGCGGCGTCCCCCTTGGTCGACCTCGCGCTGTTCCGCAACCCGGCGTTCACGGGCGGGGCGGTGCTCGCGACCGTGGCCAGCTTCGCCATGCTCGGACTGCTGTTCTCACTGCCCCAGCTGTTCTCGGCCGTAGGCGGCCACGACGCGTTCGGCTCGGGAATCCGGCTGCTGCCGGTGATCGGCGGCCTGATCGTCGGCGCCCGCGTGGCGGAAAAGCTGGTGGCCGCCGTGGGCCCGCGCCTGGTGATCGCGGGCGGGCTCGGCCTGATCGCCGTGGCGTCGCTGCTGGGCGCGCAGACGTCGGCCTCCACCGGGTACGGGTACATCGCCGTCTGGATCACGCTGACCGGTCTCGGGCTGGGCCTGACCATGCCGCCGGCCCTGAACGCTGCCATCGGAACCCTGACTCCGGCCCGGGCGGGAATCGGCAACGCGCTGCTGCAGGCCTTGCGCCAGGTCGGCGGGGCGGTGGGCGTGGCCGTGCTCGGGACGGTGCTCAACTCGGCTTATCGCTCCCACGTCGACGTTTCCGGGCTGGCTCCCGCGGACGGGTCGGCTGTGCGCGAGAGTGTCACGTCGGGCGTCGGCGTGGCCGCCCAGAGCGGGAACGCCGGGCTGGGGGAGTCGGTGCGGGCGGCTTTCGCGTACGGGATGGACCGCTCTCTGCTCGTGGCCGGCGTGCTCGCCGCGCTGGGCTTCGTGCTCGCGCTCGTCGTCATGCCCACGCGGCCCGCGGAGACGCAGCCGGAGGTTTTGGCAGAATCACTCGTATGACCTCAGACGCTCGCGCCGCCGCCGCCCCCTCGGCCACAGGCGGCCGTGCGGGCGCCGCTGGGCGTGCGGGGGCTTCCGAGCGGGCGGGGGCCTCCGAGCGGGCGGCGGCTTCCGAGCGGGCGGCGGCTTCCGAGCGGGCGGGCGCCGCTGGGCGTGTGGGGGCGACCGAACGTGCGGAGGCATCCAAGCGTGCGGGCGACGGCGGGCGTGCGGGCGCCGTTGAGCATGCGGGGGTCACCGAGCCTGCCGGCGCCACTGAGCGCGGCGCTGGTGGGCGTCCCGGCGCCGCTGGGCGTGCCGGGGCTACCGAGCGTGCGGGCACGGCCGGGCTCCGGGAGCGGAAGAAGGCCCGGACGCGGGCGGCGATCCGCGAGTCGGCGATGCGGTTGTTCACCGAGCACGGATACGCCGCGACGACCGTCGAGCAGATCGCCGAGGCCGCCGAGGTGTCGCCGAGCACCTTCTTCCGCTACTTCCCGACCAAGGAAGACGTGGTCGTCACCGACGACTACGACCCGCTGATCGTCGAAGCGATCCGCGCCCAGCCCCCCGAGACGCCGGTGGTCGACGCCGTCCTGCTCGGCATGCGCCAGGTCTTCGAGCAGCTCACCGACGAGGAGTGGGAGAGCGAGCGGCGACGGCAGGAACTCTTCCGATCCGTCCCCGAACTGCTGGCCCGCCAGTTGCAGGCGATGGTCGCGGCGGTCGACATGCTCACCGTCGTGATCGCCGAGCGACTGGACGTCCCGCCCACGGACTTCGGCGCCCGTGCGCTGGCCGGGGCGTTCGTGGGAGTGTCGCTGACGTTCCTGCCCCCGGGCCGCCCACAGCACTTCGACTCACACGACTTCGACAACGTCCGCGCGGCGCTGCTTGCGTTACGGACCCACCTGGATTCGCTGGCTCCCTAGGCGGAGCCCTAGCTGCCTGAGCGTGCTTCGTTGGTCAGGCGCCAAATGTCGCCGCCCCATCGTGTCGCCACCTCACCGTGGCGCCACCTCACCGTGGCGCGGCGGCGGTAGGGCTCGTCGCGGCCGTACAGGGCGGTGAACGCTCCGAACGTGGCCACGCCGGCCCAGTCCGTGTGGCCGGTGGCGACCAGGACGGTCAGGGGGACTGCCACCGCCAGCCCTGCGCGCAAGGCGAAGGGCCACGTGGCGTCGACCGGGCGCAGGTCGGAGCGTACGGAAAGCATGGGTTGAAAATTACTGGCGTTGGGTAGACGCGGGCTCATGAAGTCCATAGCGGCTGAGGCCATCACCGACGCGGGGACAACACAGCTCATTCTGGCTGCGGTGCTGGGCATCGTGGTTGTGGTCCTGCTGATCGCGTGGGCCAAGTGGCATCCGTTCCTGGCGCTGATCCTCGGGTCGGCGACTCTCGGTCTCGTCGCGGGGGCGTCGCCGGGGGACACGATCGACTCGTTCACGGCGGGGCTGGGCAGTACCGTCGGCAACGTCGGGCTGCTGATCGCGCTCGGGTCGATGATCGGTGCTCTGCTGGCCGAGTCCGGCGGGGCCGACGGGATCGTCAATCGCATCGTCAACAGTGTCAGCGGGTCGGCGTTGCCGTGGGCCATGGCGGGTGTGGCCGCGCTGATCGGGTTGCCGCTGTTCTTCGAGGTCGGCGTGGTGCTGCTGGTGCCGATCGTGCTGCTGGTGGCCCGGCGTACGGACATCGGGCTGCTCCGCATCGGCATCCCGGCGCTGGCCGGTCTGTCTGTGCTGCACGGGCTGGTGCCGCCGCACCCCGGGCCGCTGGTCGCGATCGCCAACCTCAACGCCGACCTGGGCCTGACCCTGATGTTCGGCCTGATCTGCGCCATCCCCACCGTGATCATCGCGGGCCCGGTCTTCGGCAACTGGATCGCCAAGCGGGTCCCGCTGCCGGTGCCCGCCCTGCTGGCGGCAAGCGGCGAAAAGGCGGCAAGCGGCGAAAGGGCGGCGAGCGGGGAGCGGGTGAGCGAAAGGGCGGCCGACGGGCCGGTAGGCGGCCACGACTTCGTCGACCGCGACGACGTCGCCAACCCGTCCGCGGGCAGCCCGGATTCGCTGGTCGACGACCAGCTGCCGGGCCGGCGGCGCAACCCGGGCTTCTGGCCGGCGGTCCTGACCGTCATGGTGCCGATCGTGCTGATGCTGGCCCGGGCCGTCGGCGAGCTGACCCTGCCCGAGGGCAACAGCGTCCGCGGCGCGGTCGAAGTGATCGGTGAGCCGGTCGTCGCGCTGCTGGCGGGGCTGCTGCTGGCCATGTGGAGCCTCGGCAAGCGGGCCGGCTTCGACCGGGCGCAGACCTCGGCCGTCATCGGCGGGTCGCTGCCGCCGATCGCCGGCATCCTGCTCATCGTGGCCGCGGGTGGCGGATTCAAGCAGGTGCTGGTCGACGCGGGCGTGGGCAACGTCGTCGCCAACGCCGCCCAGGACGCCAACATCAACGCGCTGGTGCTGGGCTTCCTGGTCGCCGTCGGCATCCGGCTCGCCACCGGGTCGGCCACCGTCGCCACGATCACCGCGGCCGGCATCGTCTCGCCGCTGGCGGCCACCCTCGACCGGCCGACCGTCGCCCTGCTCGCACTGGCCATCGGCTCCGGATCGCTGTTCTTCTCGCACGTCAACGACGCCGGGTTCTGGCTGGTCAAGGAGTACTTCGGGATGACCGTGGGCCAGACCATCAAGACCTGGTCGGTGATGGAGACCATCATCTCGGTGGTCGGCTTTGCCTGCGTGATGCTGCTCAGCTTGATCGTTTAACAAAGGAATCGTTCAATGAAGGGCTAGTCGCAGTGCCCGTCCAGCTTCTGGCCCACGGCCGGGAAGTCGCCGTTGACGTAGGCCTTGGGGTCGGGCCGGGACGCGCCCGCCTCCAATTCGTCGGTGATCTTCTGCAGCGCGTCGAGCAGGCCGATGTCGGTCACGCCCGTACGCTCGTCCTCGACCTTGGCCGCCATGTCGTCCAGCGTCTGTTTCATCCCCGCGGTGACCTCGTCGCCCGACCCCGCCGCATGGCCGGCCAGCCGTCCCGCGCCCTCGGTGAGGATCTTGCGGACCGCCGAGCAGACGTACGCCGGCACACCGGCCGAGTCGGTCGGGACGGGCGCGTTGCTGATCGGCACCGGAACCACCCCGGGTGTATGACCGGCATCACAGCCGGTGAGCAGACCAGAGAGCAAGCCGGGCAGCAGGAACGGCAGAAGAAGGCGACGCATACCGGACATAGTCGCGACATGGTAGTCGTAGTCGATGCGTTCACCGGCGGAGGACTGCGCGCAACCCCGCGCGGGAAGCGTAGTTAACGAGCTATGTGCCCAACATCCGAAAAAGCGCCCTCCGTCGTAGCCTGACCGTAGCCGCGGCCGGACTCATGATCACGGTGGGTGGCGTCGCGATCGCCGAGGTGGTCACGCCCGAGCCGGTGTCGTCCCCGTCGTTCAACGGGCCGGTGTACGCGGTGGCCTACCGCGGCTCGACCGTCTATGTCGGCGGAAACTTCACCGGCGCCATCGTCGGCGGCAAGACCGTCGCCCGCAACCGGCTGGCCGCGCTCGATGCCCGTACGGGAACCCTGCTCGACTGGAATCCGTCGGCCGACGCCAACGTGCGCGCCATCGCCATCGCCGGGGGCGTCGTTTATGTGGCGGGCGACTTCGACACTGTGAACGGCACCGCCCGCGACGCCGTGGCCGGGATCGACGCGACGAGCGGCCGGTTGACGCCCATGCGGCACAAGGTCGCCGGTCAGCCCAACGCGCTCGCGACCGGCAACGGACGGCTCTATCTCGGTGGCCGGGTCACCGCCGTCGACGGGGTGCGGCGCGGCAATCTGGCCGCGTTCTCGCTGGCCACGGGCGCGCTCGACCCGTGGGCGCCGACAACCGACGACGTGGTCAACGCCGTCGCGGTCACCTCCCGGCGGGTGTACGTCGGCGGGCGCTTCCACAAGACCAACAAGAAGACCCCGACGTTGCGGCTGTCGGCCGTGGACCCGGTTACCGGCGCGGTCGACGCGGCCTTCGTCCCCAAGCCGGTGTCGCAGGTCTTCTCGGTCGCGGCCGACCCGGCGGGCGTGTACGTGGCGCTGGGCGGGCAGGGCGGCCGCGCGGTCGCGTACACGCCGGGCGGGGCGACCCGCTGGACGCGCGTGTTCGACGGCGACGCGCAGGCCGTCGCCGTGCTCGACGGGACCACGTACGTGGGCGGGCATTTCGACAAGGCCTGCACGACCACCAACAACGGTGTGAAGGGCGTCTGCACCGACGGTTCGGTGGCGCGGGGCAAGCTGGCCGCGATCGACGCCCAGGGCAACCTGCTCCCGTGGGCGCCGCAGGCCAACGGCGTGGTCGGCACCCGGCAGATCGCGACCAGCCCGGCGCTCGGCTCGATCAGCGCGGTCGGCGACTTCACCATGGTCAGCGCGATCACCCGCAAGCGGTACGTCGCGTTCGGCGGGGTGACGCCCCGGACCGAGAGCGCGCCGGCGAACGGTCCCGTGGCCTCGTACAACTTCGACTCGACGACCGAGGACGGCACCTTCGACGATGGCTCGGGCCACGGCCACCTGCTGCGGGCGGTCACCCGCGACGGCGGCCAGGTCGCGATGGAGCCGCACGGCGCGGGGCAGGCGCTGACCTTCCCGCCGCGCTGCGACGACGACGAGGGCTGCCCCAAGCTGGTGCTGCAGGCCGCGGACACCCCCGACCTCAACCCCCAGGACAAGCCGATCCGGTACGGCGTGGGGCTGCGGCTGCCCGCGGCGCCGGACGGCGCGAAGGGCCCGGACGGGCAGAACGTCCTGCAGAAGGGCTACGCCGACGAGGGCGGGCAGTACAAGTTGCAGGTGGACGGCGTTACCGGCAAGCCGAGCTGCGTTCTGACCGGCAAGGGCGAGGGGACGGCGTACGTGGCCCGCAGCCGCCACTCGATCGCCGACGACGAGTGGCACGCCGTCGAGTGCCGCCGCACCGGCCCGACGCTGGAGATCGCGGTCGACGAGCAGGTGCAGGCGGCCACGGCCGTCCCGGAGTCGCTCTCGGTCGACAGCAGCCGGCCGTTCACCCTCGGCGGCAAGGGCCTGGGCCGGAACAACGACCAGTTCCACGGCGCCCTCGACGACGTCTGGATCACCATCGACTGAGTCCTCAGTGGAACGGGCCGTCGACGCAGGTCGGCGGCCCGTTTTGTATACGCGTGGTTACCGGCTGTTCATGATCAAAGTGGAGAGTTGACTATGCCACATGCGACAATCCGGCTCGAATAGAATGATGACCTCGCTGTGCGGGTACTGGTACCGTTGCCCGCCGTTGTCTACGCAGCGTGAGGAGCTGACGAATGGCCAGCTGGACCTTGGTGCCTTGCCTGGTGAAGCTGCGCTCCGAGTTCAACGCGATCGCGCCGAACCGGGACAAGTCCAGCGACGGCTCGGTCGGCGACACGGCCCATCAGTCGAGCCAGTCGGACCACAACCCCGACGAGACCGGCAACGTGCCGATCCGGGACGCGGACCGGAAGAACGAGGTGCACGCGATCGACGTCGACGTCGATCTGCGAACCCCGGGACTGACCATGGAGAAGGTGGTGCAGTTCCTGCTCACCCGCTGCCGGTCGGGCGCCGAGACCCGTCTTCGCTACATCATCTACAACCGCCGCATCTGGTCGGCCAGCAACGGGTGGCGTCAGCAGGCGTACTCCGGCGCCAACCCGCACGACCACCACGCGCACTTCTCATCCTCGTACGAGACCAGCCGCGAAGCTTCCGCGGCTTCCTGGCATTTGGAGGACGTTCCCGTGGCACTCACCGCCGACGACAAAAAGTGGATCTCCGCGGAGATCGCCAAGCAGGTGAAGGCGCAGATCGACGACATCTGGGCCTTCAACGTCGGCCGGTCCACGGGCACGCCGACGCAGCGCGCCGACGGGGCGATCGTGACCACCAATCTGCGTACCGGCACGATCGCCAACGACCAGATGCCCAAGCTGTTCGACGCGATCGAGCAGCTCACAGCCGAGGTGGCCCAGCTCAAGGCCCAGGTCGCGGCGCGGGCCTAAGCGCCGGGTCCCGTGTTGGACCCGGCTTCCGCGCCCTGATCGCCGCCACCGCCGTTGTCGTTCCCGCCACCGGCCGGCGTCGACGGATCGTCATCGTCGGGCGGCGGCGGTTCCTCCTCCTCGGGCGGCGTCGTCGTCGGCGTCACCGAGGTGGACGCGCCGGGGCCGGGAACCTGCGGCGCCGACGTGGTCGGGCTCTCGGGCGGGGGCGCGGGCCGCGTCGCGGTGGTCGGGTTCTGCGTACGCGGGCGGGTCCTCGTGCTGGTCGGCTGGGGCGCGTCACCCGTGCCCACGGTTTGCTGCACCGACTGGGACGGCTGGACGGTTTCCGGTTTGCCCTTGTCGTCGTCCGGCCAGAAGGCCGCCAGCGCCGCGATGGCCGCGATCAGCACGAGCGCCCCGGCCCCGGCCATCACCAGCGTGGTGCGGGGCAGGCCGGACCCACCACGTACGGGCTCGGAAACGATGGTCGGCGGCGTGGCCGCGGCGTAACGGGGCGCCGCCAGGATCGCCGTGGTGTCACCACCGGACGACACGGCCCGGTCAGCGGCCTCGGCCATCGCCGCCGCACTCGCGAAACGGTCCTCCGGATTTTTGGCCATCGCCCGCATGACCAGGGCGCGGACCCCGGCCGGCACGTCCTCGGGCAGATCCGGCGGCGGGTCGCTGAGGTGCTGCATCGCGATGCCGATCGGGTTGTCGCCGGTGAACGGCGGATTCCCGGCCAGGCAGTGGTAGGCGACGACCCCGAGCGCGTAGATGTCGGCCGGCGGCCCGGTCGTCGCCTTGGAGACCTGCTCGGGCGCGATGTACATGGCCGTGCCGACGACCTCACGGGCCCCGGTCAGCGTCGACGAGCCGGCCGAGCGGGCCACCCCGAAGTCGACCAGCACCACCGTGCCGTCGGCCTTGATGATCAGGTTGCTGGGCTTTACGTCGCGGTGCACGATGCCGGCCTGGTGCGCGGCCTCGAGCGCCCGGGCCGCCTGGGCGACCACCGACATGGTCTCGGCCGGGGTCAGCCGGCCCCGCTCGGCGATCCGCTCGCTCAGCGGCTGCCCGTCGATGCGGGCCATCACGATGTACGCGTCGGTGCCGCCCTCGGTCTCGCCGAAGTCGTAGACGTCGGCCACCCCGGGATGGTGCAGCGCGGCCATCGACCGGGCCTCGTGGCGGAAACGCTCCTGGAAACCGGGGTCGCCGGCCCGGTCGGCGTGCAGCGTCTTGACCGCGACGTCGCGCCCGAGCACCGTGTCGGTCGCCCGCCAGACCTCGCCCATGCCACCGGCCGCGATCGGATCGTCCAACCGGTAGCGACCACCGAGAATCTCACCTGGGGACGGCATGAACCTCCTCTACCCGAACACCGCTGAGACCATACGCGACAACGACCAAGGTCAACGTCCGGGAACGGGCGCCGAGCTCAGGTCGCCCGTGCGATGGATCGTCTGCCATTTGAGCCGCCGGCCGGTGACCGCGGCGATCGCCGAGTGCAGCAGCACAAGGTACATCACCTGCCGATAGACGATCTGTTGCAAGGGCAGGGTCCAGAGGGGGCGCAGCGGTTCGGAGTCGAGGCGGAACGCCAGCACGGCCGTCAGCACCTGCACGACCAGCATGGCCAGCCAGCCGATGATCGTGATCTCGCGGTCGAGGAACAGCAGCCCGTACACCGCCATCAGGTCGATCAGCGGCGCGAGTAGGGGAAGCAGCACGCTGAAGAGGACGATGAACAGCAGCCCGCGCCGGCCGAACCGTCCCGACGGGCCCCGGTCGGTCACCGCCTTGCGGTGCTTCCACATCGACTGCATGGTGCCGTAGCTCCACCGGTAGCGCTGGCGCCACAGCTGCTTCACGGTGGCCGGCGCCTCGGTGTACGCGCGGGCCTCCTCCTGATAGACCACCCGCCACCCCGCGCGGTGGATGGCGATCGTCAGGTCGGTGTCCTCGGCCAGGGTGTCGGTGCTCAGTCCGCCCGCGCCGGTCAGCGCCTCCCGGCGGAACGCGCCGAGCGCCCCCGGGATCGTCGGGATGCAGCCGAACGTGTCGTACAGCCGCCGATCCAGATTGAAGCCGATCACGTACTCGATGTGCTGCCACTTGCCGATCAGCCCGCGGCGGTTGCCGACCTTGACGTTGCCCGCGACCGCGCCCACCCGCGGATCGGCGAACGGCTGCACGAGCCGGTGCACCGCGTCGGTCTCGACGACCGTGTCGGCGTCCACCATCACGATCAGCTCGTGCCGGGAGAGCGCCACCCCGGCGTTCAGCGCATTCGCCTTGCCGCCGTTCGGGATTCGCACGACCCGCACATTGCCCAGACCCAGCGCCCGTACGGCGTCCGCGGTGCCGTCGGTCGAGCCGTCGTCGACCACCAGCACCTCGACGCCCGGGTGGGCCGACCGGGCGAGTGAGCGCACCGCGGGCCCGATCGTCGTCTCCTCGTTGTAGGCGGGCACGACGATCGTCACCGGCGTGGTGACCGGCAGCCCCCACGACCAGTCCGGGCCCCGGCGGTGCCGCGAGTGACGCCAGGCGAAGACGAACAGGATCAGGGTCCGTATGACGATCAGGCCGCCCGCGGTGATCAGCAGAATCCACAGCAGGTTGAGCACGGCGTCCGACACCCGTACGGACCAGACCAGGGCCCGGCCCCGCCAGATCAGATTGTCGCCGGCTGCCGGGTTCGCCTGCCCGCCGATCGCCGCGCTCACCGTGCTGAACCGGTAACCCCGCTTCTGGAGCAGGGGGATCAGCCGGTCGAGGGCGGCCACGGTCTGCGAGCGGTCGCCGCCCGCGTCGTGCAGCAGCACGATCTGCCCCGCGGTGCCCTCCGGCGTGAGGTTTCTGACGATCGCGTCCACGCCCGGCCGCTTCCAGTCCTCGCTGTCCATCGTGTCGAGCACGGTCAGATAGCCCTGCGCGCCGACCGCCCGCACCGTCTGCCAGTCCTTGTCGGTCAGCGCATCGGCGAACGACGAATACGGCGGGCGCATCAGCCGCGTCGAGCCGCCGGTGGCGTTGGCGATGGCCAGCTGGGTCTGCGAGTTCTCCATCTCGCGCCGCCACCCGGGCAGCTCGGCCAGGTCGGGGTGGGTGAACGTGTGCCCGCCCAGCTCGTGGCCCTCACGCGCAATTCGCTCGGCGATCCCCGGATGCCGCGCCACCTGCGAGCCGACGACGAAGAACGTGGCCTGCGCGCGATGCCTGGCCAGCACGTCGAGGATCCGGGGGGTCCACTGCGGATCCGGCCCGTCGTCGAACGTCAGCGCGATCGTCCGGGCCGGCATGGCGTACGTCCGGAGCCCGTCCCCGCCGGTCAGATCGATCACCGGCCCGCCGTCGCGCACCTGCTCGGGCACCTTGCCGTTGGCCGTCGAAGTGGGGGAGGCGCCGTCCGGGCTGAACCCGGCGTCGGTGTAGACCGAGACCAGGATGACGGTCGCCAGCAGCAACAACACCGTCAGCCCGAGCGCGCCCGCCGCCACCCTGCGCCGCCGGATCCGGCGCCTGCGTTGCACCGGGGGCAGCCGCGCGGTCGACTCCGACGGATCTCCCGGCGGCGGCGCCGACCGATAGACCGTCACCGCGTGCAGACCCGGCCGCTGGAACACGGCGCCGGCGGCGGCTTCGCGTCACCGGTGAGCTGGCTGATCCACACCGCGATCAGAGCGACGATCAAGAGCATTCCCACCGCGTACGCCGTACGCCTCAGCCACCGCCGCCGCCCACCCGTGGGATCGACGAACACCGGCGGCGGCCCCGTCTCGCCCACCTTGAACAGCTCGGTCTTCGCGTTCCCGGGCAGCGGCGCCTTCCCGACCGCGCGCCCGACCCGGGCTCGCCCCTTCGGCGGGCGTCCCACCGGAGCCCGCCCGATGCTCGGTTCCTCAGGCACACCATCGACGCTAGAAGATGCCCGGGGAATGCGCACTTCCCGGCCGCAGAAAGGTCAGCGGTTCGAGGGATCGAGACGCCATGCCGGACACTCTCGAACTCTCGCTGGTCGCCCGCAACGACCGCTACGACGACGAGGACCCCCACTGGCTCGACCAGATCGCCGACCTCACAAGCGAGCTGCGGCGTGAGACCGGGTCGTTACGGCGGGTCCGCGAGCCGGTGCCGGGCACCAAGGGCGCGGCGGAACAGGTGGTGCTCGCGCTGGGCACGGCCGGCGCCTTCCACACCGCTCTCGAGATCTTCCGGGCCTGGCTCGGGCGAGACCGGCACCGCGCGCTCAAACTGACCGTGACCGGCGCGGACGGTGTCACGAGGACGGTCGAGGTGACGGCCGAGAACGCGTCGAAGGACGCCTGGGCGCCGATCGTCGAGGCCGCGGCCGGACTCGCCCGGGACGGCGAATGACGTACCGGGCGCTTCTGATCGGCAACAGCGTCTTCGACTCGGACGCGAGCCTCAACCCGCTCAACGCGCCGACCAAGGACGTGGCCCGGTTGCACCGCGCGCTCGTGCAGCCCGAGACCGGCCTGTTCGCCGAGGACAACGTCCGGTTGATCACCGAACGCACGTCGGACGAGATGCTGGACGAGCTCGATCTGTTCTTTTCGGCCGCGCGAAAAGACGATCTTCTGCTGCTCTACTACAGCGGTCATGGTCTGCTCGACGAGCGCAACAACCTCTATCTGTGCGGTCGGACGACGCGTTCCGACCGTTTGTTGCGTACCGCGGTCAGCAACACGCGGATCAACGAATTCCTGCAGCAGTCGGTGGCGAAATGCTCGGTGATCATTCTCGACTGTTGCAGCAGCGGCATGTTCAAGGGCGGTGATCTGGGGTCGCCGCTGGCCGGGCCGGGCCGCTTCGTCGTGTCGAGCAGCCGGGGCCGCGCGCTGGCCAACGACGCGGCCACGCCCACCGGCACCAGCCTGTTCACCGAGTGCCTGGTGGCCGGGATGTTGGGCGCCGCCGAGGACCGCGATCACGACGGCTTCGTCGACCTGCGTGAGATCTTCGATTACGTCCGCGACTCGCTGACCGCCACGAGCAAGCAGGTCCCGCACTGCCGCTTCGACGGCGACGCGGCGGTCAAGCTGGCCCGCCGGGCGGCCGCGCCGCGGCCGAGGCCGCCCGAACGCGTCGGTGGGCCCGCCTTCGTCCTGTCCGAGAACTCGATCGTCCTGCGTGACGTGCACCCGTCGGAGCGTCTGCCCCCCGAGGTGGTGGAGATCTATCCGCTGTCGGACGAGCCGCCGGATTGCCGGGCCGAGACCGACTCGGCCTGGCTTCACCCTGAGATCCACGGCCACCGGCTCGTCGTTCATCTCGATCCACGCCAGGGAACCAACCGCGGCAAGGTCCTCGTTCGTGATCAGCGCTCGCAGACCGCGCAGACGTTGCGTATCGAGGTTTACATGACGCCGACGCCGACGCCGACGCCGACGCCGACGCCGACGCCGACGCCGACGCCGACGCCGACGCCGACGGCGCCCCAGAAAGGCGGCCCGGGCGTCTTGTACAGGCCTGAACCGCGACCTGGGCCGCCCGGGCCGGGTCCGCTGCCCCCGGGCGCCTCGGGCCGGGCCCAGCCGGCCGAAGTGCCGGAGGCGGAAAGGCTGGCGACGATCGCCTTCTTTCTGGGGGTGGCGTCTGTTCCCGTGTCCTTCTGCATCTTCGTAGGCGGGTTCCTGGGAATTGCGGCGCTCGTGCTCGCGAACCGCGCCGCGGCCGCGCCCGGTGGCCGATCCGAGCCGATCCGCCGCCGGTTGTTCTCGACCCGCATCCTGTCCTGCATCGCGCTTGTCCTGAGCGTGGGATGGATCATCCTGTTGCTCATTCCGGGGGTTCTTCAGTAACTCGCCGTGGCGTGCGGCCGGCGCGCGGCCGCGGCGGAAACCGATGCGTCAGAGGGGCTGCTCGTCGTCGAGGAGCTTCTGGATCGCCTCGTGCAGGGTGCGGTCCGAGATGGCGTCGCCCTTGATCTCGATCGTCTCGGGGGTGCCGTCGTTGTCGCGGGTGATCGTGAGCGAGCGTCGGCGGTCGCGGTGCAGCCAGAGGTTGACTATGCGGACCAGGGCGCCGGCCGCGGCGGTGGAGCCGCCGACCGTCACGGCCAGGTCGGAGAGCAGGCCTTTGGCGCCGGGGACGGCCGCGCCGGCCTCGGTGGCGGGCAGGCCGGCCTCGCGCAGGTCGCCGATCAGCTCGGCCGTGGCCAGCTGGAGGGGGTCGTCGCCGGGGGAGAGGCCCGGCAGTCCGGGACGCAGATGTAGGACCACGGCGCCAGAGTAGATCGTGTCGGCCATAGTGGACGCGTGTATCGCGCGCTGCTGGTGTGCAACTCGGTCTATGCGGCCGACCCGCTCCTCGACGACCTGCGCGGCCCCCGCACCGACGGGCGGCTGCTGGCCGGCGCCCTGACCGACGAACGAACCGGCATGTTCGAGCCGGCGCAGGTCAGCCTGCTGTTCGACGCGACCCGGCACGAGATCGCCGTCCAGATCAACACGTTCTTCCACGAGGCCACCGCCGACGACGTGCTGTTCCTCTACTTCAGCGGGCACGGCCGCAGCCGCAACGGCAAGCTCTACCTCTGCGCCACCGACACCGTGGCCGACCTGTTGCCCAGCACCGCCGTCTCGAACGAGACGCTGACCGACATCCTGACCGACTCACTGGCCCGGACGATCGTGATCGTCCTCGACTGCTGCCACGGCGGCGCCTTCAAGGGCGGGCCGGTCAACGTGGAGCAGCTACTCTCGGGCAAGGGCCGTTTCGTGCTGACCGCCACCGGCCCGGCGCAGCTGGCCGACGACGCGACCGAGGACGGGCAGCCCAGCCCGTTCACGCGTGCGCTCGTCGAAGGCCTGCGTTCGGGCGCTACCGACGCCGACGGGGACGGACGGGTCGACCTGGCCGACCTGTACAAGTTTCTGCAGGCCAGCCTCAAGGGAGAGCCGGAACCCCGGCACAAGTTCGACGGGTACGGCACGGTCGCGATCGCGCGGCGGGCTCGGACCGGGCCGGCCGGAGAGGCGACGAGTGATGTCGAGCCGGACGACTTCTCGGAAGAGCCCGAACCGCAGACCGTCGGCGGCCGCGAGTTCCTCGACGTCACGACCGGGGCGACCGTGCTCGACGCCCGGCGCGTGGCCGAGTTCCGCGACCGGATCCGGCCCGGCGTCGGGCGTCCGGCCCGCGGCAGCGCGACCGCCTTCCTGCAGTCCGCGCATCTGATGCGGGAAGGTCGGCTGACCCGGGCCGGCGCGCTGCTGTTCGGGGAGGATCCGATGGCGGTGATCCCGACCGCCACCGTCCAGTGCACCCAGTTCCACGGCACCGGCCGCGACGCGCCGATGGACAAGCGGGTCCTGCACGGCACGGTTCCGGAGCAGATCGAGCAGGCCCGTACGTTCGTGGCCGGGCTGGCGCGCCGCGGCGAGGCGCCCACGACCGAGTCGGCGACCACCGAGCCGGTCTACCGGTTCCCGATGGTCGCGGTGCGCGAGATCATCGCCAACGCCCTGGTGCACCGCGACTACGGGCACGCGCAGATGTGCGTGCACGTGCGGGTCTTCGCCGACCGTCTCGAGATCACCAGCCCGGGCGAGTGGAGCGGCGCCGACCTGCCCGACGGTGAGCCGGTTCCGCTGGGCCGCCTGGCCGGCGAGTCCCGGCAGCGCAACTTCTGGCTCGCCCACGTGCTGACCTGGAACAGCCTGGTCGAGAGCGAGGGCGCCGGCATCCCGCGGGCGCTGGCCGACTGCCGCGCGCGGGGCGCCGCCGAGCCGAGCGTGATCCGCTCCGGAGACGCCGTCACGGTGACCGTCTTCCCGCAAGCCGGAAACGCCGCCGCCGTGCCGGCCACCAGCACTCAGCTGATCGACAACCTGCCGCCGCGCAGCGCGGTCTTCGAGGGCCGCGACCTCGGCTCGCTCGACGAGCTTCTCACCGGTGAGCAGACGACGGGCGTCGTGATCGCCGGCCTCGGCGGGGTCGGCAAGACGCAGCTCGCGGTCGAGTATGCGCAGGAGCGCCGCGACCGTTACCGGGTGGCCTGGCTGATCACCGCGGACACGCCGGAGAACGTCGGGCTCGGCCTGGCCGCCCTGGCCGCCCGCCTGCACCCGGCCGGCACGCTGGCCGACGCGCAGGCCTGGGCGCTCAACTGGCTGCAGAACAACAGCGACTGGCTGGTGGTCCTGGACGGGGTGGACGATCTCGAGCAGCTGACCGCCCTGGTCGGGCAGGTCGCCGGTCGGGGCCGGATCCTGGTCACCACGCGCGACCGGCGCAGCCGCGTCCGGTGGCAGCAGCTGGGACTGGCCCCGCTCGACCTCGACGTCCTGGACCGGCCGGCCAGCGTCCGACTGCTCACCCGCCTGACCGGCTCGGCCGACGTGTCCGGGGCGGAACGGCTCGCCGACCGCCTCGAGGACCTTCCGCTGGCGCTGACCCAGGCGGCCGCGCTGGTCGGGGACGACGGTCTGACCTTCGACGAGTGTCGCGAGCGGGTCAGCCTGCACGCGAGCCGTCCGGCCGAGGTGGTGCGGCTGGCCCTGGAATCCGTGCAGGAGCGCTCGCCGTTCGCCGCCGATCTGCTTGCGGTTCTCGGGTGGCTGGCGCCGGAACCGCTGCCCGAGGACGTGCTGTGGCCGAGGGCGCCGGACCGGGCCGCCGTGGACGACGCCCTGGCTCTGCTGGCTTCGTACAGCCTGATCAACCGGGAGGCGGGCCAGGTGCGTGTGCACCGCATCGTCCAGGAGGCGGCCCGGCAGCCGATGGAGGTGAATCCCGCGGGCGTCTGGGTGCGGCCGTTCGAGTCCGATGCCGCCCGGTTGCTGCGGGCGGCCGTCCCCGGCGATCCGGCTGTGGCGGTGGCCGGATGGCCCCGGTGGAACCAGCTCCTGCCGCACATCGACGCGCTGATCGCCAAGGTCGCGTCGTCCGTGGCCGGGCTCAACCCGGTCGAGGCCGACCTGCTGTTCCTGGCCGACCAGGCGGCCACCTACCGTCTCTTCCAGGGACAGTTCGAGGCGGCGGTCCGCGAGTTCGAGCGGATCCACGCGACCCGGCTGGAGAAGCGCGGCGCCGACCACCCGGACACGCTCACGTCGCGGCACAATCTGGCCTCGGCCTATCAGACGGTCGGGCGGCTGGACGAGGCGATCGCGTTGCAGGAGACGGTGCTCGTCGACTACGCCCGGCTGCTGGGGGACGAGCATCCGGACACGCTCGCCGCCCGCAACAACCTGGCCCGGGCCTATCGTCTCGCCGGCCGGGTGGCCGAGGCGATCCCGCTGCACGAGCAGGTCGTCGACGCCTCGACCCGGGTGCTGGGGGAGGGCGCGCTGGACACGCTGACCGCCCGGACCAACCTCGCCGTCGCCCACCGCGAGGCCGGCTGGGTGGGCGAGGCGATCGCTCTCACCGAGCGGGTGGCCGCCGACTGCCGCCGGCTGCTCGGCGACGACCATCTGGTCACCCTCAACGCGCTGGCCGCCCTGGCCCCGGCCTATCAGGCGATCGGGCGGCACGACGAGGCCGTCGCCCTGTTGGGCCGGCTGCTGGAGGCACGTCGCCGGGTGCTCGGGGTGTCGCACCCGATGACGCGGGAGACCGAACGCGACCTGGCCGCGGCCGGATGAGAGCCGGGCCGCGCGAGGCGGCCCGGCGTACCGGACGGGGGATCAGGCGGGGTTGCGGCGGGGGAGCCACAGGGCGGCCACCGCGCCGGCCGCGACGATCAGGGCGCCGACGATCACCGCGGGCCGCAGGCCGTCCACGAAGGACTGGTGGCTGGTGTAGCCGCCGTACGAGCTGAAGATGGAGGCCAGCGCGGCGACACCGGCGGCCACGCCGACCTCGCGGATGGTGTTGTTGACGCCGGAGGCCACGCCGCGGTCCTGTTCGGTCACGCTGGCCAGCGCGACCGTGCTGATCGGGGCGAAGGTCAGGCCCATGCCCACGCCGGCCAGGGCGAACGCGACCACCAGGCTGCCGTACGAGACGGTGGCGCCGGTGGCCAGGCCGATCCAGAGGATGCCGGCCGCCAGGAACAGCTGGCCCGTGAAGATCAGCGCGCGCTGGCCGATGCGGTCGCCGAACAGGCCGGCCAGCGGGGCGACGATCATCGGGGCGGCCGTCCAGGGCAGGGTGCGCAGGCCGGCGTCGAGCGGGCTGAGGCCCTGCACCACCTGGAAGAACTGGGCCAGCAGGAACACCGAGCCGAACGCGCCGGCCGAGAAGGTCAGGGTCACGGTGTTGACCAGGCTGAAGCCGGCGGAGCGGAACAGCCGCAGCGGCAGCATCGGTGACGGGTTGCGGGCCTGCCAGGCCACGAACGCCGCCAGCAGCGCGCCGCCGCCGATCAGCATGGCCAGGACGCGGCCCGAGGCCCAGCCGCGGTCGGGGCCGTCGACCACGCCCCAGATGACCAGCAGCATGCCGGCCGCGGAGAGCAGCAGGCCCAGCGGGTCGAGACGGCGGGCGCCTCCGCGGGACTCGCCGAGCACGGTGACCGCCAGGACCACAGCGACCACGCCGATCGGCACGTTGAGCCAGAAGATCCAGTGCCAGTCCAGGCCCTCGACGACCGCGCCGCCCACGACCGGGCCGACCGCCACCCCGAGGCCGCTGATGCCACCCCAGATTCCCACGGCCGCCGTACGCAACCTGTCCGGCACCGCCTCGGCCAGCAGGGTCAGCGCGAGGGGCGCCACCGCCGCGCCGCCGAGCCCCTGGACCGCGCGGGCCGCGGTGAGCTGCCACGGCTCGGCCGCCAGGGCCGCGGCTGCCGAGGCGAGGGTGAAGACGACCAGGCCGGCGACGAACATGCGGCGACGGCCGAGGCGGTCGCCGAGCGCGGCCGCGGTCAGCAGGAAGGCCGCGAACGGCAGCGTGTAGGCGTTGACGAACCACTGCAGCTCGGTCAGGGACGCGCCCAGGTCGGTGCGGATGACCGGCAGCGCCGTGCTCACCACCAGGTTGTCCAGCGTGACCATGAAGGTCGGGATGCCGACGGCGGCCAGCACCGCGGCGAGCGGGCGGCGGCCGCGCCGAGGCGGTGCGGCGGAGGCCTCGAGTACTGCGGTCATGACTTCTCCCCGGACGAACGCAGAAGTTGTTATCGACTGATAACTACGAAAGGGACGTTAGTTATTGACTGATAACATGTCAACCGTGACCCGAACCCGCCTCACCGCCGAGGAACGCCAGGAGCAGCTGATCGCGGCCGCCGTCACGGCGTTCAGCCAGAACGGCTACGCCGGCACGACGACCGATCAGGTGGCCCGCCTGGCCGGCGTCTCCCAGCCGTACGTGATCCGCCTGTTCCGCACCAAGCAGGAGCTCTTCCTGGCCGCCGTGCAGCACGCGGGCGACCGCATCGAGGTGAAGTGGCGGGCCGCGGCCGAGCGCGAGCCCACCCTCGAGAGCCTCGGTCACGCGTACAAGGAGCTGCTCGACGAGCGGGAACTGATCACCATGCTGCTGCACGGGTTCGCGGCGGCCAGCGACCCGGCGATCGGCGATCCGGTGCGCGCGTGCTTCGGCCGCCTCTACGAGGTCGTCCGCGAGCTCACCGGCGCGACCGATGAGGAGGTGCGCGACTTCTTCGCCTTCGGCATGCTGCTCACCTGCCTGGGGGCGATGCGGCTGGTCGGCCCGGGCGCGGTGCCCCCGCAGCCGTGGGCGGTGGGCATGCTCGGCACCTTCGACGACCTCTGAGCCGGGGCGGTCCTACATGTTGTGCCGGGTGTAGGCGGGCTCCCGCCAGCCCAGCATCGCCTCGGTCATGCGTACGGCGTCCACCGCGGCCCGGACGTCGTGCACCCGCACGATCCGGGCGCCGCGCAGGACGCAGAAGACTACCGCGGCCAGCGTCCCGGCGAGACGGTCGGACTGTCCGGCGCCGAGCGTCTCGCCGATGAAGTCCTTGTTGCTCACGGCGGCCAGCAGCGGATACCCGATCGCCGCGATCTCGTCGAGCCGCCGGGTCAGCTCGAGGGTGTGCCGGGTGTTCTTGTTCAGGTCATGACCGGGATCGATGATGATCTGGTCGGGCCGGACCCCGCGCTCCAGGGCCACGGCGACCCGCTCGCGCAGGAAGCGGCGGATGTCCGCGGTGACATCGTCGTACTGCGGGCTCGGCCAGAGCGTGCGCGGCGGCGCCAGGCTGTGCGTGATCACGAGCTGGGCGTCCGTGCCCGCCACGACGTCGGCCATCGCCGGGTCGCGCAGCCCCGAGGTGTCGTTGACGACCCCCGCGCCCGCCTTGATCACCTCGGCCGCGACCTCGGGCCGGAAGGTGTCGACCGAGACCACACACCGTGATCGGGCGGCCTCGACGACCGGCATCACACGATCGAGTTCCTGGGCCGCGCTGACCTCGGGCCCGGGCGCGAACGGCACGCCGCCGACGTCGATCCAATCGGCGCCCGCCCCGGCCGCCGCGTTCACCGCCTCGACCGCCTTCTCGAGCGCGAACGTGCTGCCCCGATCGTGAAAAGAATCCGGCGTGCGGTTGATGATCGCCATCACCGCGACGCGCCGGGAGAAATCGAACGGACGACCGCCGATCATCCGCGTCTCGCTCAGTGCACTCACGATTGGGCAGGGTAACAGGCCGGTCGGCATGATTTTCGAGCGGTGCACAAAAACAAAGGCCGCCCCGGATACCCGTAAACCGGCCGGTTATGCGGTGCAATTCTCGACTTTAATGCATCGCGAAAAGCAGGAATGGCGGAGTACCCGAGCGGGTAGCCAATGAGCGAAGGCACAACGACGAATCCTTTTTGGAGGAATCCCCATGAGTGACGTGCCATCGGGCGCTCGTCGGCCGGACGACGTCTATCCCGTCGACGTGCCGACCACGGCGACCACGGCCGACTACCCGACTCAGGCATACACCACCGAGAGCTACGGCGACCAGTCGTCGTCCGGCTCGGCGAGTGGTGCCAAGGAGAAGGCCAAGGAGGTGGCGTCCCAGACCGGGCAGGCGGCCGGCCAGGCCGCGAGCGACGTCAAGGACACCGCCAAGGAGCAGGCGGCGCGGGTCGGCCAGGAGGCCAAGGCGCAGGCGAGCAACCTCGCGTCGGACGTCCGCAACCGCGTCTCCGACCAGGCCCGCAGCCAGAACGACCGGCTGGTGAGCCAGATCCGCGACACCGCCGACCAGCTCGACGAGATGCGCGGCGACCGCGGCGACTCCCCGGCGGCGGCTGTCGTCTCGCGGGTGGCCGAGGGCGGCCGCCAGTTCGCGGACTACCTCGACCGCAACGGCCCCGACGGTGTGCTGCGTGAGGTCCAGGACTTCGCCCGCCGCCGGCCCGGAGCGTTCCTCGCCACCGCGCTGGCCGCCGGCTTCGTCGTGGGCCGGCTCGGCAAGGTCGTGGCCAAGGCCGACTCGGACGCTGGTGTGTCCAAGCCGGGCAGTGACTCGTTCGTCTCGGGCCAGGACAACTACACCTCCGCGGTGACCACCCAGACCACGGTGACCACCCCGCCCGTGACCACGCCCCCCGTGACCCCGACCCCCGGGTATACCACCGGCTACGCCTCGGGCGCGGACGAGTACGCCACCGGCCCGGGTTACGCGAGCGCGACCGAATACAGCGCCACCGGCACCGGCACGCCGACCGTCCGTGAGGAGTATGTGGTCGAGAGCCCGGAGCGCCTGCGATGACCGCGCCCAACCGGCACGAACGGATCGACGCCGAAGAGGTCTCCGAGACCTCGGTCGGCGAACTGATCGGCAACATCAGCAACGACCTGTCGCAGCTGTTCCGGCAGGAGGTCGAGCTGGCCAAGGCCGAGCTCAAGCAGGAGGCGTCCAAGGCGGGCAAGGCCGGCGGGATGCTCGGCGGCGCCGCGTTCGCCGCCTACCTGGCGGTAGTGCTCCTCAGCTTCGCGCTGGTGTTCGCGCTCGACGCCGTCATGCCCATGGGCTGGGCCGCGTTGATCGTGGCCGTCCTCTGGGGTGTCATCGGTGGCGTTCTCTATGTGATCGGCAAGAACAAGCTCAAGACCGTCGACCCGATGCCGCGCCGCACCGTCGACACGCTCAAGGAGGACGCCCAATGGCTGAAGAACCCGACCGGCTGAGGCAGCAGATCGAGAACACCCGGGCGTCGCTCACCCGCGACGTCGACCTGCTGGCCGAGAAGACGAGTCCGTCCAAGGTCGCGCAGCGGCGCTGGACGGCGGTGAAGGAGAAAGTGATGGGCACCAGCTCTTCAGTGGGCTCCACCGTGGGCGACAAGGCATCGTCGGTCGGCCACTCGGTGAGCGACACGGCGTCGTCCGTGGGCAGCACCGTGAGCGACAAGGCGTCGTCCGTGGGCAGCACCGTGAGCGACAAGGCGTCGCAGGTCAGCGACGCGGCCAGCGAGAAGGCGCACCAGGCGGCCGACGCGGTCCGCAGCGCCCCCCAGGCGGTCACCGCCCAGGCGCAGGGCAACCCGCTCGCGGCCGGCATCATCGCGTTCGGCGTGGGCCTGCTGGCCTCGACGCTGATCCCGGTCAGTGACGCCGAGAAGCGGGCCGGGCAGCAGATCAAGGACCACAGCGGCGACCTCACCGAGAAGGTCAAGGACGTCGCCGACGAGCTCAAGGACGACCTGTCCGGCTCGGCGCAGCAGGCCTTCAGCGAGGTCAAGTCGACCGCGCAGGACGCCGTGCAGACCACCAAGGAGACCGCGCAGTCCAACGCGCAGGACGTCAAGGAGCAGGCCCGCTCGGCCGCTTCCTGACCCTCTCCACCTTTTCCGAGCCGGTCCCCCCGCGGGCCGGCTCGGAAGCGTTTGCAGTGGTCACCGCGGGGAAGCTGAATCGGTATGAGATTCGGATACAAGCTGGCCGCGGAGGCCTTCGGACCCAAGGAACTGATTCGCCAGGCGGTGCGGGCCGAGCAGGCCGGCTTCGACTTCGTCGAGATCAGCGACCACTACCACCCCTGGCTCGACGTGCAGGGGCACTCGCCGTTCGCGTGGAACGTGCTCAGCGCGATCGCCGTGCAGACCGACCGGCTCGGGCTGGCCACCGGGGTCACCTGCCCGACCGTCCGCTATCACCCGGCGATCATCGCCCAGGCCGCGGCCACGCTGGCGATCATCTCGGACGACCGGTTCACGCTCGGCATCGGCGCCGGGGAAAGGCTCAACGAGCACGTCGTCGGTCAGGGCTTCCCGAGCGTACGGGGAAGGCATGAACGCCTGGTCGAGGCGCTCGACATCATCAACCTGCTGTGGCAGGGCGGCTATCAGTCGTACGAGGGAAAGCATCTGCAGCTGGAGGACGCGCAGGTGTTCGACCTGCCGGACAAGCTGCCGGTGATCGCCGTGGCCGCGGGCGGCAAGCAGGCCGCCGAGCTGGCCGCGACCCACGGGACCGGCCTGTTCGCCACCGAGCCCCGCGCCGACCTGGTCGAGACGTTCGCGGCCGCGGGCGGCGCCGGACCGAAGTATGCCGAGGCCTCCGTGGCCTGGGCGCCGAAGGCCGAGGACGCGATCAAGGCCGCGCACGAGACCACCCGCTGGGCGGTGACCGGCTGGAAGGTGATGGCCGAGCTGCCCAACCCGGTCAACTTCGAGGCTGCGTCGGCCACCGTACGCCCGGAGGACATCGCCGAGCAGTTCGCCGTCGGCCCCGACCCCGAGCCGTACGTGAAGATGGTCGGCGAGTACAAGGAGGCCGGCTTCGACCACATCGTGCTGATGAACGCCGGCCCCGACCCGGACGGGTTCCTGGACTTCTTCGCCAAGGAGCTCAAGGGCCGTCTGTAGCCGGACCGTCACTCTTTTCGGGGGCTTCGGCGCAGCTCAGCGGGGTAAGCGGTGTCTCCGTGACCTTGACCCCGGAGACCTCGCGCGCCGTTACCGAGACCGATGACGTGACCGTCGTCGTCGCCACCCGCAACCGGCACGAGCGGCTGCGCGAGACGTTCCCGCACCACCGGGCCCGGACGATCCTGGTCGACAACGGCTCCGACGAGGCGCCGCCGGTCTTCCCCGGGGTCGAGACGATCCAGCTCGGGGAGAACCGCGGGGCGGCAGCTCGCAACGCCGGCGTCCGGCGGGCCTATACGCCGTACGTGGCGTTCGCCGACGACGACTCGTACTGGACGCCGGGATCGCTGGCCCGGGCCGCCTCGATCATGCGTGAGCACCCGCGCGCCGCCTTGCTGGCCGCGCGGGTGCTGGTCGGGCCCGAGGGCCGCCTCGATCCGGTGTCGGCCGAGATGGCCGCGTCGCCGCTCGGGACCCCGCCGGGCGCGGCCGGGCCGTCGATCCTCGGCTTCCTGGCCTGCTCGATCATCGTCCGCCGGGACGCTTTCCTGGCCGCCGGCGGTTTCGAGCCGAGGCTGTTCGTCTACGGCGAGGAGGCGCTGCTGGCGATGGACCTGGCCGCGGCCGGGCACGAACTCTCGTACGTCGACGAGCTGGTCGTGCGGCACCTGCCGTTGCCGGCCGGACGGGACAACGGGGCGCGGGCCCGGGTCGAGACGCGCAACCGGGTGCTCACCGCGATGCTGCGCCGGCCGCCGGGCGTCGTCGCCCGGACGTTGCGAGCCGCCGTGCGGGACAACCCGCGTGGCGCGGCCGACGCCGTACGGCAGGCCGGATGGGCCCTTCGCCACCGCCACCGGCTGCCGTCGCAGGTCGAAACCGGCCTGCGACGGCTCGGATGATCACCAGCCCTGCGGCGGCGCCTCGATGTGGACGGCCTTCATCACGGTCATCTCGTCGAGCAGCTCGGGGCCGTAGCCGAAGCCCTGCCCGCTGCCCCGCCGCGGGTGCGCGGCGCCGCCGGGCGCCCCGCCGAAGACCGCGTTGATCTTCACGGTGCCCGCGGGCAGCCGCCGCCACGCCAGCTGCGCGTTGCTCATCGATGTGGTCAGCACGGTCGCCGCCAGCCCGTACGGGGAGTCGGCGGCCAGCGTCAGGGCCTCCTCGAACGAGCCGACCGTGACGACCGGCGCGACCGGCCCGAACGTCTCCTCGCGGACCACGGCCATGTCGCCGGTGCAGTCGGCCAGCACGGTGGGCGGGTAGAACGCGCTGTCGCCGGCCGGGGCCGTGGCGCCGTGCAGCACCCGGGCGCCCTGCTTGACGGCCAGCTGCACCTGCTCGTCGACGGCGTCGCGCATGCGCCGGTCGACCATCGGGCCGATCTGCGACTCCCACCGGCCGGCCTCGGCCGTGAGCGCCTCGAGGAACGGCTCGGCCACTTCGGAGTGCACGTAGACGCGTTCGACGGCCACGCAGATCTGACCCGAGTTGACGAAGGCGCCCAGCGCGACCTGCGAGGCGGCCCACTCGGGGTCCACACCGGCGTCGACGATCACGGGGTCGCTGCCGCCGTTCTCCAGCAGAGCCTTGGCCCCCGTACGGGCGCAGGCCGCGGCGATCGAGCGGCCGGTGGCGGTCGAGCCGACCTGGGCCACCACGTCCACCGGGGCGGCGGCCAGCCGGGCGCCGACCTCGCCGTCGCCGCTGAGCAGGTTGAGCACGCCGGCCGGGAAGTGCGGGGCCATCAGCTGCACGAGCCGCCAGCCGGTGGCCGGGGTCCGCTCGCTGGGCTTGTGCACGACCGTGTTGCCGGTGACCAGGGCCGCGCCGAGCAGCCCGCACGACACCGCCACCGGGTCGTTCCACGGCGTGATCACGGCCACCACGCCCCGCGGCCCGTACGCCATGAGGTCGATCGCCTCGTCGTTGCCGGCCAGCGTGCGCCCGCGATGGGTCGGGCCGAGCTCGGCGTACTGCCGCAGCGTTCCGACTCCGGCCATGATGGACTCGCGGGCGCCGTCGACCGGCTTGCCCATCTCGGCCGTCATGATCGCGGCCAGCTCGTCGGCCGCCCCGGCCACGGCGTCGGCCGCCGCGTGCAGGGCGGCCGCGCGGGCCGCCGGTGCGGTGGCGGCCCAGCCCGGCGCCGCGTCGCGCGCCGCCCGTACGGCCGCCTCGACGTCCTGTTCTCCGGCGACCGAAATGGACGTCACGGGGGTGCCGTCGGCCGGGTTGAGAACGGTCAGTTGCCGGCCCGAATCGCCGGGATTCCAGGAGCCGGCCACGTATTGCGAAACCTCGAACATGCCGGGCGCTTGCCCGGGGCCGGGGACTTCAAACCTCGCTATCAGTGCAGGTGGGCCCCCATACGGCGGTTTATTTGCAAGAAGTCAACGATCTTGGGAGTAACTGCCAGATCCCCGGGTACCCGGCGCGCCATGCGAGTGCTGGGAATCAACGCGATCTTCCACGATCCGGCGGCCGCCCTGGTGGTCGACGGTCAGGTGGTGGCGGCCGCCGAGGAAGAGCGCTTCAGCCGCCGTAAGCACGGCAAGCGGCCGGTGCCGTTCGCCGCATGGGAACTGCCCGAGCTGGCCGCCGCCTGGTGCCTCGAGGAGGCCGGCCTGCGCCCGGGCGACCTCGACGCGGTCGCCTACTCCTTCGACCCCGGACTGTCGCGCGACGCGGCGAGCCTGGGCCTGAACGACCCGTGGGACCACCTGCGCGTCGACTACGCCCGGCGTGCGCCGCAGTTCCTGGCGGCCGCGCTGCCCGGCCTCGACCCCGAGCAGGTCCGGTTCGTGCCGCATCACGTCGCGCACGCCGCCTCGGCCGGGCTCTCCGTGCCCGAGGACAGCGCGACCCTCGTCCTCGACGGACGGGGCGAAGTGGCCAGTCACCTCGCGGGCGCCTTCCGGGGCGGCGAGCTCGAGGTGTTCAAGAGCCAGGAACTGCCGCACTCGCTCGGGCTGCTCTACGAGGACCTGACCCGTCACCTGGGGTTCATGCACTCGAGCGACGAGTACAAGGTGATGGCCCTGGCGTCGTACGGGCGTCCGCGGTTCCTGGGTCTTCTGCGCGAGCTCGTGCGGCCCACCGACGACGGCGGGTTCACGGTCGACCGGATCGACTGGGACGCGCTGGCCAAGGCCCGCACGGCCGACGGCGAGATGACCGACGCCCACGCCGACCTGGCCTCCAGCGTGCAGGTGCGGCTGGAGGAGGTGCTGCTCGAGCTGGCCCGGTGGACGTACGAGGCCTCCGGTGGTCTCAAGACCCTGACGATGGCCGGCGGCACCGCGCTCAACTGCGTGGCCAACGGCCGGATCGCCGCCGAGGGCCCGTTCGACCGGGTGTGGGTGCAGCCGGCCGCCGGTGACTCCGGGACGGCGCTCGGCGGGGCCCTGTCCGTGCTGGGCAAGAACGTGCCCTTCGGCACCGCCGCGCTCGGTCGTGGATGGACCGACGACGAGCTGGAAGCGGAGCTGCGCCGGGCCGGGCTGCCGTTCACCCGCCCGGAGTCGATCGCCGCCGAGGCGGCCAAGGTGCTGGCCGGCAACGGCATCGTCGCCTGGTATCAGGGCCGCAGCGAATACGGCCCCCGCGCCCTCGGCCACCGCTCGCTGCTCGCCCACCCCGGCGACCAGGACACCCAGACGCGGATGAACAACGTGAAGGGCCGCGAGCAGTTCCGCCCGATCGCCCCGATGGTGCGGGCCGAGCGCTTCGACGACATCTTCACCGGCGTCAATCCCAGCCCGTACATGCTCTTCGTGCACCAGGTCAAACCGGAGTGGAAGGGCCGCATCCCGGCCGTCACCCACGTCGACGGCACCGCCCGGGTGCAGACCGTGCACACCGAGACCGAGCCGCTGGTGGCCGAGATGCTGGCCGAGTTCGAAAAGCTGACCGGTCTGCCGGTGGTCGTCAACACCTCGCTCAACACGGCCGGCCGCCCGATGGTGGACACGCCGCGCGAGGCGATGGAGCTGTTCGGCTCGGCGCCGGTCGACCTGCTCGCGATGGGCCCGTTCGCCGTCCACCGGGCGAGGGCGTTCGAGTGACCGCGACCGTGGTCGTTCCCACCCTCGGACGGCCCAGCCTGGCCCGGCTCCTGACCGCGCTCGCCCCCGGCGTGGCCAAGCACGACCTGGAACTGCTCGTCATCGACGACCGGCCGGGCTCGCCGCCGCCGCTGGACGTGCCGGCCACCGTCCTGACCGGACCGTCGCGGGGCCCGGCCGCGGCCCGCAACGTGGGCTGGCGGGCGGCCAAGCACGACTGGGTCGCGTTCCTCGACGACGACGTGCTGCCCGACGCCGACTGGGCCGACCGGCTCGTCGACGACCTGGCCGCGGCGGGCGAGCACGTGGGCGGCATCCAGGGCGAGCTGCGGGTGCCGCTGCCGTCCGGGCGGCGGCCCACCGACTGGGAGCGGGTCACGGCCGGTCTGGCCGAGGGCGCGTGGATCACGGCCGACATGGCCTACCGCCGCGACGCGCTGGAGCGGTGCGGTGGCTTCGACGAGCGTCTGCCGCGGGCCTTCCGCGAGGACGCCGAGCTGGCCTTCCGCGTCCGCGAGGACGGGTGGGAGCTGCGGCGCGGGCGGCGCCGGGTCACGCATCCGGTGCGGCCCGAGAGCCCGTGGGTCAGCGTCCGCACGCAGCGGGGCAACGCCGACGACGCCCTGCTGCGCCGCCTCTACGGGCCCTCCTGGCGTGAGCTGCTGGAAATCCCGCCCGGACGCCGCTCGCGCCACATGGCGATCACCGTCGCCGGCCTGGCCGCGCTGACTCTGGCGGCGGCTCGGCGGAAGGGACCGGCCACGCTCGCCGGTCTGCTGTGGGCGGCCGGGACCGCGGAGTTCGCCGCCGCCCGCATCGTGCCCGGCCCGCGTGACCCGCGCGAGGTCGCCACCATGCTCGCGACCAGCGCGGCCATCCCGCCCGCGGCCACGTGGCACTGGCTGCGCGGCTGGTGGAGGTGGCGCGCCCGGTGAGCCAGTTGTTCGACGCCGTGCTGCTCGACCGGGACGGCACGTTGATCGTCGACGTGCCGTACAACGGCGACCCGTCCAAGGTCGAGCCGATGCCGGGCGCCCGGGAAGCCCTCGACCGGCTGCGCGCGGCCGGCCTGCGGCTCGGCGTCGTGACCAACCAGTCCGGGCTGGCCCGTGGCCGTTTCACGGCCGGCCAGCTCGAGGCCGTGAACCGCCGCGTGGAGGAACTGCTCGGGCCGTTCGGCACCTGGCAGATCTGCCCGCACGACGACACCGCCGGATGCCGCTGCCGCAAACCCGCACCCGGCCTGGTCACGGCAGCCGCCGAGGCGCTGGGCACCACACCGGCACGATGCGTGATGATCGGCGACATCGGCCGCGACGCCGAGGCCGCCCAGGCCGCCGGGGCCGCCGCGATCCTGGTGCCGACCCCGATCACGCTGCCGGCCGAGGTCGCCGCGGCGCCCGCCGTCGCCGCCACCCTCACCGCGGCCGCTGATCTCATCTTGCACCGCGAAGCCCTGGTCACGCCGGGTTTTCGCCAGGATCGCAGCCGAACGGTCCTGGTTGTCCGGTCCGACTCGGCCGGTGACGTGCTGATCACCGGGCCGGCCATCCGGGCCGTCGCGGCCGGCGCCGACCGGGTCGTGCTGCTCTGCGGGCCGCGCGGCCGGGCCGCGGCCGAGTTGCTGCCCGGCGTCGACGAGATCGTCGAGTGGCGGCTGCCCTGGATCGACCCGCATCCGGACCCGGTCGACCCGGCCGGCGTCACCGCCCTCGTCGAACGCCTCCGGGCCACCGGGGCCGAAGAGGCGGTCGTGTTCACCTCGTACCACCAGTCGGCGCTGCCCCTGGCGCTGCTCATGCGGATGGCCGGGATCGGCCGGATCACCGCGATCAGCGAGGACTATCCCGGCTCGCTGCTCGACGTCCGGCACCGCGTGCCGGACGGGCTGCCGGAACCCGAACGGGCCCGCAGCGTGGCCGCCGCGGCCGGATTCGCGCTGCCGCCGGGCGACGACGGCGGTCTGCGGGTCACCGCGGCGGGTGGCCCCCGGGGCGACTACGTCGTCGTTCACCCGGGAGCCAGCTGCGAGGCCCGGTCGTGCCCGCCGGACACGATGCGCGAGATCGTCGCCGGTCTGGCCGCGGCCGGTCACCGCGTGCTGGTGACCGCCGGCCCGGACGAGCACCACCTGGCCGCGTACGTGGCCGGGGACGTCGCCGAGAAGGCCGGGCGCACCTCGATGGCCGAGCTCGCCACCATCCTGTCCGGCGCGCGGGCGGTGGTCGTGGCCAACACCGGGCCCGCCCACCTGGCCGCCGCCGTCGGCACCCCCGTCGTCAGCCTGTACGCCCCAACCGTCCCGTACGGCCAATGGGGTCCCTACCGCGTGCCCAACGTCCGGCTCGGCCGGGCTAGCGCGCCCTGCCGTGACACCCGCGCCACCATCTGCCCGGTTGCCGGACACCCCTGTCTGTCCACCATCGAGCCCGCGGAGGTGGTGGCCGCCGTCGCGCGGCTGGCCGCCCCCGCCGAGACCAGCGAGGCCGCCGCGTGAACATCCTTCTCTGGCATGTGCACGGTTCCTGGACCACCTCCTTCGTCCAGGGCAAGCACCGCTACCTCATTCCCGTCAACGACGCCCGCGACGAGTGGGGCCGGGGCCGGGCCCGCACGTTCGACTGGCCCGCGACCGTCGAGGAGATGCCGCTCGAGGACATCCGCGACGCCGACGTGGCGATCGTGCAACGCCCCGGAGAACTCGAACGGGTGCCCAAGGGTGTCCCGGTGATCTATGTGGAGCACAACACCCCCAAGGGCGACGTGCCCAACAGCCGCCACCCCATGGCCGGCCGGGACGACCTGGTCATCGCCCACGTCACCGACTTCAACGAGCTGATGTGGGACAACGGCGGCACCCGGACGACAGTGATCGAGCACGGCATCGTCGAACCGAAGGCGCGCTGGACCGGCGAGGTTCCGCACCTGGCCGTGGTGACCAACGAGCCGGTACGCCGTCAGCGCGTGACCGGCACCGATCTGTTCCCGCGGTTCGCCGGCGTGGCGCCGCTCGACGTCTTCGGCATGGGTGTCGAGAAGCTCACCGGGGCCAACGTCTTCGAAGACCTTCCCCAGCACCGGATGCACGCGGAAGTGGCGCGCCGCCGGGCCTACCTGCATCTGTGCCGCTGGACGTCGCTCGGGCTGAGCCTGATCGAGGCCATGCAGATGGGCATGCCGATCATCGGCCTGGCCACGACCGAGGCGGTCGTCGCCGTGCCACCCGACGCCGGGGTGCTCGACACCCGGGTCACCACCCTGGTCGAGGCCGCGCACTGGCTGCTCGAGGACGACGCCGCGGCCCGCAGCCTCGGCGCCCGGGCCCGCCAGGTCGCCCTCGCCCGCTACGGGCTGGACCGGTTCCTCGCGGACTGGGACCGGCTGCTGGAGGAGGAAACATGCGCATCGCGATGATCTCGGAGCACGCCAGTCCGCTCGCCGCCCTCGGGGGAGTCGACGCGGGCGGGCAGAACTCGCACGTCGCCGAACTGGCCGGGGCGCTCGCCGCGGCCGGGCACGAGATCCGCGTCTACACCCGCCGGGACAGCGCCGACCTGCCGGCCGTGATGCCGATGGCCGACGGGATCGACGTCGTGCACGTGCCGGCCGGGCCCGCGACGGCGTTGCCCAAGGACGAGCTGCTGCCGTTCATGGGGGCGTTCGCGGATTTCCTGGCCGAGGACTGGCGTACGGAGTGGAAGCCGGACGTCGCGCACGCGCACTTCTGGATGAGCGGGCTGGCCGCGGTCACCGCCGGGCGCCGCTGTGACGTGCCGGTCGTGCAGACGTACCACGCGCTCGGTTCGGTCAAGCGCCGCCACCAGGGCGCGGCCGACACCAGCCCGCCGCGGCGCGTCGCCTACGAGCGCGAGCTGGGCCGGGCCGTCGACCGGGTGATCGTGCAGTGCCAGGACGAGGTGCGCGAGCTGCTCCGGCTGGGTGTGCCCCGCGCGCAGATGACGCTGGTCCCCTCCGGCGTCAACATCGAACGCTTCCGCCCGGACGGCCCGGCCGTGCCCCGCAACGGTCACCGCCTGCGCATCCTGACCGTGGCCCGGCTCGTCGAGCGCAAGGGCGTCGAGGACCTGATCCGCGCCCTCCCGGCCGTCCAGCAGGCCGAGCTGGTCGTGGTCGGCGGACCGCCCGAGGGCGATCTCGAGGACGACCCGTACGCCCGCAAGCTGCGGCACCTCGCCCGGGCGTGCGGAGTCGGCGACCGGGTGGTGCTGGCCGGCGCGGTCCCGTCGCACGAGATGCCGAAGTGGTACCGCTCGGCCGACATCCTGGCCGCCACCCCCTGGTACGAGCCGTTCGGCCTGACCGCGCTCGAGGCGATGGCGTGCGGCGTCCCGGTCGTCGCCACCGCGGTCGGCGGCCTGGCCGACACGGTGGTCGACGGCGTCACCGGCGACCTAGTGCCCCCGCGCGACCCGGCCCGGCTCGGCGCGGCGCTGCGCAAGCTGGCCGTCGAGGAGATGCGCCGGCTGTCCTACGCGGCCGCCGCCGTCGATCGGGCCCAATACACGTACGCCTGGCCGCGCATCGCCGAGCGGCTGGCCGAGGCGTACGCCGGACTCACCGCGAACACCCCGGAGGTAGTGGCGTGACGGACTTTCTCGAAGGGCATCTGTCCGCGTTGACCGCGGCCCTGGTGCCGTTCCGGGCCGAGGCCGGTCGGCTCGCCCGGTGGGGCGCCGACCTGGCCTGGCACCTGGGCCAGGGCGGGCGCCTGCTGGTCGCCGGCAACGGCGGCAGCGCGGCCGAGGCCCAGCACCTGGCGGCCGAGCTGGTCGGGCGGCTGCGCGAGGAGCGCCGGCCGCTGTCGGCGATCGCGCTGACCCCGGACTCGTCGGCGGTCACCGCGATCGGCAACGACTACGGCTTCGACGAGATCTTCGCCCGCCAGGTGCGCGCCCACGGCCGCCCCGGCGACGTGCTGATCACCCTGTCGACCAGCGGGCGCAGCCCCAACCTGCTGGCCGCCGTGCGGGCGGCCAAGGAGAGCGGCATGCGCACGTGGGCCATGACCGGGCCGGACGGGCCGCTCGCCGACGCCTCCGACGAAGCGCTGCGCTGCCCGTCCCCGGACAGCCAGGTCGTGCAGGAACTGCACCTGGTCGCGGTCCACCTGATGTGCGAGTACCTCGACCGGACCCTGCCGGCCGTCGCCCCTTTCGCCGACTTCCAGGTGGAGGTCTCGGTATGAGGCTGGTCATCGTCGGCGACACCCTGCTGGACCGGGACGTGGACGGCAGCGTCCGGCGGGTCGCCCCGGACGCCCCGGCGCCCGTCCTCGAGGAGGAGCGGGTGGCCGAGCGTCCCGGCGGCGCCGGCCTCGCGGCCCTGCTCGCGGCCCAGTCCGGTCAGGAGGTCGCGCTGGTCACCGCCTTGGCCGACGACGCCGGCGGGGCCCGCCTCAGCGAGCTGCTGGCCGACGCCGGGGTGAAGGTGTACGCGCTGCCGCTTCCCGGGGCGACGCCCGAAAAGGTGCGGCTGCGCGCGGACGGGCACGTGCTGCTGCGCCTCGACCGCGGTGGTGACGCCCGGCCACCCGGCGAGGCGGCCGAGGCCGTGCTTGACGTGCTCCGCGACGCCAAGGCCATCCTGGTCAGCGACTACGGGCGGGGCGTGGCCCGGCATCCGGAGCTGCGCCGGGCCCTGGGCGAGACCAAGGCCGCGATCGTCTGGGATCCGCACCCCAACGGGCCGCCGCCGGTGCCGAACGCGCGCCTGGTCACGCCCAACCTGGCCGAGGTGCGCAAGCTGTCGGGCGACGCCGGTGGCGGGTCCACCCTGGCCGCCGCCCAGCGGGGCGCGCAGGCGCTGCGGCAGCAGTGGCGGGCCGGTGCGGTCGTCGTCACCTGCGGGGCCGAGGGCGCGGTGCTGTGCCACTCGGGGCCGACGCCGCTGGTCGTTCCCGCGCCCACCGTGGGCGACGGCGACACTTGCGGCGCGGGGGACCGGTTCGCGGCCAGTGCGGCGCTCGCGCTGGCCGAGGGCGCGCTCGTCTCCGAGGCCGTCCAGCAGGCCGTCGCCGCCGCCTCGGCCTACGTCGCGGGTGGGGGAGTGACGGCGGCCCTGGCCCCGGCGCGCGAGGTCGCTTCCGTTCCGCCCGAGCGCATCGGCGCCGAGGACGCGGGACGGCTGATCGCCGAGGTGCGTGAGCGGGGCGGCACGGTCGTGGCCACCGGCGGCTGCTTCGACCTGCTGCACGTGGGCCACCTGGCCACCCTGCGCGCCGCCCGCCGGCTGGGCGACTGCCTCATCGTGTGTCTGAACAGCGATGACTCCGTACGAGGTCTGAAGGGTTCCGACCGCCCGCTCAACTCGCAGCACGACCGGGCCCGCATGCTCGCCGCCCTCGACTGCGTGGACGCCGTCGTGATCTTCGGCGAGTCCACCCCCGAGGCCGTGCTGACCTGGCTGCGCCCCGACATCTGGGTCAAGGGCGGCGACTACGACTCGCTGCCCGAGACCGAGCTCGTCGAGCGCTGGGGCGGCCAGACCGTGATCGTGCCCTACCTCGACGGCCGATCGACCACCAAGACCATCGCCGCGGCCCAGGCGGCTCAGTCCGCACCGGCCCGCCCCGAAATCGCGGCTCAGGCCGCCCCTACCCGGAGGTAAACCAGCACATGGACGCAGTGATCGTCACCGGCGGCTCGAGCGGGCTCGGCGCCGCCGTCGTCGACGCCGTGATCAAGGCCGGCGGCCGCCCGTACGTGATCGACCGCCAGGCCCCGGCCGAGGGCGTCGCCTGGATCGAATGCGACCTGGCCGACACCCGCGCCGCCGAGGCCGCCACCCGCCGCGCGATCGAGGAGGCCGGCGGCAGCATCGACGGCGTCGTCACGGCGGCCGGCATGGACGTGCCCGGCGCGCTGGCCGACATCCCCGGCGAGACCTGGGACCGCATCGTCACCATCGACCTGCTGGCCACCGCGGCCGTCATCCGGGCCGCGATCCCGGCGCTCAAGCAGTCGCACGGCGGCATCGTCACCGTCGCCTCCACGCTGGGCGTCAAGGCGGTCAGCGACGCCACGGCGTACTGCGCGGCCAAGTTCGGCGTCGTCGGCTTCACCCGGGCCCTGTCGGCCGAGCTGGCCGGGCAGGTCAACGTCACGCTGGTGATCCCCGGCGGCATGCGCACCAAGTTCTTCGACGAGCGTGACGACCAGTACAAGCCGGGACCGGACGCCATCCTCAACGACCCGGCCAACGTGGCCGGAGCGATCATGTTCGCCCTCGGACAGCCGCGCGGTTGTGCCATCCGGGAGCTCGTCATCGCGGCCGAGACGGAGAGCTCGTACCCGTGATCCTCGCCCTCCGCGCGCTCGGGGTGGGCGACCTGCTGACCGCGGTGCCCGCCCTGCGCGGGCTCCGCGGAGCCTTTCCCGGACGCACGCTCGCGCTGGCCGCGCCGGCCTGGCTGACGCCGCTGACCTCGCTGATCAGCGGCGTCGACCGCGTCGTGCCGGCGTCCGGCCTCGATCCGGCCGAGCTGCCGCATGCCGCGATCGCGGTCAACCTCCACGGCTGCGGGCCGGAATCGCACCGGCTGCTCCAAGCCGCCTCACCCGATCGGTTGTGGGCGTTTGCCTGCCCACCGGCGGGGCATCTCGACGGTCCTGCCTGGGATGAGGAGGAGCACGAGGTGCATCGCTGGTGCCGGCTGCTGTCCCACTACGGCGTGGCCGCTGACTCTTCGGATCTTTCACTCCGGCCGCCGTCCGGTGGCCCGTCCGGGATGTCGATCATCCATCCCGGGGCCAAGTCGCCGTCGCGCCGCTGGCCGGTCGAGCGCTACGCGGCCGTGGCGCAGCGGTTGCGCGCCGACGGCCACCGCGTGCTGATCACCGGTTCCTCCGCCGAGAGAGACCTGGCCGTACGCGTCGCCGAGCGCGCCGGTCTGGGCGAGGCGGCCGTGCCCCGCACCGACCTGGGGGAGCTCGCCGCGCTGGTCGCCCGGGCCCGGGTCGTGATCAGCGGGGACACCGGCATCGCCCATCTCGCGTCGGCGTACCGTACGCCCTCGGTGGTCCTGTTCGGACCGATGTCACCGCGGCGCTGGGGCCCGCCCGACCGGCCGCAGCACCGCGCGATCTGGCACGGCACCCGCAGCGAGCCCGGCGACAGCCCCGACCCCGGGGTGCATCCGGCGCTGCTGGCCATCGAGCCCGGCGAGGTGCTCGACGCCGCCCGCGAGGTGACCGGTGCGGCTGCGACGCTCTGACCTGACCCGGCCCGGCTACGCCCGGCAGCGTTCGGGCCAGGGCTTCACCTATCGCGACAACGACGGCTCGCGGCTCACCGACGACGCGGCGCTCGAACGGATCAAGGCGCTGGTCATCCCGCCGGCCTGGACCGACGTGTGGATCTCACCCGACCCGCGCGGGCACATCCAGGCCACCGGGGTCGACGCGGCCGGCCGCAAGCAGTACCGCTATCACGACGAGTGGCGGACCGCGCGCGACGAGGAGAAGTTCGACCACGCCCTCGAGGTGGCGGCCCGGCTCCCCAAGATCCGCGACCGGCTCTGCGCCGACCTGACCGAGGGCCGCGGGCTGACCCGGCAGCGGGTGCTGGCGGCGATCGTCCGGCTGCTCGACATGGGCATGTTCCGGATCGGCAGCGACCAGTACGCCGTCCGCGAGGACGACCCGTCGTTCGGGCTGTCCACGCTGCGGCCCGAACACGTGCGGACCAAGGGCGGGTGCGTGCTGCTCGAGTTCACCGGCAAGTCGGGCGTCTCGCACTCGGGCACGGTCGGCGACGGCGAGGTCTGCCAGGTGCTGCGCGACCTGAAGATCCGGCGCCGCGGA
The DNA here is from genome assembly GCF_055562135.1 of Actinoplanes sp. NPDC021490. Taxonomy (NCBI): domain Bacteria; kingdom Bacillati; phylum Actinomycetota; class Actinomycetes; order Micromonosporales; family Micromonosporaceae; genus Actinoplanes; species Actinoplanes sp. NPDC021490. The sequence goes on from NZ_JBVHFW010000016.1 coordinate 62,201, forward strand.
GAGGACCGGCTGTTCGCGTTCTACGACCGGGCCGGCCGCCGCTGGCGGGACATCCACGCCGACGACATCAACGACTACCTGCGCGAGGTCAGCGGCGAGCGGATGACGGCCAAGGACTTCCGTACGTGGCACGGCACCGTCGAGGCGGCCCGGTCGCTGGCCTCGCAGGGCCCCCAGCCGACCGAGTCCAAGCGCAAGAAGGCCGTGTCGCACGCCATGAAGGAGGTCGCCGAGCTGCTGGGCAACACGCCTGCCGTGGCCCGCGCGTCCTACGTCGACCCGCGCGTGCTCGAGGCGTACGAGGAGGGCGAGGTCGTGAAGTCCGGCAGCGAGAAGGCCGTCCGCAAACTGATCAACGAAGTGGCCGAGTAGCTCGCGCTGCGAGGTGCGGGCCAGGGTGGCAGGATCGTTGGTATGACTGTCATCGCTACGCTCACCGTCGAACGCCCCTCCGGGCACTGGTTCGACCGGGCCCGGGCGTACGAGATCGTCGTCGACGGCGCCGTGAAGGGTTCGGTCCGGTGCGGCCGCGAGCTGTCGCTGGCGCTCCCCCCGGGCACCCACACCGTGCGGGCCAAGCTCGACTGGACCGGCAGCGAGGCCCTGCCCGTCCATCTCGGCCCGGGCGCCACGGTCCGCCTGCGCGTCGAACCCCGCAGTGCCCGGCACGCGGCCGGACGGCGTTACCTGCGCCTCACCCGGGTCGGCTGACGCACACGATCGGGCCGGCCGCGGTTGCTTGAATTCGCGTCGGGCGGGTAACGAAGGGGCCATGACCGACCGGGTGATGGTTTTTGCCCCCGCGCCGATCCTGACCGTGACGATCGAGCAGCAGAACAATGCGCCGGACCTGCACGTCCACCCCGGTGGGCAGGGTGTGTGGCAGGCGCGCATGATCTCCGCTCTCGGTGTGCCGGTCACCCTGTGCGTCGCCCTCGGCGGTGAACCGGGCTCGCTGGTCGAGGCGCTTCTCGGAACCGAGGAATTCGACGTGCGTGCGGTACCCCGGCGCGCGACGACCGGGTGGTACGTGCACGACCGCCGCGACGGGGAACGCGACACGGTGGCCGAGCACCCGGGGGAGCCGCTGGAACGCCATGACCTCGACGAACTGCACAACGTCGCGCTCACCGAGGGGCTGCGCTCGTCGGTCGCCGTCCTGAGCGGGCCGCACGGGCCGTCGGTGGTCGACCCGGCCCTGTACGAGCGGCTGGCGGCGGATCTGACGGCCAACGGCGTACGGGTGGTGGCCGACCTGTCGGGGAACTATCTGACCGCCGTACTGGAAGGCGGGGTGGCCTTTGTCAAGGTCAGCCACGAGGAGCTGATCGACGACGGGCTCGCCGCCGACGACAGTGTCGACTCGCTTTTGGCCGCCGGGCGCAAACTGCTCGAGCGCGGCCTCGAAGGGGTGCTGATCAGCCGGGCCGGTGACGCCGCGCTGGCCCTCTACGACGGCAACGAGTGCGAGGTGCACCCGCCGCCGCTGCGCGTCAACGAGCATCGTGGGGCCGGGGATTCGATGACCGCGGGAGTGGCTTCGGTGCTCGCCCGGGGTGGTTCGATGGACGAGGCCTTGCGTACCGGGTCGGCGGCTGGTGCATTGAACGTGACCCGGCACGGGCTGGGAACCGGAAGGGGCGAGGCGGTGCGGGAGTTGATGAGCCGCGTGCGGATCGAGCCGCGATGAGGGTCCTCGTGACCAACGACGACGGGATCGACGCGCCCGGGCTGCGGGCTCTGGCGCTGGCCGTGCCGTCCGGGTACGACGTCGTGGTGGCGGCACCGCAGGACGAGGCGAGCGGGATGAGCGCGGCCCTGTCCGCGGTGGTGTCGGACGGCCAGATCGTCGTCACCCACGCCGACATCTCCGACCTGACGGCCTTCGGGGTGGCGGCCTCACCGGCGTACATCGTGGTGCTCGCGTCCCTGGGCGTCTTCGGGCCGCCGCCGGATCTCGTGCTGTCCGGGATCAACCGGGGCGCCAACGCGGGCCGGGCCGTGCTGCACTCGGCCACCGTCGGGGCGGCGCTGACCGCGGCCAACTACGGCATGCGGGCGATGGCGGTGTCGCTGGACGTGCTCAACGCCGACGCGTCGGTGTCACCGTCCTCGGGCGGCAACGCGATCGTCGTCCCGTCCGACGACAAGCTGCACTGGGACGCCGCGGCCTCGACGGCGGCCGGGCTTCTGGAGACGTTGGAGTCGGCGCCCGCGGGCACGGTTCTCAACGTCAACGTGCCCGACCGGCCCCGGCCCGGTGAGCTGCGGGAGGCCGCGCTGGCCACGTTCGGCCAGGCCGGCATCGCGATCGCCGAGGCCGGCGAGGGCTTCGTCCGGACGACCATCGAACGCGTCGACGAGCAGCTGGTGCCCGGCACCGACCTGGCCCTGCTGGCCGAGGGCTATGCGACGGTGACCGCCTTGCGGCCGCCGACCGAGGTGAGCGGGGTGCGCATCCCGTCCCAGCGTCGCGTCCCGTCGTAGAGCGGCACCATCGCGGCCGCGGCGACGGCCAGCAGCAGCCGCGATTCGCTCAGCGGGCCGATCGCGGTCACCGGCGCCAGCATGACGACGAGAACCGTGACCGGCCAGGCGACCCGCACCCAGGCTGGACCGGCCACGGGAAGCAGGGCGGCGAGCACGAGCCAGACCTGATGATGCGTCCACGAGACCGGCGAGAGCACGACACTGGCCGCCCCCACGACAACGGTCGCGCCCAGCCAATGGCCTTCGGCGGCCAGCCGTACGCCCCGGAGCAGAGCCGCCGCGGCGATCGTCCCGCCGATGGCCACCACGAGCACCGAGCGGGCATGGTCGGGCACCTCTAGCCGCATCAGGGCCCCGTTGAGCGACTGGTTGCCCAGGCCGGTGATGTAGCCGAGCCGGCTGACGTCGAACATCTCACCCAGCCAGAACCGCCACGAGTCGCCCGGCAGCGCCAGCGCGCCGATCGCCCCGCACCCGGCGAACGTTCCCGACGCCACCACCGCCGCGCGCCGGCGGCCCGAGAACCACAGCAGCGGAACGAAGATCAGAGGCGTGAGCTTGACGGCGGCCGCGATCCCGATCAAGGCCCCGTTCCATCCCGTACGCCGCAGGAGCAGCAGATCGGCCAGGACGAGCGCGGCGAGAAACAGGCTGACCTGCCCGTACTTGAGATTCGACGAGACCGGGGCGGACAGCACGAGCACCAGAGCCGCCACCGCCACCGGGGCCGCGGCGAACTTTGACAGCGCGTTCGCCGCCGTGGCCGACCCGTGCGTCGCCGGTGCTGCGACGGGCGCCTTTGCCGCCGTGGCCGGGCCGCGCGTCACCAGGGCCGCCACGGCGGCGACCGTGGCCAGGGTGGCCAGCGTCCACGCCACCTGAACGACCGGAACCGGCACCCACGTCAGCGGCGTGAAGACCAGGGCGGCGAACGGTGGATAGGTGAAGGGCGCGGCGCCCCGGGCGAAGTCGTAGAGGCTGCCCCCGTCGGCCAGCCCGCCGACCGCGCCCAGATAGACGGCCATATCGGTGAGGCGGGTCTCGGCCGGCCGTCCGAGTGCCACTCCGGCCGAGATCGCCCCGGCCACCGCGGCGAGCACCCACATCCATCGCTTTCCCATGCTCGAAACCCTACATAGGGCCTGGGCTGCGGAGAAGATACCGTGCCGACTTCGTTACCCGGCGGCCGACCGGGCGTCGGCAGCCCGCACCGCCAGCACAGCCAGAATCAGCGCCATCAGTCCGAGCCCCACCGGATGCTCGACGAACCCGAACCCGAATGCCGTCGAGTTGCTCAACATCCGCGGCAGGGCAGCGTCGGCATCCACGGGCGCGGCCGGCAGCATAGGCGCCACCATCAGTCCTCCGACCGCCGCCACGACCCCCACGGCAATGCGCCGGGCCTCGCCCGGGACTGCGGACATGCCGAGCTTGCCGGGTGCCCTATCCGGCCTCAGTTCACGCGCCGCGCCGCCCAATGAGCTTGATGCCATGCCAAGCTCCCGACCGTGGCCGGCGGCGTGGATTGCGCCGTTCGGTCCCCGGTTGCGGGCCTCCGCATGGGCTGCGCTGGAGACCGCGTTCAGTTCCGAGTCGTGAGTGGGGGCCGGAGCCCGGAAGGCCGAGGCCACGACGAAGGCGGTGCACAGCAGGAGTGGGCCGGTCATGACGGCGGCGTTGGCCAGCAGGATGTCGGAGGCGTGGAAGGCCGCGCCCGAGGACTGGAGGCTGCCGAAGGCCGCGGTGCCGTCGGCGAAGCGAGGGCCGAACGCGACGAGGTCGCCGGGCAGCAGCGCCAGGGGCAGCCAGGCCGGAGCGCTCCAGGCGGGCACGCCCAGCACCGACGCGGCGTGGGCGGAGCCGGCGATGGTGGCCAATTCGAGCGTCAGCAGACCGCCGCCGACGGCGGCGCAGGTGGCTCGCCCTCCGCGGCCCGCCGCCACGAGCCGCCGCGCCCACCATGTCACGGCGACGGTGCCCGCGGCCCAGACCGTTACGGCCGGGGCGATGTCGGCCGCGCCCATGAACGGCATGATCGGCACGGGGTTGCCCGCGAGCAGGAACGCGAAGACGGCCAGGCCGACGAGGGCGGCTGACGCTCGAACCCGGCGCCCGGCCCAGCCGAGCAGGATCGCGGCCACGGTCAGCAACATGGGCGCGAACAGTTCGGTCGCGCGGGCGACATTGGCCACCACCGCGGCGCCCAGCGTCACGCCGGCCGCGACCGTTGCCGCCCGGCCCAGCCTGTGCGCCCGCTCCGGCCACGACGGGCCGTCGACCGTGGGCGAAACGGCCAGCGAGACGGCGAAGGCCAGTTTCCGGCGGTGACTTCCGGCGAAGGCGAGCTCGGCCAGCCACTCGTCGCGCATCACGCCGGCCAGGTCGCCGGGCCACCGCCGGGCCGCCGCGATGACCAGCGCCCGCGCCAGCCGATCCAGCGGCGAACCGCCCCGGCCCATCACGCCTCCCGCGCGCGGCGGGCGGTGGGGGTGACCGCGCGGGACATCTGCTGCTGCATCAGCGCGACCTCGCGCCGCGCGGCGACCAGGCCGTCGGCGGTGAGCAGGTAGTAACGCCGGCTCGGGCGGCCCTCGGCGACCGGGTCGATCTTTTCCCAGCGCGATTCCACCCAGCCGGCCCGTTCCAGCCGGGCCAGGATCGGATAGAGCGTGCCGCTGGGCAGACCGGATTCCTGCATCAGCTCGAGGCCGTAACGCTGCGCCTGCGGGTCGGCGAGCAGGCCGGCCAGCACCCGTAGCACCGACGCCGTGATCCGTGGCTCACCCATGTATGCACTCTACATAGGGGCGAAAAGCTTGATCGACAGGAGTAAGACTGTTTCATGCTTGTGTCGTTTCCGCGGCTTCTGGCCCGGACGCAGGGGTTCCGCCTAGGGCGCCCGCAACGCTTCACCGTGTCGGCGGACGGGAAGCGCCTTCTCTTCCTGCGCAGTGCGGGCGGGGAGGATCCCGTACGGCGGCTCTGGTCTCTGGATCTCGGGTCGGGGGAGGAGACTCTGCTGGCCGAACCGCCCGGCGCGACGAGTGCCATGTCGGCGACGGAACGGGCGCGACGCGAACGGGCGCGGGACCGGTCGGCGGGCATTTCGGATTACAGTGCCGATTCTGCCGTACGCCGCATCGCCTACACGGCCGGCGAGAAGCTCTTTGTCGTCGGCGAGGACCGAGAGCTTCCCGCCCGTACGCCGCTGACCGGCGCGACGCTCAGCCCGGACGGAACGCGCGTCGCCTACGTGCACGCCGGCGAGCTGCGGGTGATCGGGGCCGACGGCACGGGGGACCGGGCCGTCGCGACGCCGGAGACGGAAGACGTGACGTACGGGCTCGCCGAGCACGTGGCCGCCGAGTCGATGGGCCGGCATCGCGGGTTCTGGTGGGCCCCCGACGGCCGGAGCCTGGCCGTGGCCCGCGTCGACAACGAGCCGGTCGAGGTCTGGTATCTCAGCGACCCCAGCGAGCCGGCCCAGCCGCCGACCGCGCACCGCTACCCGGTCGCGGGCACGGCCAACGCCGACGTCCAGCTGTGGATCATGGGCGAGGGGGAGCCGGTCCGGGCCGACCTCGGGTGGGACGACTACGAATATCTCGTCGACGTCGTCTGGGACGGGCACGGGCTGATGGCGGTCGTGCAGAACCGGCCGCAGACCGTGCTGCGGGTGCTTGCCGTCGACCCGGCCACCGGGCGTACGGAAATGCTCGCCGAAACCACCGGCCCGAACTGGACGCACATCGCGCCCGGCTTCCCCCGGCGTACGGGGGAAGGCTCTCTGATCTGGACGGTCGACGACGGGGACACGCGGCGCCTGACCGTCGACGGCCGGCCGGTGACTCCCGACGGGCTGCAGGTGAGCGAATTGTGCGCGGTCGACGGGGGAACTGTGGTCTTCACCGCCTCCGACGAACCGGTCGAAATGCACGTCTGGTCGTGGTCGGCCGCCGACGGGCTGCGCCGGCACACCACCGAGCCGGGACGCCACGAGGCCTTCCGCGCGGGCGGCGCCACGGTGATCAACTCGGCCACGCTCGACGGCGTGAGCGTCACCTGGCCCGGCGGCACGGTCCGGGAGTTCGCCACCAGCTCGCCGGTCGTCCCCAAGGTGTCGCTGCTGCGGGCCGGCCGCCACGAACTGCGCACGGCGGTGCTGTTCCCGGCGATGTGGCAGCGCGGCGAGCGGCTGCCGGTGCTGATGGACCCGTACGGCGGCCCGGCCGGGCAACGCGCCGTCGCCGACCGCCGCTCGTACTACGTCTCGCAGTGGTTCGCCGACCAGGGATTCGCGGTGATCGTCGCGGACGGTCGCGGCACCCCCGGACGCGGGCCGCGCTGGGACCATGAGGCGCGCGGGCGTTCGGCGACCAAGCTGCTCGAGGACCAGATCGTGGCGCTGGAGACGGTGGCCGCGCTCTACCCCGAGCTCGATGTCGACCGGGTCGGCATCCGGGGCTGGTCGGCCGGCGGATATCTCGCCGCCCTGGCCGTGCTGCGCCGCCCCGACGTCTTCCACGCCGCCGTCGCCGGGGCCCCCGTCACCGACCTGCGGCTCTACGACACGCACTGGCAGGAGCGGTTCCTCGGCGACCCCCGGATCGACCCGGGCCCGTACGAGGAAGGCTCGTTGATCGCCGACGCCGCCACCCTGTCGCGGCCGCTCATGCTGATCCACGGCCTGCGCGACGACAACGTCTATCCGGTCCACACCATGCGGCTGTCGGCGGCCCTGCTCGCCGCCGGCAAGTCACACACCGTGCTGCCGCTGCCCGGCGCCAGCCACATGCCCCCCGACGCCGACCTGCTCACGCCCGAACTGCAATTCCTGCGCGCTGCTTTAGCCGCCCCGCACTGAGCTCGAACACCCGGTCGACCCGGTCGAGCCCCTCGGCGCGGTGGGTCAGCAGCAGCACGGTCCGCCCGTCCGAGGCGTCGAGCAGGTCGGCCATCAACGCCGCGGCGACCTCCTCGTCGAGCCCTTCGGTCGGTTCGTCGAGAATCAGCACCTCGGGCCCGGCCAGCAGGGCGCGCGCGGTGGCGAACCGCCGGCCCTGCCCACCCGACATCGTCGTGCCGCCGCTGCCCAGCCAGGTGTCCAGCCCGTGCGGCAGAGATTCCAGCCAAGTTCCCAGCCGTACGCGGGTCAGCGCGGCCCGCAACTCGTCGTCGCTCGCCTCCGGCCGGGCCAGGCGCAGGTTCTCGCGGACCGTGCTCGCGAAGATGTGATCGGTGTCGTCGCCGACCAGCACGACCCGTCCGCGGATGTCCCGCTCGGGCCGATCTTCGTGCGACATCGTGCCCGCGCGCGGGTCGAGCAGCCGGGCGACGACGGCCGCCAGCGTGGACTTGCCCGACCCGGACCGCCCGACCACCGCGACTTTCTCTCCCGCCGGGAGCTCGAGATCGAGGCCGCGGAGAGCCGGCTCGCGCGCCGGATCCCAGCCCGCGGTGACGCCGGTCAGCGTGATGCCGCCTTTTCCGGCGTTGCCGGCCCGGAACGTCACGCTGGGCGGTTCGGCGGTCAGGGCGGCGAGCCGCTTCTCGGCGCCGGCCGCCTGTTGCCGGGCGATGGCGGCGTCGGGCAGCGTGAGCACGGTCTCCCCGAGCACGACCGTCGCCAGCAGAAGGACCGCGGCCCATTCGGCGCCGGGCCCCGCCGTAAAGGCCACCCCGGTGACGGCGACACCCCAGCCCAGGTGCGCGAGCGCGGTGGCCCGGCCGGCGGCGTGCGCGGCCTTGGACTCCAGGCGGGCCAGTTCACGGCTGCGCCGATGCGGTACGCCGTGGCCGGCCAGATCCTCGATCCCGTCCACGGTCTCGACCATGGCATCCCCCAGCCGGGCGCGCGCGTCCCCGGTGGCCGCCTCGTCCCGCCGCGCTTGGCGTGCCGCCAGGGCCGGCGCCAGCACCCCAGCGATGATCAGCCCCACGGCCAGCGGCAGCACCGCCGCCGGGGCGGTCCAGGCGATCGCGCCCCCGGCGACCGCAGCCGTCACGACCGCGACCAGGGCTGGCAGCCGTCCCCGCAACAGCCCGTCGACCCGGGCGTCGACGTCACCGACCACCTGCGTGAGCAGCTCGCCGCGCCGCCGCAACCGCGGCCCCGGAACCCGCGGCACCAGCCCCGCGAAGACACGCGCCCGCCAGGCTCCGAGCCGCGCGAACGCCACATCGTGGGCCACGAGCCGTTCGAGATACCGCAGCAGCGGCCGGGCCACAGCGCTGCCGCGCACGAGCACGACGGCCGTCGACAGGCTCAGCACAGGCGGCAGGCTGGACGCCCGAACCAGAAGCCAGGCCGCCGCCCCGGTCAGCACAAGCCCAGCCAGCGACGACCCACTCCCCAGCGCGACCGCCACCCCGGACCGCCGCCACCAACTCGCCCGCAACCGCTCCCGCGAACCCGTCTCCGCCGCCGGCACTCCGCTGCGCCCGGCCGGGCCGCGCAGCGTGCCCGAACTGGCGCCGTCTGTCACGACCCCGGGCGTGTCGCCCCACGACGGATCGTCCCCGAGCAAGCCGCTTCCGGCCGTGGCGTGAGTGGCGACGTCCGTTGGAGTGGCGGCGCCTGGAGCTATGCGGTCCGGGCCGCCTCCGGCCGTGGGATGAATGGCGTCGCTGCTGCCCGTTGGTGCGTCGCCGTTTGAGTCCGCGGTATGCGGGGCGGCAGGATTTTCGGGCAGCGAGACGGCACAGTTTTCGGGGAGCGGAACGGCCGGGTCTTCGGACAGCGGAACCACACGGTCGGCGGCGGCGAGCAGCGCCGGGCGGTGGGCGACCACCAGGATCGCGGCGCCGGCCCTCGCCGCATCCCGCAGGCGGTCGATGACCAGAGACTCAGTAGTGCTGTCGAGATGGGCGGTCGGTTCGTCGAGCAGCAGGGTGACGGGTGTCCGTTCAGCGGACGGCTGGGGTGCGGCGCCGGCTCGGGAAAGCAGCGCGGCGAGGGCCAGGCGCTGGCGTTGGCCCGCCGACACGCCGGCGCCGCGTTCGCCCAGCGGGGTCCGGGGGGTCAGGTCGTCGGCGAGGCCTACGAGGTGGAGGGCCGCGCGGGCCTCGGCGGTGGATGCGAAAAGGTCGGCGACCACCCGGGCGTGGGGCAGTGTCGGTCGCTGCGGGAGATAGAGCGGGTTCACGGCCCGGGTCACGCCCGCCGTGGCCTCGTGCAGACCGGCCAGGACGCGCAGCGCGGTGGTCTTGCCCGCGCCGGACGGTCCGCTCAGCGCGATGATCTCGCCCGGACGCACGACCAGCTCATCCAGCACGACGGCGTCGCGAGTGGCCCCGGGATAACGGGCCCGCAGCCCGATCACGGCGACTCCAGCGCTTCGCTCCTCAAGCACGGCCGCCCCAACGGCGTCGCCCGATGAAGCAGCGACATGACTTCCGCCGGCAACCGCCGCGGACGCCTCCCCGATGGATGCTGCATCGTCGTGCCTCGTGCCCGCGTATGGGGCGGTGGCAGAGGATGCGGTGACGGCTTCCGCGGGCCTGGGTGATGTGAAGACGGCTGGGGACGTGGTGACGACTCGGGCGGGATCGGCTGAGGCAGCGGATGCGGTGGTGGCTCGCGTCGGGCTGTGCGAGGTGGCGTCCGCCGGGGACGCGGTGGCAGCTTGCGTGAGGTTGGTGGCGGTAGGGGATGCGGGTTGCGTGCGGTCGGCCGCGGTGGCGGCGGCATGGGCGTTGGGCGGCCGGACATCGGTGGCAGCGGCATGGGCGTTGGGCGGCCAGACATCGGTGGCGGCGGAATGGGCGTCGGACGGCCGGACATCGGTGGTGGCCGGGACGGTGCCGGGTGTCCTGTTGAGGTTCAGGGCTGGGCTGTCGGAGCCTGCCGACGACACCGCCGGGTGCCGCGGGGCCAGGACCTCGTCGACGTCGTTGATGACGGCTGTGGCGTCCGTCGAGGCGTGGTAGCGGGTGGCCATTTCGCGTAGGGGGCGGTACGCCTCGGGGGCCAGCAGGATCACCAGCAGGGCCGGGCCCAGGGACAGGTTGCCGGAGGCCACGCGCAGGCCGGCCTCTACGGCGATCAAGCCTACCGAGAGGGTGCCGACCAGGTCGAGGGCCGTCGACGAGAGGAAAGCGACCCGCAGGACGCGCATGGTGGCCGTGCGGTGCTGGTCGGTCAAATGTTCCACGACGGCGGTCTGGCGGTCGGCCCGGCCGAAGGTGCGCAGGGTCGGCAGGCCGCGGACCACGTCGAGGAAGTGGCCGGCCAGCCGGGCGTCGGCCTGCCAGCGGCGGCGGGCCTGGGTCTGGGTGGCCCAGCCGATCAGGGCGCCCAGCACGGGGATCAGCGGCAGCGTGACCAGCGCTATGCCGGCCGAGGTGGGGTCGACCACGGCCATCGCGGCGATGACCAGCGGGGGCAGGGCCACGCCCAGGACCAAGGCGGGCAGGTAGCCGCTGAACCACGGCTTCAGGGAGTCCAGGCCGGTGGTGAGCACCGCGGTCAGGCGGCCGGCGCCGAACGACGCCACCCAGGCCGGGCCGCGGCGGGGGAGGGCGTCGAGCATGGCGCGGCGCAGTTCGTCGGTCACGCGGGCGGCGGTGCGGCGGGCCACGACCTGTTCGGCCCACGACAGCGCGGCCCGTGCGAGGTAGGCGCCGCCGAGCAGGGCCGCGGGCCATCCGGGGCCCCGGGTGACCAGCAACGTCAGCGCCACCGCGACGGTCAGGGTGGCGCCGGCCTGGCCCGCTCCGAGGAGGGCCAGGCCGGCGATGCCCGTCCGGCTGGTGCGGGCATGACGCACCAGCCGGGGGTCCAGCGGCCCGCGTGGCGGGCGCGGCCGCTGGATCTCCGCAGCAGCCTGGAGAGAGGCCGTCGGAGCAACTGGGGAAGCGGGGGCGGGACGGGTCATGAGGGCACCCGTTCGCTGGCGACCCGGCGGCGGAAGACCCAGTAGGAGTAGGCCTGATAGGCCAGCACCCCGGGAAGGATCAGCACGCCGGCCCAGGTGATGAGCTCCAGGGCTTGGGGCGTGGCGGCGGCCGAGTCGCGGGTCAGGGACCAGGCCGGGTTGACGGTGCTGTGCAGGACGACCGAGCCGCGGGCGGTGAAGACGGCGACCACGGCCCCGGCCACCGCGACCGCCGTGGTGGCGAAGGCCAGGGCCTCGCGACCGGTCCGGGCCAGCAGGCCCGCGGCGAAGCTGAGCACGGCCGCGGCCAGCACCAACGGCGAGCTGGTGGCGATGCCGGCCACGACCAGGGCGGCGGCCCCGCCCGTGCCCAGCCACCGGGCGAGCACCCGGGCCCGGCGGCGCAGCGGCCCGCTCGTACGAAGGGAAAGGAACGTCGCCCCGAGCAGCAGCGCGGCGAACAGGGCGGCCAGCGCGCCGAGCAGGGCTTCCGGCGTGAGCAAGGGGCCGAGGCTGCGGGCGGGACCGGTGCCGGTCACCTGGCCGGCCGCGTCGAGGGCGAGGCCGCGGGCGAAGACGGCCAGCAGCGCGCCCCAGAGCAGCACGATGCCCAGCGACGCCGTGGCCAGCGCGATGTCGGCCCGGCGGCGGTAGCGCTCGCCGTCGCCCTTGCCGCGGAACTCCAGCGCCACGCCGCGCACCGCCAGCAGGAGCAGCAGCACGACCATGGGCAGGTAGAGCCCGGACAGCCACGCGGCGTACCAGGCCGGGAACGCCGCGAACGTCACGCCGATCGCGGCCACGAGCCAGACCTCGTTGCCGTCCCAGAACGGGCCGATGGTGCGTACGGCGGCACCCCGCTCGTGATCGTCGCGGCCCAGCACCGGACCGAGGATGCCCACGCCGAAGTCGAACCCCTCGAGCACGAAGAACAGCACCCAGGCCAGCACGAGGACGGAGAACCAGAAGGTGATCACGGAGAGGCTCCTCAGTAGACGGGCGCGAGTTCCGGCTGGTCCGACGGCGCGGGCGCCGGTGTGAGCGGCTGGCGGGCGAGATGGCGTACGAGCCGCAGCCAGACCACGGCGAGCACCCCGTAGACGACCGTGAACCCGGCCAGGGACAGCAGCACCTCGGAGCGGGTCAGCCCGGGCGAGATGCCGTCGGCGACCGTGGAGATGCCGAACGCGATCCACGGCTGCCGCGCGGTCTCGGTGAAGATCCAGCCGAAGGTGTTGGCCGCGGCGGGCAGCAGCGGGATCAGCGGCAGCCACCGGGTCAGCCATCGGGGCGCCTGACGATCCCGGCGCGTACGCCACAGGTAGAAGCCCGCGACCACCATGGCCAGCATGCCCGCGCCGATCATCAGGCGGAACGTCCAGAAGGCGACCGGGATCATCGGCACGTACGAGCCGGGGCCGAACTCGGCCGCGTACTGGGCCTGCAGGTCGTCGATGCCCTGGACGGTGGCGTTCGGATCGCCCTTGGCCAGGATCGACAGCAGCCACGGGATCTCCAGCGCGAACTCGGGCAGCGGCTTGCCGGTCGCGAAGACGGCGAACGGCGCCCCCGACGTGGTCTCGTAGAGCGCCTCGGCCGCGGCCATCTTCATCGGCTGGACCTCGGTGATGACCTTGCCGAGGTGGTCGCCGGTGAGCGCGGTGAACCCGCCGCCGGCCAGCGTGAGCCAGGCGCCGAGACGGGCCAGGATCCCGTACGCCGGGTCGGCCGCGAGACGCCAGACGCCCAGCGCGAGCAGCAGCGCCCCGCCGACCATCAGCGCCCCGGCCATGGTGTGCGGGAAAGCGGCCAGGTTGACCTTGTTAAGCATCAGCTCGGTGAACGAGGTGAGCCGGGCCCGCCCGGTGACGGGGTCGAGGGCGTACGCGACCGGATTCTGCATGAAGCTGTTGGCGGCCAGGATGATGAACGCGCTCAGCAGCGTGCCGGCGGCGACGATGACGATGCAGGCGGTGTGCACGAGCCGGGGCAGGCGGTCCCACCCGAAATACCAGAGCGCGAGGAACGTCGCCTCGAGGAAGAACGCGAGCATCCCCTCGATCGCCAGCGTGGGCCCGAAGACGTCGCCGTAGAAGTTCGCGAACGCGCTCCAGCCCAGCCCGAACTGGAACTCCTGCACGAGGCCGGTGACCACGCCGACCGCGAACGTGATGATCAGCAGCTTGCCGACGAACTTCGTCAGGTGCCGGTACTGCTCCTTCTTCGTACGCAGCCAGGCGATCTGCAGGCCGGCGGCGGTCGCGGCCAGGCTGATCGACAGCGGCACGAAGAAGTAGTGGTAGATCGTCACCACCGCGAACTGCAGCCGGGTCAGATCGAGCACGTCCATGTCGGCCCCCTCTACGACGTTCCGTAGTAGATACTACGCCACGTAGTACGACGTTGTGCAGTAGAGGCGGTATGCTCGGTCACATGGCTCTCGGAGATTTGGAACGCGAGGTCATGACGCAGTTGTGGGACGCCGGTGAGCCACTCACCGTGCGGCAGGTGCACGAGCGCCTGAGCCGTCAGCGCGACTTGGCCTACACGACGGTGATGACCGTGCTCGACCGGCTGGCCAAAAAGGGCGTGGTCCTCCAGCAGAAGGCCGACCGCGCCTACAAGTACGCTCCGGCGCAGTCCCGCGAGGAGATGACCGCCGCGGTCATGCTCGACGCGCTGACCGCCAGTGATGATCAGGACGCGGCCCTGGCCTATTTCGTCGGCCGGCTCTCGCCCGATGCGCTGGCCGCCGCCATCGAAGCCGCCGGGAAAAGGAAATAGGGCCGGCCGGGTGACCGCGCTGCTGCTGGGCGCGCTCGGCCTGACGCTGTCGCTGATCGTGCCCGGCATTCTGGCCGGTGCGCGCTGGCCCGACCGGGCGCCGGTGGCCGCGGTCGTGCTCTGGCAGTCGATCACGCTGACCGCGGTGCTGGCCGCCCTCGGCGTCGTGCTCGCCGCCCCCGAGGAGGTCACCCGGGCCGCCGGTTCGGGCCGTCCGGTGGCCGAGGTCGCCGTGATCGGCGCGCTCGCCGTGGCCGCGCTGATCATCCTGCGCCTGCTGATTTCCCTGTACGGGGTGAGCCGCCGCTCCCGGGCCCGCCGCGCCCGCCACCGCATGCTCGTCGACCTGCTCGACCGGGCCGAGCAGCACCGCGAGCTGGGCCCGGACAACCTGCGCGTGCTCGACGGCGCCCTGCCGCTGGCCTACTGCGTGCCCGGCCGTGAGCCCCGCGTTGTGCTCAGCCACGGCGTGCTTCAGGTGCTCGACCGGCCGCAGATCGACGCCGTGCTGGCCCACGAGCAGACCCACCTGCGGCACCGGCACGAGGTGGTGATGGAGTCGTTCACCGCTTTCTATCGGGCCGTCCCGGGCCCGCTGCGCAGCCGGCGGCCGCTCGACGCCGTGCACCTGCTGCTCGAGATGGTCGCCGACGATGCCGCCCGCCGCCGGGTCGGGGCCGGGCCGTTGCGGGCCGCGCTCGAGCGGCTGACCGATGCCGTCCCGCTCGCGGAGGACGTCGGAGCCGATCCCGGGGGTGACGCGCGCCGCCGCCGGCTCGATCGTCTCTCGGCGTCGCACACCCCGTCCGTCGCCCTGAACGTGGCCGCGGGGGCCGCGGCGGTCGGTCTGCTGGTGTTACCCACGGTGATCCTGGTCGTGCCCTGGCTCGATCGAGCGCTCGAAGCCTGGCCGCTCTAGTCACTCACCGTAGAACTCCGGGTGCGCAAAGTTCCGGCCTGATGCCGCTTTAGATAAGGACATGATCGGGAGTACCGTGTTGCACGGTCCGGCAGCCCCCCATCGTCCATCCCGGCCGATCTGACGGATCACCGCGCCCCGAAGATCAGCGATCAGCTGACCGGCCGGCGGAAGAGGGACGAAAGGAACCACACGCAGGTGCGTCGCGCCGCAGTAGTACGCAGCCTGGTCTGCGCCGTCGCCGCGGTCGGGATCGTCTTCACCGGACCCGCCGCCGCGCAGGCCACGCCCTCGCCGTCCTCGGTCGAGGCGCAGATCGACAAACAGTGGAACCAGCTCGAGCCGGTCATCGAGCAGTACAACGACGTGCACGGCAAGCTGCTCAAGAACCGGGCCCAGCAGAAGAAGCTCACGGCCCAGCTGACCCCGCTGCAGGTGCAGGTGGACGTGGCCATGCAGCAGGTGCGCGGGCTCGCGGTCGACGCCTACAAGCAGGGCTCGCCCAGCGCGCTCAACGCCATGCTGATCAGCGGCTCGCCGACCGGGCTGACCGACAAGCTGATGTATCTCGATCAGCTCGCCCGGCACCAGCAGGAGCAGATCGCCGACGTCGCGGCCCTGCGCGACAAGCTCGCGGCGACCAAGGCCGACCTGGACGTCGTGACCAAGTCGGTCGCCGCCCGCGACGTCGACCTGGCCAAGCGCAAGAAGGCGATCGAAGCCAAGATCACCTCGCTGCAGAAGCTGCGGATCCAGGCGTACGGGGCTTCGGGCGCCAACGACGGGCCGTTCAAGACGGGTCCGTGCCCGGTGGCGTACACCAACGACAAAGGCGGTCGCGCGGCCCAGCGCGCCTGCGACCTGGTCGGCCTGCCCTACGTCTTCGGCTCGGCCGGCCCCAACTCGTACGACTGCTCGGGTCTGACCCAGGAGGCGTGGGCGAGCGTCGGGGTGCACCTCGACCACTACACGAAGGACCAGTGGAACCAGGGCCGGCCCGTCTCGTCCGACGAGCTTCAACCCGGTGACCTGGTGTTCTACTACCCGGGCAGCCTTCATCACGTGGCCATCTACATCGGCGGCGGCATGGTCGTGCACGCCCCGCACACCGGTGACCACGTGCGGATGGCCACGATCGACCGGGGCCCGATCGCGGGTTACCGCCGACCGGGCTAGACACGCGTCGAAGCATTGATCGAAGGCCGTCGGGGCGGGATCCCGGCGGCCTTCGATCGTCGCCGGGCACGCGGCATAATGCGGTGTCATGAGCGACTCGCCCTTGATCGACAGTCTCGCCGCGGCCGTCGAGGCCCGGCCCGACGACCTGACGCTGCGCCTGCATCTCGCCGAGCTGCTGGTGGGGGCCGGGCGGGGCGCCGAGGCGATCGGGCACGCCGCTCAGGTGCTGGCCCGCGAGCCCGGCCACGCCGCCGCGCAGAAGCTGATGACCTCGGCGCTCGGGGGCCCGCCGCCCGCTCCGGCGCAGGAACCGGCGCAGGAACCGGCGCAGCAGAGCGTCGACTGGGCCGCGATGGAGCAGGACCTCGGCGACATCGTCCCGCCGCGCTTCTCGCACGAGCAGGAGCCGGTGCAGGGCCACGAGGACCGTACGTTCGACATCGAGACCTCCACGATCACGCTGGCCGACGTCGGCGGCATGCAGGAGGTCAAGAAGCGTCTGGAGATCTCGTTCCTCGGGCCGTTGAAGAACCCCAAGCTCCGTACGCTGTTCGGCAAGAGCCTGCGCGGTGGCCTGCTGCTCTACGGCCCGCCCGGCTGCGGCAAGACCTTCCTGGCCCGCGCGGTGGCCGGCGAGATGGGGGCCGCGTTCATCTCCTTGTCGATCACCGACGTGCTCAACATGTGGGTCGGCAGCTCCGAGCGCAACCTGCACGACCTGTTCCAGTCGGCCCGCGGGCACGCGCCCTGCGTGCTGTTCCTCGACGAGATCGACGCCCTCGGCCACAAGCGTAGCCAGCTCAACTCCTCGTCGATGCGTACGGTGGTCAATCAGCTGCTGACCGAGCTCGACGGCGTCGACGGCAACAACGACGGCGTGTTCGTGCTGGCCGCCACCAACGCGCCGTGGGACATCGACTCGGCGCTGCGCCGCCCCGGCCGGCTCGACCGCACCCTGCTCGTGCTGCCGCCCGACAAGCCCGCCCGCGCCGCGATCCTGCAGTACCACCTGCGCGACCGCCCGGTGGCCGGTGTCGACCTGGGCCGGGTGGCCGACGCGACCGAGAACTACTCGGGCGCCGACCTGGCCCACGTGTGCGAGACCGCGGCCGAGTTCGCCATGCGCGACTCCATCGCCAGCGGCGAGATCCGCATGATCAACCAGCAGGACATGCTGGCCGCCGCGCGCGAGGTCCGGCCGTCCACCGAGGGCTGGTTCGCCACGGCCCGCAACGTGGCGATGTTCGCCAACGAGTCCGGCGAGTACGACGACCTTGCGGCCTACCTGAAAAAGCGGAAGAGCCGGTGACCTCGCCGCCCTCGGCGTACTGGCGGGCGCAGCGGCTGGCCGAGGTCGGGCACTACGCCGAGGCGGAGCGGATCGCGCGCGAGGGCTTGGCCGAGTCGCCCGCCGACGGGTGGCTGCTCACCCTGCTCGCGTCGGTGCTGCGGCTGCGGCGCGACTATGCCGCCGCCCTGCGCGGGGCCGACGCCGCCGTCGCGGCCGCGCCGCAGCTGGCCGACGCGCACCTGGAGCGGGCGGAAAATCTGATCGTTCTCGTCCGGTCGAGGGACGCGATCGACGCGGCCGCCGAGGCCGTGCGGCTCGAACCCGAGGACGCGTCCGGGCATTTCGTGCTGGCCCGGGCGCTGGCCGCCGCGCGCCAGTTCGACCGGGCCCGCGCCGCCGCCGCGCACGGCCGCACGCTCGCCCCGCGCTCGGTCGAGGGACTGCTCACGGTGGCCGACGTGGAACGCGATGCCGGCCACCGGGAGCCCGCGCTGGCCGCGGCGCGCGCGGCGCTGGCCATCGACCCCGGCAACGCGTACGGGCGCTGGTTGATCGCCATGCTCGACGCCGAGCGGTTGCGGGTGCGCCGCTCGATGCGCGCGCTGCGCGAGGTGGCGCGGGACAACCCGGCTCGCGCCGACGTCGTCTCGATGACCTGGCCGATCCGGGGTGTGCTGAGCGGGCTGCGCCGGGGTCTGGCCGCGAGCGCCGGCCTGGTCTGTGCGCTGCTGCTGGTGGCCCACTGGTGGTGGCAGCCGGCCGGCCTGTTCGCGCGGATCGTGTCGGCGGTGCTGGCCGCGGTGATGGCCGGTTTCGCGGCCCGCGTGCTGGTCCCGGCCGGCCGCCTGCCGTGGCGCTGCCTGCGCCTGCTGCCACCGCTGATGCGCCGGGCGGACCTCGCCGGGCTCGCGCTCACCGGGACGGCGGTCGGATTGCTGGCGGTCTACGAGGCGGTCCCGTGGTGGCCGCTGCCGGTGATCGCGCTGGCCGTCACACCGCTGTTGTGGCTGCTCAGCCTGACCGAGCTGCTCGGCGCGGGCCTGGACGACCCGGGCAGCCGGCAGGCGCTGCGCGACTGGACCGACGAGCTGCGCGAGTGGTGGCGAACCACGAAGAAGGACCTGCGCGACGCCTGGGACGACGAGGCCGGACCGAAGAACGGCCCGGCCCCGCGATAGAACGTCCTACTTGTCGTCGGGCGAAGCGATGGTGGCCGCGGCGGGCGCGGGGCGACGAGCCGAACGCGCGTAGGCCAGCATCGCCACGATCAGCGCCAGCACCCCGGCGACCAGGCCGGCGAGGCCGAACGCGTCGGGGCCGTCGGACTCGTCGGCCGGGGCGGTCTCGGCCACGGCCGTGGCGGTCGGGGCGGCGGCGCCGCTGTCGGAACCCCCGGCCGCGGCCGCCGCCAGCTTGAGCACCGGGGCCGGCGACTCGGGCTCGGTGCCGTCGGTGGACGGCTCGTCGATCCAGCGCACGACCGTGCCGTCCGAGTAGGTCTGCAGCGTCTTGAAGATCATCTCGCCCGACTCGGGCAGCGGGCCCAGCGAGACGTCGAACTCCTGGAACTGGCCCGGCTTGATCTCCGACCCGGCCTTGGCCGTCCACGTGATCTTCGAGACGGCCTCGGTGATCTGCGCGCCGTGCGCCTCGAGCGGCTTGTCGAGCTTCGAAACCGTGCTGGCCACGTCCCAGCCGGTGACCGGCTTGACCGACACCGAGGCGACCGGCCTCTCGGCGGGCAGGTTGACCTCGATCTTGGTCGTCGACTCCTTGTCGGACTCGTTGGGCACCCGGAAGGTGACCTTGGAGTATCCGCCGGCCGTCGCGGTGTCGGGGTTCACCGTGACATGGGCGGCGGCGGGGGCGGCCAGCGCGAGGGTGAAGCCGAGGACGGTGGCGCCCACCAGAGCAGAGCGCTTGAGCAGGGACATCCTTGTCGAACCTTCCGTGGGGGACAGACCGGCGTACGGCATTGGTCGCTCCCGGCCACGAAATAGTTCCCGGCGAATTTTCTATTTCAGGGCGGGCAGCCGTACGTCGACCCGCAGCCCCGGAGCGGCATCGCTCAGCGTCACGATACCGCCGTGCCGGCGCACCAGTTCCCGGACGATCGCCAGCCCCAGCCCGGACCCTCCGGCGTCCCGCGCCCGGGCGTCGTCGAGCCGGGTGAAACGGTCGAAGACCCGTTGCCGGTCGGCCTCCGGGATGCCCGGCCCGTCGTCGGTCACGGTGATCAGCCGATGCGTCCCGTGGGCACTCACGGTCACCTGCACGGAGCTCTTCGCGTGCCGCACGGCGTTGTCGAGCAGGTTGGCCACCACCCGGCCCAGCGCGTCGGGCTCGCCGGTCACCTCCATCGGGGCCGACGGACGCACATAGGCGACCGACGGATAACGGTCGGCCACGTCGCCGACCAGCGCACCCAGGTCGACCGAGCGGAACGGCGCCGCGACCACCCGGCCGCCGCCGTCGTCCGAGCGGGCCAGCAGCAGCAGGTCGTCGACGAGCCGGCTGAGCCGGTCGACGTCGGTCAGCAGGTCGCCCGAGAGCGCCATCCAGTCGGTGTCGGGCAGCCGCTGCGCGACCTCGAGTTCCGTACGCATGTTGGTCAGCGGGCTGCGCAGCTCGTGCGCGGCGTCGGCCACGAACGCGCGCTGGCGCACCCGCGCCGACTCGAGCCGGTGCAGCATGCCGTTGAGCGTGACGGCCAGCCGATGGATCTCGTCGCGCGACTCCGGCACCGGCAGCCGGCCCTCCCGCGTGCCGCCGGTGATCTCCTCGGCCCCGGCCCGCAGCGCGTCCACCGGGTTCAGCGCGGCGCCCAGGGCCCGCCACAGCACGATCGCCAGCAGCGCGATGATCAGCGGGAACGTCACCAGCAGGGCCAGCCGCAGAATGTGCACCCCCTGGCGCAGGTCGTTGGTCGAGCGCGCCACCAGCACCCGCATCGGGTCGGTCGGCGGCCCGGTGCTCAGCATCACGACGCGGGCCTCGCCGCCGAGCCCGATCCGGCTGCCCGGGATGTCGCGCACCTCGCCGTCGGACAGCCCGCGCAGCTCGTCCTCGTGCAGCATCGGCACCAGCCGGTCGGCGGTGGCCGAGATCGCCAGCACCCGGCCGCTCGCGTCGATGACCTGCACCTGCATGGCCGGGTTGGCCTCGATCCGCTGGCTCAGCGACTTCTGGTCGATGAGCTTGACCACGCCCCGCGCGGTCTCCAGCGTCTCGGTGCTGATCGCGCGGAGCAGCGCCGAGTTGAGCACCCCGACCAGCAGCACGCCGCCCGCGGCCAGGCCGACGGTCAGCGCCAGCACCGAGACCAGCACGAGCCGGGCCCGGAGGCTGATCTCGCGGGGCCGCCTCATTCCACCGCTGCCAGCCGGTAGCCGGCGCCGCGCACGGTCTCGAGGCGCTCCCGACCGATCTTGCGGCGCACGTAGCCCACATAGACCTCGACGGCGTTGGGCGCGGTCTCGATGGCCGCGTCCCACACGTGGTCGAGGAGCTCGATCTTGCTGACCACCTCGCCGGGCCGGCGCATCAGGTATTCCAGCAGCGCGAACTCGCGGGCCGTGAGCGTCACCTCCTGACCCGACACCATCACCCGGCGCTCGGCCGGGTCGAGCTCGACGTCGCCGTGCCGCAGCACGACCGGGCGTTCGTGCACCCCGCGCCGCAGCAGCGCCCGCAACCGGGCCAGCAGCACCACGTACGAGAAAGGCTTGGTCAGATAGTCGTCGGCGCCGCAGTCCAGACCGTCGGCCTGGTCGTACTCGCCGTCCTTGGCCGACAGCATCAGCACGGGCACCCAGTTCTGCTCGGCCCGCAGCTGCCGCACCACCCGATAGCCGCTCAGCCTGGGCAGCATCACATCCAGGATCATCGCGTCGTAGCCGCCGTGCCGGGCCATCTCGAGCCCGTCCTGACCGTCGCCCGACACATCGACCGCGAAGCCCTCGGCCTGCAGTCCACGCTGCAGCGCGGCCGCTAGCCGCGCCTCATCCTCCACCACCAGCAACCGCACCTCATTACCTTTGCATGGGAGGGGCAACCCCTAGGGGCCGCTCTCAGCCCGGTCACAGCGGTGATGCCGCACTCTTGTGGCAGATCAACGGGAGGTGGACATCGTGTCCGTGTTCAGGTCAAGGTCGGCGCTTCGCTGGCTCGTGCCGTCGGCCGCAGCCGTCGTCGTCATCGGCGGAGGCGCCGCGGCGGGGACGATCATCGCGAGTGCCGATCCGTCGCTGCCCGAGCGCAGCGCCGCGCAACTCCTCGTCGACCTGCAGAACGCCAAGGTCGACGGTCTCAGTGGCACCATCGTGCAGAGCGCCGATCTGGGTCTGCCCAAGATCGCCGGGCTCACCGACGACGCGTCCGGCCAGCTGGGCCTGGCCAGCCTGGTCGCGGGCAGCAACACCGCGCGGGTCTGGTATGCCGGTGAGGACAAGGCCCGGATCGCGCTGCTGGGCACCCAGGGCGAGACCGACGTCATCCGCAACGGCCCGGACGTGTGGTTCTGGCAGTCGGCGGAGAGCGCGGCCACGCACCTCAAGGTGCCGGCCGGCGCGGAGAAGCAGCACCGGCCGGAGGCGCTGCCCTCGGGCATCCCGTCCACGCCGCAGGAGGCGGCCGACGCGGCGCTGGCGGCGATCGACGACACCACCGCGGTCAGCACGACCGGCGCGGCCAAGGTGGCCGAGCGGGACGCGTACGAGCTGGTGCTCAGCCCCAAGGCCCAGGGGTCGCTGATCGGCCAGGTGCGCCTGGCGATCGACGCCGAGAAGCACATTCCGCTGCGCGTGGACGTCTACGCCAAGAACGCGACCAGCCCGGCCATCCGGGTGGCGTTCCAGCAGATCAGCTTCGACACGCCCGATGCGCAGCAGTTCGTCTTCAACCCGCCGCCGGGCACCAAGGTGACCGAGGCGAACAAGGGCCAGATCGAGAAGGACATCGAGAAGTCGGCCAAGGAGAAGAACCCCGAGCTCGAGAAGGCTCAGGCCCGGGGCGAGGGCCCGAAGGTGATCGGCGAGGGCTGGGCGTCCATCGTGACGGCCACGCTGCCCAAGACCGACGCCGCCGGCAGCGACGAAGCCAAGCAGGCCGAGGGGATGCTGGGCATGCTGCCCGAGGCCAGCGGGACGTGGGGCAAGGGCCGGCTCTTCGCCGGGTCGCTGTTCAGCGTGCTGGTGACCGACGACGGCCGGGTCTTCGCGGGTGCGGTCGCGCCGGAGACGCTGTACCAGGCGGCCGCCAAGAAGTAACCGGTCTCCAATAGTTCTAGAACTCTCCCGGGCATCTGTGCAACACTGCCCAGGAGAGTTCTAGAACTTTGGAGGCGTGATGCCCACCCGCTCTTTGGATCACGAACCGGCGGCCGGTCGCTTCGGCGACTTCGGCGGCCGGTTCGTTCCCGAATCGCTCGTCCCGGCCTGCGACACCCTGGCCACGGCCTTCCGCGACGCCTGGGCCGACCCCGCGTTCCGCGCCGAGCTGGACGACCTGCTCGCCGTCTACGCCGGCCGCCCGACGCCGCTCACCCCGGCCCGCAACCTCTCGGCCCAGCTCGGCATCGAGCTGCTGCTCAAGCGCGAGGACCTGGCCCACACCGGCTCCCACAAGATCAACAATGTGCTCGGCCAGGCGCTGCTGGCCCGCCGCATGGGCAAACGCCGCATCCTGGCCGAGACCGGCGCCGGGCAGCACGGGGTCGCCGCGGCCACCGCCGCCGCCCTGCTCGGGCTGGAGGCGACGATCTTCATGGGGGAGCGGGACATCGAGCGCCAGCAGCTCAACGTCCTGCGGATGACCACGCTCGGCGCCACCGTCGTCCCGGTCACGACCGGCAGCCGTACGCTCAAGGACGCCACCAACGAGGCGATGCGCGCGTGGGTGGCCGATGTGGACGACGCCCACTTCCTGCTCGGCTCGGTCGGCGGCCCCCACCCGTACCCGTGGATGGTGCGGGAACTGCAGCGGGTCATCGGGGACGAGGCGCGAAAGCAGAGCCCGTACGTTCCCGACGTCGTGGTGGCCTGCGTCGGCGGCGGCTCGAACGCGGCCGGCACCTTCGCCGGTTTCGAGGACACCCCGGCCCGGCTGGTCGGGGTCGAGGCGGCGGGCGGCGCGGCCATCTCGTTCGGCCGGCCCGGCGTCGTGCACGGCGCGCGCTCGATGGTGCTGCAGGACGCGGACGGTCAGGTCGCCGAGGCCACCTCGATCGCCGCGGGCCTCGACTACCCGGGCATCGGCCCCGAGCACGCCTTCCTGCACGCCTCCGGCCGCGCCGAATACCACTCGGTCAAGGACGACGAGGTGGTCGTGGCGGTGCGCCGGCTGGCCCGCGCCGAGGGCATCATCGCCGCCCTCGAATCGGCCCACGCGGTGGCCTGGATCCTGCGCGAGGCGGGCGGCCCGCTGCTGCCCACCGGCTCGCGGGTGATCCTCACCCTGTCCGGGCGCGGCGACAAGGACATGGCGACGCTGGGAGAGGTGGCATGAGCGACTGCACCGGAGTCAGCGAAGCGCCCGCAGGGCCAGGAGGGCATGCCCGGGTGGACAGCATGAGCGACTGCACCGGAGTCAGCGAAGCGCCCGCAGGGCCAGGAGGGCATGCCCGGGTGGACAGCATGAAAAAGCTCCTGGTTCCGTATCTGACCGGCGGCGTCACCCCGAACTGGATCGACTACCTGCTCGCGCTGCAGGAGGCGGGAGCGGACGCGGTCGAGATCGGGCTGCCGTTCTCCGACCCGATGCTCGACGGCGCCACCATCCAGCAGGCCTCCGACCGGGCGCTGGCCCGCGGCGTCACGGTCGGCTCGCTGCTGGCCGAGATCAAAGCCGCCCCCGTACGCGTCCCGCTCATCGCCTTCACGTACGCCAACCTGGTCTTCCGGCCGGGCGCCGAGGTGTTCTGCCGGCAGCTGGCCGAGGCCGGGTTCCGCGGGCTGATCGTGCCCGACCTGCCGCTGGACGAGGCCGGCCCGGTCGAGGCCGCCGCCGCCGGGGCCGGCATCGAGCTGACGCTGCTGGTCGCGCCGGTGACGCCGGACGACCGGCTGGCCGAGATCGTGGCTCGCAGCCGCGGCTACGTCTACGCGATCAGCCGCATGGGCACGACCGGCGAACGTGACGCCCTCGCCTCCTCGGCGGCCACCCTGGCCGCCCGGATCAAGGCCGTCACCACGCTGCCCGTGCTGGTCGGTTTCGGGGTGTCTGGGCCGGAGCAGGTGGCCGAGGCGGGACGCGCCGGGGACGGTGTGGTGATCGGCTCGGCCCTGATGCGTAGGGTTCTCGACGGAGCCACGCCGGCCGACCTGGGTGCCGAGGTCACGGCGTTGCGCGCCGCCCTCGACCGCGCCGACCAGGAGGCCACCGCTGACCACGCCTCGTATTCCGAAGTATCAGGTCATCGCGGCTGACCTGAGCGCCAAGATCCGGGGCGGGGAGCTGCCGCCCGGCTCGGCCCTGCCCCCGCAGAAGGAGCTGAGCGGCTCCTACGGCGTCACGCTGGCCACGCTGCGGCAGGCGCTGCAGCAGCTCGAGGCCGACGGTCTGCTCTCCCAGCAGCCCGGCCGGGGCACCTTCGTCGCCGAGCCGCGCGCCGCCTACCGTCTCGACTCGCTGCGCGGTTTCGCCGAGGATCTGCGGGCCCAGGGTCACCTGGTCACCACGCAGATCCTCGGGCAGGCGGTGGGCACGCCTCCGGGGTGGGCGGCGGCGCATCTGGGCGAGCGGCCCCCGGCCGTACGCCTCGAACGGCTGCGGTTGCTGGCCGGCCGGCCCGCGGTGCACCAGGTGTCGTGGATCCGCGGCGCCGTGCTGGCCGAGGCCGACCTCAGCGGCACCTCGCTCTATCAGGCGCTGGCCGACCACGGGGTGGCCGTGCACCGGGCGAGCGAGGCCGTGCGGCCGGGCGCTCTCGACCAGACCACCGCCGCCCTGCTGCGGCAGCCGGCGGGCACGCCCGCGTTTCTCTCCGAGCGCGTTACCTACGGCCTCGACGACCGGGCCCTGGTGGCCGACCGGGCGACGATCCTGGGCACGATGATGGAGATCCGCACCGAGCGGGCGGTCACCGGCCTGTCGATCAGCTGGGCTCAGCTGGCGTAGCGCTTCTCGGCCCGGGCGCGCGCCTTGATCGCCTCGACCTCGCGGTTCTTCGGCGGGGCGGTGGTGACCAGCTCTTCGAGCAGCTCGGCGGTGGCGGCGGCGACCGCGGCGACCGCCCGGTCGAATGCGGCCTGGTTGGCCTGCGACGGCTTGGTGCTGCCGGCGACCTTGCGCACGTATTGCAGGGCGGCGGCGTGCACCTCGTCCGGCGTCGCGGGCGGTTCGAAGTTGTGCAGTTGGTGGATGTTGCGGCACACGGCGGGACCTCCGGGCGACGGGAACGCGACTTCCGCCAAGCTACGCCACGGGTACGACGAAATACGATGGACGCATGACTCACTGGTACGAGTCCGCCATCGACCGGCAGCTGCGTGAGGCAGCGGAGCGGGGCGAGTTCGACAACCTGCCCGGAAAGGGCAAGCCGTTGCCCGGCCACGGCCGGGACTACGAGGACGACTGGTGGGTGAAGGACTGGCTGGAACGCGAGGGCGCGACCGCCGCGGTGATCCCGCCCACGCTGGCCGTGCGCCGCGAGACCGAGGATCTCGAGGCCAAGGTCGACGGGCTGCCCGCCGAGCGTGAGGTCCGCGCCTACGTCGCCGAGCTGAACGAGCGCATCCGCAAGGCCACGGTCGGGCTGATGGACGGCCCGCCGGTGATCATCCCGAGTCTCGACGCCGACCGTGTGGTCGAGGGCTGGCGGTCACGGCGCTGACGGCCCGAACCCAGCTGGTTCTCAGAAAGCGGTGTTACCGAATTGGTCGACGACTGCGCTGAGCCCCGCCGGAGGACCCCCGATGAACGCCCTGAACACCTCGAAACCGGGGGCCCTGGCCCGTCTCGGCGGAGTGCTGGTGCTGATCGGCGTGCTCGTCGCCGTAGCCGCGATCCCGGCCGGCGCGGTGCTGACGGCCGGCGCGCACTGGAGCGAGAAGCAGCGCGAGGAACTTCCGGCCCAGCTGCTCGACCCGCCCGCGGCCCAGCTGACCCGCGTCTACACCCGTGACGGCACGCTGCTGACGACGTTCTACGACGAGGACCGGCAGGACGTCGCGCTGGCCCAGGTCGCCCCGGTCATGCGGAACGCGATCGTCGCCGCCGAGGACACCCGCTTCTACGAGCACGGCGGGGTCGACCTCAAGGGGGTGGCCCGCGCGCTCGTCTCGGACGCCCGCCGCGGCTCGGCCGAGCAGGGTGCGTCCACGCTGACCATGCAGCTGGTGCGCAACGTGCTCAAGGAGGACCCGACGCTGACGACGGCCGAGCGGGCTGCGGCGACCGAGGACACCCCGGCCCGCAAACTGCGCGAGATCCAGTACGCCGTCGAGCTCGAGTCGCGGCTGAGCAAGCAGCAGATCCTGCAGAACTACCTGAACATCGTGTACTTCGGCGACGGGGCGTACGGGATCGAGGCCGCCGCCCGCCGCATCTTCGGGGCCAGCCCGGCCCGGCTCGACCTGGCCCAGGCCGCCCTGATCGCCGGCATCGTCCAGTCGCCCGACGCCGACAACCCGATCGGCGGCGATCGCGCCCGGGCCCGGGAACGCCAGGCGTACGTCCTCGGCGCCATGCTCAAGGCCGGCCTGATCACCCCGGCCCAGCGCGACGCGGCCGTACGGGAAAAGCTGAAGTTCTTGGGGCAGGCCCAGCCCAACGGGTGTGTGGACGCCACCGGCCGGGCCGACGGGCGGGGCTTCTTCTGCGACTATTTCGAGCGCTGGTGGGACACCCAGACCCAGTTCGGCGCGACGAGGACCGAACGGGAGAACGCGCTGCGCCGCGGCGGCTACACGATCGTCACCACGCTCGACACGGGCGTGCAGAAGGTCGCGGCCGAGCAGGCCCGTGCGGTCTACCCGCTCCGCGACGCCAAGACCCTGCCGATCGCCGTCGTCGAGCCGGGCACGGGCCGGGTGCTCGCGCTGGCCGTCAACCGCGAGTACGGCACCGGCCACTCGATCGCCCGCACCATGAACCCGCTGATCAGCGGCGGGGGAGGGGTGAGCGGGTATCCGTCCGGCTCGACCTTCAAGATGTTCACGATGCTGGCCGCGCTCGAGGCCGGGATGCCGCTCGCCTCCGGGTACGACTCGCCGGCCAGGCTGGTCACCGAATGGCCCGCCTCCGGCCCGGACAGCTGCGACGGCCGGTACTGTCCCGGCAACGCCAACCCGGGCTGGATGGACGGCTACCGCACCATGTGGACCGCGTTCGGCCGCTCGGTCAACACCTACTTCGTGCACCTGGAGGAGCAGGTCGGGCCGGCCGCCGTGGTCGCGATGGCCAAGCGCCTCGGGATCAGCTTCAGCGCACCGGCCGACGCGCGGATGGCCGCCGGCAGCGCGGATTCGTGGGGGTCGTTCACCCTCGGCGTCATCGACACCACGCCCCTCGAGCTGGCCTCGGCCTACGCGACCGTGGCGGCTGACGGTCGATACTGCGCGCCGCGGCCGGTCGAGTCGATCACCCGGCCCGGCGGCGCCCGGGTCGTCCTGCCCGCCAACTGCTCGCAGGTGCTGGACCCCGCGATCGCCCGGGCCGCCACCGACGCCGCCCGCTGCCCGGTCGGCCGGCAGAGCAGCTTCGGGGAGTGCGACGGCGGCACGGCACCGCAGGTGGGCGAGATCTTCGGCCGTCAGGACGTGGCCGGCAAGACCGGCAGCACCGAGGACAACCGCACCGAGACCTTCGTCGGTTTCACCCCGTCCGTGGCCGCGGCCGGCATCGCCGCCGATCCGGCCGACCCGTCCGATCGGGTCGGCGGCGCGGCCGAGCCGCGGGTGGTCACGGCGGTCGCCCGGACCCTGCACGCCGCGGCCGGTGACTACGCGTACGAGAAGTTCGCACCGCCGAGCGGCCGGACAGCGTACGGCGGGTGATTCACTCAGGATCGGGGGTTTTCCTGCCGACATCAACAGTGTGACCGCCGCCGACGAGCAGCGACGCCTGGCCGCCCTGCACGAGTACGAGTTGCTCGACCAGCCCGCGGGTGACGAGCTGGAAGCTGTGGTGCGGGTGGCGGCCCTGGTGGCCGGTGTGCCCAATGCGACGCTCAACCTGATCGACGAGAACCGGCAGTGCCAGCTCACCACCCACGGGTTCGAGGGCACCGACAGCGCGCGCTCCGACTCGATGTGCGCCGTGCGGTTCGAGTCGGGCGAGGTCACCTGCCTGCCGGACGCGAGCCTCGATCCGGCGTTCGCGGTCAACCCGTGGGTGATCGGCCCGCTCGGCCACGTCCGGTTCTACTTCTCGGCGCCGCTGGTCACGCCGCGGGGGTACGCGCTGGGGTCGCTCTGCGTCTTCCACAGCGAGCGGCACGAGCTGACCGCCGAGCAGATCGACCGCCTCGGGGACCTGGCCGGGGTGATCCTGGCCCTGTTCGAGCGCCGCCGGCAGGCCCGGGTCAACGCCGCGCTGGCGGCCGAGGTGCGGCAGCAGCACGAGCAGCTCGAGCTCGCGCACGCCGACCTGAGCCGGGCGCACGCCGAGAAGGCCGCCACCATCGCCGAGCTGCGCCGGTCCAACACCGAGCTGGAACAGTTCGCCGGTGTGGTCAGCCACGACCTGGCCGCGCCCCTGACCGTGGTCAAGGGCTATCTCGAGCTGATCGAGGAGCGGGTCGTCCACCACGACGCCGAGTCGGCCCGCTGGATCGGGGCGTCGACCCGGGCCGTCGGCCGGATGCAGCGCCTGATCACCTCGCTGCTCAGCTACGCCCGGGCCGGTCACGCGCCCTGCCGTCCCGAGCCGGTGAAGCTGGGCGATTTGGTCGAGCAGGCCCTCAACGACCTGCGTGGCAGCCTGGACGGCGCGACCGTGACGGTGCCGCCGGACCTGCCGGTGCTCGAGGCCGACCCGACGTTGATCCGCCAGCTGCTGCAGAACCTGCTGGGCAACGCCATGAAATACCGGCGCCCGGACCGTCCGTGCCGCATCGTGGTCAACGCGCAGCAGGACGGCGGGCAGTGGCGGATCGCCGTGGCCGACAATGGCGTCGGTATCCCCCCGGCGCAGCGCGAACGGATCTTCGAGATGTTCACCCAGGTCGACCCGGCCTCCGGCAAGGGGCACGGAGTCGGCCTGTCGACCTGCCAGCGGATCGTCGAGCGGCACGGCGGGCACATCGCGGCCACCGGGACGCCCGGCGGCGGCGCGACGGTCGTGTTCACCCTGCCCGTCCGGGTCCCGGCGGCGGCCCCGTCATGATTTTCCAGCGGTTGGCGGCGACGAGGCTGAAGTACCGGGTGGCCGGCGGGTTCGCCGGGCTGCTCCTGCTCTTTCTCGTGCTGATCGTCGCGCATTTCGTGGTGACCGACCGGGAACGCCTCCAGCACGAGACCCACGAGACGCGGATCGACGTCGCCCGGGACACCAACCGCGCGGTGCTGCAGTACATGACCGACGCCGAGACCGGCATCCGCGGCTTCCAGCTCACCGGCGACAGCGCCTACCTCGAGCCGTACACCAGCGGGCGGGCCGGCGCGTTCAGCGCGCTCGAGCGGCTGGCCGAGGATCCACTGGACGCCGAGACCACCCGGCTGCTGCTGGTCGAGCGTCAGTCGGCCGAGGGCTGGCTCTACGGGTACGCCATCCCGATCGTCAACGCCGGGGTGGCCGACACCAATGCCGCCCGGGCCGCCCGCGGCCGGGATCTGTTCGACCGTCTGCGGACCGCCAACGCCGACGTCTTCGCCGCGATCGAGAGCTTCGAGCAGCGCGTCGGCGACCGCGAGCGGGACCGGGCCACCTACGCCACCCTGCTTTTCGCCGGGCTGGCCACGCTGGTCGTGGCGGCCGGTCTGGGCCTGGCCATGCTGCACCAGCGGCACCTGCTCGTTCCGCTCGAGCACCTTCGGCTCACCCTGCGCCGCCTGGCCGACGGCGACCTCACCGCCCGGGCCATCCCGTCCGGCCCGGGCGAGCTTCGCGCCCTGGCCGGCACGCTCAACGACCTGGCCGCGCGGACCGAGCGGCTGATCAGCGCCGAGCAGGCCCGGGTGGCTCGCAGCGAGCTGCGCCAGACGGTCGCCGCGCAGCTGCAGGAGGAGGGCGAAGCGCGGGAGCGGGCGGCGCGGATCGTCGAGGTGGTCGGGGCGACCCTGGGCGCCGGGGCGGTGCACATCCGGTTCACCCTTCAGGCCGGAGTCCCGATCGAGGCGACGTGGCCGCGTACCGCCGGGCCGCTCGACCCGTCGATCGCCGAGCAGGCCCGCTCGTGCGCGCCCGGCGGCTCGCTGGTCCCGGCCGGGCTGCCCGGCGGGCTGGTGATCCCGCTCAGCGGCGACGCGGGCTGCCCGCCCGGGGCGATCTGCCTGGTCCGCCCGGACAGGCCGGCCTGGTCGGAGGAGGAACGCCGGCTGCTGATCGGGCTGGCCCGCGAGATCGACCACGCGGCCCGCCAGGAGCGGCTGCGGCTGCGCCAGGCCCGCCTGATCAACGAGCTGCGGGTGCTCGACGAGCAGAAGGACGTGTTCGTCGCCACCGTCACCCACGAGCTGCGCACGCCGCTGACCAGCATTCTGGGCTACGGCGAGATGCTGGTCGACGACGAGGAGCACGCGATCGGGTTGTCGCTGGTGCAGAAGCGCGCGGTGGAAGCGATCCTGCGCAACGCGCACCGGCTCGAGTCCACGGTGGCCGACCTGCTGCTGCTCGACCGATCCCACGACCGGGACGGTGACTCCGACGCGGCCCCGGTCGACCTGGCCCGCCTGGTCAGCGAGGTGCACACCACGCTGGGCGCGGCGGCGCGGGCCAAGGATCTGCGGTACGAGCTGTCGGCCGAGCCGGCCTGGGTGCGCGGCGATCCCGTCCAGCTCGAACGGGCGGTCCGTAACCTGCTCGACAACGCCGTCAAGTTCACCGCGCCCGGCGGGAGCCTGGAGTGCCGGCTCGCCTGCATCGACGGGCGCGCGGTGGTCACGGTCACCGACACCGGCATCGGGATCCCGGCCGACGACGTGCCCGGGCTGTTCACCCCGTTCCACCGGGCGGCCAACGCGATGGATCAGGCCGTGCAGGGCAACGGGCTGGGCCTGGCCATCGTCCGCACCATCGTCAACGACCACGGCGGCACCGTCACCGCCCGCTCCGAGCTGGGCCGGGGGAGCACCTTCACGCTGACGCTGCCCCGGATTCCCGCTCCTCCGGCGCCGCCGCGGCTCGCAGAGCCGACCAGATCCGGTCGCGGGTGAAGGGCAGCTCGGTCAGCCGTACGCCGGTGGCGTCGCGCACCGCGTTGGCCAGCGCGGGCGCGACCGGGTTGAACGGGCTCTCGCTCATCGATTTCGCGCCCAGCGGTCCGATCCGGTCGTCCGTGTCGGCGAACAGCACCTCGGTGCGGGGCACGTCGGCGAACGTCGGCAGGTGATACTGCCGGAACCCGGTCGTGGTGACCTGGCCGTCCGGCCCGATGCCGACGTGCTCGGCCAGGGTCGCCCCGAGCGCCTGGGCCACGCCGCCCTCGATCTGCCCGCGGCACTGCAGCGGGTTCATCACCGTGCCCGCGTCGGCGCTGTGCACGCTGCGCAGGATCCGCAGCTCGCCGGTGTCGGGATCGACCGCGACCCGGAACCACTGCGCGTTGAACGCCACCGACCGCGGGCTTCCGCCCCAGTGGCCCTCGGCGCTCAGCGGTGTCTCCGACCGGACCGCCAGCTCGTCGAGCAGCGCCTCGGTCAGGCCGGCCTCCCCGGCCCGGGCCAGCAGCAGCGCGTGCAGGCCACGCGCGGCGTGCAGCACCGCCCGGCCGGCCACGACCACCCCGGTCGACGCGAACGCCCCGGTGTCGTGCCGCACCACGTCGGTGTCGGACTGCCGCACGGTGATCCGGTCCGGGGTCGTCCCCAGCGCGTCCGCGGCGATCTGGGCGTGCACCGTCGTGCTGCCGTTGCCGAACTCGGCCGTGCCGACCGCGATCTCGAACCGGCCGCCGGGCCGCAGCGTCGCCGTCGCGTCCGCGTAGTGCCCGCCGGGCGGCCCGGCCGCGATCATCGCCACGGCCATGCCGTCACCCACGAGCCAGCCGTCGGGCGCAGCCTCCACCGGCCCGGCCGCCGCGTCCCGCAGGTGATCGAGGCACTGGTCCAGCCCGTACGAGGCGATGGTCAGGTCGTCGGCGTGGTCGCCGGGCGCGGTCAGATGGTCGCCCTCGCGCACGATGTTGCGTTCGCGCAGCGCGATCGGGTCGACGCCCAGCCGCCGGGCCAGCTCGTCGAGCGCCGACTCGACCGCGAACGACACCTGGCCCAGCCCGTACCCCCGGAACGCGCCCGCGGGAACCGTGTTGGTGTAGACGCAGCGGGCGTCGGTGCGCATGTTCGGGCAGCGGTAGACGGCGATCGACTCGTGGCAGCCGTGGAACATGACCGCGGGACCGTGGTTCCCGTACGCCCCGGTGTCCGAGACCACCCCGAGCTGCAGCGCGGTGAGCGTGCCGTCGGCGCGCGCCCCCACCTTGACGGTGACCGTGAACGGATGCCGGGTGGTGGCCGACGTGAACTGCTCGGCCCGCGTGTACTCGTGCCGCACCGGCTGGCCCAGGCGCAGGACGGCCAGCGCGACCAGATCCTCGACCAGCATCTCCTGCTTGCCGCCGAACCCGCCGCCGACCCGGCCCGCGATCACCCGCACCCGGTCCTCGGGCAGTTCGTACAGCTTGGCCAGGGCCCGCCGGGTCAGGAACGGCGTCTGCGTGCTGGTGCGCACGACGAGCCGGCCGTCGTCGTCGAGCCAGCCGACCGCGCCGTGCGTCTCCAGGCTGGCGTGCTGCACGCGCGGCGTCCGGAACGTCCCCTCGTAGATCGCGGTGGCCTCGGCGAACCCGGCTTCGGGATCGCCCAGATCGGCGTGCAGCTCGGCCACCACGTTGCGCCCGGCCCCCGGGTGCAGTTGCGGGGCGCCCTCGGCCGTCGCTTCCTCCGGCGTGAGCACGGCCGGCCACACCTCGTAGTCGACGGCGAGCGCGCGGATCCCCTCCTCGGCGGCGGCCTCGCTGGTGGCCACGACCGCGGCGACGCGCTGGCCTGCGAAACGCACCACGTCGTCGAGCACCCGGGTGTCCCAGGGGTCCTCGGACGCGTGCTCGTGCTGGGCGGTCGAGAATCGGGCGGCGGGCGCGTCGGCGTGGGTGAGAACCAGTTCGACGCCGGGCACGGCCAGCGCGGCCTCGGTGCGTACGGCGGCGATCCGGGCGTGCGGGTGCGGCGAGCGGAGCACCTTGAGATGCCGCACCCCGGGCACGTCCAGGTCGAACGTGTAGCGGGCGGCGCCGGTCACCACCTCCGGACCGGCCGGGGCGCCCAGGCTCGCACCGACCGACTTCCCGGTTACCGGTTCGGCCACGTTGACCACCCCGGCCACCGCGTCGGCGATGGCGCGGTATCCCGTACAGCGGCAGAGGTTGCCCTTGAAGGCCCGGGGAAGGTCGGCGCGCTGATCGTCGGTGAGCGCGGCGGTCGTCATGATCAGGCCGGCCGTGCAGAACCCGCACTGGAAGCCCTGCGCGTCGAGGAACTGCTGCTGCACCGGATGCAGGGCGTCCGCGCCGGCCAGCCCCTCGATCGTCGTGACACTGCGACCGGCCGCGCGGAACGCCGGATAGACGCAGGAGTGCACGGGCAGGCCGTCGACGTGCACCGTGCAGGCGCCGCAGTCCCCGGTGTCACAACCCTTCTTGACCCCGTACGCTCCCTGTTCGCGCAGGTAGGTGCGCAGGCACTGCCCGGGGCGCGGCGGACGCTCGTGCTCGGCGCCGTCGATCCTCATGCCAGCTCCGCCCGGATCTGCTCCGCGTAGAGCCGGGTCAGGTGCCGCCGCCAGTCCGGCTGCCCGTGCACGTCGTCGACGTAGGCGTCGGCCCCGATCCGCTCGGTCAGCGCCACCGCCACGCGCTCGGCGTTCGGCGGCTCACCGAACCGCAGCACGTACGGGCGTTTCGTCGCCGCGGTCACGGTCAGCGTCAGCCCGGCGGAGTCGCGCCGCCCGATGACCAGCACGCCCGAGCGGCCATGGGCGTGCAGAGACCCTTGCCGGTACGCCGTCACGGCCGCCAGCGCCGGGGCGGGCAGATGCATCGAGCGCAGCAGTTCGCCCTCGCGGAGCACGGTGGTGCCCTCGCCGGTGACGAACTCGGCGACCGGAACCGTGCGCTCGCCGTCCGGGCCCTGCAGCAGCACGGTGCCGTCGAGCGAGGCGCCCAGCGCGATCATCGGACCGGCCGGCAGCGCGGCGCACAGGTTGCCGCCCACGGTCGCCACGTTCCAGATCTTGAAGGAGGCCAGGAACGCGTGGCAGCACCGCTCGGCGATGTCGTAGCCGCTGGCCGCCAGCTCGGCGATCGTGCAGGTGGCGGCGATCTCCAGGCCGTCCTCGCGCGGCGTCAGCGCGGGCCAGCCGGCCGTGGTCAGATCGAGCAGCCGGGTCAGGTACGGGCGGGGCTCGCCGAACAGCGCCGTCCCGCCGCCCAGCCACGCGTCGCCCGGCCGCCACTGACCCACCTCAGCTGGGCTGATGACTTCGGCCACGGTGTTCAGGTCCACGTCCGTACGCTACGCGCGTCGTGTTTCGATCAGCTGACGATCAGGATCGTGGCCGCGACCGTGACCGCCCACGCCGCGAACAGCAGCGGCGGCCGGTGCGGCGTCTCGATCTGGGGCGGCGGAGGCGGCGGGCTCATCGCCAGGGCCTGGATCCGGGTGTCGCGCAGCGCGGCCACGAGCTGGTCGGCCGTGCGTTGATGCGAGCGCGACGGCCAGGGCGGGGGCACCGGCACGTTGAGCACGGCCTCGCCCGCGGTCAGCACCACCGTGCCCTCGTCGTCGTGCACGATCGCGCTGTCGGTGGCCCACGGCTCCCGGCTGCGGCCGCGAAATCCGATCGCCGCGACGCCGCCCGCGTGCCAGCGCAGCCGCGGCCGCAGCTGGGAGCGCCAGCCGAACTCGTAACCGGCCGCCGCGGCCACCCCGGCCACGGCGATCAGCACGTTGCGGGGCAGCCCGGCCAGATGGGCCGCCTCGGTCAGCGCCAGCGCCGCGCCGAGGCCGATCGCGACCGTGGCGATCCAGGCCCGCTGCGGGCTGATCCGGTGCTCGCGCGGCTGGAACGCGCCGGCGTCCCGGTCGGCCGGGCGCAGCGACGCCGGGTCGACCAGCTGCTCCTCGTCGTCCTCGATCTCGCGGGGCAGACCCTCGACCACGTCGTACGGGACCTCGATGACCTCGCCGACCGGGCCGACCGGCACGTGCAGCCGGTTGCCGACCTCGAGCACGCACCAGCTGCCCGGGCGGGGGTCGCCGTAGAGCACGGCGGCCTCGGTGTGCACGCCATCCTCGTCGTGTCGCGGTTCCGGCTCGGCCACGTCGAAGGCGAACTCCAGCGCCGTCCGGCCGTCCTCGGCGGGCAGCAGGACATGCACGTAGCCCTCCTGCTCGACGGCGCGGACGGCGTGCACGGGCTGCGGCACGGTGAACAGGCGGCGCAGCGCGGCCTGGTGGCGTACGGCCCGGGACAGCAGCGCGCAGCCCAGTGAGAAGGCGGAGACGGTGGCGGCCAGCCAGGGCACGGCCGCGTCGTCCACGGCCACCCACGCCACCCCGGCCGCGGCCCCGAGCAGCAGCGCGAACCCGGCCACCTCGGCCGGGGCGGCGACGTGCGGCAGGGCGTACGGGGGAGGGGGTTTGCGGTGCGGTACCGGAAGCGGCGCGGGCGGCTTGTCGAGGCGCGACACCAGGATCGCGGCCGCCGCGTAACCCCAGGTGGCGATGACCGTGCCGGGCGAGCCGGCCAGCGGGGTCCAGATCACCGCGCCGAGCACGGCGGCCCACGCGGCGGCGCCCCGGTGGGCGTAGACCATCAGCGCCGGCCCGATCAGCACTCCGAGCCCGAGCCAGCGCGCGGCCGGAGCCGGATCCGAGGGGCCGCCGAAAACGCCGAAGACCAGCAGGAACACGACCAGGCCGGCGACCGGCACGGCGGTGTCCACCCGCATCAGCCAACGCATGACTCCATGGTCATGCGTTGGCCGACATTTTGTAGCGGTTTGCCGGGCTTGTCAGGGGCCGCTGACGATGCTGGTGACCTGATGGCCGCTGTTCACCGTCTGACCCGTGCTGTTGATGACGTTGGTGATCGTGCCGGTGCCGCCCAGCGAGACCGTCACCATGTTCCGGAACCGCACACCGGACTTGACCGGCACCTCGAACGCCCGCGCCGCCACGACCGACGGGTTGACGTTGAAGAAGCAGTAGCTGCCCAGGCCCCACGCCTCGTGCGTGGTCACCGAGTCGGCCACCTTGTACGCAGCCCAGCCCCGCGTCGAGCCGTTCATCCAGGCGGCCTGGTTCGGCGGGTCGTACGGCATCTCGTTCTGATAGAAGTAGGTCCGGCCGCGGTCACCGTTCCAGATCGTCTGGTACTGCTGGTAGTGCTCGACGAACAGGCCGTAGAAGGTGACGTCGTTGCCGTTGACGATCAGGCCGTTGCGCCCGGTGTTGACGTTCCAGCCGACCGTTCCGCCGTTGCCGTGGTCGGCGCGCCAGATCCAGGCGTGGTCACCGATCACGTTGTTGCTGTTCACCTCGACGCTCACGGTCGCCTTGCCCGCGATCGAGCCGCCGACCCGCACGAAGACATCGGACAGCACGGTCGGGTTGGCGGCGTGCGAGGCGGACGAGCCGGCCGGGCCGACCTGCAGCAGGGTGTTCGAGTTGGTCGTGCCCGCGTCGAAGAGCACACCGGCCAGCCGTACGCCGTCCACGTCGGCGATGTTCATGGCGTTCACGCCGCCGGTCGGGATGAACGTGGCCAGGCCGAGGCCGAGGATCACGGTGTTGGCCCGGGTCACGTTGAGCGTCTGGTTCAGGTTGTAGACGCCCGGCGTGACCAGCAGGTTCTTGCCGGACGCAAGGGCCGCGTTGATCGTCGTGGCGGTGTCGCCCGGCTTGACGACATAGAACGTGCTGATCGGCAGCGACGTGCCCGCCGGGTTGCCGCCGGCCCAGGTAGTGCCGGACGCGTTGCTGCGCAGGGCGGGCACGAAGACCTGATAGGCCCCGGCCGAGTCGACGTACAGGTAAGGCTTCTCGGCGATCGTGGGGGACGAGCCGATCGTCGTGTACGGCGGATTCGGGAAGCTCTGGGCCGGGGCGCCGGGGGAGCCGACGAACACCTGGTTCCAGTTCGAGCCGCTCCAGCTGCCCATCTGCGAGTTGCGGGTGAGGAACTGCTGCTGGCTCCCGGACTGGATCTGGCCGTCGATCTTCGAGTCGGCGATGAAGCCACCGGACGACCAGCCGCCGTCGGACAGAGCCAGATTTCCCCGTACGTGCATCCGGCGGTACGGCGCGGCCTGGGAGACGGCCCAGCGGTCGAGGCCGTCCTGCGGGGTGACGCTCAGGCCCTCGGCCGCACGCCAGAAGTTCTGGGTCGCGTTCTGCGAGCCGTCCGGCCACCAGTCGGCCTCGACGTGCACGTGGCCGTTGATGTTGACCTGGTCGGGGACGAGGCCGAGACCGGCGACCTGGGTGAAGAAGCCGACGTTGACGTCCACGTTGTAGTTGCCCGGCTTGAACAGAAGCGCCTGACGGGCCGTGCCGAACTGGTTCGTCACCTGCTGGTTGAAGACGCTGTTCAGCTTGCTCTGGATCGTGGCCGCGCTCATCGACGGGTCGAAGATGGCGACGTTCGGGCCGAGGTCCGGGTTGCCCGGGTTCGGCGGCACGGTCGTCGGTGGGGGCGTACCGGTTCCGTTCATCGTCCATTTCTGGTTGGCGCCGCCGCCGCAGGTCCACAGCTGCAGCTTGGCCCCGTCGGCGAGGTTGTTGTCCTTGATGTCCAGGCACTTGCCGGCCTTGACGTTGACCAGGTCACGGGCCGCGTTCAGGGTCCACTGCTGGCTGGTCAGGCCGCTGTAGCAGTCCCACAGGTGCACGGCCGCGCCGTCGGTGGTGGCGCCGTTGACCACGTCCAGGCACTTGCCCAGGCCGCGCAGCGAGCCGTCGTCGCCCAGCGTCCACGTCTGGTTGGGGCCGCCCACGCAGGTCCACGTCTGGGGCTGGTTGCCGTTGGCCGTGCTGCCGTTGGTCACGTCCAGGCACTTGCCGTTGGCGGCGCTGGCGATCGATCCCGTGGTGGCGGCGAACGCGTTGGTCACGCCGACAATGCCGAGGGCCGCGACTGCTACCCCGACTACCGCCGTGGTGATGATTCTTCGTCTCATATCGGGGATTCCTTACGCCGGGTTGTTCGCGTGGGTGAGCGTCTCCCAGGCCACGAACAGGTTGTTCGTGCCCTGCGGGCGACGTGACTCGGTGAACGTCTTGGTGTTGGCCATCGCGATGCCGAGCCGGTTGGCGAGGGCGTTGTACGCCACCTCGGTCACCGGCCCGAGGCCCTTGGCCACCGAGCCGCCGCAGATGTTGGAGGGCACGGCCGTGCCGTTCTCGAACTTGGTGTGCAGGCCGAGCGCGTGCCGCATCCGCTCGCTCAGCTCGGGCCAGAGGTCCTGGCCCTGGATGCGGGTGGTCTCGGCGACGTGGCTGATCGCGCTCAGGCCGTACCCGGTGTGCACGAAGTCGCGGCACGTCTCCTGGGCCAGGCCGTCGGTGAACGTGCTCTGCCCCTGCCAGAAGGTGATCAGTTCGGCCCGGGTGTCGATGCTGCCGGCCGGCGGATACTTCGGCTGGCTGCCGTCGGCCGCGACGTAGATGTACGCGGCGGCGCGCGCCTTGAAGCGGGCGATCGCCCGGTCGTAGCTCGCCTTGTCCTCCAGGAAGACGGAGATACCGGTCGCGGCCTCCATCATCGAGAGTTCCCAGTTGCCGTTGTTGGCGCTGCCGGCGATCACCGTGGGCAGATAGACCGTGCGCAGCATGGTGGCGAACCGGGCCTGGTTGGGCCAGCTCGAGTACGTGTACTTGATGATCTCGGCGGCGCGCGGCCACACCGAGCCGGCCCAGCCGGTCTGCAGCGGGGCGTTGCTGTTGGTGTGGGCCTTGATGGTGGCCGACCACGCGTCCATCAGGGCGATCGACTTCTGCGCGTACGCCGCGTTGCCGCCGAGATACCAGATCAGCGCGTCGGTGTAGGCCGCGATCGCGTCTTCACGTTCCTCGGTGCAGCCGTTGTTCGGGTTCGAGTACGAGCCGCATTCGACCGTGGCCCTTGGCGCGGGGGTACGCGAGAGCGAGGCGTAGCGGCTGTTGACCATCTGGGTGTAGGCGCTCGCCCAGGGCTGGGCCCCGGCGGTGACCTTGCTCTTGACGAAGTCGAGCTGGGCCCGGCTGATCATCACGCCGGGGTGGGCGAAGGTCGTGGGTGCAGCTTTTGTAGTGGCTGCTTCGGCGGTCAGGTGGACGCCTAACGTGGCGGTCACGGCGACCAACGCCGTGAACGTCGCCACCAGGGCGCGCTTGCGCATGGGGATCTCCCGGGTGGGGGTGGGGAACCGGAAAGTGAGTTAACAGTTCCCATCCCGGGAGACCCCGGTCAAGCGCAGATCGATGTACTTAAGTCTCTCTTAATGGTTCCGGAACGTGAGAGCGCTCTCTTCCATCGAGGCTTAGTTGAAGTAGTGGCCGGCGTCCAGGTCCTCGATCAGCGTCGGTCCGGTGGGATTCCAGCCGAGCAGTTCGCGGGTGATCGCGTTGGACGCCGGGCTGTCCGACGCGAACAGCGGCCCGATCCACCCCAGCTCCTCCGGGGCGGCGGGCGCGGCGGGCACCCCCAGGCCCCGGCCGATCGCCTCGGCGATGGCGCGGGCGGTCACCGCCTGGTCGCCGACGGCGTGCAGGATCGCGCCGGCCGGCGCCTTCTCGATCGCCAGGCGGAACAGCGTTGCGGCGTCGTCGCGGTGCACGGCCGTCCACCGGTTCGCACCGTCGCCGGCGTAGCCGGCCGACTTCCGCTCGCGGGCGATGCCGATCAGCGTGGGCACGAAGCCGTAGTCGCCGGCGCCGTGCACGCTCGGCGCGAGCCGCACGATCTGCGGGCGCACCCCCTTGCCGGTCAGCTCGAGCGCGGCCGCGGCCGATCGGTGGCGCGGATAGGCCGTGGCCAGGTCGGGGATGTCCCGCTCGGTGGCCACCCGGTCCGGGACCACGCCGAGCATCCCCGAAGCGATGGCGAGCGGCCGGTCGGTGCCCTCCAGGGCCTCGCCCATGGCCGCGATGGCTGCCTGATCCTTGCGCAACGACTCCGCCATGTTCCCGAAGTCGTGCACAAAGGCCAGGTGGATGACGGCGTCGGCGTCGCGGGCGCCCTCGCGCAGCACGTCGAGCGTGTCGAGGTCGCCGCGGAGGACGTGGGCCCCGGTCGCGGCCACGGCCTCGGCCTTCGCGTCCGAGCGGGCCAGTCCGACCACCTCGTGCCCGTGAGCGATCAGGTCGGGCACCACGGCCGAGCCGATCCAGCCGGAGGCGCCGGTGACGAATACGCGCATGGCGGTTCCTTCTTTCCTTGGTCCTTTGCAAGCCCTTTGCATGTCAGCCGCTGACATCACCGTACGCGCGATGTCAGCTGCTGTCATCAGTTGTGGCGTAGTGATGTCAGCGACTGACGCTGGCTAGGATGGCGACCATGGGACGCTGGGAGCCGAACGCGCAGGCCCGCCTCCGGCAGGCGGCGCTCGACCTCTACGCGTCCCGCGGTTTCGAGAGCACCACGGTGGCCGAGATCGCCGAACAGGCCGGGCTCACCGAGCGCACCTTCTTCCGGCACTTCACCGACAAGCGCGAGGTGCTGTTCGCCGGCTCCGAACAGCTCCAGGACCTACTGGTCGAGGCGGCCGCGACCGCCTACGACAAGGCCGGTCCGGCCGGGGCGATCATCGCGGCCTTCGAGCACGCCGCCGTCTCGTACTTTCCCGAGGTCGCGTTCTCCCGCCAGCGCCAGGGCATCATCGACGCCAACCCGGCCCTGCAGGAACGCGAGCTGGCCAAACTCCACCGCGTGGCCGCGGCGCTGACCCAGGTCCTGCGAGATCACGGCGCGGTCGACCCGTCCGCCGCGCTGGCCGCCGAGTCGGGCGTCGCCGCCTTCAAGGTCGCCTTCGCCCGCTGGGTGACCGACCCCCACGACGGCCCCCTGATCGATCACATGCGCGAGGCCTTCACGGCCCAGAAAGCACTGCTGACCACCCCGTAGCCACTTTCGTGCTGCTGCGGGGCGCCGCGCCAACCGAATCCGAAACTTCCTCGGAATCTCCGGTAACCTGCCGGACCATGGACGCAGACGTCATCGTTGTTGGGGGCGGGCTCGCCGGCCTGGCCGCGGCCCACGAACTCACCTCCGCCGGTAAGCGGGTCGCGCTCGTCGACCAGGAGAACGCGGCCAACCTCGGCGGCCAGGCGTACTGGTCCTTCGGCGGCCTCTTCCTGATCGACACCCCCGAGCAGCGGCGGATGCGGGTCGCCGACTCGTTCGACCTGGCCTGGAGCGACTGGCAGGGCAGCGCGGGCTTCGACCGGCTCGACGACCAGGACTCCTGGGGCTACAAGTGGGCGCGCGCCTACGTCGAGTTCGCCGCGGGCGAGAAACGGGCCTGGCTGTCATCATTGGGCCTTTCCTGGCTGCCCACCGTGGGATGGGCCGAGCGCGGCAGCCTGCGGGCCGACGGCCACGGCAACTCGGTTCCGCGCTTCCACGTCACGTGGGGCACCGGCACGGGCGTCGTCGCGCCGTTCGTACGCTCGATCGAGGACGCCGCGGCCCGGGGGCTCGTGACCTTCCACTATCGCCACCGGGTCGACGAGCTGGTCGTCGAGAACGGCACGGTCACGGGCGTACGCGGGAAGGTTCTGGCCGCCTCCGACGACGCCCGCGGCGAGCCGTCAACCCGCGAGCAGGCCGGCGATTTCCACCTCACGGCGCAGGCGGTGGTGGTCGCGTCCGGCGGCATCGGCGGCAACCACGACCTCGTACGCAAATACTGGCCCGACCGGCTCGGCACCCCACCCGCCAACATGATCACAGGCGTTCCCGCGTACGTGGACGGCCGCATGCTGGAAATCTCGGCCGACGCCGGCGCAAGGCTCGTCAATCGCGACCGCATGTGGCATTACACCGAGGGAATCCAAAACTGGAACCCCATCTGGCCCGGCCACGGCATCCGCATTCTGCCCGCCCCGTCCTCGATGTGGTTCGACGCCCTAGGCCGGCGTCTCCCCGCGCCGTGCCTGCCCGGTTACGACACGATGAGCACGCTGCAGTACTTGCGGGCCACCCCCGAGATTGCCCAGTACGACCATTCCTGGTTCATCCTGACCCAGCGAATCATCGAGAAGGAGTTCGCGCTTTCCGGCTCCGAGCAGAACCCCGACATCACGTCCGGTGACAAGCGCGCCTTCATGCGCGAACGCCTGCTGGGCAAGGGCGCCCCCGCCCCCGTGGAGGCGTTCAAGCGCAAAGGCGCCGATTTCGTGGTCTCCTCCAACCTGGACGACCTGGTAGCCGGAATGAACAAACTGACCGACCAGCCGTTGCTGGACGCGGCCCGAATCCGCACCCAGATCGAGTCCCGCGACCGCCAGCTGGCCAACCCGTATTCGAAGGACGCCCAAATCCAGGGAATCCGCAATTCCCGCCGCTACCTGGGCGACCGAATCGGCCGCACGGCAACCCCCCACCGCATTCTCGACCCCGCCGCGGGCCCACTGATCGGCGTCAAACTGCACATCCTGACCCGCAAAACCCTGGGCGGAATCCAAACCGACCTGAACTCGCGCGCGCTGGCCCCCGACGGCACCCCCATCGCGGGCCTCTACGCCGCAGGCGAGGTGGCCGGCTTCGGCGGCGGCGGCGTGCACGGTTACAACGCCTTGGAGGGCACTTTCCTGGGAGGCTGCCTCTTCACAGGCCGCAACGCCGGCCGCCACCTGGCCCAAACCCTGTAGCCCACCCCGAACTCAGGCACACCGCGCTCCCAGATACATGGTGTATCTGGAACCGTCGTGTCCCCGGGGACAATGCGTTCCCAGATACACGGCGTTTCTGGGAGTGTCGTGTTGCTTCGGGGCGCCGCGTTCCTGGATGCGCCGCGTATCTGGAGCGTCGCGTGCCTAGGAACGCCTCCATCCGGGGCATACCGGGCATCTGGGCTTGGTGAGCCGTGGGCACCCAGACTGGATGCCGCAAGCATGGACCGTATGCGCGGTGAACTTCAGCCCGGTGGGGCCTGACCGTGCCGGGGTAGGCGGAGCACGTCCGCGGGGCAGCGAGGCGGATCCGCCCGCTCCTGTAAGCGAAAGCGGACCGTTAGCGAATGCCGGCGCCGTCCTGTGCGGATCGTTGCCGGGCGTTCTAGGGGAGGGACCAGCGCTGGCTTGCGGAACCCGTGCAGTCCGAGACGTTGACGCGAGTGCCGGACTGGCGGCCGCCGGACGGGTCGGTCAGGCAGTCGTTGCCGACGGCGTTGAGCAGGCGCTGGTTGGAGACGCGCCACTGGGCCGGGGTGCGGCTGTCACAGCTGTCGACCTCGACCGCGCCGCCGCCGACGAGCAGGGCGCACTTGCCCATGACTCGGAGGGTGCCGTCGGTGGCCAGTGTCCAGGCCTGCGCGACCGAGTTGTTGCATTCGTAGACATGGACGAAGTTGCCGTTGACCGCGACCGCGCCGTTCAGGTCGAGGCACAGGCCGTTCTGCCCGCGGATCTCGCCCGTACGGTCGCTCGAGGGGGGCTCGGGCGCGACGAGCTGCGGCCCGCCGGTCGGTGCGGTCTTGTTGCCGCCGGTGGCCGACGGGGTGAGCGAGATCGGAGTCGGGATGCCCGCAACCGGCGGCGCCGCGGCCGACGTGGCGCTCGCGCTCACCGACGGGGAAGCCGATGTGGCGGTGGCACCTCCCGTACCGGGCCGGCCCTGACCGGCCGACGTGCCGGAGACCGACGGCGTCACGCTCGCGCTCGTGGGCAGCGGCGCCTTCGCGGCGGGAATCTCGGCGCCCGGCCCGGTGGCGACCGACGGCCGAACGTCGTCGGAGCGCAGAGCCGCGTATCCGGCCGCGGCGGCGCCCAGCACCACGACGGCGGCCGCCGAGGCCATGACGATCAGGCGGCGGCGACCATGGTGGCCCGAAGCCGGCTTGGCCGCGGCGGGCTTGCGCTTGAACGGCAGATGCAAGATCGCGGTCGGCGCGTCGGCGTTGTCGTGGGCGGGCGGTGACGGCGCCT
This sequence comes from Actinoplanes sp. NPDC021490, assembly GCF_055562135.1. Classification (NCBI taxonomy): domain Bacteria; kingdom Bacillati; phylum Actinomycetota; class Actinomycetes; order Micromonosporales; family Micromonosporaceae; genus Actinoplanes; species Actinoplanes sp. NPDC021490. Next base: position 107,021 of record NZ_JBVHFW010000016.1, read on the forward strand.
CGCCGGTCGCGGGCCAGGTCTGAACCGGCTCGTCGTTGTCCAGCGCACCGGAATCACGCAGCACGAATGGTCGCACGAGCAGCGGATCCTGCTCGCCGTTCTGGTCACCGTCCGTCACGCTTCACCCGCCGCCATCGAGTCTGCACAAGACGATCGGCCGCCCAAGATACCCGCGATGATCGTCATTCGGCCGCCCTGTGAACATCCGACTTTCCGCCCGTTGCGCCCGTCTGGGCAGTGATCGAACACATCAGTCGGCTTGGCGACAGTTGATCCGGTAGCAACTTCCCAGCTCCACAACGGCGAACCAAGTTGATCTCAACCGAACCTACCTTTCTGCTCATCCGGGCGCGACACGGCACCGGCTGATCAGGAGGTCCCATGTCGCTTCCGTCCCGCCTGCTCGCGTCGGGCGCCGCAGGCCTGGTCATGGCCGGTGCGCTCGTCGCACCGGCCTCGGCCGCGAGCGCTGCCGGTGTCTCGGCCGCCCGCTCTGCCGGCGTTTCGGCCGCGGGCGCCACCGCCGTCCCGGTCACAGGCGCTGCTGGAATCCCGGGCTCGTCGAGTTCGGCGGACCTGTCGGCCTCGGCGGCCACCGCGCGAACCTCTGCCCGAGAGCGCCGCCGCGTCGACTCCGTGGCGACCCCCAAGCTGCGCTGGTATTCGTGCTACTCGTGGGCGCAGTGCGCGACCGCGGAGGTGCCGCTCGACTACGACCGTCCGCACGGCCGCCAGGTCACGCTGGCGTTGCTGCGCGTCAAGGCCCGCGACCAGAAGCACAAGATCGGCAGCCTCTTCGTCAACCCCGGCGGCCCCGGCGGTTCGGGTGTCTCGCTCGCGCTGGCCGCGCCCTACTTCATGAGCGACGCGCTGCTCGAGCGCTTCGACATCGTCGGCATGGACCCGCGCGGCATCGGCTTCAGCGACCCCGTCACCTGTTTCGGCGACCCCGGCCGCCAGCAGCCCGTCATCGCCAAGCTCAACACCGGTTTCCCGTACGGGGTAAAGGAAGAGAAAGCGTTCCTCAAGGCGGCGGCCAAGCAGGGCCGGGCCTGCTCGACCACCGGACGGGATCTCGCCGGCTCGATGTCGACCGCCGAGGTCGCGCGGGACATGGACGTCATGCGCCGGGCGGTCGGCGACAGCAAGCTCACGTACCTGGGCTTCAGCTACGGCACCGCGCTCGGGCAGTACTACGCGAACATGTTCCCGGACCGCTTCCGCGCGATCGCCGTCGACGGCGTGATCGACCCGCGAGCCTGGGTCGGCAGCAGCCGCACGGCCGGACAGGTGCAGGACGACCGCCTGCACTCGGCCGATGGCGCCTGGAAGGCCCTGCAGGAGATCATGCGTCGCTGCAACGCGGCCGGCCCGGACAAATGCCAGTTTTCCGGCCAGGCCCTGCGCCGCTTCGGCATCATCGCGAACCGCCTCAAGGCCAGGCCACTGGCCGTGGGCGGTCAGAAGATCACCTACGCCGCCTTCGTGAGCATGGCCCTCAGCTCGCTCTACGACGTCGAGGCCGGCGCCGAGGTGACCGAGATGGCGGCCGCGCTGTGGCGGCTCACCACGCCCGGCGCCAAGCCGACCGGCGCCGAGGTCGCCACCGTCACCCGCGCGCACCGCAAGGCCATCGGCCGCGCTTTCCCGTACGACAACTCGTTCGACGCCTACGCCGCAGTCATGTGCACCGACGGCCGCCACCCCGCTCGCGGCTCGGCCTGGGTGAAGGCCGGAGCGAAAGCCGACAAGCGAGCCCCCTACTTCGGCCGCGCCTGGGCCTGGGCAAGCGCCTCCTGCGCCCGCGACACATGGACGGTCCGCGACGAGGACGCCTACACCGGCCCGTTCAACCGCCGCACCAAGAACCCCGTCCTGGTCGTCGGCAGCCGCTGGGACCCGGCCACCAACTACACCGACGCCGTCAAGTCCGCCGCCCTGATTCCGCACAGCCGCCTCCTCTCCAGCACCAACTGGGGCCACACCGCCTACGGCACGTCGGCCTGCGTGACCACTGCCATGGACCGCTACCTGCTCACGCGAACCCTGCCCGCCAAGGGCAAGACCTGCGTCGGCGACGTCCAGCCCTTCCGGACCAAGCTGAGCGACACCCCCGGCGAGACCACCGAGGACGCCTTCAACCTGAACACCGCCACCCCCGCCGAGATCGCCGCCCACGGCCTCCCGACCGGGACCACCCCGAAGGTCCTCCCACCCGTCCGCTGACGCAGCCCAAGTCCTCCGGCCGGGGCGAGTCACGTCCCGCCTCGGCCGGGCCCAAGCCGCCCCGGCCAGCGCAAGCCCGGCCAGCCAGCCCAACCCGACCCTAGGTCTGGCCCGCTTGGCCAGGCCGACCCGAGGTCCGGGCCGCTTCGCCAAGCCGACCCGAGGCCCGGACCGCCCGGCTAAGCCGAGCCCGCCCTGCCTGGCCGCACCGCCGTTGGCGTCCACGTAGACACGCCCGCCGCCGGACCTGCCGTATCCGCCCCGCCCCGCCGGTTGACACCGGCGGGGCGGGGCTTTCGGCGTCGGCGAGATACCCGGACGGCATCGCAGCCTGACACTTGCTTCGGGCGCTCGCTGTCGGGCTTCGCGCTGCGGTGGGCGGCGGGTCAGCGTTTCCAGAAGGCCTTTCGCTCGGAGGTGCTGCCGGGGGACGCCGCCGGCGGCTCGGGGGTGGACTTGGCTGGGTCGGTGGTGGGTGGCGTGCCCTTTCCGGCGAAGGCGGTCAGGATCTCTGTGGCGGCTGTCCACTTGTCGGCCGTGGAGGCGTCGGAGCGCAGCTTGGCCACCAGATCCTTGAGCGGAGCGAAGTCGGGATCGTTGAGCGGCCCGGCCAGGACGTCGAGGCGGCTGGCCAGGTCGTCGAGCAGGTCACGGCGCTCCCAGTCGGGTAGGCCGGCCGCGTCGCGCAGGCGCTGGGCCTCGGTGCCGGCCAGGGCCCGTACCTCGTCGATCGACGGTGCGCTGCCGAACGACGCCTGGGCCTTGGCTCGCATCATCGCGGGGCGGGCGGCAACGCGTCCGGCGCGAGCGGAGCCGGCGCGGCCAAGCATGGCACCAGCGCCGCCGCCTGCGCCGGATTCTTCCGGGACGGCCAGCGACTCCAGGGCGGATACCGGTGAGAACCGACCGGGGGCGGCCGCAGGGGGCGCGGGCATGGGGGCGGCCGCTCCGGCGATCATCGGCATGTAGCTGGTCGCCGCCACGTCATCGGGGGACATCCAGCCGTCGGGGAGCTCGACCGGCTGCGTCACCCGGCGGGTCTCGCCGCCCTCGTTGACCACCCGGCTGTCGACCGCCACGAAAGCCGTGAACCGGCACAGCACTCCGTAACGCAGCGATGTCGCCACGATGCGCTGCTCGAGGCTGCGGTCGCCCGCCGCGTACGCGTCTTCGAGATCGCGCAGCCGCGCCCGAGCCCACTGGGCCTCGATCGCCGCCTCGTGCCGTTCCTGCACCGGAATCGTCGTCCGGAATTCCTGGTCGTCACGCGTGCGCCCGGTGACCACCAGCTCGCCGCCCGGCCGGCCCGTGAAGCGCCCGCTCACCACCAGCGGAACGCCGGGGTAGAGCGCGGGAAGCCGGGCCGGTGACAAGTCGTCGTCGACCAGGGTGAAGCCCGAAGCCGTGATCCGCAGGCCCGTGACGACCGGCGCGCCGATGCGGCGGTGGATGTGCTCCATCGCCTCGTCCAGACGGTCCTCGCTCTCGACCAGCTCGGCCCGGCCGGCCCCCAGCGCGGCGAGCCGCCCCAGGAACCCGGCGTTGACCGCCCGGTCGATGCCGATGGTGTGGATGCGGGTCGTGCCGATCAGCGGCGTGACGTCGTGGACGATCTGGTCCTCGTTGCCGACCTGACCGTCGGTGACCAGCACGAGCACCCGGTCGCGGCCCTCGCTCGCGCGCAGGAGCTCGAGCCCTTGGCGGAGCGGGCTGAGCAGCTCGGTGCCACCGCGGGCGTCCGCCTTGGCCAGGTGCTCCACCGCGCGGAACCGGTGGCGGTCGGTCGCCTCGGCCAGCCCCGGCGGCAGCTCGTCGGGCCGGTCGACCTGGTGATCGAACGTGAGCACGGCAAAGCGGTCGGCGGTGGTCAGCGTGTCGACCACGCGGGCCGCGGCCCGGCGGGCAGCCACCATTTTCCAGCCGCCCATGCTGCCGGAACGGTCGAGCAGCAGGACCACATCTTTGGGACGGGCCGGCGCGGAGCCGTCGGGCGGCAGCACGACCAGCTGGAAGACGCCCTCGGGCTCCTCGGCGGACTCGTCGGGCACGGCGACCGCGGTCTGACCGCCCCCCGCATAAGGCAGGCGGAGGATGAAGTCACGGTTGGCGCGCTCGTCGGGCCCGATCGACAGCACACCGTCGCGGTCGACCACCGTGTGCAGGCTGGACCGCACCGCGCCCAGCTCGAGCCCGGCCGGGTCGATCTCGACGGAGACGCCGAGGCGCAACGGATTGGGGAAGCCGGGCAGCAGCACCGGGGGAGTGATGCGCGAGGCGTCGGGAACCGCGTCGGTGTCGGACACCCAGCCGTCACCGACCGACTTGCCGGGGAGGGGCGTGCCCGGGATGTAGCGCGGCGCCACCACCAGCGGGAACCGGAAGGTGGCCTCCCCGTCCTCGAACGGCAACGGACCGACCAGGCTCAACTCGATCGTGACGCGCTCACCGGGAACGATGTTGCCGACCCGCATCGTGAAGACGTCGGGCCGCTCCTCCTCGGCGATCGACGCGCGCCGGCCGGAGGCGATCGCCTGGTCGTACGCCTCGCGGGCCGCCCCGCGCTCCTGCAGCTCGGCCGTGACCACGCGGTCGTCGCAGGTCATCGTCATGCCGGTGACCGCGGCGCGGTCGGGCAGCGGGAAAATGTAGGTCGCCTCGAGCGCGGTGTCGTGCACGTTGACGAACTCGGTGGTCACGACGGTGCGCGCGACCAGGCCGCTGATGCGGGCGCGTACGTCGAGACGGTCGAGCGGCAGGGCGCCGCGGTCGGTGCGCAGCATGCCGAAACCGGCGTCGGGGAGGATCCGGATGCGGCTGATCTCCGCCGGCGCCATCGGAGTGACGGAAAAGGTCATGACGGACTCCCATTGATCAAGCCGTCGGCTGAGGTCAGGCCTCGGGCGGTGAGCAGGTCGAGCAGGGGGACGGCGGCCTCGGCGATGGCGTCGCGGTCGCGGTCGGACACGGCTTGAGGGACGAGCAACAGCACGCCGCCGCCGAGCGCCACTCCGGTGAAGGCCTGGGTCGTCGCGGTGGCATGCGGGGACAGCGCGGGCGGGGATGAGCCGGGACCGAGCCGCGCGGGTGCGACTAGATCGTGATCGGGCGAGATGGATTCCGGAACGGGCGGCGCGGCCTCGGGCAGGAAGGGCCTAGGCAGGTCGGTCTCATCGGGGCCGGGCTCGGGCGCGCTCGCGGCGACCGGGCGGTCGGACCAGAAACGGGAGCGCTCGGCGTGATGCCCGAGAGCGTTCTCGTCGATCGTGACCATCAGTCGTGGCGGAATGTGGGCGATCTCGGTGAGCGTGATCGGTGACATGGCGGTGAACTCCGCCTGGATCTGGGCGAGAGTGAGACCCTCGGCCTGCCGCCGTTTCAGGGCGACCAGTTGCTGCAGGTGACGCGGGCCGTAGAGAGCAGTGCGCCCGCGCATGCCGAGCGGCTTGTCCACCAGGCCGATCGTCGAATACCACCGGATCGCCCGGCGGTCGGGCACGTCACGGACGCGTCCGTTGGGCGCGCCCGGGTATTCGGCCTCGAGGGCCTCCCGTACCCGTTCCACCAACTCGTCGAGCGTCCACATGCCAAGGACTATGACACTGTCACGCTGACACTGTCAATGAGCTAAGGTCTTGCGGCATGCGACTCGTGAACCTGTCCCACGTGCACGACCCCGAGACCACCAACGTCTATCCCGGCGACCCGCCCTTCGAGCTGGAGACGGTCGCCTCGATCGAGAAGGACGGTTACTACCTGCGCTTCGTCCGCCAGGGCGAGCACACCGGCACCCACTGGGGCGCGCCCGGCCACTTCAATGAGGGCGAGCCGCTGGCCGACGAGCTCGACCTGGAAGACCTGCATCTGAGCGCGGTCAAGATCGACGTACGGGAGGAGTGCGCCCGGGATCCTGATTACGCCGTGACGATCGCCGACATCGAGACCTGGGAGCGGACGCACGGGCGCATCCCCGACGAATCCATCGTGATCATCTGGACCGGGTGGGACGCCAAGTGGGGCACGGCCGAGTTCACCAACGCCGGCGCGGACGGGGCGCCACACCATCCCGGCTTCGCCGTCGAGACCGCGCGCTGGCTGATCGACACCGGCCGAGTCGGTCGTCGCGGCGGCACGGGAACCGACGCGTTCAGTCCCGATGTGGGCGCCGACGCCACCTTCACGGTGTCGCACCTGATATATCAGCGACATCGCATCAGCCTGGAGATCCTCGCGAACCTCCAGGCGCTGCCCGAGACCGGCGCGCACATCCTCTGCGGCGGCCAGATCAACCGCGCGGGCTCCGGCTCCCCTGCGTTGATCTACGGCGTGCTGCCGTAGCCGGCCCAGGAGATCCCGGCGTTGGGGAGGAGCCGAAGGAAAGGAGCGCCGTGTGCGGCTGGACAGTCGGTGCCGAGCGGAGGCGGTAACGATTAGTGCGGCGCCGCTGCCTGACTGGGCGCTGACGAAGCGGGCCGCTGGGCAGTGGGTTGCCTGGCGCAGGTGGGGGCGATGGAGGGGTTGCTGGGCGGGGCTTATTTAGGGCTTGGCTCGTTCGGGTGAGCCGCCGGGTTGGAGGGTGCCGTTGGCGAGCAGGCGGTAGGGGGCGAAGCGCTTCTCGGATTCGGTGGGCTCGTCGTGGGAGATCACGGCCACGACGCGGGGGTAGGTGGCCAGGCGTTTGAACTGGGACACGGGGACCACCGCGGCGCGGTTGGGGGCCAGGCCGACCAGGCGGACGTGCCAGTTGTGGACGGGGGTGCGCTGGAGGGCGGTCGGGGAGGTCCAGCCGGTCAGCGTGGCGCCGTTGGTGAGCGTCCGGCCGGCCAGCGTGATGGTTCCGATGCGCCAGCCGCCCTTCGACGTTGCCGCATCTGTCACGTAGCGCAGGCCGAGCAGGACCTTCTTGCCCGCGTACGCCTTCAGCGGGTAACGCGCCGTGACGACCTCGCCGCTGATGCCGGTGAGGGCGGGGCCGAGCGGGCCGGGAACGGTCCGGTCACCGGTCACGGCGTGGAAGGTGCGGCCGCCGTTGATCGAGATCATCACGTACGCGTAGTCGTAGCGCTCCTCGGCCGCGTACGAGGTCTCGAGGGACAGCACCGGCTCGCCCGCCGGGATGGTCACCGGCTTGACGGCGTACGAGTCGAGGTCGTTGCGGTTGCCCGAGAACAGGGTGCCGTCGGCGATCGTCCACCCCGTGGGCAGCGGCTCCAAGGTGGAAGCGCCGGAGAACGAGACCGATCTGAGAGGGGTCGGCAGCGGTACGTAGTCGGCTCCGTTCGGCGCCGCGCCGGGCATGTCGTACGCGGAAGGGTTGTCGAGGTTGATCGAAGAACGCAGCGAGGTGGCCGTCACTCGCGCGGCGGCTATGCCCTCGATCGGGCCGTTCACGCCGTCGACCAGCGTCATCAGCTGGTAGTCGTGCAGCACGCCGTAGAGTGCCTGCCCGACCGGCAGGGCCGCCTGCACCGCCGCCAGTCCCTGCCGCAGCCCGTCGCGGTGCAGGGCCGACAGCACCTCGATCCCGAACCGGTCGCGCAGATAGAGCATGAACTGATAGACGTGGCCGTAGTCGGCGAGCACCTCGCTCGGGGCGCCCTCGTCCCACAGGTTCAGCGAGTTCTGCGGGCCGCCGCAGTCGCGCGGGTTGGCGTTGTATCTCGTGCGCACCGGCCCCCACCCCTGGTAGCACATGAGATGCGTGTCGTTGCCGGGGTCGTGCACGCCGGCGCGTCCGTCGACGTAGCCGGTCAGCGTCGAAGCGAAGTCGGCCAGGCCCTCGTTGACCCAGGTCGTCTCGTTGGGGTCGGCGTAGTACTCGAGCAGATGCTGCCATTCGTGCGCGAAGGTCGCCTCGTACATGCGGGGCCGCGCGGGCCGGCTCGTGCACAGGTCGTCGGTGGGATCGTCGGCCGGTTGCGCGCCCAGGCGGTGTTTCCAGTCGTACGCGTCGATGGTCATGACGTTGCGGTCGACGAGCTCGTTGATCTGCTGCGAGAAGAACCCGGCGACGTAGGTGACCGCCTTAGGGAACGTGAAGTAGTTGGCGTCGCGGATGTTGTCGACCAGCGTGACCGTCTTGTCCCCGTCGCCGGTGAAGTCGCCGTCCGTCGTCGCCGCCGTGCCGTTGCGTTCGGGCGGGGTGCTGAAGACGGCCGTCTCCTTCGGATAGATCGTGCCGTCGAACTCGCGCACCAGGTCGGCGATGTTCTTGTCGGTGACCTCGATCGAGTTCTTGCGGCAGTCGGTGGCGGGGAACGCGAGATCCTGCGCGACCCACACCTCGATGTGCCGGCCGACCGCCCTCAGCGTGTAGTTCTTGCGATAGAGCTTGCCGGTCGTGTCGTCCAGACCCAGCCATTCCCGTACGGTCCCGGCGGCCGGAGTCGGCTTGGCGGCCGCTCGCGATTGCGGCCGCAGCTTCGGGCGATATTTCGGACTTGTCGGAAGCGCGCGACCGTCGAGCGAGAACTGGGTCCGGCCAAGCTCCCGAACGTCGGACATGGAAGTCCCGGACTGGGCGCGGGCGTTCGGCGCAGGCGTTGACGGCCGAGCGTGGACGCCGGATGCCGGAGCCGACGGGTCGGCGGCGGGTGTGCCGGCTGCAGATCGGGCGTGAGCGGGGGCCGGGGCGCCGGCTGCAGGTCGGGCGTGAGCGGGGGCTGGGGCGCCGACGAGGAGGACGACACTGGCAAAAGCTGCAAACCGGGCGCGCCTCATGAAAGGGGACGCTACCCGCGGTGGGTGGCGTCCCGGTGTCTATTCGAAGAGCGAGTGGTCGCGCCCGCTTTCGGTGCGGCGGCGGGCGCGGCGGCGGAGCTGGACGACGATCATGTCGATCACGGCGGCCACGGCCCAGGCCAGCAGGAGCCAGCCGGGGACCGTCCAGCCGGCGCGCAGCAGCAGGATTCCGAGGATCGTGCAGACCACGAAGCCGAACGCGGCCAGGATCAGCCGCAGGTTGAGCGGGCTGTACGGTTCCTCGACCGTTCCGCGCCGGCCGGGCGGCTGGGCACCGATGGGCATGAGCCCGCGCGTACCCCGGCCCGGCCGGTCGCAAACCCCTACGACACCTCGCGCCGCAGCACTCGCATGATGCCCAGCAGCAGCGGCAGCAGCACCCACACCGCGGCCGAGACGCCGACCCGGGCCCACTCGTCGCCGGTCATGCCGGCCTCGCCCATCGCCGTGGTCGTCGTGTTGATGTCGAGCCAACGGGCCGCGTCGCCGAGGGCGCTGATCGTGCTGCCCAGGATGCTCCACACCATCGGCAGGGCCAGGTACAGCACGATGGCCAGCGGCGAGTTGAGCAGCAGGGCGCCGAACGCCAGGCCCATCAGGATGTAGATGATCTGCATGGCGACGCCCTGCCCGATCAGCGAGCCGGGGATGTCCCAGCCGCCGCCGGCGCCGAGCGCCCCGGCCAGCAGGGTGGCGGCCGCGGCGATCGCCATCATGGCCACGGTGGAGACGATGGCGATCAGCACGCCGGCCGCCAGCTTGGCCACGATCACCCGTTGCCGGGCCGGGACCAGGGTGAACGTGGTGAGCGCGGTGCGCTGCGACCATTCGGCGGTCATCGACAGGATGCCGAGCACGGGCAGCAGGACCGACGAGGGCAGCAGCGCCAGCCCGAAGAAGTCCTGGAAGTTCTGCTCCTCGTCGGGCGCCCAGCCGAGCAGGATCGCCGAGGTGCCCACGGTGGCCAGCGCGATGATGATCAGCAGCCAGAGCCCGGCCCGCGTGTCGGCCAGCTTGCGCAACTCGATCACGGTGAGCCGGCCCAGCCCGGGCGTGCGGGTCTCCCGGCGTACGGGGGGAGCCTGGTTTTCGAGAACGGCGGTCATCGGACGGCCTCCTTGACGGAATCGCCGGCGGTCAGGGTCAGGAACATCTGCTCGAGGCCACCGGAACCGGCCGGGCGCAGTTCGAGCAGGACGAGGCCGGCGTCGGCGGCGGCCCGGCCGATCACCTCGGACCCGGCCGGAACCACGACGCCCCCGTCGGTCGTCCTCGTTCCGGGCAGGCCGGCGCGGTCGAGCACCATGGCGAGCGCGGCGGGGTCGGCCGCACGCACGAGGGTGCCGGTCTGGGCCAGCAGTTCGGCCTTGTCGCCCTGCGCGACGATCTTGCCGCCGCCGATGACGACCAGCCGGTCGGCCACCGCCTCGACCTCGCGCAGCAGGTGTGAGGAGAGCAGCACGGCGCCGCCGCGGTCGGCGAAGTCACGCAGCAGGCCGCGCATCCAGTAGATGCCCTCGGGGTCGAGCCCGTTGGCCGGCTCGTCCAGGATCAGCACCGCGGGGTCGCCGAGCAGGGCCAGGGCCAGGCCGAGACGCTGCCGCATGCCGAGCGAGTAGGCCCGCACGCGCCGCTTGCCCGCCGTCGCGTTCAACCCCACCCGGTCGAGCGCGCGGGGCACCTCTTTGGTGTCGATGCCCATGGTCAGGGCGGCCAGGGTCAAGACCTCCCGGCCCGTACGCCCGGGGTGCTGCGCCGACGCGTCGAGCAGCACGCCGACCTCGCGGCCCGGGTTGCCGAGGCGGCGGTAGGGCACGCCGCGGACGGTGGCCGAACCGGACGTCGGCGCCGACAGACCGCAGATCATGCGCATCGTGGTCGACTTGCCGGCGCCGTTCGGTCCGAGGAATCCGGTCACCGTGCCGGGTTCGCAGGTGAAGGACACGTCGTTGACGGCGGAGTAGGCGCCGTACCTCTTCGTGAGATGTTCGACCGTGATCATGCAGTCAAGCCTGCGGGCGGCGGGTAGTCGCACGCGTCGGCCGGAGGTCGGCCGCCCGGAACCTTGGTCTAGGCCGAACACCGACTTTGGTCGGTATCCGGGGCCGTGCGCACGCCCGTAGAGTTCCGGACGTGGCCAAGCTCAGCCAGGAATACCGGTGGCTGCTGCCCTCCGCGCTCGAGGCGTCGGATCCGGGCCGCAGGTCGACCCGTGACTGGCTGGTCGACATCCTCGTGTTCGTTCTCGCCTACGGCTTTGCCGTCTATCTGACGGTCGACCTGCTCCGGCCGGCCCCCACGTTCCTGCCCGAGCAGGCGGGCACACCCGCGTGGCTGGTCTGGACCGACTTCGCCTGCGCGACGGTGGCCGCGGCCGGGCTGTGGTGGCGGCGCACCCGGCTGCTGATCCCACTGGCCATCTACTGCGTGGTCATCTCGTTCTTCACCGTCTCGGCCGGCCTCATCCTGCTCGTCGTGTTGTTCACCCTGGCCGTGCACCGGCGCTTCGCGGTCATGGCCCTGTTCTTCGTCGCCACCACCGCCACCAACGCGATCTTCCCGTTCCTGAGGCCCGAGAAGGGCCGCGACTATTGGGAGACGGCGGCCTGGGGCACGCTGTTCCTGATGATCGTGTGCCTGTGGGGCATGGTGATCCGGGCCCGCCGCCAGCTCGTCGCGTCGTATCGCGACCGGGCCGAGCGCGCCGAGTCGGAGCAGCAGCTGCGCGTGGCCCAGGCCCGGTCGACCGAGCGCACCCGCATCGCCCGCGAGATGCACGACGTGCTGGCCCACCGCATCTCGCTGCTGAGCCTGCACGCGGGCGCGCTCGAGATCAAACCCCACGCCACGCCCGACGAGGTCAGCACCGCCGCCGGGGTGATCCGGGCCAGCGCCCATCAGGCCCTGCAGGACCTGCGCGAGGTGATCGGCGTGCTGCGCGACGACCGGCCCGACGGCGCGCCCGAACCGCCGCAGCCGACGCTGGGGGAGTTGCCCGCGCTGGCCGAGGAGTCGCGTTCGGCCGGCGTCAAGGTCAGCCTCGACGTCGGCGTCGAACCCGGGGCGGTTCCGGCCGGCACCGGCCGCACCGCGTACCGGATCGTGCAGGAGGGCCTGACCAACGCCCGCAAACACGCGCCCGGCACCGTCGTGCGGGTCAACGTGGCCGGCTCGGCGGGCGACGGCCTGGTCATCGACATCCGCAACCCGTGGCCGATCGGCGAGGCGGGCTCGTCGATTCCCGGCACGGGCACGGGCCTGATCGGTCTGACCGAGCGGACGGCGCTGGCCGGCGGGCGGTTGAGCCACGGCCGCACGCCGCAGAACGAGTTCGCTCTGACAGCATGGCTGCCATGGCCAACATGATCGACGAGGGCGCCGCCGATCCGATTCGCGTACTGCTCGTGGACGACGACGCGCTGGTCCGGGCCGGGCTCGGCATGATCCTGTCGGCGGCGCCCGACATCGTGATGGTGGGCGAGGCGGCCGACGGCGCCGAGGTGCCCGGGGCGGTCTCGCGCCACCGGCCCGACGTCGTGCTGATGGACATCCGGATGCCGCGGGTCGACGGGCTGACGGCCACCGAGACACTGCGGGCCCGGCCCGGCGCGCCCCAGGTCATCGTGCTGACCACGTTCGACGCCGACGAGTTCGTGCTGCGGGCGCTGCGAGCCGGGGCCAGCGGGTTCCTGCTCAAGGACACGCCTCCGGCGGAGATCCTGCGAGCCGTACGCCGGGTGGCCGCGGGCGAGGCCATGCTGTCGCCCACGATCACCCGGCAGTTGATCGCGCACGTCGCCGCCCCGGCCCCGCCCTCGCGCACCCGGGCCGCCGAACGGCTCGGCGGGCTCAGCGATCGCGAACGCGACGTGGCGCTGGCCCTCGCGCACGGCCGGTCCAACGCCGAGATCGCCGGCGACCTGCACATGTCGATCGCCACCGTGAAGGCGCACGTCTCCCGGCTGCTGATCAAGCTGGAGCTGAACAACCGCGTGCAGGTCGCCATCCTCGTGCACGACTCCGGCCTGGTCTGACCGCGCGGCGCGAGCTCAGCGGGCCGGGGACAGCGGCCAGAGCGGCTCCTCGGCCAGGCGCTCGGATTCGCGGAGGACCCGCAGGATGTTGCGGCCGGCCAGCTTGTCCAGGTCGTCGCCGGACCAGCCGCGGCCGGACAGCTCGGTCATCAGCAGCGGGTAACTCGACACGTCACCCATGCCGTCGGGCAGCTCGGGCGTGCCGTCGTAGTCGCCGCCCAGGCCGATGTGGTCGACGCCGGCCACCTCGCGGGCGTGCTCGACCTGATCGGCCACCTGCGCGACGGTCACCGGCGGGCGCGGGTTGGCGGCCAGCCACGACGCGAACTCCGGTTCCACCAGCCGGTCCGGCCCGGGCCACTCCGGCATCGCGGCCGGGTCCTCACCGGGGCGCGGGGCCCGCGGCCAGTCGGCCGGGCGCGACGGCGGGCCGAGCCGCTGCCATTCCGCGTCGGCCGCGGCCATCCAGGCCCGCGACTCGGCCGACACGAACGGGGCCACGAACGTCAGCTGGAGGACGCCGCCGTTGTCGCGCAGCCGGGTCAGCACGTCGTCGGGCACGTTGCGCGGGTGGTCGTGCAGCGCGCGGACACCGGAGTGGCTGAAGATGACCGGGGCGAACGCCGTGTCCAGCGCGGCGTGCATCGTCACCGGGGCCACGTGCGACAGGTCGACCAGCACGCCGATGCGCTGCATCTCGCGTACGACGGCCCGGCCCTCGTCGTTGAGACCGCCGACCCGGGGCTCCTGCGCGGCCGAGTCGGCCCAGGACAGGTTCTCGTTGTGGGTCAGCGTCACGTAGCGCACGCCGAGACGCGCGAACGCCCGCAGCACGCCGAGCGAGGTGGCCAGGCTGTGCCCGCCCTCGATGCCGATCAGCGAGGCGATCCGGCCGCCCGCGATCGCCCGCTCGACATCGTCGGCGCTGTACGCGATCGCGAAGTCGTCGGGATACGCCGCGGCCATCCGGTAGACGGCGTCGACCTGCTCCATCGTCGCCACCACGGCCTCGGGCTCGCTCAGTTCGCCGGGCACGTACACCGACCAGAACTGCCCGCCGACCCCGCCCGCCCGCAGCCGCGGAATGTCCGTCTGCAGCTCGGGCCGGTGCTGGTCCAGCCCGTCGACCCGGTATCCGAAGCGTCCGCGCAGCTGCATGGGTAGGTCGTTGTGCCCGTCGATGATCAGTTCCATGATCTCTGGCTACCCTCCGCAGGCACCGAAAAGCAAGACTTGAGGAAAACGGGCCCCGCAACCCGACCGCACCGCGACGGGCACTGGGCGCGCACCGAGCGTCCCGGAATCTTCTTCTCATGCCCGGCTGACAACGGCCGGACAGAGCGGGGGAGAAGAGAGTGCGTCGTTCGAAGCTGAAGAAGTATTCGGTGCTGACCGCGGTGATCGCCGGTGCCGCCGGCGTTGCGGCCACGGGTCCGGCTCAGGCCGCCGGGACCACCCTGAAGCTCGCAGCGGGCCACGACGCGTACGTCTCGAGCGCCCGCACCGGTGTCGTCTTCGGCGGCGAGACCAAGCTGGTCGCCGGCGTGTCCGGCAAGGAGACCAAGACCTCGTTCCTCAAGTTCGCCGTCCCGGCCGGCACCAAGGTCGCCGGCGCCCGCCTCAAGCTCACCACCCAGGCCCAGACGACCAGCACGGTCGCGCTGCGCCCGGTGGCGAACACCGCGTGGACCGAGGGCAAGCTGACCGCGGCCAACGCCCCCGCGCTGGGTTCCGTGCTGGCCAGTGCCGTCCCCGGCACGACCGTCAGCTTCGACCTCGGCAAGGTCGTCAAGGGTCCCGGCACGTACGCCTTCGCCCTGTCCTCGACCGGTGCGGCGGTGCGCTTCAACTCGGGCGAGGCCACCACCGGCGCCCCGGTTCTCGAAGTCACCACGCAGGGCGACGTGTCGCCGCCCGTGGTCTCGACGCCGAAGCCCACCGCTGACTGTGTCACCAACGCGAAGCTGGTTCCCTCGTGTGGCGTGCTCTGGGGCGCCGCGGCCGGCGGTTTCACGACCGCGCCGCGCGACCAGGCCCTCAAGGACTGGGAGAAGCTCAGCGGCCGCACCTCCACGATCTTCCACACCTATCACAAGGGTGACGAGATCTTCCCGACCAAGGCCGAGACCGCGATGACCGGCGACGCCGCGAACCCCCGCGTGCTGCTGACCAACTGGAAGATCGCGTACGGCTCGTCGTGGGCGAAGGTGGCCCAGGGCCAGCAGGACAAGCGCATCGACGCCTTCGCCGCGCGCGCCAAGGCGTACGGCAAGAAGTTCTTCCTCGTTCTCAACCACGAGCCGGAGAACGACGTCGTGGCCCGGGCCGGCTCCGGCTTCGAGGCCAAGGACTTCGCGGCCATGTACCGCCACACGATCCTGCGCCTGCGGGCCCAGGGCGTCACCAACGTCGTCAACGTGCTGGCGTACATGGGCAACGAGAAGTGGATGGCCCAGTCGTGGTGGAAGGACCTGTACCCCGGTGACGACGTCGTCGACTGGATCGGCCTCGACTCGTACGTGAGCGTCGAGCCCGGCTACTACCACTACGGCAAGTTCAACGACCTGCTCGACCGCGCGCCGACCGGTGGTGGCCTCGGCTTCTACGAGTGGTCGACCACCAAGCACGCCGCCAAGCCCATCATGGTCGCCGAGTGGGGCGCCTACCACCGCGTCGGCAAGATCAACGACAAGTCGGCCGTCTTCAACAGCGTTCTCCCCGAGCTGGCCAAGCGCCCGGGCATCAAGGCGATCGTGTACTTCGACACCAAGCGGGACGACGAGGGCGACCGGGACATCAGCATCGACAGCACGCCGGCCGCGCTGGCCGCGTTCAAGAAGCTGGCAGCCGACCCCATCTTCAAGGTCAAGCTGGGCTGACATCTGCGGCGGCTTTCCCGTACGGGGGAGCCGCCGCACGCATTTCCGCCGGACCTCTCAGATGGCCGCCGCGGAACCCGATGTGCTGATCGACGGTATGCCACGAGACGGGGGAGGACGCCATGAAATCGGGCGCCGCCGTACCCGTCGTCGTGCTGCTCCTCGCGGTCGCGCTGGCCACCGTGGCCGACCCCAGAACGATCTCCGTGCTGACCGCGCTCCTCGCCCTCGGCGTGGCCGCGACGGCCGTGCACGTCATGCGCCGGCGCGAGTCCCGCATCCGGACCGCGTGGACCGGCCTGGGAGCGGGCGCGCTGGCCGAGGCCGTGGGCATCCTCGTCGGCGGTGCGACCGGACGGGCCGCGGGCCACGTCGCGATGGTCGCCATTGTCACCGTCGTGCTTCTCGTCCTGCCCACGCCCCGGCAGTCCCGCCTGACCCGCCTGCGCGCCCTCGTCGACGCGCTTCTGGTCGCCTGCTCGCTGCTCATGACCAGCTGGAACTTCGTTCTCCGGCCGGCCGAGGACGCGGGCGTGCCGATCCTGGTCGCCCTGCCCGTGGCCGACGTCGTGCTCGGCACCGTCGCCATCGCCGCCCTGGCCCGCTTGCGCCGCGGCTACCGGGGGTCGGCGACGCTCGTGCTGATCACCGGCGGGCTGTTGCTGATCGGGGTGTCCGACAGCATCGGCGTACGGCTGGTGGCCGAGAACGCCGTCGACTGGCTGCCGGCGCCCGCGGCCGGGATGTTCGCCGGCTACGCGTTCCTGCTGCTCGCCGCGTTCCGGGCCGCCGCCATGGGCCACATCGCCGAGCAGGAGGCGGACGACGAGGCGGTGCAGCGGCGCCTGTCGGCCAGCCTGCTCCTGCCGTACGTGGCCGTGCTCGCCGCCCTCGTGTCCGGCACGTTCTGGCTCGCCACCGGTCACGTCAGCTCGCCGGTCTTCACCTGGTGCCGCTTCGCCTCGATCGGGCTGATCATGCTGCGCGAGCTGATCCTCGTCCTCGACAACCGCCAGCTGGCCCGGCGGCTCGAGGAACGGGTCAGCGAGCGTACGGCCGAGGTGGCCAACCGCGAACAGCGCTTCCGCGCCCTGGTCGAGCAGAGCTCCGACTCGCTGGCGATCCTCGAGGCCGACTCGACCGTGCGCTACCAGAGCTCGTCCGTGGAACGCATCTTCGGCTATCCCGCGTCCGTGCTCGTCGGCCGGCGCCTGGTCGACGTCGTCGGGAAACGGGCCGCGCCCCGCATCCACGCCGCGATCGAGGACGTGCTCGGGCGGCCCGGCGGCATCAACACGTTCAAGGTGACCGTGCCGCACCGGGACGGCACCTGGCGCCTGGCCGAGATGACCATCACCAATCTGCTCGACGACCCGTACGTGGAAGGTCTGGTCTTCAACACCCGCGACGTCAGCGACGCCCAGCAGCTGCAGGACCAGCTCCGGCACGAGGCCTACCACGACGCGCTGACCGGGCTGGTCAACCGCGCGCTGTTCCGGGAACGGCTGGCCGCGCACTTCGCCGACGGGGTGTCGGTCCTGTTCCTCGACCTCGACGGGTTCAAGGAGGTCAACGACAGCCTCGGGCACGCCGCCGGCGACCAGCTGCTTGTGCAGGTGGCGGCCCGGCTGCTCGAAACGGTCCCGGCGACTGACACGGTGGCCCGGCTCGGCGGCGACGAGTTCGCGGTCATCGCCTTCTCCGAGGCCGACGCCCTCGCGACCGCCATTCTCGAACGCCTCGACGAGCCGTTCCTGGTCGGCGGCCGTGAACTGCACGTGGGTGCGGGCGTCGGCGTGGCCTCGGCCGCCGACGCCACCGACATCGAGCAGCTGCAACGCAACGCGGACCTGGCCATGTACAAGGCCAAGGAGGCCGGCGGCGGGGTGTACGCGACCTACGACCCGGCCATGCACGACGCGCTGATGCAGCGGCTGTCGCTCGCCGACGACCTGCGGCTGGCGCTGGAGCGCGACGAGCTGGTGCTGCACTATCAGCCCACGGTCGACCTGGCCACGGGCGAGATCAACGGATTCGAGGCCCTCGTACGCTGGCAGCACCCGACCCGCGGCATGGTGCCGCCGCTCGACTTCATCGGCATCGCCGAGTCGACCGGCCTGATCGTGCCGCTGGGCCGCTGGGTGCTGGCCGAGGCGTGCCGCCAGTCGGTCGAGTGGGGCTCCCCGGTCAAGATGGCCGTGAACGTGTCGGTCCGCCAGTTCGAGGCGGGCGACCTGACCGCCACCGTGGCCGAGGTGCTGGCCGAGACCGGCATGCCGCCCGGTCAGCTGTGCCTCGAAATGACCGAGAGCGTGCTGCTCACCGACACCGGCGAAAACCTGTCCCGAATAGTCAGCCTGAAGGCGCTCGGCGTCCTGCTGGCCATGGACGACTTCGGCACGGGCTACTCGTCGCTGGCCTACCTGCGGCGTTTCCCCATGGACGTCCTCAAGATCGACCGCTCCTTCGTCGACCGCCTGGCCACGGGCGACGCCGAGGACGAGACGCTGGTCGACACGATCATCCGGCTGGGCCGCCGGTTCGGCATGCGGACGATCGCCGAGGGCATCGAGAACGAGGCCCAATTGCTGGCCCTGCGCGGGATGGGTTGTGATTTCGCACAGGGGTACTTCTTGTCACGGCCTGTGCCTGCCCGGGAAGCGGGGGATTTGCTTTCTCGTGGGCTGCCTCTTTATGCCGGGGTGGCGTTGACGGTTCAGTAGGGCTGGGCGTGTCGCTCTGGGCGCGTAACTCTGCTGCGCACGGTAAGCCGACTCGGGAGCCCCTTTGCGTGTTGCGTAGTTTGGGTCGGTCATCGCTCTGGAGCCTCTTGGCGGGGCGCGGATCGCGGCCGCGGGTTGTCAAGTTGTGCCTGGGTCGCCGCTCTGACGGGCTCTTCGCGCAAGTGCGATCGCCCGGCACCGGCCGGCGCCCCAGCCGTCGCGGTTGAAGTCTTCAGGTCGCGTACCTCTGCTGCCGCCGAAGGCGCCCCCCATGCCGCATGGCCGGCGGAGGCTACACGCGGCGGCGAGTGCGGGCCGTTCCATCAGGGTCGTCATGGCCGCAAGACTCGGCCGGACCCCTACGGCCGCTCTGTGCCGTCGCTATGCGCACCCTATGAAGTGATCCGGTTTCCCGGTGGCTTCGCGGTTAGCGGGGGAGGATCCGGAGAAGGTGATGCCTGTTATGGAACGCGCCGCCCGGCTGGTGATCTCCACGGCGTCGCCGTCGCACTGGCACGATTCGTGCCAGGATGGGGACGAGAGTCCGGGTTCGAGGAAGAGACTAGGACAAATGAGCGAACACGTTTCCGACAGCGCCGAGTGGCTTGCGCTGCAGGGCCACGCCGAGAAGTTCAACGGGGTGCACCTGCGCGACCTCTTCGGCAGCGATCCGAAGCGCGGCGAGCGCCTGACCGCGCAGGTGGCTGACCTCACCGTCGACTACAGCAAAAACCTGGTCAGCGACGAAGTGCTGAGCGCTCTGCTGGCGCTGGCCGAGCGGGCCGGGCTGCGCGAGCGCACCGCCGCGATGTTCGCCGGCGAGCACATCAACGTCACCGAGGACCGGGCCGTGCTGCACACCGCGCTGCGCCTGCCCCGCGACGCCACGCTCGTCGTCGACGGGCAGGACGTGGTGGCCGAGGTGCACGAGGTGCTCGACCGCATGGGCCAGTTCAGCGACCGGGTGCGTTCCGGCGAGTGGACCGGGCACACCGGGCAGCGCATCCGCACCGTCGTCAACATCGGCATCGGCGGTTCCGACCTCGGCCCCGTGATGGCGTACGAGGCGCTCAAGGCCTTCAAGGCGCCCGAGATCGAGTGCCGCTTCATCTCCAACATCGACCCCACCGACCTGTACGAGAAGACGCACGACCTCGACCCGGCGACCACGCTCTTCATCATCGTGTCGAAGACGTTCGGCACGCAGGAGACGCTGACCAACGCGACCGAGGCGCGCAACTGGCTGCTGGCCGGGCTGGGTGAGGGCGCCGGGGCCGAGGCGGTGGCCAAGCACTTCGTGGCGGTCAGCACCAACGCCAAGCGGGTGTCCGACTTCGGCATCGACACCGCGAACATGTTCGGCTTCTGGGACTGGGTGGGCGGCCGCTACTCGCTGCCCTCGGCGGTCGGCCTGTCGGTCATGGTGGCCGTCGGCAAGGAAAACTTCGCCGACATGCTCGCCGGTTACCACACCGTCGACCAGCACTTCCTCAACCAGCCGCTCGAGTCCAACGTGCCGGCGCTGCTCGGCCTGCTCAACGTCTGGTACGACACGTTCCTGGGCGCCCAGTCGCACGCCGTCCTGCCGTACTCGCAGTATCTGCACCGCTTCGCCGCCTATCTCCAGCAGCTCACCATGGAGAGCAACGGCAAGTCCGTACGCCTCGACGGCTCGCCCGCGTCGTTCCAGACCGGCGAGGTCTTCTGGGGCGAGCCCGGCACCAACGGTCAGCACGCGTTCTACCAGCTGATCCACCAGGGCACCAAGATGATCCCGGCCGACTTCATCGGGTTCAGCAAGCCCAACCACGACATCGGCGAGATGCACGACCTGTTCATGTCGAACTTCTTCGCCCAGACCGGTGCGCTGGCGTTCGGCCGCACCCTCGACCAGGTGCTCGCCGAGGGCACCTCGCCCGAGATCGCGCCGCACCGGGTGATGCAGGGCAACCACCCGACGACCACGATCCTCGCCGAGGAGCTGACCCCGGCCGTGCTGGGCCAGCTGATCGCGCTCTACGAGCACATCACGTTCACCCAGGGCACGATCTGGCAGATCAACTCGTTCGACCAGTGGGGTGTCGAGCTGGGCAAGGTCATGGCCAACCAGCTGGCGCCCAAGCTGACCTCGTCGTCGGAGCCGGCCACGGACGACGACTCGTCGACCAACGCGCTGATCAAGCTGTACCGGTCGCAGCGCGGCCGCTGAAAAACTGTCGTACCCCGGGCCTAGGGTCGTCCTCGTGAACGCGAAGACGGCCCTGGGCCTGCGGATGACCAGCCTGCTGCTGCGGGGCAACGCGCCCGCGTCCGTGGCGGGCATCGTCGAGTGGTTCGGCGCGATGCAGGCCCAAGACGTCAACAGCGGGCTCTGGTCGCTCGGCTGCCGCCTGCCCGGCTGGTCTCTCGAGCAGGTCAACGACGCTTTGGAAGACAAGACCGTTTTACGTACGTGGCCCATGCGCGGCACGGTCCATCTGGTGCCCGCGGCCGACGTCCACTGGATGCTCGAGCTCATGGGTGTGCGCGCCCTGGCCGGGGCCGGCAAACGCCGCGAGACGCTCGGCCTCGACGAGCCGACGGTCGACCGCGCCGTCGAGATCCTGGGCACGGCGCTCAAGGGCGGCGGCCGGCTCACCCGCTCCGAGTGTCTGACCGCGATGACCGACGGCGGGGTCGAGGTCACCGGCCAGCGGGGTTACCACCTGCTCTGGTATGCGGCCCAGCGCGGCGTGACGGCGATCGCGCCCCACGTCGGCAAGGAACAGACGTTCGTCCTGCTCGACGAGTGGGTGCCCGAGCCGCGCCGGCCATCCCGCGAGGAAGCGCTCGGCCTCATCGCGCTGCGCTATTTCCGCAGCCACGGCCCGGCCCCGCGCAAGGATTTCGCCGGCTGGACGGGCCTGACGATGAC
Organism: Actinoplanes sp. NPDC021490; assembly: GCF_055562135.1. NCBI lineage: Bacteria > Bacillati > Actinomycetota > Actinomycetes > Micromonosporales > Micromonosporaceae > Actinoplanes > Actinoplanes sp. NPDC021490. Next base: position 128,535 of record NZ_JBVHFW010000016.1, read on the forward strand.
CGACTGCCGTACGGGCATCGCCATCGCCGGTGACCAGCTGACCACCGTGGACGTCGACGGGGTCGAGATGATCATGGCGGCCGACGCGCCCGACCTCGGAGCGGGGGAGTGGCTCGCGCTGCCCGGGTTCGACGAATACATGCTGGGCTACAAGGACCGCTCGCTGATGGCCGACGACCTCGACGCGATCGTCCCCGGTGGCAACGGCGTGTTCCGTTCGACGCTGGTCCAGGCCGGCCGGGTGCGCGCGACCTGGACCCGCACGCTCACCCGCAAGGGCGTCACGGTGACCGTCGAGCCATTGATGACCTTCACGGCGGCCGACCGCAAGGCCGCAGCCGGCGCCCTGGAACCGTACGCGGCGTATCTGGGTTTATCGCTCACTGTTAAGAACCCTTGATATTTACATATGTGAACTCCATGATGTGCGTAACGCAGGTCACGTACGCATCGAGGGAGTCGCCATGGGTGTCCGTCGGAGAGTGTTGGCGCTGGCCGTAGCGCTCGGGGTGGCGGCCGGCGGGTTTGCCGTCGCCATAACCGGCGGGGGAGTCGCGTCCGCCGCCGTGGCCTGCTCGGGGACGGTCTGGCGGGAGGGCCCGACCTACACCGCGGGCCAGCAGGTCACCTACAACACCCACCTCTACCAGGCGCTCGTCACCCACACCGCCTGGGCGGGCACGGGCTGGAACCCGGCCGCCACTCCGACCCTGTGGCGCGATCTCGGCGCCTGCACGGGCGGCCCGACCACGCCGCCGCCGACGACTCCTCCGGCAACCACCCCGCCCCCGACGACCCCGCCGCCCACCACGCCGCCTCCCACCACGCCGCCGCCTTCTGGTTGCGCGGTCCGCGGCAAGCCCGCCGGCAAGGTGCTGCAGGGCTACTGGGAGAACTGGGACGGCGCGTCCAACGGCGTGCACCCCGGCATGGGCTGGATCCCGATGAACGACAGCCGGATCACCCAGCACGGCTTCAACGTCCTGATGGCCGCCTTCCCGGTGATCCGCTCCGACGGCACGGTGCTGTGGGAGAACGGCATGGACGCCGGTGTCCGGGTTCCGACCACCGCCGAGATCTGCGCGGCCAAGGCCCAGGGCGCGACGATCCTGATGTCGATCGGCGGCGCGACCGCGGGCATCGACCTCAGCTCCAGCGCCGTGGCCGACCGTTTCGTCACCACGATCGTGCCGATCCTCAAGCAGTACAGCTTCGACGGCATCGACATCGACATCGAGACCGGCCTGACCGGCAGCGGCAACATCAACCAGCTGTCGACGTCACAGGCCAACCTGATCCGCATCATCGACGGCGTGCTCGCCGCGATGCCGTCCAACTTCGGCCTGACCATGGCGCCCGAGACGGCGTACGTCACCGGCGGCAGCGTCACGTACGGCTCGATCTGGGGCTCGTACCTGCCGATCATCAAGAAGTACCTGGACAACGGCCGCCTGTGGTGGCTCAACATGCAGTACTACAACGGCTCCATGTACGGCTGCGGCGGCGACTCGTACGGCGCCGGCACGGTCCAGGGCTTCACCGTCCAGACGCAGTGCCTGGCCAACGGCCTGACCATCCAGGGCACAACGATCCGCATCCCGTACGACAAGCAGGTCCCCGGCCTGCCCGCCCAGCCCGGCGCGGGCGGCGGCTACATGACCCCGGCCCTGGTGACGCAGGCCTACAACAGCGTCCCCGGCATCAAGGGCCTGATGACCTGGTCAATCAACTGGGACGGCTCCAAGGCCTGGACCTTCGGCGACAACGTGAAGCGCCTCCAGGGCCGCTGACCAGCGACCTGACCTCCCATCACCGGCCCGGGCCGTCCCCGGGCCGGTGATCCCTGCGGGCGAGCCCCGGTCATCGGTGGGTCAGTTCCGAGCGGACGAGTTCCAGCAGCCGTCCCAACCAGTTGGCGCCGCTCGAACTCCAGTAGCTGGAAGCCCAGTCGTTGTAGAGAAGCCGGGCGTCACCCGTGCCCAGCAGCGTCGCCGCCATCGCCGGGTGGCGCTCGAACTTGTCCCGCAGCAGCGAGGTCATAACGCTCAGCCGGACCGCCGGCCAGCCCGTCCGCCGGGGTGCCTCCGCGCCGATGGCCCGGGCGTCGATACCACGGACGGCCGCGGCGACTCGATCGTGCCAATCGGCGTGGTCGGTGGACAGCGCCCAATAGGCGTGCATGACGCTCGAGTACTCACGGCCGCTGTGAATCACCGTCGCCGGGTAGTCGATCTGCAGGACCTCCGCGCCCACGGGATCTGGCCACCCGTTCGGATAGACGCTTCCACCGATGACCAGCGGTACGGTCGTTTCCGGTCCGTCCGCTACCTGCCGTGCCCGGGCTTCGGCGACACCGGCCTCGCTTCTGCGGAAATAGTCGAGCGCCTGCTCCCGGATCTCCGGGGTGACCGTGATTGTGTGGTCCGGGTGCCTGGCCGGGATGGTCTCGCCCACGTCGGCGAGCAGGATCCGGACCGGGACGTCGTTCTGATCCATGTCGCCGAGCATGTAGATCCGGCGGTGCGCGGGCACCGCGTGATACGACTCCCGGACGATTTCCAGGTTGGCCGCGGTCGGATTCGCGGCGTACACCAGCAGCGCGTTCCAGCAGCGCCGGGACGAATCCGGCCGGTCGTTGAGATGGTCCACCTCGTCGGCGAGTTCGCCGATCACCAGGTCCGCAGTCAGCCACGAGTCCAACGCCGGCACGGATCCCCGTGCCGTTCCGGTGATGACCAGCGAAGCGCCCTCCGGCGGGGTCAGGGTCAGCGTTCCGTCGTCGAACGCAGCGCGAAGGCCGTCGAGATCGGTCGATCCGAATCGCCCGAGGACGACGCCGTCCGCGAAAACGCCGAGCGTGGTGAGTGCGTAGTGATCACCTCGGTTGGCGAAGATCAGGCGCTGCCGCCCCTCGATGACGTCGCCGCCCACCACACGTGACGTCGAAGTGCTGTCCGGCATGCCGGCGAGCCTAGTGGGACGTAGCGGCCGCTGAAGTCGGGGCCGGGCCGGCGCGGCAACGCCGGCCCGGCCGATCAGCGCGCGAACAGGGCTGCGCCGAGCGCGGCCACCTCGTCGGCGCAGCCCCATGAGAGGCTGACGCCGGCTCCGCTGTGCCCGTAGTTGTGGATGATGTGGCGGTCGCCCAGGTCCTCGTGGTCGAGCCGCACCTCGGGCCGGGACGGGCGGATCCCGGTGCGGTGCCCGACGATCTCGGCGTCGCGGAGGGCGGGGAAGATCAGGCTGCACCGCTCCACGATGGCCTCGGCGATCTCGCCGTCCGGCACCGGCTCGGCCTCGCCCTTCTCGGCGCTTCCGCCCAGCAGCAGCACGTCGCCCTGGGGGAGCAGGTAGGTCATGTCGCCCAGCTCGTCGGTGTGCTCGGCGAAGAACTCGGTCAGACCCGGGTTCCGTACGGCGACCAGCTGGCCCCGGATCGGCTGCACCTCGGGGTCGGGCACCAGTTCCCGCGCGCCCACCCCGCTGCAGTTCACCACCACCGGCGCGTCGGCGAACGCGTCACCGAGGCTCTGCAGCCGCTCGCCGAAGATCAGCTCACCGCCGGCCTCGGACAGCCGCCGTTGCAGCTCGTCGAGGTAGGCGGGCATGTCGATGATCGGCGCCGTGTAGTGCCAGCCGCAGACGAAGCCGGGCGGCAGCTCGCGAGGCACGCAGTCGCGATAGCCGGGCAGGTCGAGCGCCCATTCCGGGGTCTCCATCGGGACCCGTGAGGCTTCGACGCCGTCGAGAACGCGTACGCCCGGGAACTTCCGGCCGGCCAGCTCGGTGAAGACGTCGTAGGAGCGCGCCGCCCACATCTGGACCTTCGGATGAGTGGCATAGATGGGGTCCCAGATCGCGCCGGCGGCCGCCGAGCTGCTCTCCGCGGGCTTCCGTTCGGCACGGATCCGCACGCGGAGGCCGCTCTCGGCCAGGCGTACGCCCGTGGTCAGCCCGGAGACACCGGCGCCGACGACGAGCACATCGGGGTCGGAGGTCATTTTTCGAACGCTAACGGCCTTCGATGCGACTGTGCATCGTGGACGGCAAATGTGCGAAGCGTGCGGACTACGGCGCGCCGTGCTTGCCCGGCATCGGGGGTGGTGTTAATAGCACGCACAGCTTTCGTTCGATCACGCACTGTTGCATTCCCCGCGCCTTTGCGTTCCAATCGACAGGCTGGCGTAACGCGGGCGGGACGCGCCGCGGGGGCGCAGGGTCATCGGCGACCACCACATGCCATGCCTTCGCTCCGCAGTCCCGTGCCGTCGAGGATTGGGGGCGCCCACGTGCTCATCGTGGGAGAGGTGGACACCGGCCTGTTGCGCGGGCGAGATCCGTCGTCCGGCGATGACGGCCGGCGGCTCCTCGACCTCGTGGCGGGAGAGCCGGTCCTGGTCTCCACCCGTCCACGGTCGAGTCTGCGCTCGCCCGAGCGCCTGGTCGGGGTCGACTGCCCGATCGGCGCGCCCGGCGGCCGCCAGGTCCGGGGCATCGGCACGGCCCGGCAACGGGCGCTGATCACCGACTACGAGGTGGTGCAGGGATCGGCGTACGCGGAAGTCGTCCCGGCCGGCCACACGGCCCGGCAGCCGTGGTCGCACTATCTGGCCCGTCCCGGAGTGATCGAGACGGTCGGCCGCGCCGCCTGGGACGACCTCAGCGCCGCGCTGGCCTCGCCGCAGCGGGTGCCGGCCACCCTCGATCTCGGCACCATCGCCGAACAGGTCACGGACGAGGTGCAGTCGGCCACCCGCGGGGGGACAGGAGAGCCGTTCCGGGCCGTCCGGGCGCGGCTGCGATGGGTCGCCCGGGTCACGACCGGCGACGATCCGCTGTCCGGCGTCCGCTTCGAGGCCGTCGACCACCGGCTCCGGGTGCTTCGCTTCGCCACTACCCCGGGCACCTCGCCCGAGCGGGTCGCGTCCGTCTGCGAGGACGTCGCCCTGCACGATTGGCTGCTCACGACGCTGATCGCCAACGTGCGCAAGGCGGCGATCGGCCTCGAGACCCGGGCCGAAACCCTCAAGCGCCTCCTGCCGGCGATCGACCACCTGATGCATGTGTGGATGCCGGCGGCCCGGGCCGATGACCTGACGGAGCGAATGTGGATCGCACTGGAACGGCACGCGGGGTTCACCCGGCAGTGGAACACGCTGGTCAACCGGATCCGCGACCAATTGTCGGTCGGCGTCGCCGAGGCGCTCTCCGCGGCCACGCGGACGTGACCGGAGACGTGCGGCCCCGCATGCTCTCCGAGGGGCAGAGCGTCATCCGGACCGCCGGGCTGACCCTCGCCACCGGCGCGACCACCTATCTGGTGACCAACGGGCTGAACCAGCCGCCGGCGATCAGCCTCATGCTGTCCATCCTGATCGGCGGCATCACGCTGATGGTGCGCTTCCTCGTCGACTTCGAGAGACGGCTGGCCGCCGTCGAGAAGCTGGAGCGCGACGGCATGGCCGACATGAAGAAACTGGTCGGCGACGCCTTCTCGAAGATCAACGAGGCCACCGAGCTGTTCGGCTCGGTCGAGGCGTCGGCGTTGCAGACCGACGTCGTCACCCAGCTGGTCCGCAACTCGACGCAGATCTCGCCGAGCTCACCGCCGATCGTCTACAAGTTCGTGCAGTCCCGGATCAAGGAGATGTCCGACTTCCTCAAGCAGCTCTCCGAGGGCGGCACGGTGACCTATTACGGCGAGGACCGGGACTGGCTGCTCGGGCTGACCCGGACGGCGACGGTCAGCGTGGACGCCATCAGCCTGGCCGCGGTCGATCACGACCTGTGGGACAGCGAGATCGGCCAGCGCTACCTGGACGCCCAGCGCCGGGCGGCCCGCGACGGCCGCCGGGTCCGGCGCATCTTCGTGCTCGAGTCGCCGGCCATGGAGCACGACCCCGACCTGCGACGCACCTGCCGGGACCAGCGGGAGATGCGGATCGAGGTGCGCTTGCTGGATCGCACGGCGGTGCCCAGCCCGTTGCAGATCCAGGTACGCGACCTCATCGTCTTCGACGACATCCTGGCCTACGAGACCCTTCCCACCACCTCCGACCGGAACGTGGCCCAGGTGGCCGAGACCCGTCTGGTTCTGGCCGAAGGCCGCGTCAAGGAGTGCACGCAGCTGTTCCGCGAGCTCTGGGACGTCGCTCGCGAGCCCGAGCCCGAGCCGGCGATTCCCTCCCAGAGGCCGGGAAGCGATCACTGATCCGGTTTCGTCCCGCGGCCGGGGATGGCGTTGCCGATGAGCACGGCGGCGATGGGGAACGAATTGCTGTCGAGGCCTCCGACGGCGGCACCACAGCGCTTTAGATGAAGGCGTACGCGATCCGCTCGACCGGCTCGACCGGCAGCACCAGTCCCTCCCGCCGGGCGCGTTCGGCGATCGGGAAGGCCACCGCCGGGTCGACGGCCACCTGGCCCAGGATCGTGCGCACCGCCAGCTCAACCGGCAGGAAACGAGGGTCCAGCGCGGTGAACGTGCGGTAGGCGCGGAACGGGCCCGCGGACGGGTTGAGCTGCACGACCGCCGGCATGCCCTCCCATTCGGCGGGCAGCTCGGACGGGGTGGCCGGCACCGGATCGGCGATCGGTTCGCCCAGGTGCCGCAGCAGGCCCAGGCGCTGCAGTTGCCAGACGGCGGCCAGGAAAGGACAGGACCACAAACGCCCGCCGGGGCCGTCACTCCACAGCTCGACGTCGACAAAGATGGAATGGTTGCGCCGGGCGCTCTGCCGGGGCGGCCGCCAGCCGGGCTGCGGCGCCGACATCGCCGAACCGCCACCCGTCGTGGACCGTGCGCCGTTGGTCAGCCAGCCGGTCTTCGACGTGGGCGGACGCCCGCCGTTGGCCCCCTCCACCGGCTCGTCGACGAGGTGCTGCTGCACGATCGTCGCCACGTCGATCTCGCGGGCCCGGGCACAGGCCGACTCCCGGGCCACGTAGTCGATGACGAGGCCGCTCTCCGCGGCCGCCGCCACCAGCGCCGTCACCACCTCGGGGGGCGAACTGAACGTCGTGAAGTAATCGTCGATCAGGAAGCACGTGCTGACCCGCGGCTTCTGCCGGGACGACAGCCCGCGAGCCGCGCTGGCGGTGGCCGGTCCCACCCAGGGGGCGACCCGCCGGAAGTGCTCCCGCAGACGCTCCTCGCCCGCCTCGAAGTCCTCGAAGTAGAGGTGACCCAGCTCGATCGACAGATGCGCGAGAGGGACCGCCCGCACCGCCGGAACCGCGCTCGCCTCGGTGAACGCGTCGGCTGCGGTCACAGCCCCTCCCACGCCGTCTCGTCGACGATCTTCTTGGCCAGCTCCTCGAGCGCGTTGACCGTGCGCTCATTGGCCGTCCGGTACATCCACACGTCGTCGTTGGAGAGCAGCTGTTCCTGCCACTGCAGCACCGGGTCGAGCGGCACCTCGCCGAGCAGCGTGGCCTGACCGACCCCGTTGCGGCTGGCCAAGCCCTGCAGCCGGCGGTTGCAGACGTCTAGCCAGGCCAGCTGCTCGGGCCGCAGCCCGGCCTGCTCGGGGGCGGCCGGGTCGAGCACCGCCGTGCGGACGAAGCGGATCCGTTCGGCCAGATCGGCGCGGTCGTGCCCCTTCTGCTGGGCGGTGTCCAGGATGCCCTGCGGACCCTGGACGAGGCTGCTGGCCGCGATGATGTGCTGCCTGGTCCAGCGGTGGAAGACGATCCAGCGGGACACGATGTGGTCCGGCAGGCGGCCGGGCGCGGTCGCGGCCAGGACGATCTCGGTGGCGTACGACCGGCCCGCGCTCAGGTCGATGAGCACCAGGTCGTACTCCTCGTCGGCGCGGCGCAGCAGCGCGGCACACCGGTCCACGATCTCGGGCGTGGATCCGAACTCGCCGTGGCCGCGGTCGCCCGGGAAGAGGGTGAGCTCGCCGGCCCCGCCGGGACGGCCCCGAAGCACCTCCCGCTGCGAATGCGCCCACACGTTGATCTGGCGTGGCGGCGCGCCACCGCTGATCAGATGACTGTGCAGCCCGCCGCCGTCCACGCCGGCCAGGGCGTCGGGGAGGTCGAAGATCGCGCCGGCGGTGGGCGAACCGAAGTCGAAGTCCAGATAGCAGGCGTCCCGGCCCTGCAGGGCGTGCCGGTAGGCCACGTTGCAGCTGGTCACCGAGCGCCCGGTGCCGCCCTTGTCGGACGTGGCGAAGATCAGCATCAGGTCACCCCGCTGTCGGCCCGCCGCGCCGCGGAGAGCCGGTCGAGCCGGCGGAGCACGTCCTGAGCGAGCGAAACGGCCACGCCGGGTCGTTCCGTGTGGACGGTGCGGGCCCGGCGCAGCTCGGTCCCGATGCGTTCCAGTTCGGCGCGCAGGGCCTCGCCGCGCGTGGTGGTGCCGTTGAGCAGTTCCCGGTCGAACAGATGCTCGGCCTCGTTGAGCAGGTCCTCGCCGATCTGACCGAGCAGACCGCTGGGCGGCGGGGCCTCGCTGATCATCTGGGCCGCGGTGACCAGGCAGTCGACCACCCGCTTGGTGAAATACCAGGACACCCGCTCGCCGGTGTCGGGCAGATAGCGGAACACGCCCGAGGGCCGGTCCCACAATCCGCGGTCGTCCCCGTCGGTGATGCTCCGGGCACTCAAGTGGGCCCAGATCGCGTTCGAGAGGTCGAGCAGCCGGTTGCGGGTGGAGCCTTCGCCGAGCGAGGCGGCCAGGTTGATGGTGCGCCGGAAGAGCGTCGGGGCGATGTCGGCCACCGTCCACGCCAGCAGCGGGCCGCCGACCTCGTCGGTGCCCTCCAGCACGAACTGCAGGCCGGGCGCGTGCACGTTGATCGCGCTCTCGGGCTGGCTGGAGCGACGGGTGATCCGGCTCCGGTTGGCGATCTCCTCCAGCACCGCGGCGACCCGCCGGCGGTCGGTGTCCGACGTGCGGGTCGCCTGCATGTTCTGCAGGACCATGCCGCTGACCAGCAGGCTGAAGTAGTCGAACTCGACGCCGTCGGTGGTCCGCCAGGGCAGGTCCTCCAGCGGCCACCGGCCGTTGCCGAACGTGGCGACGGCCGACCAGTACGACCGGGTCAGCTCGAACCGCAGCTGCAACGACTGCGCCAGCCTGGCCTGTTCGGGATCGAGCAGGCCGAGGAGCCGCGTGCGTTCGGACGAGAGCGCCTGAATGGCGTCCATGGCCACGGTCGTGAAATACATGTAGGGCGCGTTCTGCGCCACCCCGGCCCGCTGCACGCCCAGGTCGATGGTGGTCTCGATCTCGGGCGCGTTCTCGACGATGCCCCAGGACCATCCACATTCGAACAGCCGGTTGGGATTGTCGAGCTCACCCTCGGTGGCGCCGGATCCGATCGTGACATCGTCGCGCAGCCGGGCGTTGATCTCGCGCAGCGCCTCCCGCAGCTCCTCCACGACCTGATGGGTGGGCCGGAACTCCTGGTTGACCGTGCGGACGAGCTCCCGCCCGACGTCGCTGTCGGCCGCGAACACGTTGATCGCGAAACTCCGGAGCAGGCCGGCCATGGCCGCCGACAGGCGGCGGTTCGCCATCCGCTCCAGCGTCTCGACCTGCTCGACCAGGGCCGGCCGGGTGATCACCTGCCGGAAGATCTTGGTGAAGCCGATGATGGCCAGCATCAGCGTGACCGAGATGGAGAAGGAGTCCACCACGTCGAGGTCGCGCTGGGCCTGCTTGATCTCCTCGCCCTCGACGGCCGAGCGGAAATAGCCGTCGCCGGAGAACGTGGGCGTGCCGTCGGGCGCCGTGTAGCGCTCGATGTAACTGGTCAGGGCACGAATGAGATTCTGCGGGATCTGGCGGTTGTCACCCAGGTCGCGTAGCGACTCCAGCACGTCGGCGGCGATGGCGTCGGGGCGGTCGAGCCGGAAGAGCGGGATCTCGGTGGCCGGGGCCATGATGCACAGCAACTGTTCCGCGTCGCTGATCGAGTTGACGCCGTGGCGGCCCTCGGGGGTCCAGACACTGTCGCGAAGGGACACCCGTGCGGTGGACTGCCAGATGTCGAGCAGCTGTTGACGTGGCTGGATCTGCATAGGTGTGCCGTCACCTGCCCGTCCGTGGGTCTTGCTAGAGCTTCCTCCACCCCGTCGCCACGATCATGCCGCTGTAACCCTCGCGGAGGTCGTGACTGTCTACCTTGTCAATGTGGCGGATGCGCGCCACCGAGGCAAGGCATGACTCCACGTCCGAGGGCCCGATCGAGTAGGCCGGGAAGTGCTGTCCGCCAACCGTGTAACCGTCCGAGCGGCACATGAACGCCGCGGCGAACGGGGCGCCGGGCACCAGCGAGTTCACGAACTTCTGGGTGGCCAGCCGGAATTCGCGCTCGCGGCTGGTGATCGACTCGGCCACGAAGAACATCGTGCCGAGGTCGTACTGCGCGCGTTCCAGGTCGTACACGTTGCCCTTGACCACCTTGGCGGTGCGGGCGAGCACATCGAGGGGCTTACGGAATTTCTCGTACGTCTTCCGGCCGTGCGCGATGGTGTGCCAGAACAGGTGCCACGAGGCCTGCGGCTTCTTCAGCGTGGCTATCAGCCAGTCGCGGTTGCTGAAGGCCCGCTCGAACAGAGTCAGCTCGACCGCGTACGGCAGCATGATCATCGCGGGGTACAGGTTGGTGCCCGTGCCGACGTCGATGGCCCGGCCCAGCGTCTTCCATTTCTGGGACGCGAAGAAGCCGGCGACGATCTTGATGATGGCGGCGTCGTCGTGACGCAGGTGGCCGTAGTTGTGCTGGAAGTAGTCGTCCGAGTCGAAGTCGTCCCAGTCGATGTCGGCGTTGAGCAGGACGTCGTCGACGGAACCGCTACTGCCAATCACCGACACTCCTCCAGCCGTCACCTGTGCTTCAACGAGCGGACTCAGGTCGAGTGCTGGGGAGCGCCAGAATTCGGCCAATCGTCAGACTAAAGATCACCCTAGTCACGGCGCAATCCCCCGAATGGCCGCAGACACGCGCCGTTGCACTTTAGGACATCGTGCCTCGTTTTCGATTCGTCCACACGCGGGATTGCCTAATTGTTCACCTAGGCGGTATTGGGGTCGGCGGGCTCGGCGTCCTTCCACATCTCCTCGAAGCGCTGCCGCCGGCGCTCGACCCGTTCGAGGTTCACCACCAGCGCCACGCTGTCGATCAGCGGCCGGTCACGCTCGTCCAGTGTCGAGGCCGAGTGCAACTCGTAGCTGATCCTCTGATCGAACAGGACGAAGTCGGTGAGGTCGGAGCGGAACAGGAAGTAGAGCCGGCTGGACCGCAGGATCCGGGTCTCCGCCTTGATCTTGTGGTGCGGCTCCAGCAACGCGGCGATCTTCTCCTCGTCGGCCGCGTTCTCGTGCAGCAGAAACAGCCGCCGGATGCGGACCCCGCGCTCGATCGCGCGACGCTGGCCGTCGAGGTAGCGCTGGCCCAGGTCGCTCACCCAGAACTGCCCCTCGTCGACGTAGCCGCGGGCGCCGTCGAACGAGGTCATGCTGGTGGCGTCGATGCTCATGGTGGACGTCTCGGTCAGGCCCAGCAGCCAGTCCCGGTCCTCGCCTTCGTATTCGGCCCGCCCGGACTGCAGGCCCTCGAGCAGCGCGGTCAGGCGGGTCACCTCGAGCTCGGCGAACCGCAGTTGGAGGTCCTCCCGGCGGTTGAGGCCGGCCGCGGCGGTGACCAGCGCGGTCAGGCTGCCCGAGCCGAGGGTCTCGCGGGCCTCGACCAGCAGGCTGGTCGCCTCGTTCATCCGGGTCACCATGGCCAGTGATCGGCGGGTCTCCTCGGCCGCGGTCACCAGCACCTGCACGACCAGCACGATGCCGGCCACGAAGACCGACATGGTGAGCTGCCAGATCTCGGGCTGATCGGTCGCGTTGGTCAGCAGGTAGGTGAGCCCGCCGGCGATGGCGGTAGTGATGATCTTTTGCCAGATCTGCACGATGTTCCCCTAGAGGGACGACGGCGCCCACGTCACATTCGGGTGACCGGCCGCGGCGCCGTCGCTCCCAATGTCCGCCCGCCGGGCCGGTGGCGGCAAGACCCTTATGGCCCCTGTCGTCCATCCCGGTCGTGCGCTACGGCCCGGTGTTCCGCCCGGGCCGCAGGCACCCCCGGTTCGGCCCCGGTGCTGTTGATCGAGCTGACGAGGCGTACGTCTTCTTGGAATGTGACCCCCGCCGCAGCGGAAGTTATTTGAATTTGAAATAGTTGTCGGAGCAAAGAGGTTGTGGGTGGCAGTACGCGGGACGCATCGGTCCCGGTGGCAGAGGGAGCGCGTCATGCAGTTCGGAATCTTCAGCGTCAGTGACATCACGACCGACCCGACGACCGGGCAGACGCCGACCGAGCACGAGCGCATCAAGAACATCGTGACGATCGCCAAGCACGCGGAGGAGGTCGGCCTCGACGTGTTCGCCCTGGGTGAGCACCACAACGAGCCGTTCTTCTCGTCCTCGCCGACCACCACGCTCGGCTACATCGCCGCGCAGACGTCGACGTTGCAGCTGTCCACCGCGACCACGCTGATCACCACCAACGACCCGGTGAAGATCGCCGAGGACTTTGCGATGCTGCAGCACCTGTCGGGCGGCCGCGTCGACCTGATGATGGGGCGCGGCAACACCGGGCCGGTCTACCCGTGGTTCGGCAAGGACATCCGGGCCGGCATCCCGCTGGCCATCGAGAACTACGCGCTGCTGCACAAGCTGTGGCGGGAGCACGTCGTCGACTGGCAGGGCAAGTTCCGTACGCCGCTGCAGTCGTTCACCTCGACCCCGCGCCCGCTCGACGGCATCCCGCCGTTCGTGTGGCACGGCTCGATCCGCAGCCCCGAGATCGCCGAGCAGGCCGCCTTCTACGGTGACGGCTTCTTCGCCAACCACATCTTCTGGCCGCCGTCGCACACCCAGCGGATGATCGCGCTCTACCGCGAGCGGTTCGCCCACTACGGCCACGGCGACCCCGACCAGGCCATCGTCGGTCTCGGCGGTCAGGTGTTCATGCGCAAGAACAGCCAGGACGCGGTCAAGGAGTTCCGGCCCTACTTCGACAACGCGCCCGTCTACGGCCACGGCCCGTCGCTGGAGGACTTCACCCGCGAGACCCCGCTGACCGTGGGCAGCCCGCAGCAGGTCATCGACCGCACGCTGGGCTTCCGCGACTACGTGGGCGACTACCAGCGCCAGCTGTTCCTGCTCGACCACGCCGGCCTGCCGCTGAAGACGGTGCTCGAGCAGCTCGACCTGCTCGGTTCCGAGGTCGTGCCGGTGCTGCGCAAGGAGTTCGACGCGCTCAAGCCGGCGCACGTGCCGGACGCCCCGACCCACGCCTCGATGCTGGCCGCTCGCGAATCCCAGGAGGTCACGGCATGAAGCAGCGCACCCTGGTGGTCGTCTCGGCCGGGCTGAGCCAGCCGTCGTCGACCCGGCTGCTGGCCGACCAGCTGGCCAAGGCCGTCGTCTCCGGCAGCGACGAGCTCGATTTCGCGGTCACCGTGATCGAGCTCCGCGACCTGGCCCACGACATCGCCAACCACCTGCTGACCGGCTTCCCGCCCGCGGCCCTGAAGGAGGCCCTGGACGAGGTGGCCGGCGCGGACGGCCTGGTCGCCGTGACGCCGATCTTCACGGCCAGCTACAGCGGCCTGTTCAAGTCGTTCTTCGACGTGCTCGACAAGGACGCGCTGGCCGGCAAGCCGGTGCTGATCGCGGCCACGGCCGGCACGGCCCGGCACTCGCTGGCGCTGGAGCACGCCCTGCGCCCGCTGTTCGCCTACCTGCGCGCGGTCGTGGTCCCCACGGCGGTCTTCGCGGCCACCGACGACTGGGGCGCCGACTCGTCCGACGGCTACCTGCAGTCCCGCATCACCCGGGCCGCCGCCGAGCTGACCACCGAGGTCGCCCGTCGCGAGCCGGCCACGGTGGTGGACCCGTTCGCCTTGACGGTCGACTTCAAAGACCTGCTCTAGCCCGTACGCGGGGCGCCGCCGACCGCCATCGGCGGCGCCCCGTACGACACCACGAGCACTCGCCCGGAGTCGTCCCCTCCGGTGGCGGCGCGGTGGGCGAGCTCGGCGCCGAGCGAGACCGACGGCACGTAGCCGACCTCGAACCGGTCCAGGAGCGTGCCGGTGTACTCGTTGAGCATGGTGGCCCGAGATTGGCCCGCCCGGCCTCCACTGCATGAGACCCTCCAGCTCGGTCGTCACCGAGGCCGCGTCGGCGAACGGGTCGACGCCCCACACGTGGTTCCTGGTTTCGCCGAGCAGGCTGATGTTTTTGAACCGCCGGGGCAGGTCGAGGTGGGTGGCGAGCAGTTCGTATTTCGTGGAGGCGCAGACCGGGCACGTCACCGTTCGGAACAAGCCGGTCTGCGCCCCGCATCCCGAGCATTCCGTGTCCAGGTGCAGCGCCCGGACGACCAGCGAGATCGTGCCGTCGTCGTCGTCCGGACAGGGTGCTCCCTCGTACGCGGAAGGGGTGTGGAAGTTGAAGGTGTGGTTCGGCGCTCCGCGAATCTGGGGGTAGCGGGGTCGAGGTGGGCGGTTGTCGGGGTAGAAAGAAGCCAGCCGACTAAGGAGTCACCGTCATGGGCGAGATCGTGCTGGTTCGGCACGGGCAGACCGAGTGGAGCGCGAACGGCAAGCACACGTCGTACACGGACCTCGATCTGACCGCGGACGGGGAACTCCAGGCCCGGGCCGTCGCGCCGCGGGTCGAGGGGCGGAAGTTCGTGGCCGTGATCTCCAGTCCGCGGCGGCGGGCGCTGCGCACGGCCGACCTGGCCGGGCTCACCGTCACCGAGACCACCGAGGATCTGGCCGAGTGGAACTACGGCGAGTACGAGGGCATCACCTCGGCCACCATCCACGTGACGGACCACGACTGGTGGCTGTTCCGCGACGGCGCGCCCGGTGGGGAGTCGCCGGCCCAGATTTCCGAGCGGATTGACCGCGTACTGGAAAAGGCCCGGCCGTTGCTCGACGAAGGCGATGTGGCGCTGATCGGGCACGGGCACGCGTTGCGGGTGGTCGGGGCGCGGTGGCTGGGGCTGCCGGCCGAGTACGGTGGCCGGCTCAAACTGGGCACGGCGACGCTGTGCATCCTGGGTTTCGACCACGGGCGCACGGCCATCGACACGTGGAACTCGCCCTGCGGGTGAGCCGGAACGCACCCGGAAGATCACGAAAGCTTCGGATCGACGCCTCCTGATGTTGCGGTGCGGCCGACATATTGGCGGCTGTGGAAAGAAGGAATCTGCTGAGGGCGGCCGTCGCCGCGCCCGCCGCAACACTCGTCACGACCGCCGCCGGGGCCGCGCCCGCTCAGGCCACGTCCGGCCGGTTCGACCAGGACAGCCCGCGGTTCGCCATCGCCGTGCTGCCCGACACCCAGTATCTGTTCGACGCGGACAGCGCCGACCCGGCGCCGCTGCGCGAGACGTTCAGCTATCTGCTGGAGCAGCGGGCCGAGGACAACATCGCCTTCCTGACCCATCTCGGCGACGTCACCGAGCACGGCACCGAGCAGGAGATCGTGCTGGCCGGGCAGACGTTCACGAAGATCGACGGGAAGTTGCCGTACAGCGTCCTGGCCGGCAACCACGACATCAACGGCTCGACCGACGACCAGCGTGGCGTCAGCGCCTACCTGTCGACGTTCGGCCCGCGCCGTCAGCGCCAGTCGCGCACCTTCCTCGGCGCCTCCCCGGACGGCTACAACACCGCCCACCTGATCGAGGCGGCCGGGCGGAAGTGGCTGATCCTGGCGCTCGATTGGCGCATCTCGGACAAGGGCCTGGCTTGGGTCAAGTCGATCATGGGCAGCTATCCCACGATCGTCACGACCCACGACCTCGCCTACGCGGACGACACCGGCCAGGCCTCCCTGTCGGGCAACGGGCAGCGGCTCTGGGACAACCTGATCAAGGACAACGACCAGATCTTCCTGACCCTCAACGGGCACTACTGGCCGCCGGGGCGCACGACCCTTGGCAACACCAAGGGCAACGACGTCCACGTGCACATCACCAACTACCAGGACCGGTACTACGGCGGCGCCGGGATGATCCGGCTCTACCGGTTCGACCTGGCCCGCAACCGGATCGACGTCGAGACGTTCGCGCCCTGGTTCCTGGCCCGCGACCCCGAGAAGCGCACCCCGCTCGAGGCCGAGACGATCGAGCTGACCGGCGACATCGACCGGTTCAGCGTGGAGTTCGACTTCGGCGCGCGTTTCCCCGAGCCGAAGCCCGCGCCGCGTCCGGCGGCCCAGGTCGTCGATCGGCACACCGCGGCCTACTGGCGGTTCGACCAGGCCGGTCAGAGCGTCAGCGACGGCGCCACCGTGCCGGATCTCAGCGGCCGGGGCAACCATTTGACCGTACGCCGCCTCGCCAACAGCACGGCCGAAACGCTGACCCTCTCCGGGGAGCACCACGTCGGTGCGCCCGCCCACGCCAGCCTGCGCTTCGACGGCGGCAAGGGCCCCGACCGCGGCGCCATCCTGCACACCGCGGGCAACGCGCCGCTCAACAGCGCCAAGTTCCTCGACGGCTACACGATCGAGGCCTTCGTCAAGCTGCCCGAGCCGTTCACGGGCGACCACGCGTGGATGGGCATCCTCAGCTGGGAGGGCCGCGCGGGCGACGCCGGCAAGCACAGCGGCTGGTCCGACCTCGAACCCACCTGCAGCCTGAACATCTCGGGCGAGCGGTTCCTGCAGTACGTGCTCTACTCCGAGGTCGGCGATCACAACCCGACGTCGTGGAGCCACGCCCTGCCGACCGGCGCGTGGCAGCACCTCGCGGTCGTCAACGACGGCAAACGCTCGATCGTCTACGTCAACGGTTCGAAGATCGCGCGCAACCCGGCGCAGCCCGCCCGGGGCATCGCCACCGTCGGCCGCCCGTTCGTGATCGGCGCGACGTCGTTCGACCTGAAGTACGGGCAGGGCTTCTACGGCTGGATCGGCGACGTCCGCATCACCGGGCGGGCGCTGCGCCCGGCCCAGTTCCTGCCCGGGGGTCACTACCGCTGACCTCGGCCCGGGGCCGATGATCGTCCCATGGACGGTCGGACCCGGGGTCTTGCGCTGCTGGTCGCGGGCGCCTTCTTCATGGAGATCCTCGACGCGACGGTGATCGCGCCGGCGGCGCCGCACATCGCGGCCGATCTCGGGGTGCAGCCGGTCAGCGTGAACGTGGCGATCACCGCCTACCTGCTCACGCTGGCCGTGCTCATCCCGATCAGCGGCTGGATGACCGACCGGTACGGCGCCCGCCGGGTCTTCGCGGTCGCGCTGATCGTGTTCACGCTGGCCTCGGTGGGATGCGCCGCCGCGGTCGACCTGCCGACACTGGTCGGCGCCCGGGTGCTGCAGGGCGCCGGCGGCGCGATGATGGTGCCGGTCGGGCGCCTGGTGGTGATCCGCACAACGGCGAAAACCGACCTGGTGCGCGCGGTCGCCTACCTGACCTGGCCCGCGCTGGCGGCCCCGCTGATCGCCCCGGCGCTCGGGGGCATCCTGAGCACGTACGCGTCCTGGCGCCTGATCTTCCTGATCAACGTGCCCCTCGGAATCGCCGCCCTGCTGCTGGCCCGCCGCCTGGTGCCGGACGTCCGCGCCGACCAGCCCCGCCCGCTCGACTGGCGCGGCTTCCTGCTGGTGGCGCTGAGCATGGCCGCGCTGGTGGCCGGGCTCGAGTCGACCGCCGGCCCGCACCCGCCCTGGCCGTTCGCGATCGGTCTCCTCGTGCTCGCCGGGGCGGCGCTGGGCGCCACCACCGCCTACCTGCTGCGATCCGCTCACCCTTTGG
This sequence comes from Actinoplanes sp. NPDC021490, assembly GCF_055562135.1. Taxonomy (NCBI): domain Bacteria; kingdom Bacillati; phylum Actinomycetota; class Actinomycetes; order Micromonosporales; family Micromonosporaceae; genus Actinoplanes; species Actinoplanes sp. NPDC021490. Next base: position 146,330 of record NZ_JBVHFW010000016.1, read on the forward strand.
TCGACTTGCGCATTTTCCGCGTACGCACCTACCGCGCGACAGCCCTGGGCGGCTCGATGTTCCGGGCCACCATCACGGCGATCCCGTTCCTGCTGCCGCTGCTCTTCCAGCTGGTCTTCGGCTGGACCGCGGCCCAGGCCGGCCTGGTGGTGATCGCCTTGTTCGCCGGCAACATCGGCATCAAACCGGCCACCACCCCCCTGATGCGCCGCTTCGGCATCCGTACGGTGATGCTCGGCTCGGTCCTGGCCTCCGCCGCCTGCCTGGCCGGCATCGCCTTCCTGAACCCCGGCACCCCATTGGCCGTCACGCTGCTGGTCCTGCTGCTGAGCGGCATTTTCCGGTCGACCGGCTTCACCACGTACAACACGGTCGCGTTCGCCGACGTCCCACCCGAACGCATGGCCGGCGCGAACGCGCTGATGTCAACAGTGCAGGAACTGGGGGCCGGGCTGGGAGTGGCTACAGGGGCCTTGCTCGTACGCTTGGGCGGCTCCTTCACGTCCTTGCCGTTCCGCTTCGCCTTCCTGGTCCTGGCCGTCCTGCTCGTGTTCCCGGCGATCGAGGCCTTCCGCCTGCCACGCAACGCGGGGAACGTGCTGACGGGGCGGGCTGGATAGGCCCTGGAGTTCTGCCCGTACGGCTGCCGGGTGCGCGACCATGCCGGGCTGTCAGTGGAGGCGCGGCCTCCAGCTTTGTGTGGCGGCGTTCCCGCCTGCCCGCCGCCGATCCGGCCCCAGCCCCCTTGTCCCGTGTTCCTGGCGATCAGCCGCCGGTCTGCTTACTTGCTCGGCTTTGCTTGCCGGCGGTTCACACCGACCCGGCCCACAGCCCCCGGTCACTGCACGCCGTCGGCCCGGCCCGCAGCCTCCCGTGTGGGGCGTTCCTGGCGATCACCGCACCTGTCGGCCTCCCACCCGCTACTCCACCGCCCGTCCGCCTACTTGCTCAGCACTTGCCTGCCCAGCGCCTACGCGCCACCCGCCCGTCCGCTTGCCGGCTTTGCCTGGGCCAGCCCCCTCTCCCCGGCGATGCGCCCGGGCGACCCGGCCAGCAGCCCGTGGGAGCGTCCCCGCCTGCCCGCCAGCGCCTGCTTACCCACCTGCCCGCCGCCGACCCGACCCGCAGCGTCGAGCCTTTCCGGCCGGCCCGGGTGAGCTGTCCAGGGAGTTCCTGGTGATCACCCGCCTGTCCGCCGCCCACTCACTTGTCCGCCGCCCGTCCGCCTCTCTGCTCGGCACCTCTCTGCCCGGCACTCACCCGGTCAGCATTTGCCCTGTACGGCACCTGCCCCCAGACGCCCAGCTACTTGCCCGGCACCCACCTCCCCAGCACCGGTCTGCCTAACGCCGTGTGCCCGGCGATGTGCCCGGCCGACTCGCACTACAAGCTCGCTTTGTCCGCAACCTTGGGTGCGCCAGTCGCCGTTGCGCTGGGCGGCTGGCGGCTGGCGGCTGGCGGCTGGCGGCTGGCGGCTGGCGGCTGACCAAGGATCAGCTTCACAATCAACACCTTTTGCATTCCGGGGGCGTTCGTTGAACAATTTTTACGCGGCATTTTGGCATGATCGAATACTGATGTGGCGCAGATCGGGCGCGAGATAATGGTGCATGGCGCAGATGTCGTTGTTCGGTCGGGCCGAGATCTCGAGAATGCGTGACCGCACGGCGGCACGTAATTATTCGGCGAGCCGAGACGAATTCCGTCGCGAACATGAACGACACCGTGAATGGGGACTGAGGAAGCGCCACGCAGAGAAATTGCAACGCGTGCGGGGCTGCGGTGCGCCGCCGCCTGTCGTGCCCACTGCCCGCGACGGCTCGGGCCGGCCCCCGACTTCGGCGCCACCTGCTTCTGCTGTCGCGAACCGGCGCTCTGTGGCCTCGCGGCCCCCGGCTCCGGCGTCGACCTTGCGTTCTACGTCAGCAGTTGTGGCGTCGCGTTCCAAGTCACCGGGAGTGGCGTTGCCGTTCGCTGCCTCGCGTCCTGCGTCTACGGCCGTTGCATCAGGTCCCGCGGCTGTGGCTGTGGCGTCGCGTCCTGCGTCTGCAGCTGTGTCATCGGGTCCTGCGGCTGCGGCAGGACGTCCCACGTCTACGGCCGCGACCTTGCGTTCTACGTCAGCAGTTGTGGCGTCGCGTTCCAAGTCACCGGGGGCGGCGTTGCCGTTCGCTGCCTCGCGTCCCGCGTCTACGGCCGTTGCGTCAGGTCCCACGTCTGCGGCCGTGGCATTGCGTCCTACTGCGGCAGGACGTCCCGCGTCCGCGGCCGCGACCTCGCGTCCTGCGTCTGTGGCCGTGGTATCGCGCTCTGCTGCGGCTGCGGCAGGACGTCCCGCGTCTACGGCCGCGACCTCGCGTCCCACGTCTACGGCCGCGACCTCGTTTCCTGCGCCTGCGGCCGTGGCACCGCGTCCCACCTTTACGGCCGCGTCCTGCGCCTGCGGCCGTGGCGCCGCGTCCTGCGCCTGCGGCCGTGGCACCGCGTCCCGCGTCTGCAGCTATGGCATCGCGCGCTCTACGTCTGCGGTTGTGGCATCGCGTCCCGCGTCTGCGGCCGCGACCTCACCTCGTGCGTCTGCGGCCGTGGCACCGCGTCCCATGTCTGCAGTTGTGGCATCGCGCGCTCTACGTCTGCGGTTGTGGCATCGCGTCCCACCTCTACGGCCGCGACCTCACGTCCCGCCTCTACGACTGCGGCACCGCGTCCCACCTCTACGGCCGTGGTATCGCCTCTCACGTCTGCGGCCGTGGCATCGCGTCTTACGTCTGCGGCCGCGACCTCGCCCCGCGTGTCTGCGGCCGTGGCATCGTGTCGTGCGGCTGCGGCATCGCGTCACATGTCTGTGGGTGCGGCGTTGCTGCTAGGGGCGCCGGCCGCTGCCTCCGGTCCCCAGCCCGGACCTTGCGAATCGGCATTCGGTGGCCCTCCGGCAGGCGGGTCGGTGTGGTTCGTCTGGCCGGTCCGGATCCGCCGGTTCGCGCTTGCCGTCCGGCGGGGGCGCCTGGTCCCGGGAAATCTGGAACTTGTGCTCGATCTTCTCTGGTGGCCGATCCCTGGTCTGCGGCATCCGCGGCCCGGCTGGGTGTTCTGCGGTTTCGCCTGGGCTCTCGGCCGGGAGGTCGGCTCGGCGTCCGGGGCCACTTCGTCCCAGCGCCCGTCCGCCGCCCGCGGCCACTTCGTCCCGGCGCCCGTCCGCCGCCCGCGGCCACTTCGTCCCGGCGCCCGTCCGCCGCCCGCGGCCGGATCCGAGCCGACGTGCGGTCCGGGTTCAGACTCTCGCCCTCGCGGTTTTCCGGGGTTGGGTGCGGGCTTGGGTCGGCGATTCGCGGTTGTCAGTGTTCCGCCGCCGGGGGCTAGCCGGGCTTGGGCTCTTGTGGTTACGGCTTCTCGGTTGTGCGCGAATTCGTCAGCGACCAGGTTGGCGGCGCCGGTGCTGGCTTGGGCTCGCGGGCCGCGATGAGTCTTTTGCGGGTGTTGGGCGGGTTGCGCCCTTGTGGGATTTTAAGAGATTACTTGGGCATTCTTTGTGGTGGGTTGCGGTGACACTCGATGCCGTAATTTGCCGCCGGGTTTATGCAACTCGCCATTCTGTGGTGGCGGTGGTAAAAGTAAGTCAGATGGCTTCTGGCTAGGTGGCTGAGTGCAGGGTTAAGTGGGTGCCGCCTACTTCTATTACGTCGCCTGGGCGTAGGTCTACCGTGGCTACGGGGTGGCCGTTGACTCTTGTGCCGTTGTGGGAGCCCAGGTCGGTCAAGGTTATGCGGTCTTCGGCTGTTTCCAGAATCAAGTGGCGGCGGGAGACTCCGGGGTCTCGCAGGCGTACGCCTGACTGGCGGTCTCGGCCCAAGACTGTCAAGCCCTGGGGGAGGGGCCAGATCTGGCCCTCGGCGCTTATCAGGGTGGCCAGGGCCTCGTCGCCGGTGGAGAGGAGGCTGGGTGGGTCGGGTTCCAGCAGGGCGGCTACTCGGAAGGTGCCGGTGTCCAAATCTTCCAGCACGAAGATTTCTACCGAGACGTCGCCGTAGACGATCCAGGCCTGGTCGGCTATCAGGGCCGCCTGGCGTACGGCCAGGTCTTGGGCCAGCTGGGTGGCGTGGGGAGACCAGCGGCGGTGGTCGTAGGCCGAGAGGCCGACCGTGTAGCGGTTCGGGACCAAGGTGCGGCCCTCGCCGAGCAGGGCTTTGTGTCGTTCTGCCTCGCGTCGCATGGCCTCGAGGACGTTTTCCGGGCGCACCGCACTGTGGAGCTCGATGTCCTCGAGCCCCAGGCGTTCGGGAGCAGCGGTCACGGCGTCATCCAGACGGGTCGTACGTCAGGGCAGGTGCCCGAGTATGCCAGGAGTGGCCGCCGCGATCAGGAAACTGTCGCGCGGATGTCGCCCAAGCCCCTCGCGACCAGGAACTGCCCGCCGTCGGCGAGCCGGGCGCCCCACGAATGTGACTCCGCGTCCCAGCGTCGCCACAAGCGGCGGTCGGTGCGTACGGTCACCCGGGCCGACTTGCCCGGCTCGACCTCCACGGCTGTCCAGCCGACCAGGCGTACGGGCTCCTCCGGCTCGACCGGACGCAAGTAGACCTGCACAACCTCGCGGCTCACGTGCCGGCCGACGTTCTTGACGGTCACGGTGATCGACGGCGCGTCACCGGTCACCAGCCGAACGTCACTGTATTGCCACTCGCCGTAGCCGAGACCGTGCCCCAGCCAGAACGCCGGCTCCGGAGCCCGCCCCGCGACATGCCCCCGATAGCCGATGAAAGTTCCTTCCCCGTACGCCACCTCGCCGTCGACCGGCGTCACCGACCACGCGGGGGATGCACCGTCGGCGGCCGGGAACGACGTGACCAGGCGGCCGGCCGGTTCGATGTCGCCGAGCAGGGCCGCGGCCACCGCATGCCCGCCCTCCTGGCCCGGCAGCCCGGCCCACAGCACCGCGTCGACCCGCTCGAGCCACGGCATCAGCACCGGGGTGGCCGCGTTGACGACCACCACCGTACGGGTGGCGGCCCCGGCAACCGCCTCGATCAGGGCGTCCTGGGCGCCGGGCAGCCGCAGCGTGGTCTTGTCGACCGACTCCGTCTCCTGCTCCTCGGTGAGCCCCACGACCACGACCGCCACGTCGGCGCCGGCCGCGGCCCGGACAGCGTCGTCGATCACGTCGACCGTCTCGCGGGAGGCGACGTTGCCGACCAGCCCGTAAAGGCCCATGCCGTCGAGAGCCACGGTCGCCTCGAACCGGTCGGGTGCCGTCGCCGGGATGAACGTGCGGTAGGGCGGGGTCAGAACCTCTTCGCCGATGCCGCCACCCGACGGCCGCAGCACGAACGAGTCGCCGCCGGTGATCCGCCATTCGCCGACGCCCAGAACACCCAGCTCGACCTCGCCGGAGGGCAGGTCGGAGTGGGGGTTGGTGGAAGGGGAGGTGTTGCCGGAGGGGAGGTGGGAGTGGGGGTTGGCGGAAGGGGAGGGGCTGCCGGAGGGCAGGGCGGAGTGGGGGTTGGTGGAAGGGGAGGCGCCGCCGGAGTGGGGGTTGGGGGAGGGGGCGTGCACGTCGGCGAGCAGGCGGGCTGAGGCGACTGTGCCGGGGAAGTCGTCGTCCATGCCGATCATCGTTTTGGCCTGGGGGCAGAAGCGGCGCTCGAGTTCGTTTCCGGCCGCGTCGAGCAGGATCACGTCGATGCCGGGCTGTCCGTTCGAGGGGGCGGTCAGGAAGCCGCCGCGGGCCGGGACCGGGCGGGTTCGCACGGCCACGCCGTCGGTCACGGTTACCTTGTCGCCCAGCTGCTCGGTCAGGCCCTCGGCCACGCTGATCTGGTACGGGGCGTTCACGGCGGCCGAACCGCCGCCCATGTCGATCGTGTCGAGCGCGTGCCGGCCGATCAGTGCCACCGAGTTTGCGCGGCTCAGCGGCAGCAAGTCGTGGTCGTTCTTGAGCACCGTCATGCCGCTCGCGGCCAGCCGGGTCAGTTGCTCCCGGCGTACGGGGGAATGGGGCTCGGGAAGGCCGGTGGGCCAGCGGCGCGGCTCGCCCAGGGCGCCGACCCGCTCGGCCAGGCGCAGCAGCCGGGTCACGTGGTCGTCGATCACCGACTCGTCGACCTCGCCCGACTCCACGGCCGCCACCAGCGCGTCGCCCCACGGGCCGTCCGGGCCGGGCATGACCAGGTCGAGACCGCCGTTCGCGGCCGGGCCGGCGGTCTTCGTGGCGAACCAGTCCGACATGATCAGGCCGGGGTAACCCCACGCGCCCTTGACGACCTCGTTGTTGACGTAGTGCTGCTCGGTCGCGGCCACGCCGTTCACGTCGTTGTAGGCGGCCATCATCGACCACGCGCCGGCGTCCTCGACCGCGATCTCGAACGGCAGCAGGTACAGCTCGTGCAGGGTCCGCTCGTCGACCACCGAGTTCATCGAGTTGCGCTCGGTCTCGCTCTCGTTGGCGACCAGATGCTTGAGGCACGCCGCGACGCCGCTGTCCTGCATGCCGCGCACATAGGCCGCGGCCAGCCGGCCGGTGAGCAGCGGATCCTCCGAGAACGCCTCGAACAGCCGGCCGCCCAGCGGGGAGCGGTGCAGGTTGATCGTCGGACCGAGCACGACGTGGATCTCCTGCACCGCCGCCTCCTCGGCCAGCAACTTCCCGACCTCGTACGCGGTCTGCTCGTCCCACGTCGAGGCCAGCAGCGTCGCGTTGGGGAACAGGGTCACCACCCGGCCGCCGGTGAACTTCAGCCCGCGTACGCCGGTGGGCCCGTCGGAGAAGCGCATCTCGTGCAGCCCGATCGCCGGCTCATCGGCCAGCGTGAATGCCGTGGCGCCGGTGAGAAGGCGAACCTTGGCGCGGAGGCCGAGCGACTTGACGAGGGCGACGAGGTCGGAACTCATCACTCCATGGTTACACGTGTAAGTTGGGATTGTCAGCACGAGGAGGCGGCGATCTCATGAGTGAGTCAACCACCAAACGGGTCACCAGTGCCGACGTCGCCCGCCTGGCCGGTGTGTCGCGCGCGACGGTCAGCTACGTCCTCAACGACACACCCCGTCAGACGATCTCGGCCGGCACCCGCGGCCGGGTGCTCGACGCGGCCGCCCGCCTGGGCTATTCGCCGTCGGCGGCCGCCCGCACATTGCGCACCGGTCGCTCCGACGTGGTGCTCTGCCTGCTGCCCGACTGGCCGATCGGCCCCGAGGTGGGCTCGATGCTCGGCCAGCTCTCCTCCGCGCTCACCCGCCACGGACTCACCCTGGTCGTGCATCCGGGCAACCGCGAGGACCGCCCGATGACCGAGCTGTGGAAGGCGATCACCCCAGCCGCGGTGATCGCGTACACGGAGTTCTCCGACGCCGAGATCGCCGCGATGCGCTCGGCCGGGGTGGCGCTGGTCGAGGCGGTCAGCCGCCGCCGGGGCCGTTCGCTCGCCGTGCCGCAAGAGCTCGTCGGGCGCCGTCAGGCCGAGCACCTGGCCCAGGCCGGGCACACCCGTCTCGGCTTCGCCTACCCCGACGACCAGCGCGTACGGTTCTTCGCCGAGCCGCGGCTGGCCGGTGTCCGCGCGGCCTGCGCGGCCCTGCGACTGCCCACGCCGGTCGGCCTGACCGTCCCGCTCGATCCGGCCGCCGCCGCCGACGCCGTACGCCGGTGGCGCGCGACCGGGGTGACGGCGGTGTGCGCCTACAACGACGAGGTGGCGCTGGCGGTCCTGTCCGGCGTACGGCGGGAAGGGTTGTCGGCTCCGGACGATCTGGCCGTGATCGGGGTCGACGACATCCCGCCGGCCCGTCTCTCCGACCCGCCGCTGACGACCGTGACCACCGACCAGGCCGTCGTCGGGGCGCATCTGGCGGCCACCGTGGTCGCCGCGATCAGCGGGCGGGCTGCCCCCGACCTGCCGGTGGCCGACGTCGTGCGGGTCGTGGACCGCGCCTCGGCATGATCGGCCGGGGTCGATCGATCCCACAACAAACGCACAGGTGCGGCACACGGGTGACTCAGCCGGCGGGCGAATCGTGAGGGGTGTCAGAACGGCCCGCATCGAGGGGGAGCGCCATGCTCGTTCAGCTCAACGGCAACACCGGTCGCGACTTCACCGCCACCGCGATCGACCTGCCGATCAACCCGGCCACCTTTCCCCGCGCTCGCGGCCCGCTGCCGGCCGTGGCCTGGTTCGGTCATCCCGGCCGCGTCACCGGCCTGGCCGGGCATCTGCCGCACGGCTGGTCGCTGCGCCGCGCCGCCGGCCTCGACGACCTGCGCCCCGGCGAGATCGTGCTGTTCGCCGGGGCCACCGAGCGTGAGGTGGCCACGGCCCGCCGGGTGCTGCCGTCCCGGACGATGATCGTCGCCCTGGTCGACGAGGAGGCCCCGGCCGAGCTGGTCGCCGGGGTGCTCACCGCCGGGGCCGACGCCTGCGTGCGCGGCGGGCAGCCCGCGATCCTGGCCAGCCACCTGGTCGCCTGCCGTCGCCGTGACCTGGCCGACCGCTGGTCCCGGCTGGACACCCAGGGCCGCCGATGAGGCCTCCGGCGCGGCCGGGAATGCAGGCGCGGCGGCACAGAACCGCGCCGGCGCCGCCGTCACGGGGGGTATGGCGGCGCCGGCGCGGAGTTCCGGTCAGGCGCTGGGCGCGGCCGACGGTTGCAGCACCCGACAGGTCTCGATCGCCTTCTTGACGTTGGCGTCGCCGGTGTCCAGCGGGGCCGGGTCGGTGACGCCGTTCTCCTTGAGACAGTTCTGATAGGCGGAGTTGCGGCCGTTACCCGGGCGGCCGGAGGGGCGCACTGAGGAGCAGGCTTCCTGGGCCTTCTGCCAGGTGGCGTCGTCGACATCGTCGGGCTTGCCGAACATGCCGCCGCCGGGGAATCCGCCCGGTTGTGCGCTGCTGGACGGCCGGGGCATCCCCGACGGCCGGCCACCCGCACCGGGCCCGCCCGACGGCCGGCTACCCGCGCCGGGCCCGCCTTGTGGTCCGCCCGACGGTCTGGTGATCGTGACGCCGTTCTGCTGAAGGCAGTCCGTGTAGGCCGAGAACGCGCTGTTCGGCCCGTCGCCGTTCGTGCCGCCGCCGTCGGCGTCGCCGTCGTTACCGCCGCCGCAGGCCGCGGTCAGCACCAGCGCGGCCGACGCCACAAGCAGCCCCGCCGCGCGGCGGTGAGCCCTGTCCCTGAACACGATGCCTTCTTTCCGCGCTTCTCGTGTTGCGGGCGCGAATGCCGGAGGAGCCGGACACGGGTGCCCGTTCTGGATGACGCCCCACCCAAGCCGTCCCACCTCGCCCCCACGTGGACGCCGCCTCGGAGTTCGCTCGGAGCTCCTGTGCGGACGCTGTGCCCGCTCGCTGTCCAGCGGTGGTTACGGCCGCCGGGCACGACCGCTCGGAGGCGCCCGCACCGGGCAGGACCGCAAAGTACGACCGCGCGGAGGCGCCCGCGCCGCGCACGGCCGCAAAGCACGACCGCGCGGAGTCGGCCGCACCGCGCACGGCCGCAAAGTACGACCGCGCGGAGGCGGCGCAGCGCGGCCACGGTCCCGGCGACGGCGGCCGGGTTCAGGCTCCGAGGCAACTCCGAGGTGGATTGGAGGCCACGGCGAGAACGGGCGTCGACACTTCCGGGCCATGGGTGAAGCACGGGCCGGGCGTCGGCGCTGGATCTGGAGTGCCACGGGGGCCGTCGTGCTTGCGCTGATCGTCACCGGGGTGGTGCGCGCCTGGACCGCGGACGCCGGGTCGGAACCGGCCGCGGCCGTCACCGTCGCGGTCGATCGCGGCACGGTGACCAGTGCGGTCGCGACCACCGGGACGGTGCAGCCGGCGCAGACTCGCAGCCTGTCGTTCGCGGTGGCAGGCACGGTCGAAAGCATCGCCGTACGGGCGGGGGCCACGGTCACGCCCGGGCAGGAGCTCGCGCGGGTCGACGACACCGCCGCCGCCGAGGCCGTGGACAAGGCGGAGGACGCGCTCGGCGACGCGGAGGACGCGCTGGCCACCGCCCGGGAGAACGCCACGAAAGCGACGACTCCCAGCACGTGCGGAGCGAACGTCCCGGCCGCCTACTCGCCGTCCCCCGCCGCGAGCGCGAGCCCGGCAGCGTCCCCGACGAGCACTACGACCTCCGCTCCCAAGACCACAGCGCCCACCCGTACAGGCGGAGGTGGCTCGCCCTCGGGAGCGGCCCCGGCCGGAGCGGCCCCGGCCGGAGCGGCCCCGGCCGGAGCGGCCCCGGCCGGAGCGGCCCCGACGGGAGGAGTGGCAACCGGCGGCACCTGCGCGAACGGCGGCAACACGAACGGCGGCGGCACGGGTAGCGGCGGCGGCCGGCAAGGGGGTGACGCGATTTTGAGCGCGCAACAGCGGGTCATCCAGGCGACGACCACCCTGGAAGACGCCGAGCAGGCGCTGGCCGGCGCGACGATCAAGGCGCCCATCGCCGGACGGGTGATCAGCGTCGGCGGCCGGGTGGGCAGCCAGGTGAGCGAAGGTAACGCATTCATAACGCTGGCCGGCGTCTACGACATGCAGATCAGCGCCAGCTTCCCCGAGGCCGACGCCGACCGGCTCGCCGTACGGCAGAAGGCCGTCGTCACCCTGGCCGACCGGGACGGCGGCGAATTGACGGCCACCGTCGTCCAGGTCGACCCGGCCGGCCTCAGCGACGGCGCGATGGTCCGGTACGGCGTATTGCTGTCCTTCGATTCCTCGCCGAAGGATCTGCTGGTCGGGCAGAGTGCGTCGGTGCGCATCACGACGGGCGAGAAGCGGGACGCGCTGCGCGTGCCGACCGGCGCCGTGCACGACGTGTCCGGCGATCGCGGCACGGTCCTCAAGGATCAGGCCAGTACCGGGGTCGTCGTCGGCCTGCGCGGCGACCAGTACACCGAGATCACCGGGGGCCTTTCGGAGGGTGACGAGATCGTACGGTCGTGGTGATTGTCAGCAGGTTGCCAGGAACCCAGCTGACTCAGCACAAGTTCATAGGAAATTCCTAGGTGGCATTGATACTCCTTCGGGGTGCTGACTGATTCCCGCTCCTCGATCGCCTCCGGCGAGGCCCCGGCCCGCGCTCCGAGGGTGCTCGTCGTCGACGACGAGCCGAACATCTCCGAGCTGCTGAGCGCGACCCTGCGGCTCGTCGAGTTCGACGTGCGGGTGGCCGAGACCGGTCATCGGGCGCTGGTCGCCGTCGAGGAGTTCGCCCCCGACCTCGTCCTTCTCGACGTGATGCTGCCCGACCTGGACGGCTTCGAGATCGCCAGGCGGCTGCGGGCCACCGGCTCCCGCGTGCCCGTGCTGTTCCTGACCGCGCGCGACGCCCTGGAGGATCGCCTCTCCGGGCTCTCGGCCGGCGCCGACGACTACGTCACCAAGCCGTTCAGCCTGGAGGAGGTGGTGCTGCGGATCCGCGCGATCCTGCGCCGCACCCAGCCGGGGCTGGAGGCGACCGAGGGGCGGGGTGTGCTGCGCTACGCCGACCTCGAGATGGACGAGGACGCCCACGAGGTGCGCCGGGCGGGCCGGGCCGTCGACCTGTCGCCGACCGAGTTCAATTTGCTCAAATACCTGCTGGTCAACGCGGGCCGGGTGGTCAGCAAGGCGCAGATCCTGGACCGGGTGTGGAAGTACGACTTCGGCGGCGACGGCCGCATCGTCGAGTCGTACGTGTACTACCTGCGTCGCAAGATCGACAAGGTCGAGCCGCCGCTGATCCACACCGTCCGCGGTGTCGGCTACGCGCTGCGCCTGCCGCGCGGCAGTGACGACTGAGATGATCATCCAACGGGGGAGATGGACGGAGATGCGGCGCTGGCAGCACTGGACCCTGCGCTCGCGACTCGTCCTGGTGGTGGCCGCTCTGGCCGCGCTCGCGCTGCTGACCGCGAACGCCGCCGGGGTGCTGCTGATCCACAGCTATCTGCAGGAGCGCATCGACAGCCAGTTGCGCGGCATGGGCGTTCCGCTGTCGAAGGAACAACTCGAGGGCGAGGAAACGGATCACTATGGGCCGGGCGGGGCCGGCGCGAAAGACCCGGCCAAGATCGGCATGAGGGTTCTGGGCCCCGACCAGATGAAGTACTTGTTCGCCGGGACCGGCTTCGTGCAAGTGTCCCGCAGCGTGTCCACGCTCGACGAGTTGCCGGCGGTGCCCACCTTGGAGCAGGCGGTCGACTTCCCGAGGTTCGGCGAGCCGTACACCGTGGTCGCCGCGGACGGCAGCAAATGGCGGATGATCGCCGTGCGGAACTATGCGATCGGCGGATTCGCGGTCGGCGGCGTCTCGCTCGCCGAGATCCAGCACACCACCGACCGCCTGATGCTCATCGACGCCGCGGTGAGCCTGCTCGTGCTGATGCTCCTGGGTCTGGGGGCGGCCTTCGTCGTACGGCTGGGACTGCGCCCTCTGGACGACATGGAACGCCTGGCCACCGACATCTCCGGGGGCAACCTCAGCGGCCGCGTGGCCGACGCCGACCCGCACACCGAGCCCGGCCGGCTGGGACTGGCCCTCAACTCGATGCTGGGCCGGATCGAGGGCGAGATCAGCGCCCGGACGCAGTCCGAGAGCCGGATGCGCCAGTTCCTGGCCGACGCCTCGCACGAGCTGCGCACCCCGCTCACCTCGATCAAGGGGTTCGCCGAGCTGCACCGGCGCGGCGGGGTCGAGCCCGGCCCGGCCCTCGACCGCATCGAATCCGAGGCCGGCCGGATGAGCCTGCTGGTCGAGGACATGCTGATGCTGGCCCGGCTCGACCAGCAGCGCCCGCTCGACCGCAGACCCGTCGACCTGCTCGAGGTCGCCATCGACACGGTGCGCGACGCGCAGGCTCGCGCGCCGGAGCGGGTGGTGCACCTGGCCGCGCTCGACGAGGCCGACGGATCGTCGTTCGAACCGCCCACGGTGCTGGGCGACGAGCACGCGCTGCGGCAGATCGCCACCAACCTGGTCGCCAACGCCCTCCAGCACACACCGTCCGAGGCCGAGGTCACCGTACGGGTGGGGCTGTCTCCGCCCCGGCCGCCCGCGCCCGGCAGCGTCGTCTCGGGCACGCCGTCACCCACCGCCGACCGGTTCGCGGTGCTCGAGGTCAGCGACAACGGCCCCGGCATCCCCGACGAGCACGCCCCGCGCGTCTTCGAACGGCTGTACCGGGCCGACTCCAGCCGTTACCGCGGCAAGGGCGGCGGCTCCGGGCTGGGCCTCTCGATCGTGGCCGCGTTCGTGCACGGCCACGGCGGCTGGGTCGAGCTGGAACCAACCCCGGGCGGCGGCGCGACCTTCCGGGTGCTGCTGCCGACCTGATCGACTCTGAGGTGGCTCCCAGGTTGCGCGGAAGCTGCTCCGAGGACGGGCCGCCACAGTGTCCGGCATGCCAGCGCGCCTCAATCTGCTACGTCCCGTCGTGGCGGTCAACACCGCCCTCGGCGTCGCCCTCGCCGCCGGGGGCTTCTGGGCGTACCAGTCCCTCGCCGGAACGGACGCCACCCCGGCCGCGAACGCCTCGGCCCGCACGGTCGCCGTCCAGCGGGGCACCGTCACCAAGACCGTCACCGCGGACGGGTCGGTGGAGAGCGCGAGCACGGCGTCGGCCAGTTTCGGCACCGGCGGCACGGTCACCGCGATCACCGTGCGGGTCGGTCAGAAGGTCGCCAAGGGCCAAGTGCTGGCCAAGGTGGACCCGGCCGCCGCGCAGCGCACGCTGGACGCGGCCGGCGCCGGTCTGGACGCCGCGCGGGACTCGCTCGACCGGGCCGAGGAGGGCGGGTCCGACACGTCGGCCGCCGAGAGTGCCGTCGAGCAGGCGGAACTGGAAGTGGACGAGGCCGAGGCCGGGGCCGCCGGCACGATCCTGAAGGCGCCGATGGCGGGCACGGTCACCGCGGTCAACGGCACGCTCGGCAGCAACAGCAGCGGAAGCAGCGGAAGCAGCGGAAGCAGCGGAAGCAGCGGAAGCAGCGGAAGCAGCGGCGGCCAGACCGGGGGCGGTCAGACCGGTGCGAGCCAGACGAGCAGCAGCGGCAGCACCGACACCGGCTTCATCGAGATCCAGGACCTGACGAAGATGCAGATCAGCGCGGCCTTCGCCGAGGCCGACGCGACGAAGCTGAAGGAGAAGCAGACCGCCACCGTCACCTGGAACGCGCTCAGCGGCGCCACGGCCACGGCCAAGGTCAGCGCCGTCGACCCCTCGGCCACGACGACCGGCAACGTGGTGACGTACGGGGTCACGCTCTCGCTCGGCAAGGTGCCCGCCGGGGCCAAGCCGGGCCAGACAGTGAGCGTCGCGGTGACCACGGGCACCGTTCAGAACGCCGTGATGGTCAGCTCGGCGGCGATCACCACGGCCGGCCGCCGCCACTCGGTCACGGTCGTCGCGGGCGGCGCCCAGCAGGTGCGCGCGGTCGAGATCGGCCTCGAGGGCGACAACGCCACCCAGATCACCTCGGGGGTCGACGCCGGCGAGCAGGTCGCGCTCACCACCACGGCGGCCACGACCGGCGGCACCCAGGGCGGCTTCCCCGGGGGCGGCGGTTTCGGCGGCAACCTGGGCGGCGGCGGGGGTCCGGGCGGCGGCGGCAACTTCGGCGGCGGGGGCGCGCGATGAGCCACCCGGTTCTCGACGTCCGCGACCTCACCAAGGTCTACGGCGAGGGCGAGGCGACGGTCCACGCGCTGCGCGGGGTGTCGCTGACCGTCGAGCGCGGCGACTTCGTGGCGATCATGGGTTCGTCCGGCTCCGGCAAGTCGACCCTGATGAACATCCTGGGCGCGCTGGACGTGCCGACCGAGGGCGCCTATCTGCTCGACGGCGTCGACGTCAGCCGGCTGGCCGATCGGCAGCTCGCCCTGGCCCGCAACCGGCTCATCGGGTTCATCTTCCAGGCCTTCAACCTCATTCCCCGTACGTCGGCCGTGGCCAACGTGGAGCTCCCGCTCGCCTACGCCGGGGTCAAACCCAAGGAGCGCCGCCGCCGGGCGATGGCCGCGCTCGACGTCGTCGGCCTGGCCGACCGGGCGCGCCACGAGCCCAACCAGCTCTCCGGCGGTCAGCAGCAGCGGGTGGCGGTGGCCCGCGCGCTGGTCACCGAGCCGGCCCTGCTGCTGGCCGACGAGCCCACCGGCAACCTCGACAGCCGCTCCACGGAGGACGTGCTGACCGTGTTCGACCAGCTCAACGCGTCCGGCCGCACGATCGTGCTGATCACCCACGAGCCCGAGGTGGGCGACCGGGCGAAGCGGCTGATCCGCCTGGTCGACGGCCGGATCGTGCACGACGTCCGGCAGGCCCCGGCGGCCGCCCTGGCCGGGGGCTCGCGATGAGCTTCCCCGAGGTGGTGCGGTTCGCGCTGCGTGGTCTGTCGGCCAACAAGCTGCGTTCGGCGCTGACCATGCTCGGCATCCTGATCGGTGTGGCCGCGGTGATCCTGCTGGTCGCGGTGGGCAACGGCTCGGCCAAGGCGATCAGCGACCGGATCGAGGCGCTCGGCACCAACACGATCACCGTGATGAGCGCGGGCCGCGGCGGCTCGACCGCCACCGCCCTGACCAAGGGCATGGCCGACGCGCTGGCCGACCCGGTGCTGGCCCCGGACGTCAAGTCGGTGTCGCCGGTGGTCAGCGCGTCGGCCACGGTCACCTACGAGGGCGCCGACCACGACGTCAACTCGTTCGTGGGCACCACACCGGCCTGGTTCGCCGCGTCCAACACCCCGGTCGCCCGGGGCGCGGCGTTCACCGCCGACGACGAGGCCCAGGGCCGCCGGGTGGTGGTGCTCGGCCCGACCGTGGCCGAGGAGTTGTTCCCCGGCGTCGACCCGATCGACAAGCAGGTCACCGTGGGCGGGGCGCTGTTCACCGTGGTCGGAGTGCTCGGCGAGAAGAGCTCGACCGGATTCCAGGACGCCAACGACACCGCGGTCGCCCCGCTGACCGCCGTGCGGCAGGTGCTGACCGGCTACGGGTCGCTCACCTCGATCCTGGTCGAGGCCACGGCGCCCGGCCGGGTCGACGCCGTGCAGTCCGAGGTGTCGGCCATCCTCGACCAGAAGATGGACGTCACCGGCACCGGCGCGACCACCACGCCGTACCGGATCCAGAACGCGTCCCAGCTGCTCGAGACCCAGACCGAGACCGCCGGCACGTTTACCACGCTGCTCGGCGCGGTCGCCGCGATCAGCCTGCTGGTCGGCGGCATCGGCATCACCAACATCATGCTGGTCACCGTCACCGAGCGGACCCGCGAGATCGGCATCCGCAAGGCGCTGGGCGCGCCCCGGCGGACCATCCTGACCCAGTTCCTGATCGAGGCCACCCTGCTCAGCGTGATCGGCGGCGCCCTCGGGGTCGCGGCCGCCCTGTTCGGCAGCAGCTTCGAGATCGTCGGCGTGAAACCGGTGATCGTGCCCAGCTCGGTCGGGCTCGCCCTCGGCGTGTCCATCGCGATCGGATTGTTCTTCGGCGGCCTGCCCGCCGCCCGCGCCGCCCGCCTGCGCCCCATCGACGCCCTGCGCTACGAGTGAGGACCCCCGCCGTGACCGCACCGAACGACGACACCGCCGTGCTCGACCCCGGGCCCGCCGGACCGCCCGATGACGGCCTCGCGGCCGAGCTGGCCCGGGCCGCCCCGCGGCAGTGGTGGAACCGGGCCACCGTCGTGCTCGCCGGGATCGTGCTGCTGGTCGGCGGCTTCCTCGGCGGCCTGCAGGCACAGAAGCAGTGGGGCGCCACCGAGACTCCGGCCGGAGGGCGGGCCTTCGGGAACCGGGCCGGTTACGGAGGCGCCGGCGGGTTGGCTCCCGGTGGTCAGGCACAGGGCGGTCAGGCCCCGGCCGGGGCCGCCGCCACGACGGCGGCGACCACGGGCCGGGTCAAGCTGGTCAACGGCACGACGATCTATGTCGAGACGTCCGGCGGTCAGGTCGTGACGGTCAAGACGAACGGCACGACCAGCGTCTCGACGGCGACCAGGGCCAAGGTGTCCGACGTGAAGGCCGGTCAGTCGGTGACGATCCAGGGAAGCACCGGCTCGGACGGCACGGTGACGGCGACCTCGGTGACGGCCGTGAAGTAGAGCTATTCTTCCGCGCCCTTCCGCCGCCGGGGCGCGAGCTCGTCGAACTCGGCGCGCAACCGGAGCAGGCAGGGCACGACGATCCATTCCGACATGGGTCACCTCGCATGTGTCTGTTTTCGGGTCTGCGCTGAAGAGAGGTGAACGGTCTCCCGGGATACGTCCGGTCGCTGACAGAATGCGGGCCATGGACGAAGTGACTCGTGAGCGGGACGACGAGCCCGGGATCAACCGGCGTGCCTTCTTCGGCCGGGCGCTGCTGCTGGCGGGCGGCGCGGCCACCGTGCTGACCCTGTCCGGCTGCCCGGGCGGTGGCGACGGCGATGACGATGACGACGACGGCGATGACGACGACGACTAGAGCGGCGGCCGCGCCGGCGCGGTGATAGGTGACGACTGATATGACGTCGTCATATGTGAATCCATTGATGAAACACCCTCACGCTTCATAGTCTGAGTCGGGCTTCAAGCTGGGGAGGGCAAGCGTGCAGTCCGACGTGAGTGCCCTGCGTGGCCGAGGCGAGCTTCTCGCGACGATCGAGAGCCGTCTCGGCTCGGGCGGTGGGGTCGCCCTGCACGGCCCGGCCGGCATCGGGCGGACGGCGCTTCTCGATGCCGTTGCCTCGGCCGCGTGTGCCCGGGGTGAGCTGGTGGTCCGGCTGCGCCCGGTGCGGTCCGAGCGGCTGATCCCGTACGCGGGCATCGCCGACCTGATCATGCAGTTGCCGCAGCCGGCCCGCGACGCCCTGCCACCCGCCCAGCGGGCCGCTCTCGCCGCCCTGCGGCAGGGTCTGGCCCCGCGCGCCGGTGCCCCCGCGCCCGCCCGGCGTCTCGTGCTGCCGCTGCTGCTCGCCCACAGCGCCCGGAGGCGTCCGGTGCTGCTGGTGCTGGACGACTGCCAGTGGCTCGACGCCGAGTCGGCCGAGCTGATCGCGTTCGCGATGCGCCGCCGTCCCGGTCCCCGCGTCCGGGTGATCGCCGCCGAGCGCCGCCCGGACGTCTCGGGCCGCCGCCGGGCGAGCCGTCTGTGCCCGGCCCCCGCCGTCGAGCTGGCCGTGCCCCCGCTCGAGGCCGACGACCTGACCGAGCTGCTCGAGGCGAAAGGCCTTCCCTGCCGTACGGCGAGCCGCCTGCACGAGGCCAGCGCGGGCAACCCGTTCCTGGCCCTCGTGCTCGGGGCCGCCCAGCCCTCCGGGGCGGCGTGGCGACCGGCTCCGCTGCCCGAGGCCGCCCGGGAGCTGCTCCGTGACCGGTTCGCCGCCCTGCCCGCCGACGTCGCGCACACCCTGCTGGTCGCCGCGCTCGCCACCGACCCCACGGTCACGCTGCTGCGCCGGGCGGGCCGCGAGGACGCCGTACGGGATCTGCGGGTGGCCGCCGCGGCCGGTGTCGTCTCGGTCGCCGGTGAGCAGATCCGGTTCACCCCGCCCCTGCTGGCCACCGTGATCGCCGACGACGCGCCCGCGGCCGCCCGCACCGCGGCGCACACCGCGCTGGCGGCCGGGGCCGTCGACCCGGTGCAGGCCCTGCGCCACCGCGCGCTGTGCAGCTCGGTGCCGGACGCGGCGGTCGCCCTCTCGTTGGCCGAGGCGGCCGGTCGCGCCTCCGGGCGGCTGTCCGCCGAGCTCTATCTGCTCGCCGCCGACCGCTGCCCGCACACGCACGCCGCCCGCCGGCTCGACTGGCTGGTCGCCGCGGCCCGCGGCGGGCTCGCCGGGGGAGCGGCCGCCCTGGCCGGACGGGCCGCCGAGGCCGTTCTGGCGGCGGACGGCGCGCCCGCCGGTCACCGGGTGCGGGCCCGCCTGGTGCTGATCGACCTGGCCGGGCAGGGCCTGGCCGACATGGGGGAGATGTTCGTGGCCGCGCTGGCCGAGGCGGGCGACGACCCGTCTCTGACCGCGCCGGTGCGGCTGCGGCGCACGTGGGCCGCCCTGCTCGCGGGCGATCCGGACCGCGCGGCCGACGAGGCGGCCCGCACGGCCCTGGCCGCCCGGCGCGCCGGCGACCCGGCCACCGAGGCGATGGCGCTCAGCGTGCTGGCCCAGATCGAGCGGCTGCGCGGCGAACCCGGATGGTCCGACACCCTGACCCAGGCGCTCGTGCTGCCGGCCGCCCCGGCCCCGGACTGGCTGCACTACGGCCCGCGCTACGTCGCGGCCCGGTTCGCCATGATGGACGACCGGCTCGAGGAGGCCCGGGCGGGGCTGCTCGGCCTGCTCGTGGTGGCCGAGCAGGACCGCATCGGCGAGGCGCGGGTCGAGGTGCTGCGCAGCCTGTCCGAGGTGGCCACCCGGGCCGGACGCTGCCGTGAGGCGCTCAGCTATGCGCACCGGGCCGTCCGCGCCGCCCAGCGGGCCGGGCTGAGTCCCGGCCCGACCTGGTACACGGCGGCGATCGCCGAGCTGGCCGGGGGCAGCCTCACCGCGGCCGCCGGGTTTGCCCGCCGGGGCGTGCGGGCCTCCGAACAGGAGGGCGACACCCTCTATCTGCGGCGCAACCTGCACGCGCTGGGCCAGGCCGAGCTGCGGGCGGGGGAGACGCGGGCCGGGGTCGCGGCCCTGCGCCGGTTGCGCGACCTCGAGGCCGGGTTCGGCGGGGCCGATCCGATGATCGTGCGCTGGCACGGCGACCTGGCCGGCGGGCTGGCCGCCCTGGGCGAGCACGCCGAGGCGGTCGCGACCCTGGTGGCGGCGCGGGCCGCGGCCGAGCGCCTGGGGGCCAATCCGGCCCTGGACAGCTATCTGGACCGGGCCGCCGCGGTGGTGCTCTCGGAGAGCGGGCAGGCCGATTCGGCCGTGCTGCTGTCGGCGTCGGCGGCCCAGCACTTCGAGCAGTTGCAGCAGCCGATCGAGCAGGCCCACGCGCTGCTCGTGCAGGGCAGCGCCGAGCGTCGCCGGCGCCGGTACGCGGCCGCCCGCCTCGCCATCGGCGCCGCGCTCGCGATCTTCCTGGCCGCCGACGCCAAGCCGTGGGCCGAGCAGACCGAGCGCGCGCTGGCCGGCACCTCGGCCGCCGGCGCCCCGATCGACCTGGGTCTGACCTCGACCGAGCTGCGCATCGCCCAGCTGGTGCGGGACGGCGCGAGCAACCGGGAGATCGCCGGCCGGCTCTACCTGAGCGTCAAGACGGTCGAGGCGACCCTGACCCGCATCTATCGCAAGCTGGGGGTGCGCTCGCGGACGCAACTGTCGTCCCGGCTGCCCCCGGTGGTGTCCGAAGTCACCACCGGTGTCTGACCAGCTACTTCGCAACGCACGGTGACCCCGGATACAGGATTCCAGTGGTCGCAGTCACTTCTGTCTCGCAAGTTTTACCTGCTCGATTTGGGTATGAAGCGCGGCCCGCGCATCGTTGTACAGGAAGGCGACGAGGCCTATCGCCATCACTATCCGTTAAGGAGTCGGCCATGCAGTTCACGACCACGCTTCGCGACGTGCGCACGGCGCTGGCGAACCGCCGCACCATGCGTGTCGCCCACCGCAAGCTCAGCGAGGAGCTGGCGTCGTTCCGTTCCACCGCCGAGCGCGCCGAGATCGACGAGCTCCTCAGCCGTCACAGTGCCGAGGAGACCGAGCAGATCCGCGCGATCCTCTACCGCCAGGACGTCGAGCGTCAGCAGACCAGCGGACGCCAGACCGCCGGCCTGGGCGGATATCTGGGCTGATCCGAGCCCACCGGCCGGGGTTGCCTCCCCGGCCGGGACCTTGGCCCACAGACGCGAACGGCCCCGGGGATCTCCCCGGGGCCGTTTCGGTCTGCCGTGTCAGTGGCGGTCCTTGTCGTGCGCCCGCAGGCTGCCCGCGTGGGCCTTGGTCTCCGGATCCCGGCGCGACTTCATCAGGCTGGCCACCGTCGTGACGGCCAGGACGCCGATGATGACGACGAGCGAGAGCGACGTGGGGATCTCGGGGGCCGACTTGGTGATGTCCTCGTGGAGCCAGTGCAGGATCAGCTTGACGCCGATGAAGGCCAGGATGACCGACAGGCCGGCCGACAGATAGACCAGGCGGTCGAGCAGGCCCTTGACGAGGAAGAACAGCGCCCGCAGGCCGAGCAGGGCGAACGCGTTGGCCACGAACACGATGAACGCCTCGTCGGTCACGCCGAACACGGCGGGGATCGAGTCGAGGGCGAACAGCAGGTCCGAGCTGCCGATGGCGATCAGCACGATGAACATCGGGGTGACGACCCGGCGGCCGTCCACCTTGGTGATCATCTTGCCGCCGATGTAGTCGTCGGTGACCGGCAGCAGGCGCTTGCTCACCTTGACCAGCACGTTGTCCTCGACGTCGGGATCCTCGTCGCGATGCCGGAACAGCTGCACCGCCGTGAAGATCAGCAGCAGGCCGAACAGCAGGAACATGAACGAGAAGGTGTTGAGCAGCGTCGCGCCGAGGGCGATGAAGATGACTCGCAGGATCAGCGCGATGATGATGCCGAAGGTCAGCACCTCCTGCTGGTACTTCTCCGGCACGGCGAACGTCGTCATGATGATCACGAAGACGAACAGGTTGTCGACCGACAGGCTCTTCTCGACGATGTAGCCGGCGAAGTACTGGGCTCCGAAATCCCACCCGGCTATCTGTCCGAAGACGATGCCGAACGCGACGGCGACCGCGATGTAGAAGACGGACCACGCGGCCGCCTCGCGGAAGCCGACGGCATGCGGCCGGAGCACGCCGAGTGTCAGATCGAGGGCGAGCAGGGCGACGATGACCCCGATGGTCAGCGTCCAGCCGAGCGCGGTGACCTCAAGCATGGGGAAGGAACCTCCGGGCGGTAAGCGGGGTGGCAACCTGTCGATCGTCTCCGGTTGACCTGGGAGCTTGCTGAGCGACGCCCTGTCTACCTGGGATTTTAGACCCGGACAGAGATCAGGTCATCAGGAACGACCGTTTCGCGAGCCGATCCGGCCTCGGCTCGCGGGTGATCCGGAGTGGGCCGCAGCGAACCGGAGTGGCAACTACGCAGAGTGCTGATGCATTCTTATCAACACATTCCGTCATGGCTACTCGGGTCGATGTCGCTACCGCTCCCGGGGTACGCCAAATGCATCGACAGACGTGCATCGAAGCGTTAAATCCGTTTTACCGAGAACTCGTTTGGGACCGAAAGATACCTGGTCAGAGCTTTGATGCAGAATGCATTCTCGATCACACCACATCGGACCGAAATTGGGTCCCAAGAGGACGTTGCGCGATGATGACCTCGCTGGCATGCTACGCGATGTCGTTCTGGGGGACGCTCACCGTAACGTAGGCAGACAGCCGCAAGCATCACTTTCGGTAATAACGGGGCGAGGTTAGCGCGCGTCACCCCGTGTGAGTACCGAAGTGGAGAGGAGACGTGCCGTGACGGCATCGGCACAGCTACCCCTCGCCGACGATCTTTTCCTCACCGCGCACGACACGGTCAAGGGCAAGTGCCTGCTCTCCCCGGCGACGCTCGGCCTCGGCATGGCCGCCGCCCTCATCGGAGAACTCGTGCTCTGGCGCCGCCTCGACGTGGTCGACGGAAAGATCCAGATCATCGACGACCGTCCCACCGGCGATCCCGCCGCCAACGCCGTGCTCGACCAACTGCTGCGCGAGGGCCACCACCGGGCCGTCCGGGACTGGATCTCGTTCCTCGCCACCGGCGTCGCGACCGACCTGGTCGAACGCCGTCTCGCCCGCGCCGCCCTCGTGCAGCGCCAGGAGAAGCGTGGCCTGTTCGGCAGCAAGGTGGCCTTCGTGCCCTCCGACTCGATGATCGCCGGCTGGCCCGCCACCCGGATCCGCACGTTCGTCGGCCGCGGAGAACTGCTCGACATCCCCGACCTGGTCCTCACCGGGCTGATCCTGGCCACCGGCCTCGACCAGCACGTCTTCCTCACCCTCGACGCCCGCGACCGCGGACAGCTGTTCGACCAGCTCAAGCGTCGGCTGCCGGCCATGCTCCTCGAGCTGGTGGGCCAGGCCGAGGCCGCGGTCGGCGACGCCGTGATGGCCCGTCGCGCCTGACCTCCGATCCCCTTCCCAACCCCCTTCTCAACCCCCTCCTGGAGACCGTGTGTCCGCCACCACCACCAAACCCGAACAGAGCCAGCTCTCGACGGCCTTGGCTCGTGACCGCCTCGGCGTCGCCGCGGTGGTCTTCTTCGTCATGTCGGCCGCCGCGCCGCTCACCGTGGTCGCCGGCGTCGTGCCGACCGGCCTCGCCGTCACCGGGCTGACGAGCATCTCGATCGCGTTCGTCGCGGTCGCCGTCGTCCTCGCGATCTTCGCGGTCGGCTACGTCGCCATGGCCCGGCACATCGCCAACGCGGGCGCCTTCTACGCCTACATCTCGCAGGGCCTCGGCCGCCCGCTCGGGGTCGGCGCCTCGTGGGTGGCGCTGCTCGCCTACAACATGTTTCAGATCGCGGCCTACGGCGGCTTCGGCGCCATCGCCTCCCCGCTGTTCGACAAGTGGTTCGGCCTCGACATCCAGTGGTGGGTGCTGGCCCTGGTGGTGTGGGCGCTGACCGCCGTCCTCGGGGTACGCGACGTGGCCGTCAACGGCAAGGTCCTGGCCACGCTGCTGGTGGCCGAGATCGTCGTCGTCTTCGCGTTCAGCATCGCCGACCTGTTCTCGCCCAACTTCGAGGCCTCGTCCGCACCGGTCGACGTGAGCAGCCTGGCCGGCGCCGGCTCGGGCGCGCTGCTGGCCATGGCCATCACCGGCTTCGTCGGCTTCGAGCAGTCCGTGGTCTTCAGCGAGGAGTCGCGCGACCCCCGCCGCACCGTCCCCCGCGCCACGTACATCGCCATCGCCCTGATCGCCGTGCTCTACGGCTTCGCCGCCTGGGCGATGATCTCGGCCGCCGGTCCCGACGTCGTCGGCCGGGCCGGCGCGGAAGGTCCCGACCTGTTCTTCAACGTCGCCTCCGACCAGCTGGGCGGCCGCGCCGTCGACCTCGGTTACGCGCTGTTCCTGACCTCGCTGATCGCCGCGATGATCTCGTTCCACAACATCATCGCCCGCTACATGTTCTCGCTCGGCCGCGAAGGTGTGCTGCCGCGCGCCTTCGGCCGTACGGTGCCCGGCACCGGCGCCCCCAAGAACGGCTCGCTCATCCAGAGCGCCGTCGGCCTGACCGTCATCGTCGTCTACGCCATCGCCGGCTGGGACCCGCTGGTCAACCTGTTCTTCTGGGGCGGCAGCGGCGGCGGCATCGGCGTGCTCCTGCTGATCACGCTGACCTCGCTCGCGGTCGTCGGCTACTTCGTCAAGCACCCCGAGGGCGAGGACTTCTGGCACCGGCTCGGCGCGCCCGTCCTGGGCACGATCGCGCTGCTGATCATGTCGTACCTGGCGCTCAGCAACATCGCCACGCTGTTCGGCGTCGAGCCCGGCAGCAAGCCGACCTGGGTCGTCCCGCTCGCCTTCGCCGTGCTGCTGGTCGCCGGCATCGCGTGGGCGCTGATCCTGCGCAGCAGCCGCCCGCACGTCTACGCGGGCATCGGCCTGGGCGCCCGGAGCGCCTCCTCGGCGGGCGGCTTCTCGGCCGCCCTCGCTTCCACCGACACAAAGGACCACCAGTGACGTACCCCGAGATCCGCGCGGCCCGCGACGAGGAGATCCCTTCCGTCGGTCACCTGATCAGCCACTCCTTCTTCGACCTCGACGCGAACGCCTACCTGGTGCCGTCGCTCGAGGACCGGCTGAAGGTCATGGCCGACTTCTTCACGCTGCTGACCGAGCACGCCCAGAAGTACGGCCGGGTCGACGTCATCGACATGCCCGACGGCAGCGGCCTGGCCGCGACCGCGGTCTGGTTCGACTACACCCAGGAAGCGCCCGACCCGGAGGCGTACGAGGAGCGGCTGGGCGCCCTGGCCGGCGAGTACATCGACCGGTTCGTCGCGCTGGACCTGCTGTTCGAGAAGCACCACCCGCACGACCCGCACTGGCACCTCGCGTTCCTGGCCGTCCACCCCGAACACCAGGAGCACGGCCTGGGCAGCGTGCTGATGGCGCACACCCACGAGGAGCTCGACAAGTCCGGCGTCCCGGCGTACCTCGAGGCGACCAACGCCAACAACGTGCGCCTCTACCGCCGGGTCGGATACGCCGACATGGACCCGTTCGAGATGCTGCTGCCCGACGGCACGCCGTTCTTCCGCATGTGGCGCTCCTGACGGTTCCCTGAGACGAGGGGGCGCGGCCACCGTCCGGCCGCGCCCCCTTTGCTCACCAGTTGAACTCGGGACCGCGCGCGGTGCCGCCGGGCAGCAGCGGCCGCTGCGTGTACTCCCACGTCTGCACCAGCCGCAGCCGGCGCCCGTGCGGGGCGTTGAGGTCGACCGGCCCGCACGAGTGCTTCAGCGCGAAGTCCGTGAACATGACACTGTCGCACCGGTGCGGACCGGCGACCACCTCGTCGCTCGAGGCGTCCCGCAGCGTCAGCACGATGTCGACCTGCACGCCGGGCATCGCCTCCATCTGACCCGCGACCCGGATGGCGCCGCCCAGCGAATGACAGGGGCGCGCCAGCACGGGGTGGCCGAGATCCCAGTCGTACTGGTCGCCGCACTGCCACGGGCCGAACGTCGCCTCCGCCCGCGCACCACCCGGTCCGGCCGAGGCGCCGACCCCGGCGCCGACTCCCACGCCGACTCCGACCCCGGCTCCCGGGCCCGCCTTGCGTGAGGGCGCGGCCGGAGGGTTCGTCACCGCCCCGGGCAGGCCGCCGCCGCCCGGGATCGCCGGAGGACTGGGGGCCAGGCCCGCCATCGCGGGCAACCCGTCCGCCGCCCCGGACGGGCCGGCGCTGCCGCTCGGTCCTGGACCACCCTTGGCGCCGAGCCGGCTCTGACCGCTCGGGAACACCGGCGTCTGCGGGGCCGCCGCGGCCGGATCACCACCCGACCGCAGCAGCTGCCAGGCGTTGAAGCCGCTCACCCCCGACATGGTCAGTACCCCGGCGATCAGCGCCACCATCGCCCACGGGCGCCGCCACATCCACGAGCGGGGGCCGTTGCGGGGGCGCTTGCGAGCCGGGGTGCGGCGTACGGACGGGTGGGCCACCGCGCGGATGCCGAGGTGCGGGGTGGCGGTGCTCGTCTCCTCCGGCTCCTCCTGCGGGGCGGCCAGCGCGGGCACGCCGGCCGTCTGGCGGGCCAGCTCACGCAGGGCGGCACCCAGCTCGGCGGCGGACGGGCGGCGGTCCGGGTCCTTGTCCAGGCACCAGGTGATCAGTTCCCACGCCGGGTGCGGCATGCCTTCGGGGCGTTGCGGAACCTCGTCGAGATGGCCTCGGAGCACCGCGAGGGGCTCTCCCGCGTACGGGGGAAGGCCGGTGATCAGCTCGAAGAGAACGATGCCGGCCGAGTAGACGTCGGAGGCCGGCACCGCCTCGCCCTGGATCGCCTCGGGCGCCATGTAGTGCGGCGTGCCTACGATGGCCTGCGGCGTGGTCAGACCGGCGGTGTCGAGCACCCGGGCGATGCCGAAGTCGGTGAGACGCACCTCGAGGCGGCCCGCGTTGTCCTGCAGCAGGATGTTGTCCGGCTTCACGTCCCGGTGCACCACGCCCAGCTCGTGGGCCTGAGCCAGCGCGGCCGCCACCTGGGCCAGCAGATCGGCGGCGTCGGCCGGGGCCAGGGTGCCCTGGGCGCGCAGATGGTTGCGCAGGCTGCCACCGGCGACGTAGTCCATCACCAGGGCCAGGG
This sequence comes from Actinoplanes sp. NPDC021490, assembly GCF_055562135.1. Classification (NCBI taxonomy): domain Bacteria; kingdom Bacillati; phylum Actinomycetota; class Actinomycetes; order Micromonosporales; family Micromonosporaceae; genus Actinoplanes; species Actinoplanes sp. NPDC021490. Next base: position 173,087 of record NZ_JBVHFW010000016.1, read on the forward strand.
AGCCGCCCACGCTGAACAGGTCGCGGACGCCGACGATGTTCTCGTGGCGCATCATCATCAGGATCGTGCGCTCCTGCACGAACCGGATGACCAGCTTCGGCTGGCGCAGCAGGCCCTCGTGCAAGAGCTTGACCGCCACGTCGGCACCCGACGACCGGTCGATGCCGCGCCAGACCGTGCCGGTGGCGCCGTGACCGACCGGGCAGACCAGGACGTACGAGTTGCCGACACAGCGGCCGCTGAGATCCGCGGTGGCCGACTCGCCGGGGATACTGCCGGTCATGGAGGGGAATGACTGCACGTGACGTCGAATCCTTCCGATCGGGGGCGTCGCGACGCCAATCGTCCGGATCGATCCCGATAAGGGCAACGTCCCGACGCCCGATCTCTCACACACGGCCAGTCACGTCGCGCGCCCGTCACCTCGCCGTGAGTGACTCGTTCCTCTCTTACCTCATCTGGAGGCAATGGACGGTCGGTGGCGCGCGCGGAAGTCGGGCGGCGGCTACCGTGGCGGCGGAGTCGGGCGGCGGCGGGGGAGTGGCGTGGGCGGAAGCGATGCGATCTGGCCGGCGGTGGAGGCGGCCCGGAAATGGCTCGACCTGTCCAACGGGACCATGCCGCTCGAGCTGACCTGCCGGATCCTCAAGGTCACCGAGGAGGCGGGCGAGGCGGCCGAGGCCTGGATCGGTCTGCTGGGCCAGAACCCGCGCAAGGGCGTGACCCACACGCGCGAAGACGTGGTCGCCGAGCTGGCCGACGTGGCGTTCACGGCCCTGGTCGCGATCGCCAGCCTCGACATGGACGCGCGCGAGGCCCTGACCGCGTGCGCGTCCAAGGTGCAGGACAGGTTCTCGGACACGACGGCCGACATCCCGGTCCTGCCGTTGTCGTGGCCACCGGCGCAACCGGGGTAGCGGAGCGTGGGGGTGTGGCGCGGAGCGCCACGAGGGTGAGCGGTCACGCAGCATGAAGGGAGCGGACGGCCGGGAGCGGAGCGAGTGGCCGGCCGGGCCCGGCCTCCGCGGGAGCGACGGTCCGTACCCACTGCCCACGTGGGACATCCGGCTCCTGATCTTTATCCGGCGCTTAAGTTGATCTCGAAGCTGTAGCGGCTCGCCCGGTAGAGGTGGCTGCCGTATTCCAGGGCCCGCCCGCCCGCGTCCCAGGCCGTGCGGGTCATCGTCAGCAGCGAGGCGCCGCGCTTCTCCTGCAGCACCTTGGCCTCGGCCGGGGTGGCCGAGCGGGCGCCGATCACCTGGGTGGCGATGCGCGGGGTCAGGCCGTTGCGGCGCAACAGCTCGTAGAGGCCGTGGGTGGCCAGGTCGTCGCGGGTGAGGGGCAGCACGTCGACCGGGATGGCGTTGTGCATGAGGGCCAGCGGCTCGGCGCCGGCGTAGCGCAGGCGCTCGATCCAGGTGACGGGGGTGCCGGGGGCGATCTCGAGCGCGGCGGCGACCGGGTCGGAGGCGGGCATCTCCTCCAGGCGCAGCACCTCGGTGCGCGGGGCGCGGTCGCCGGCGACCAGGTCGTCGTACAGGCTGGACAGCTCGACCGGGCGGCGGACCTTGGGGTGCACGACCTGGGTGCCGACGCCGCGCTTGCGGACGAGCATGCCCCGCTCGACCAGATATTGGATGGCACGGCGGGTCGTCGGGCGCGAGACGCCGAGCCGTTCGGCCAGGTCGACCTCGTTCTCGATGCGGGCGCCGACGCCGATCTCGCCCTTCTCGATCAACTCCTGCAAACGCGACGCGACCTGGAAATACAGCGGCACAGGACTGGTCCGGTCGACCTCGACCGGACGAATACGACCATGCAGATCGGACGGCACCGCGACTCCTCGCTCCCCGAGTTTGTCCTGACAAGCTAGCTGAGTTTGTCAGGACAAAGTATTGACGTACGCGGCTCCAAGTTATTACATCGAAGACGGCCAACCTAGAGTTGCCGGTCGGCTACATCGAGTTTCACCGCGCCGTAACGAGCACGGCATCCGGTGCGCTTCAGCGCGCTCTCATCCTCTTGATTTCTCAATGCAGGGCCGAAGGCCCGGAGGCTGCCGCATGCCCGCCGATGAGGTATTGACAATGGGACGCATAGGCGTCGACCTGTACCCGCAACAGATCGGGATGTCGTTGCGGGAGGTTCGCACCTTTGAGAAGTTCCTCGGCGGCAGCGCGTCCAATGTGGCGGTGGCCGCGGCGCGCTACGGCCGGCGCTCGGCGGTGATCACCCGCACCGGCGACGACCCGTTCGGCGAGTTCCTGCACGACGCGCTGCGCGGCTTCGGTGTGGACGACCGGTTCGTCACCCCGGTGTCCTCGCTGCCGACGCCGGTGACGTTCTGCGAGATCTTCCCGCCGGACGACTTCCCGCTGTACTTCTACCGTTTCCCCAAGGCGCCCGACCTCGAGATTCACGCGTCCGAACTGGACTACGACGCGATCCGCGAGGCCGACATCTTTTGGATCACCGGAACCGGTTTGTCGCAGGAGCCTTCCCGTACGGCCACGCTCGACGCGCTGAAGCACCGCGGCAAGTCCGGCATCACCGTCTTCGACCTGGACTACCGGCCGATGTTCTGGCCGTCCCGCGACGAGGCCCGGCAGTGGTACGCGCGGGCGCTTCCGTACGCCACGGTCGCGGTGGGCAACCTGGACGAGGCCGACACCGCGGTCGGGCAGCGGAAGCCGGCCGACGCGGCCGCGGCGCTGCACGACGCGGGCATCGAGCTCGCGGTGATCAAGCAGGGGCCCGCGGGCGTCCTGGCCTCGACCGGCGGGGCGACGGCCGAGGTCCCCCCGGTGCCGGTCGAGGTGGTCAACGGGCTCGGCGCCGGCGACGCCTTCGGGGGTGCCCTCTGCCACGGCCTGCTGGCCGGATGGGAGCTCAAGGCGACGATGCGCTTCGCCAACGCCGCCGGAGCCATCGTCGCCTCGCGACTGTCCTGCGCCGACGCCATGCCCACCGAAGCCGAAGTCCGCGCCCTTCTCGGAGAGGCCACCGATGCCTGATCTCGACGACCTCCTGGACGTCCGCACCCGTCGCCCGGCCGCGATCGCCGCCGCCGCCTCGGCCCGCCGGAGGCCGTCCTCGCTGTTCGGCCCGCACGGCAAGCTGATGATCATCGCGGCCGATCACCCGGCCCGGGGCGCGCTGCGGGCCGGCGACGACCCGCTGGCCATGGCCAACCGGGTGGACCTGCTCGACCGGATCCGCACGGCGCTGTCCCGCCCGGGCGTCAACGGTGTGCTCGGCACCCCCGACATCCTGGAGGACCTGCTGCTGCTGGGCGCGCTCGACGACAAGGTCGTGATCGGCTCGATGAACCGCGGCGGGCTGGCCGGCACGTCGTTCGAGATCGACGACCGGTTCACCGCGTACGACGCCGAGAGCATCGCCGCGGCCGGGTTCGAGGGCGGCAAGATGCTGCTGCGCATCGACCCGGCCGACCCGGGCACCGTGTCGACGCTGGAGGCGTGCGGCGCAGCGGTCCGCGAGCTGGCCGCCCGGCGGCGCATGGCGATGGTCGAGCCGTTCATCTCGCACCGGGTCGACGGGCGGGTCCGCAACGAGCTGACGGCCGAGGCGATGATGCGCGCGATGACCGTGGCCGCCGGACTGGGCCCGACATCGGCCTACACCTGGCTCAAGGTGCCGGTGGTCCGCGACATGGAACGCGTGATGGCGTCGACGACGCTGCCCGCGCTCATCCTGGGCGGGGAGGGCGAGGCCGCGTACGGGGAATGGCGTAAGGCTCTGGATCTGCCGACCGTGCAGGGGCTGGTGATCGGGCGGTCGCTGCTCTACCCGGCGGCCGGTTCGGTCAGCGACGCCGTCGACCGGGCGGTGAGCTTGCTGTGATGGCCCGAGTGAACCCGCTGATGCCCAGCGGCAGCACCGCCGACCGGCCGTTCGACGTCGTCGTGACGCCCGAGAACGCCGGCTGGAACTACAGCGGGCTGCGTGTGCTCGATCTGCCGGTCGGCGCACGGGCCCGGTTCGAGACCGGCGACCACGAGATGCTGGTGCTGCCGCTCTCCGGCAGCTGCGACGTGACTTGCGACGACGAGCGGATGACACTGACCGGCCGGCGTTCGGTCTTCTCGCGGGTGACCGATTTCGCCTACGTGCCGCGCGATTCCACGGTGACCGTGCGGGCGCCCAGCGGCGGCCGGTTCGCGTTGCCGTCGGCCCGGGCCACAAGACGACTTCCTTTCCGGTACGGATCGGCCGACGACGTCGCTGTCGAGTTGCGCGGCGCGGGGCAGGCCAGCCGGCAGGTCAACAATTTCTGCACGCCGGAGCGGTTCGAGGCCGACCGGCTGATCGCGTGCGAGGTGCTCACCCCCGGCGGCAACTGGTCGTCCTATCCGCCGCACAAGCACGACGAGCCGGGCGAGGGCGAGTCGTCGCTCGAGGAGATCTACTACTTCGAGGTCGCCCCGTCGCCGGCCGGCACCCCGGGCAGCGCCTATCAGCGGGTGTACGGGCACCCCGACCGGCCGATCGACGTGTGCGCCGAGGTGCGCAGCGGCGACGTCGTGCTCATCCCGTACGGGTGGCACGGCCCGTCGATGGCCGCGCCCGGTTACGACCTCTACTACCTCAACGTGATGGCCGGTCCCGGCGCACGTGAGTGGCTCGTGCGCGACGACCCGGCGCACGGCTGGGTGCGGGCCTCCTGGGAGGGCGCCGACATCGATCCGCGCCTGCCCATGACCTCCAGCAAGGAAAGGACGCGCTAGTGAGACTCACCGTAGGGCAGGCCGTGGTGCGGTTCCTGGCCAGCCAGTGGACCGAGCGGGACGGTGTCGAGCGCCGGGCGGTCGCGGGCTGCTTCGGGATCTTCGGGCACGGCAACGTCGCCGGTCTGGGCCAGGCCCTGCTGCAGGCGCAGCGCACCGGCGAGGCCGACCTTCCGTACCGGCTGGCCCGCAACGAGCAGGCCATGGTGCACAGCGCGGCCGGGTTCGCCCGGATGACCAACCGGCTGCAGGCGTACGCGTGCACGGCCTCGATCGGTCCCGGCTCGACCAACATGCTGACCGGCGCGGCCCTGGCCACGATCAACCGGCTGCCCGTGCTGCTGCTGCCGTCCGACATCTTCGCCACCCGGGCCGCCTCGCCGGTGCTGCAGGAGCTCGAGGACCCGACCGGTTACGACGTGTCGGTCAACGACGCCTTCCGCCCGCTGTCGCGCTTCTTCGACCGGGTGTGGCGTCCCGAGCAGCTGCCGTCGGCCCTGCTCGGCGCCATGCGCGTGCTCACCGACCCGGCCGAGACGGGCGCGGTCACCATCTGCCTTCCCCAGGACCTTCAGGCCGAGGCGTACGACTTCCCCGACGCGTTGTTCGCCAAGCGCGTCTGGCACGTCGCCCGCCCGCCGGCCGAGGCGTCCTTCGTGTCCCGGGCGGCCGCCGCGCTCAAGGAGGCGCGGCGCCCGCTGCTCATCGCCGGGGGCGGCGTCATCTATTCGGAGGCGTCGGCCGAACTCGACCAGTTCGCCCGCGAGACCGGCATCCCGGTGGCCGACACCCAAGCCGGCAAGGGCGCCCTGAGCTGGGACCACCCCAACGCGGTGGGCGGGGCCGGCTCGACCGGCACCCCGGTGGCCAACCGCCTGGCCCGCGAAGCCGACGTGATCATCGGCGTCGGCACCCGGTACAGCGACTTCACCACGGCCTCGCGGACGGCGTTCCGGAACCCGGACGTCAAGTTCATCAACATCAACGTGGCCGCGTTCGACGCGGCCAAGGAGTCGGCCTTCCCGATCGTCGCCGACGCCCGGACCGGGCTTTCGGCGCTGCTGGCCGCCCTGGACGGGCGGCGGTTCACCGACGACTACGCCGCCGATGTCGTGTCGTGGCAGGCCACCGTCGAGCACGCCTATCACCTGGGACACGGCCCGCTGCCGGCGCAGACCGAGGTGATCGGCGCGGTCAACGAGGCGTGCGGCGAGCGCGACGTCGTCGTCCAGGCGGCCGGAAGCCTGCCCGGCGACCTGCAGATGCTGTGGCGGGCCCGCGACCCCAAGCAGTACCACGTCGAGTACGGCTACTCGTGCATGGGCTTCGAGATCGCCGGCGCGCTCGGCATCAAGCTGGCCGACCCCAGCCGCGAGGTCTTCGCGATGGTCGGCGACGGCTCCTACCTGATGATGGCCCAGGAGATCGTCACCGCCGTCGCCGAGGGCATCAAGCTGGTCGTCGTCCTCGTGCAGAACCACGGGTTCGCCTCGATCGGCTCGCTGTCGGAGTCGCTCGGCTCCCAGCGGTTCGGCACCAGCTACCGCTACCGCGGGGCGAGCGGCGACTACGACGGCGGGCAGCTGCCGGTCGACCTGGCCGCGAACGCCGAGAGCCTGGGCGCGTACGTCATCCGCTGCCGCACGATCGGCGACCTGGCCGACGGGCTCAAGCGCGCACGGGAGGCCGACCGTCTCACCGTCGTGCACATCGAGACCGACCCGCTGGCCCCGGTGCCGTCCTCCGAATCCTGGTGGGACGTGCCGGTTCCGGCCGTTTCTGTTCTGGACAGCACGCGCGAGGCCCGAGCCGTCTACGACGCCGCCAAGCGCCACCAACGCCCCTATCTGTGAGGACTGTGATGGCAACGATCGAGCACTGGATCGGCGGCGAGCTCACCGCCGGATCCGGCAACCGCCGAGGACCGGTCTTCAACCCGGCCACGGGTCAGCAGCAGCACGAGGTCGTGCTGGCCGCCGCGTCCGATGTGGACGCCGCCGTGGCCGCGGCCCGCGGGGCCTTCGAGGAGTGGAGCCAGGCCTCGCTCAGCAAGCGGACCAAGATCCTGTTCAACTTCCGCGAACTGGTCAACGCGCGGATCAAGCCGCTGGCCGAGATCGTTTCGGACGAGCACGGCAAGGTGCTGTCGGACGCGGCCGGTGAGGTGCAGCGCGGCCTCGAGGTGATCGAGTTCGCGTGCGGCCTCCCGCAGCTGCTCAAGGGCGAATACAGCGACCAGGCCTCGACCGGCGTGGACGTGTTCAGCTTCCGCGAGCCGCTCGGGGTGTGTGCCGGGATCACGCCGTTCAACTTCCCGGCCATGGTGCCGATGTGGATGCACCCGGTGGCGATCGCCTGCGGCAACACGTTCGTGCTCAAGCCCAGCGAGCGTGACCCGTCGGCGTCCAACTTCGTGGCCCAGCTGTGGCGCGAGGCCGGGCTGCCGGACGGCGTCTTCAACGTGCTGCACGGCGACAAGACCGCGGTCGACGGCTTGCTGCAGCACCCGGACGTCGCCGCCGTGTCGTTCGTCGGCTCGACCCCGATCGCCCGCTACATCCACGACGAGGCGAGCAAGCGCGGCAAGCGGGTGCAGGCCCTCGGTGGCGCCAAGAACCACGCGATCGTCCTGCCCGACGCCGACCTGGAGTTCGCCGCCGGGCACCTGGCCGCGGCCGCGTTCGGCTCGGCCGGCGAGCGGTGCATGGCCATCTCGGCCGCGGTGGCCGTCGGCGGCGCCGGGGACGCGCTGGTCGACCTGGTCAACCGCAAGGCGGGCGAGGTGGTGGTCGGCCACGGGCGCGACCCGGCGAGCGAGATGGGTCCGGTGGTGACGGCCGCGGCCAAGCAGCGGATCGAGGGACTCATCGACAGCGGTGAGCGCGAGGGGGCCAAGGTGACGGTCGACGGCCGGGGCCTGCGGGTACCCGGCTTCGAGGACGGCTTCTTCGTCGGGCCGACCGTCATCGACCAGGTGGAGCCGTCGATGGAGGTCTACCGCGAGGAGATCTTCGGTCCGGTGCTGTCGGTCGTGCGGGCCGACACGGTCGACGCCGCCATCGAACTGATCAACAGCAACCCGTACGGGAACGGGACCGCGATTTTCACCTCGAGCGGCGAGGCGGCCCGCCGGTTCCAGCGCGGCGTGCACGTCGGGATGATCGGCATCAACGTGCCGGTCCCGGTGCCGATGGCCTACTACAGCTTCGGCGGCTGGAAGGACTCGCTCTTCGGCGACAAGCACGTCCACGGTCCCGAGGGCGTCTCGTTCTACACCCGCGGCAAGGTCGTCACCTCCCGATGGCCGCACGTCTCCCACGCGTACGACGCCTCCCTGCACTTCCCTACGGCAAGCTGATTCGGAGTTCCTCGATGGAGATTCGTCACCTGCAACTTGGTAGCTGCCCCGATTCGTGGGGAGTGTGGTTCGCCGACGACCCGCGGCAGACTCCGTGGCCGCGTTTCCTCGACGAGATGGCCGCCTCGGGCTATTCCTGGCTGGAGCTGGGACCGTACGGCTATCTGCCCACCGACCCGGCCCAGCTCTCCGACGAGCTCGCGGCCCGGGGCCTGAGTGTCGCGGGCGGAACCGTGGCCGGCGCCGGTGGGCCGCACAAGGACTTCGGGGCGGTCGTCGAGGCGACCCGGGCCGTGGCCGAGCTCACCGCGGCGGTCGGCGGGGAGAACGTCGTGTTCGTTCCCGTGCCGGGCTATCGCGACGACGTGACCAACGCCTATCGGGAGCCGGCCGAGCTCGACCCGGACGCGTGGCGGGCGCTGGTGACCAACTCCAACACGCTCGGGAAGATCCTGCTGGAGGAGTACGGCGTGCACATGCGTTTCCACCCGCATGCCGACTACCAGGTCGAGACCCAGGCCCAGACCGAGCGCTTCCTCGACGACACCGACCCCCGGTACGTCTCGCTGTGCCTGGACACCGGGCATCTGGCGTACCGCAAGGCCGACGTGCCGGGAATCATCCGCAAATACCCGGACCGGATCGGCTACGTGCACATCAAGCAGATGGACCCGGTCATCGCCGAGCGCGCCGTCAAGGAGGATCTCGCGTTCGGCAAGGCCGTGGCCCAGGGCGCCAGCGTCGAACCCCCGGCCGGCGAGCCGAACGTGCCCGCCGTGCTCGACGCGCTCAGCGAACTCGACGCCGAACTGTTCGTCGTCGTCGAGCAGGACATGTACCCGGTCGAGTTCGACGTGCCGCTGCCGATCGCGCAGCGCACCCGCACCTATCTCAACTCCGTCGGTCTCCACTCCCGGGCCGCCGGGCACCCCCGTCCCAACACAGCAGGAGAAACGATATGACCGCTCGGACACGCACCTTCCGGATAGTCGCCGCCGGTGCGGCGGTGATGATCGCGGCCACCGCGTGCAGCGGTGGCGGCCGTGAGAAAACCGAGGACTCCGGCGCCGCCGGCGGCGGCAACGCGGCGGGCAGCTCCGGGTACACCATCGCCTTCATCACGCACGAGACGCCCGGCGACACGTTCTGGGACAAGGTGAAGAACGGGGCCAACCAGGCGGCGAAGGACACCGGCGTCACGCTCAAGTACTCCAACGACCCGGAGGCGCCCAAGCAGGCCGTGCTGATCCAGAACGCGGTCGACTCCAAGGTCAGCGGCATCGCCACCACGCTGGTCACCCCGGACGCGCTGGTCGGTTCGGTCAAGGCGGCGACCGACGCGGGCATCCCGGTCGTCGGCTTCAACTCCGGCATCAACGATTACCAGAAGCTCGGCGCGCTGATGTATTTCGGCTCCGATGAGAACCTGGCCGGCACCACCGCCGGCGAGCGCCTCGCCCAGCAGGGCGCCAAGCACCCCCTCTGCGTCATCCAGCAGACCGGATCGGTCGCTCTCGAGGCGCGCTGCGCGGGCGTCAAGACCTCCGTTCCCGGCACCGAGAACATTCAGGTCAACGGGGCCGACGACGCCGCCGTGACCTCGACGCTGCAGGCCAAGCTGGCCCAGGACAAGTCGATCGACGCGATCGTGACCCTGGGCGCGCCGCAGGCCCTCGACGCGATCAAGGCCAAGGAGCAGGCCGGCAGCGAGGCCAAGCTGGTCACCTTCGACCTCAACGAACAGGCCGCCACCGAGATCAAGAACGGCAACATCCTGTTCTCGATCGACCAGCAGCCGTACGTGCAGGGCTACATGGCCGTCACGTCGCTTTACCTGAACCTCAAGAACGGCAACGACATCGGCGGCGGCAAGGCCGTGCTGACCGGCCCGTCGTTCGTGGACGAGTCGAACATCGACAAGATCATTCCGTTCACCAAGAACAACACACGGTAGGCGGGTGACGTCATGAGCCAGACACTCGAGGCGCCCGCGCCGGCGCCCTCCGAATCCTCCAACCGCGTACGCATGGGGCTGGCCCAGCGGCTGCTCTCGCGTCCCGAGATCGGCGCCCTGGTCGCGGCGATCATCATCTTCATCTTCTTCCTGGCCCTCGCGCCGTCCTTCCGGTCGGCCGAATCGTTCTTCACGGTGCTCTACCAGTCCTCGGTGATCGGCATCGTCGCGGTCGGCGTCGGTCTGCTGATGATCGGTGGCGAGTTCGACCTGTCGGCCGGGGTCATCGTCTACACGGCCGGCCTGTTCACCTCGATGTTCTGCTGGTACTACGGCGTGAACCTGTGGATCGGCGCTGCCCTTTCACTGGTCTTCTGCCTGCTGATCGGTTTCCTGAACGGCTATCTGGTGATGCGGACGGGCATCCCCAGCTTCCTGATCACGCTGGGCACGTTCTTCGTCCTGCAGGGCGCGAACCTCGGCGTCACCAAGCTGGTCACCGAGACCGTGTCCACCCCGGACATCAGCAACATCGACGGCTTCGACTCGCTCGGCAAGGTCTTCTCGTCGAGCTTCAAGATCGGGTCGGTGACGGTCTGGACCTCGGTCCTGTGGTGGATCTTCTTCGTGCTTCTGGCCGCCTGGATCCTGCAACGCGCCCGCATCGGCAACTGGATCTTCGCGGTGGGCGGCAATCCGGACAGCGCCCGTGCGGTCGGTGTGCCGGTGATCCGTACGAAGATCGGGCTCTTCATGGCGGTGTCGTTCCTGGGCTGGTTCGTCGGCATGCACCAGCTCTTCCGGTTCAACACGCTGCAGGCCGGCGGCGGCGTCGGCAACGAGTTCCTCTACATCATCGCCGCGGTGGTGGGCGGCACGCTGCTCACCGGCGGCTTCGGCAACGCGATCGGCGTCGCGATCGGCGCCTTCATCTTCGGCATGACCAGCCTCGGCATCATCTACGCGGGCTGGGACCCCAACTGGTTCAAGGCCTTCCTCGGCGTCATGCTGCTGCTCGCCGTGCTGGTCAACCTCTATGTGAAACGCATGGCCACGGCCAGAAAGGTGGGTTAGGCATGAGCGACTGCACCGGAGTGAGCGAAGCGTCCGTAGGGCCAGGAGGGCATGCCCAGGAGGATCAGCCATGACCGACACTCTCGCCTCGCACGCCGACCAGACGCTGCACAAGGGCGAACCACTCATCGAGATGATCGACGTCGGGAAGTCGTACGGGGCCATCCGGGCTCTTCGCGGCATCAATCTGAGCGTCGGCGCCGGCGAGGTCACCTGCGTGCTCGGCGACAACGGCGCGGGCAAGTCCACGCTCATCAAAATCATGTCCGGCCTGCACCCGCACAACGAGGGCAGCCTGCGCGTCGACGGCAAGGAGGTCTCCTTCTCGTCGCCGCGCGAGGCGCTCGCCCACGGCATCGCCACCGTCTATCAGGACCTGGCGGTGGTGTCGCTGATGGAGGTCTGGCGCAACTTCTTCCTCGGCTCCGAGCTCACCGCGGGCAAGTACCCGCTGGCCGGGCTCAAGATCAGGCAGATGCGGGAGATCGCCGATCAGGAACTGCGCAAGATGGGCATCGTCGTCAAGGACATCAACCAGTCCATCGGTACGCTCTCCGGCGGCCAGCGGCAGTGTGTGGCGATCGCCCGCGCGGTCTACTTCGGCGCGCGCGTGCTGATCCTCGACGAGCCGACCGCGGCCCTCGGCGTGAAGCAGTCCGGGGTGGTGCTCAAATACGTGGCCGCGGCCCGTGAGGCGGGGCTGGGCGTCGTCTTCATCACGCACAACCCGCACCACGCCTACATGGTCGGCGACCACTTCGTGATCCTGAAGCTGGGCCGGATGGCGCTCGACAAGACCCGCAAGGAGGTCGGGCTGGACGAGCTGACCCAGCAGATGGCGGGCGGGGACGAGCTGGCCGAGCTGTCGCACGAGCTGAAGCGGTGAGACGCATGCTCAGGGTCGGCGTGATCGGCACCGGCATGATCGGGCAGGACCACATCCGGCGGATGACCTCGGTTCTGGCCGGCGTGCGGGTCACGGCCGTGACCGACGTCAACGCGGAGGTGGCCGCCTCGACCGGCGCCCGGGTCGGCGCCGCCGTCTTCGAAACCGGTGAGGACCTGATCGCCTCGCCGGAGGTCGACGCCGTGGTCGTCTGCTCGTGGGGGCCGACCCACGAGCAGTACGTGCTGGCCGCGATCGCCGCGGGTAAGCCCGTCTTCTGCGAGAAGCCGCTGGCGACGACCCAGGAGGCGTGCCTGCGGATCCTCGAGGCGGAGGCCGCGCACGGCAGCAGGCTCGTGCAGGTGGGCTACATGCGGCGCTACGACGCGTCGTACCGGGCGCTCAAGGCGGTGCTCGGAACCGGCCGGATCGGCACACCGCTGATGATGCACTGCGCGCACCGCAACGCTAGCGTGCCCGGCTTCTACGAGAAGGAAATGGCGATCACCGACACGGCCGTCCACGAGATCGACATGGTCCGCTGGATGTTCGACGACGAGATCACGGCCACGCGGGTGCTTACCCCACGCCGGAGCGCCAACGGCGGCGCCCTGCAGGACCCGCTGATGCTTCTGCTCGAACTGTCGTCCGGCGTGCTGGTCGACGTCGAGATCTCGGTGAACATCCGGTACGGCTACGACATCCGCGGCGAGATCGTGGGGGAGAACGGCACCGCGGCCCTGGGTTCGCTCAGCCCCGTGCACGTGCGCGCGGCCGGGGAGGCGGCCGATCCGGTGCCGGCCGACTGGCGGGAACGCTTCCTGACCGCGTACGACGTGGAGTTCCAGGAGTGGATCGACAGCCTGCACACCGTCGGCCGCCCCATCGGCCCGAGCGCCTGGGACGGTTACGCGGCCGCCGTGGTCTCCGATGCCGGGGTGGCGGCCCTGCGCACAGGCGAACGGGTCCCGGTCGTCCTGACCGAACGCCCCAAGCTGTACGCCACGGAGGTCACCGCATGAAGATTGCGCTTGATCCCTACATGCTGCGGCGCGTGCCGCTGCTCGAACTGCCGCGCGTGGTGGCCGACCTCGGCTATCACCACATCGAGCTGTCCCCGCGCGACGACTTCCTGCCGTTCTTCCTCCACCCCCGGGTCGACAAATCGGGCGTGGCCGCGTTCCGGGCTGCCCTGGCCGACGCCGAGGTGTCGGTGGCTTCGGTGCTGCCGCTCTACAAGTGGTCCGGGCCGGACGAGGACGAACGGCAGGCGGCCGTCCGCTACTGGAAGCGAGCCATCGAGATCACCGTCGACCTCGGTGTGGACGTGATGAACTCCGAGTTCAACGGCCGCCCCGAACGGGCCGCGGAGTCGGAGGCCCAGTTCTGGCGCTCGATGGAGGAGTTGCTGCCCGTCTTCGAGCGCGAGGGTGTGCGGCTCGTCCTGGAACCCCACCCCGACGACTTTCTCGAGGACGGCCTGGGCGCGGTCAACCTGATCCGGGGCATCAACTCGGAGCTGGTCAGCTTCCTCTACTGCTGCCCCCACACGTTCCACCAGGGCGGCAACATGGCCGAGATCATCCGGTACGCCGGTCCGCTGCTGACTCAAGTGCATATAGCGGACTCGTTCGACTTCCGGGCCTCCTCCGGGCTGCGCTACATCGTCAACCCGCCCGGCTCGGCGGCCCGCATCCACCAGCACCTGGACATGGGGCAGGGCGAGGTCGACTGGGATCTGTTCTTCGCGTCGCTCAACGAGGCCGGCTTCGACGGCATCGCCACGGTCTGCGTGTTCGCGTGGGAAGAAAGGGCCGAGGACAGTGCCCGCTACAACCTGAGCCAGATCAACCAGTACATGCAGAAGCACGCGTAAACCGAACGGGGGCCGCCCTAGTGGCGGCCCCCGTCCCTGTTCAGCCCGCCTCGACCACGTCGGCGAAGCGCTGCAGGTACAGCGGCCACCCGTTCTCGTCGGCAATGCCGTCACGCAGCGACTCCCAGCCCGGCCCGTGCCGGTCGAGATGGCGGTGCTCGAGCTCCACGCGCGTCCGGTCCGGGGTCTCGGCGATGAAGCGAACCTCGACCTCGCTGGTGTTCCCGAGGTCGCTCTCGAGGCTCCACTGAACCCCGATGTCCCAGCTGAAGACCACCCGATCCGGCGGCTCGTAGACCAGCACCCGCGCCCACGCGCACACGCTGCCGTCCTCCGCACGGTCATAGATGCGCCCGCCGACGTGCCGCTCGAACACCGTCTCGGCAATCGGCGAACTCATCAGGTTGTGATCCCGCGGCTTGATATCCGCAAACCGCGACGTGAACACCTCGAACGCCCGCGCGAGCGGCGCCTTCACGACGACCTGCCGCAGCACTATCTGGTCGGTTGCCTCGGTCATGACTTCCCCTCGTCCTCGACGATCTCTTCGAAGCCCTGCAGGGTCCGCTTCCAGAACATGTCAAGCTGGTCGCGAAGCGCGGAAACCCCCGCGGGATTGAGCCGATAGACACGGCGGGTGCCCGCAGCCTCGTCCTCGACGAGCCCCGCATCCTTGAGCACACGCAGATGCTGCGACACCGCCGGCCGGCTGATCGGAAGCTCCTCCGCCAGCTCACCAACGGCACGTGGCCGCACCGCCAGGCATTCCACAATCGCGCGCCGGCTCGGATCCCCCAGAATCTCCCACCCATCAGCTTCTTGGTAAGTGGCCACGAACGGTAAGCTACGACTTACCGACCAGCCCGTCAACCCCGAACGCGCACACCTACCTGATTGCGTGCTCCCGCCCGCTCCGCAGCGCCGGGCCTGCCGGTTCGCGACTGACCGTGCTTCGCCGCCGGGCCGACGAGCGGCGGGATCGACAGGGGTCGCCGTGTCCGGCAGCATGCCGTGCATGGCGGGAGAAGCATGGACGGCGCTGACGTCGCTGGGCGGAGTCGCGCTGGGTGGCGGCTTGTCATTTCTGGTGCAGCGCAACACCCAGCAGACCGCGGCGCGAATCGAGGAGTCCAAACAGGAACGCCTGCAGATCGAGGCCCGACGCACCGAACGCCTGACACTCGTCGAGCGCTTCATCACCGTAGCCGCCGACGCGGAACGATGCGCCTTCACCCGCCCCGAAACCTGGACCGAGGGCGACGACTGGCACGCCCCGACCCAGACCGTGATGAACCGCTTCTGGGTCGAGGAACGCATGATCCGCGTCCTGTTCCCCACCGCGGTCCACGACGCCGCCCGCGCCTACTTCCTGGTGCTCAACGGCGCGGTGTGGGAGGGCGTCCCCGAAGGCCGCACCGTCGCCGACCTCATAGCCGAGCCCCACCTGGCCTTCCTCGACGCCGCCCGGGCCGCCCTCTGACAACGGACCGCCCGCCCGCCCCAGCCGAACCTTGCTTGTGCGGGCAGTCGAGCCTCGCCAGGACCGACTCCAACGTCCATGTAACCCCCGCCGTCCCTCGTCGCCCGTCGATCGCGCGCCGTGGCACCCTCCGATCCGGCCCTGGCGCAATCGCCCGATGTTCCGCGCGCTGCCGCGTCCCGGCTGGGGCCGCGTCCCGCCTGCGGCCGCATCTGGCGCAGCCGCGTCCCCCGGGCAGCGGCATCCCGCGCAGCCGCGTCCCCCGCGCGGCGGCATCTCCCGCGCGGCGGCATCTCCCGCGCGGCGGCATCTCCCGCGCGGCGGCATCTCCAGCGCGGCGGCATCTCCAGCGCGGCGGCATCTCCCGCGCGGCGGCATCTCCCGCGCGGCGGCATCTCCCGCGCGGCGGCATCTCCCGCGCGGCGGCATCTCCCGCGCGGCGGCATCTCGCGCGGCCGCGTCTGCCGCGCGGTGGCATCTCCCGCGCTGTGGCATCTCCCGCGCCGTGGCATCTCCCGTGCGGCGGCATCCCGCGCAGCCACGTCTCCCGCGCAGCCACGTCTCCCGCGCAGCCACGTCTCCCGCGCGGCGGCTTCTCCCGCGCGGCCGCTTCTCCCGCGCGGTTGCGTCCCGCGCGGTTGCGTCCCGCGCGGTTGCGTCCCGCGCGGTTGCGTCCCGCGCGGTTGCGTCTCACGGGTGGTCGCGTCCCGTGCGGGCGTCTCGCGCGGTCGCGGCCCGTGCGGCCGCGGGCTGAGCGGAGCGGCGGTCAGACGCCTGCCTTTCTGGCCGCGGCGAGCAGGTTTTCGGCGGCCTGGCGCAGGCCTTCGATTTGGTCGAGTTCGGTGTCCTCGTGTTCGATGTTGACGGCCATGTCGGGGTCGATGCGGTGCAGGGCCTGCAAGAACGGCACCCAGAATTCGTCGCCGTGGCCGCGGCCGACGGCGACGAACTGCCACGCCGGCTCGGACGGCCACTGGTTGAGGGTGTTGCGGCCGCCCAGGCTGAGCGGGTTCTGGTCGGACGGCGTACGGGAGAAGCGGTCGTCGAGGACCCCGAAGCGGCGCGCGTTGGCCTCGTTGATGCGGGTGTCCTTGGCCGCGGCGTGGAAGACGCGGTCGCCCAGATATTCGATCGCGGCCACCGGATCCATGCCCTGCCAGAACAGGTGGCTCGGGTCCATCTCGGCGCCGACGTGCGTGGCGTTCGTCTGCTCGATCAGGCGCAGGAGCGTGGGCGGGTTGAAGACGATGTTGTGCGGGTGCATCTCGATGCACACCTTGACGTCGGCGTCGGCCGCCCGGGCCTGGATGTCACGCCAGAACGGAACGGCGACCTCTTGCCACTGATAATCGAGCACGTCGAGCCACTGGCTGTCCCACGGGTTGACCACCCAGTTGGCCACAGTGGCGCCGGGATGACCGCCGGGCAGGCCCGACATCGTGACCACGCGCTTGACCCCGAGCAGCGCGGCCAGCTCGATGCTGCGGCGCAGGTCTTCGGCGTGTCGGGGGCCGACCAGAGGGTCGGGGTTGAGCGGGTTGCCGTTGCAGTTGAGCCCGGTCAGCGCGATGCCGGCCTGGGCGTAGCGACCCAGATAGTCTTCGCGGGCGCCGGCGCTGGCGAGCAGGTCGTCGATCGGGATGTGCGGGGCGGCGATGAAGCCGCCAGTGTTGATCTCGGCGCTGGTCAGTCCCATCTCAGCGAGGATCTTGAGGGTTTCGTCGAGGGGGCGGTCGTGCAGGCAGGCGGTGTACGCACCGAGGCGCATGGCGGATCTCCTCAGGGATGGACGGGGCGGGCGGGCGAGGCGGCCGACACGACTGCGTCGAGGACTCGCAGGTTGTGGAGACCGTGGGCGAGATCGGGGCACGGCGGCAGGCCCTTGACGTCGGCGATCTGGTCGAGGAACGCGCGGGCCTGGTAGACGAAGAAGTCGTTCTGCCCGTGGCCGACGGTGGGAAAGTCCATGGGCATGCCGCGCGCAACATACGGATGCCAGGGCCCGATGTGGACCGTGCGCGCGCCGTTGACCGGGACCTCGGGGCCGCCGTCGATGATGCCGAACTCGGCCGGACGGGTCATGTCGAACGAGGCCGTGCCGTTTTCGCAGAACAGGTCGACCCGGAGCGTGTTGGCGTGGCCGAACGCGACCCGTGACAGCGAGAACGTGCCGACCGCGCCGCTCGCGTAGCCGGTGGTGAAGGTGCAGACGTCTTCGTTCTCGACGGGCACGAGTTCGTCGCTGACCTGCACCCCGCCGGCGTGGCCGACCGCAATGCCCAGCGGTTTGGGCCTCTCCTTGATCAGGGTGGCCAGCGTCGTGCCGTGAACCCCGGCGGTGGGGCCGCAGAAGAACTCGGCCAGGTCGGTCAGGTGGCTGCCGATGTCGGCCAGCACGCCCGAACCGGGACCGCCCTCGTAGCGCCAGCTCATCGGTCGCCGCGGGTCGAAACCGTAGTCGCACCAGTAGTTGCCGACGAAGTGGCGGACCGGGCCGAGGGCGGTCTCGACCTGCTCCTTGAGGGCGTTGAGCGCGGGGGAGCGGCGGAACGTGAACCCGACCGCGCCGACCTGGCCCGGAGCGGCGGCGGCCGCGGCCACCATGGCCTCGCCGTCGGCGACGCTCGGGGCCAGCGGCTTCTCGCAGAGCACGTGCTTGCCGGCGGCCAGCGCGGCCACGACGATCTCGCGATGCAGGTTGTTGGCCACGGCCACGCTGACCGCGTCGACGTCGGGCGCGTCGATGACGGCGCGCCAGTCGGTCTCGGCGCGTTCGTAGCCGTAGCGGGCGGCGGCGTCGGTGGCGAACGGCTCGTGCAGGTCGGCGATCGCGACCAGCCGGGGCGCGGGCTGATCGAGGGCGAAAACGGTGGCGGCCTGGCGGTACGCGTTGGCGTGAGCACGGCCGACCATGCCCGCGCCGATGACGGCGACTCCGAGTGTCATGACCACCTCTTTAAAGCGCTTTAAGGACCCATGTAATATCGATGTTGATCTCGCTGGGTGTCAACCCGTGTGCAAGGAGTAATAAAGTGGATCAGCGACCGCGGCTGTCCGACGTGGCCGCGCGCGTCGGCGTCTCGCCCGCCTCGGTCTCGCTCGTGCTGCGGGGCGCCCCGGGGCCGAGCGCCGAGACCCGCGAGCGGGTGCTGGCCGCCGCGGCCGAGCTGGGCTATCGCGCCGATCGCACGGCCAGCCTGCTCGCCCGCCGCCGGCGTCACCTGCTCGGCGTGCTGCTCGACGTGCGCAACCCGTTCCACGCCGAGCTGGTCGAGGAGATCCAGGTCGAGGCCGATCTGGCGGGCTACGAGGTGGTGCTGTCCACGCTCACCCGCGCCCGCGACGAGGCGCGCGCCGTCGAGACCCTGCTCGATTTCCGGTGCGAGGCGCTGATCCTGCTCGGCCCCGACGCGTCCGACCCCGAGCTGGTCCGGCTGGCCGGCCAGGTGCCCTGCGTGGTGGTCGGGCGCACGGCCCGCGGCGTCGGCGTCGACGTGGTGCGCACGGCCGACGACGTGGGCGTCGATGCCGCGCTCGACCATCTGATCGCTCTCGGACACGTACGCATAGCGTTCGTCGACGGCGGCCGGGGTGCGGTGGCTTCGGCCCGGCGGCGCGGCTATCGGCGGGCCATGCGCCGGGCCGGGCTCGAGGCGACCGTGCTGGCCGGCGATCACACCGAGGAGGGCGGCGTACGGGCCGGTCGTCTGCTCGCCGCCGACCCCGACCGGCCGACCGCGGTCGTCACCTCCAACGACCGTCTCGCCGTGGGCCTGATGGACGCGCTCGTCCGCGCCGGCATCGACGTTCCCGGCCAGATCTC
This sequence comes from Actinoplanes sp. NPDC021490, assembly GCF_055562135.1. Classification (NCBI taxonomy): domain Bacteria; kingdom Bacillati; phylum Actinomycetota; class Actinomycetes; order Micromonosporales; family Micromonosporaceae; genus Actinoplanes; species Actinoplanes sp. NPDC021490. The sequence continues at coordinate 192,286 of NZ_JBVHFW010000016.1, forward strand.
GGTGGTGGGCTATGACGACAGCACCCTCGCCCGTCTGGCCCACATCGATCTGACCTCGGTCAACCAGGACGCCCCGGGCCAGGCGCGCAACGCGGTGCTGGCCGCCGTCTCGCGCCTCGACGGCGGCCGGACGAGGGCGAGCGAGATGGTGCTGGTGCCGCACCTGGTGGTCCGGGGAAGCACAGCACAGCCGAAAACTGAGGAAAACCACATGGCAGCCCCCGATCCGGGGCCGGTACCATCATCGGCGCAGGGCACTGATGGGGACGAGTAGGACCGCACGCAGCCAGGAGAGACCCGGGGATGGTGGAAGCCCGGGGGTGTGCGCGGCCCGAAGATCACCCCGGAGCCGCCGGAGGAAAGACCGCGTGAGTGGTCGAGTAGAACCGGCTGCAACCCACTTCGAGTGGGCCGCGGGCATTTCTGCCGCGGTCAAAGAGGGTGGTACCGCGGGGTAAGCCTCGTCCCTCTGTCGCGAGAACGTCCGACGGAGGAGTAAGCCTTGTATCGCCAGATACCCGCGCAGGTGGACCTGCCCGCTCTCGACCACGACGTCCTGCGTTTCTGGCAGGACAACAAGATCTTCGCGCGCAGCCTCGAGCAGTCCGCGGGCCGCCCGGAGTGGGTCTTCTACGAGGGCCCGCCCACCGCCAACGGCATGCCCGGCGCGCACCACATCGAGGCGCGCGTCTTCAAGGACGTCTTCCCGCGCTACCGCACGATGAAGGGCTACCACGTCGCCCGCAAGGCCGGGTGGGACTGCCACGGGCTCCCGGTCGAGCTCGCGGTCGAAAAGGAGCTCGGGTTCAGCGGCAAGCAGGACATCGAGGCGTACGGGGTCGCGGAGTTCAACGACCGTTGCCGCGCCTCCGTCACCCGGCACACCGACGCGTTCGCCGAGCTCACCGAGCGCATGGGCTACTGGGTCGACATGGCCGACGCGTACCGGACGATGGATCCGGATTACATCGAGTCGGTCTGGTGGTCGCTGAAGCAGATCTTCGACAAGGGCCTGCTGGTCGAGGACTTCCGCGTCGCCCCGTGGTGCCCGCGCGACCAGACGACGCTGTCCGACCACGAGCTCGCCCAGGGCTACGAGACCGACGTCGATCCGGCGGTTTATGTCCGGTTCCCGCTGACCTCAGGCCCGCTCGCCGGTCAGGCGTCACTGCTCGTCTGGACCACCACGCCGTGGACCCTGGTCTCCAACACGGCCGTCGCGGTCAACCCCACCGTCCCGTACGTGGTGATGACCGACGGAACCGAGCGCCTGGTGCTCGCCGAGCCGCTCACGAGCCAGGTGCTGGGTGAGGGCTGGACGGCCACCGGCGAGACGTTCACCGGCACGGAGCTCGAGCGGTGGACCTACAAGCCGCCGTTCGAACTGGTCGACGTGCCGGACGCGCACATCGTGATCCTCGCTGACTACGTGACCACCGACAGCGGCACCGGCCTCGTGCACCAGTCCCCGGCGTTCGGCGCCGACGACCTCGCGAGTTGCCGGGCGTACGGGCTGCCGATGGTCAATCCCGTGCTGCGGGACGGCACGTTCGACCCAGACGTGCCGATGGTCGGCGGCCTTTTCTTCCGGACGGCGAACGAGCCGCTGGTCGAGGAGCTGCGGCGCACCGGCCTGCTGTTCCGCCTCGACCCGTACGAGCACCAGTATCCGCACTGCTGGCGCTGCCACACCGCGCTGATCTACTACGCCCAGCCGTCGTGGTACGTGAAGACCACGGCCGTACGGGATGCGCTGTTGCGGGAGAACGAGAAGACGACCTGGCAGCCCGAGACGGTCAAGCACGGCCGCTACGGCGACTGGCTCAACAACAACGTCGACTGGGCGCTGTCCCGCAACCGCTACTGGGGCACGCCGCTGCCCATCTGGCGTTGCGAGGAGGGCCATCTGACCTGCATCGGGTCGCTCGCCGAGCTGGGCGAGCGGGCCGGCCGCGACCTGTCCGGGCTCGATCCGCACCGGCCCCACATCGACGAGGTGACCTTCGCCTGCCCGCAGTGCGCGGCCACGGCGACCCGGGTGCCCGAGGTTATCGACGCCTGGTACGACTCCGGCTCGATGCCGTTCGCGCAGTTCGGATACCCGTACAAGAACAAGGAGCTCTTCGAGCAGCGCTTCCCGGCGCAGTTCATCTCCGAGGCGATCGACCAGACCCGCGGCTGGTTCTACACGCTGATGGCGGTGAACACGCTGGTGTTCGACCGGTCGTCCTACGAGACCGTCGTCTGCCTCGGCCACATCCTCGCCGAGGACGGCCGCAAGATGTCCAAGCACCTTGGCAACATCCTCGAGCCGATCCCGCTGATGGACACGCACGGCGCCGACGCGGTCCGCTGGTTCATGGCGTGCGTCGGCTCGCCCTGGTCGGCCCGCCGGGTCGGGCCCAACACGCTGCAGGAGGTCGTGCGCAAGACGCTGCTGACGTATTGGAACACCGTCGCGTTCCAGGCTCTCTACGGCCGGTCCTCGGGCTGGACGCCGTCGGCCGCCGATCCCGCGCCGAAAGATCGCCCGCTGCTCGACCGCTGGGTGCTGTCCGAGGTCAACGACCTCGTGCGCAAGGTCGACGCGGCCTACGCGGGCTTCGACACCCAGGAGGCGGGCCGGCTGCTCGCCGCGTTCGTCGACGACCTGTCCAACTGGTACGTGCGCCGCAGCCGCCGCCGTTTCTGGCGCGGCGACCCGGCGGCGCTGGCCACGCTGCATGAGGCCCTGCGCACGGTGACGCTGCTGATGGCGCCGCTGACCCCGTTCGTCACCGAGCGGGTGTGGCGCGACCTGGTGGTCGAGGTCGACCCGCAGGCGGCCGACTCAGTGCACCTCGCCGCGTTCCCGTCGCCCGACGAGTCACTGATCGATTCCGGTCTGTCGGCGCAGATGGGGCTGGTCCGGCGGCTGGTCGAGCTGGGCCGGGCGGCGCGCGCCGAGTCCGGCATGAAGGTGCGCCAGCCGCTGTCCCGGGCCCTCGCCTCGGCCTCCGGCTTCGAGAAGCTGCCGGCCGGCCTGCTCGCCGAGATCGCGTCCGAGCTCAACGTGGGCGAGGTCGTCTCGGTCGCCGGCTCCTTCGTCGACACCACCGCCAAGGCCAATTTCCGTACGCTGGGCCGGCGGTTCGGCAAGAAGGTGCAGCTGGTCGCCCAGGCCATCGCCGCGGCCGACGCCGCCGAGCTGAAGGACGCCCTGCGTGCCTCGGGAGAGGCGTCGCTCGAGGTCGACGGCGAGCAGGTCACGCTGAGTCCTGACGAGGTCGTCATCACCGAGACCCCGCGCGCCGGCTGGGCCGTGGCCTCCGACTCGGGCGCCACAGTGGCGCTCGACCTGGCGCTCACCCCCGAGCTGCGCCGGGCCGGCATCGCCCGCGACGCCGTCCGCCAGATCCAGGAGGCCCGCAAGACGAGCGGCCTGGAGGTTTCCGACCGCATCGAACTGCGCTGGTCGGCCACCGGCGAGACCGCCCAGGCCCTGACCGAGCACGCCTCGCTGGTCGCCGACGAGGTCCTGGCCACGTCCTACGCGGAGGGCGAGCCCACCTGGGCCGGCGCCGAGCAGTTCACGGATGAGTCGATCGGCCTGACCTTCGGGCTGCGGAAGGCGTAGGCCCGATCAGTCGACGTCGTTCGCCGGCCGGAGCGGCGGCTCCCACCGATCCTCGAGATCGTTGTCGCCGCCCGGCCGGTGCCCGGCGTTGTATTGGCCTTTAGCGGGGCCACGTCACCGGCCGAGCGGCGTCTCGCGCAGCGACGGGGCCGGTCAGCCGCAGCGCAGCAGGCCGGCCTTTTCCTTGGCTTGCAGGACGTGGCGGGCGGCGTCGTCCACGCGGGAGCGGAACGACTGATCGGATTCGGCCTTGGCGATCAGCGCGCCGGCCATCGGGGCGGCGTCCGAGGGGACGATGGTCAACACCAGATCGCCGCCGGCGGCCACGAAACGGGTGGCTCGCTGGGCCGGCGAGACGTCGGTGACCGCCCGGGCCGCGCCCAGGTCGTCCGAGACGACCAGGCCGTCGAAGCCGATGGTGTCGCGCAGCAGGCCGGTGATGATCGGCTTGGAGAAGGCGGCGACCGCGTTCGGGTCGAGGCGCGGGTAGCGGGCGGACGAGATCATCACCGCGGCCGAGCCCGACTCGATGCCGGCCTTGAACGGGGTCAGATACGGGTCGGCCGCCGTGGCCGTGTCGTCGGTGGCGCCTCGCGAGGTGTCGGTGTTGACCCGCACCCGGCCCAGACCGGGGAAGTGCTTCAACGTGGTGAGAACGCCCGCGTCCTGTGAGGCGGCCACGACCGTGCGGATGGCGGCAGCGACCTTGGCCGGGTCGGAGCCGAACTGGCGCCGGAACGCGCCGATCGGCGGGTTGTCCTCGCCCAGGCTGGCCGGAACGGTGTCGGCGACCGGGGCCAGGTTGAGGTTCACGCCGATGTCGGCGAGGCGTCGGGCGCTTTCGCGGGTGGTGTTGCGCAGGGCCGTGGCCGATCCGCTGCCCAGGCGGTACGCGGAGGGCAGTCTCGGGAAGTCGGGGCCCTTGAGGGTCTGGACGCTGCCGCCCTCCTGGTCGACCGCCACGAGCATCGGCAGGGCGGCGCTCTTCTGCAGACCCGCGATGTCCCGCCGGAGTTCGGCGGCGGTGTGTGTGCTGCGGCCGCGCAGGAAGACGCCGCCGACGTGGTAGCGGCGGAGGGTGTCGCCCGCGCCGCTGGGCGCGTTGACGGCGACGCCGATCATGAGCAGCTGGCCGACGCGCTGGGCCAGGCCGAGACCGTCGAGCGTCGTGGTGACGCAGTCGGCCGGCGGTGGCGCCGCCGATGACGGGGACGCCGGCGAGGGGGAGGGCGACGGCGACGACGCTGCCGGGGACGGCGGCGGTGACGCGGCCCCGGGTGCGCCCTCGGACGTGCAGGCGCTCAGCAGACCCACGAGCAGAACGGTGGCCAGGCTTCGTTTCATCGGCGCTCACGCTAGCCAATCGGCGCGCCGGCGCAACCGGACGTGAGCCGATCGTGGACGAGTCGGGGAGATCGTGTGTGGATCAGGCGCGCAGGCCGTCGAAGGCCAGCGTGGTCACGGCATCGGCGATCGACTCGGCGCCACCGGGACGGGGGCGATACCACTCGGTGAGCGAGTTGACCATGCCGAGGAGCAGGCGCGCCGCGGTCCGAGGGTCCAGATCCGGCCGTACGCCCCCCTCGGCCTGGGCCTGCTTGACCAGCTCGGTGACCAGGCCGTCGAACTCGCGCCGCCGGGCCAGGGCGTGCTGCTCGACCTCGGTGTTGCCGCGCACGCGCAGCAGGACGGTCACGTATTCGAAGCGTTCGGACAGCACCAGCACGCTGCGCCGGATCAGCTGCTCGAGCCGTTCCAGGGCGGAGACGTCGAGCGCGCGGACCTCGTCGGCCGCCTCGAACAGGCCGTCGAGCGCCCGGTCCATCGCCATCTGAAGCAGTTGCTCCTTGCCGCTGATGTGGTGATAGACGCTCGACTTGGTGATGCCTAGCGCCACGGCGATGTCGTACATGCTCGTGAAGTCGTAACCGCGCTCGTTGAACAGCCGCACCGCGGCGGCCAGCACGGCATCCAGGTCGTGCCCCGGGCGTCCGCGGCGACGGGGCGCAGGAGTTGATGCCATTGTCGCTCCCGGGGGTTGATTACCTACCGAACGGACGGTAGATAATTAGGCACGCGAGCGCAAGGGAGCGCAGGATGACCACCCCCGCCGAGTTCTACGAGAAGCACGCCGAGCTGCTCGACCAGGCCGTCCGGGCGACCACCGTCCGTGACTACTGGTCGGCCTTCCCCGAGTCGCCGAGCAAGTCGGTCTACGGCGAGGCCGCCGCCCCCGACGGGGAGCGCGCCTTCCGGGCCCTGCTCGGCCGGCCGTTTCCGATCGAGGTCCCCGGCGCCGCGGGCAGCGTCTCCACCGAGCGTTCGCCGTGGGGTCTCGAGCTGGGCATCAGCTATCCCAAGGCCGACCCGCTGGCCCTCATCGCCGCGGCCCGCGCCGCCACCCCGGCCTGGCGTGGCGCCGGGCCACAGGGCCGCGCCGGGGTCGCCGCCGAGATCATCAAGAGGATCAACGCGCGCAGCTTCGAGCTGGCCCACGCCGTGCAGCACACCACCGGCCAGGCCTTCGTCATGGCGTTCCAGGCCGGCGGCCCGCACGCTCAGGATCGCGCGCTCGAGGCGGTGGCCTACGCGCTGGCCGCGACCACCCGCATCCCGGCCCGGTCCGAGTGGAGCAAGCCACAGCGCGGTGGCGACCCGCTGCGCCTGGCCAAGACCAGCACGGTCGTCGGCCGGGGCGTCTCGGTCGTGATCGGCTGCAACACCTTCCCCACCTGGAACAGCTATCCCGGCCTGTTCGCCAGCCTGGTCACCGGCAACCCGGTGATCGTCAAGCCGCATCCGGGCGCCGTGCTCCCGCTGGCCATCACCGTGCAGATCTGCCGCGAGGTGCTCGCCGAGGCCGGTCAGAGCCCCGACCTGGTCATCCTGGCGGCCGAGGAGCCCGGCGAGGGCATCGCGGCCACGCTGGCCACCCACCCCGACGTCGGCATCGTCGACTTCACCGGCTCGAGCGAGTTCGGCAACTGGCTCGAGGCCAACGCCCGCCAGGCCGTGGTCTACACCGAAAAGGCCGGGCTCAACACGGTCGTCGTCGACTCCACCGACAACTACAAGGGCCTGCTGCGCAACCTGTCCTTCTCGCTCTCGCTCTACAGCGGCCAGATGTGCACGACCCCGCAAAACATCCTGGTCCCGGCATCCGGCATCGAGACCGACGCCGGGCACCGCAGCGTCGAGGAGTTCGGCGCCGACCTGGCCGGCGCGCTCGACAAGCTGCTGGGCGACCCGGCGCGCGCGGCCGGCACGCTCGGCGCGATCGTCAACGACGGCGTGCTGGCCCGGCTCACCGAGGCCGGCGGCGCGAGCGGCGTCATCCATCCCTCGGCCGAGGTCGCCGACGAGCAGAACCCCGGGGCCACCATCCGGACGCCCGTGGTCGTCCGCCTCGACGCCTCCGACGAGAAGGCGTACACGCGGGAATGGTTCGGCCCGGTGTCCTTCGTGATCACCACCGAGTCGACCGAGCACAGCCTGCGCATCCTGGTCGAGACGGTGCGGGCGCACGGGGCGCTCACCGCGCTGGTCCACTCCAGCAATCCCGAGGTCCTTTCCGCTGCGCGGGAGGCGGCGCTCGACGCCGGGGTGCACCTCGCCGAAAATCTCACGGGTGGGGTGTTCGTGAACCAGACCGCCGCGTTCAGCGACCTGCACGGCACCGGCGCCAACCCGGCCGCCACGGCCTCGCTGAGCGACGACCATTTCGTCACCGGCCGGTTCTTCACCCTCCAGTCCCGTCACCACATCTGAGCACCGGAGGATTCACCATGGCCGAGGCCTACCTCGTCGGCGGCGTCCGCACCCCCCAGGGCAAGTACGGCGGAGCGCTCGCCGGCTTCCGCCCCGACGACCTCGCCGGGCTGGTTGTCCGCGACGCGGTGGCTCGTGCGGGCGTGCCCGCCGACGAGATCGACGAGGTGGTGCTCGGCGCGGCCAACCAGGCCGGGGAGGACAACCGCAACGTGGCCCGCATGGCGGCGCTGCTGGCCGGGCTGCCCGACACCGTGCCGGGTTACACGGTCAACCGGCTGTGCGCCAGCGGCCTGACCGCGATCGTGTCGGCGGCCAACCAGATCCGCGCGGGCGAGGCCGACCTGATCGTGGCCGGCGGCGCCGAGTCGATGACCCGCGCGCCGTGGGTGATGGAGAAGCCCGGCACCCCGTGGGCGCGCCCCGGCAAGGTCTTCGACACCTCGCTGGGCTGGCGCTTCACCAACATGGCGTTCATCGAGCACGACCACGACCAGGCCGGCACCTTCCCCGGGGCCCGCCGCGTCACGCTCAGCATGGGTGAGACGGCCGAAGAGGTCGCCACGCTCGACGGCATCAGCCGTGCCGACAGCGACGCCTTCTCGCTGCGCAGCCACGAACGGGCGATCGCCGCGATCGACGCGGGCCGGTTCGACGGCGAGATCGTCGCGGTCGGCGACGTGACGACCGACGAGATCCCGCGACGCGGCTCCACGCTGGAAAAGCTCGCCAAGCTGCGACCCGTCTTCCGGGACGGCGGCGTCGTCACGGCGGCCTCGTCGTCGCCGCTCAGCGACGGCGCCGCGGCGCTGGTCGTGGCGAGCGGAGAAGCGGTCGAGCGGTACGGCCTGACCCCGCGCGCCCGCATCGTCACCGCCGCCAGCGCCGGCGTCGCCCCGCAGTTCATGGGTCTCGGCCCGGTTCCGGCCACGGAAAAGGCGCTGGCCCGGGCCGGCTGGGGAGCCGGCGACCTCGACGCGGTGGAGCTCAACGAGGCGTTCGCGGTGCAGTCGCTCGCGGTGATCCGGCGGCTCAAGCTGGACGAGGACCGGGTGAACGCCGACGGTGGCGCGATCGCGCTGGGCCACCCGCTGGGTTGCTCGGGCGCCCGCCTCACGGTGACCCTGCTCGGCCGCATGGAGCGCGAAAACGCCCGCCGCGGCCTCGCCACCCTCTGCGTCGGCGTCGGTCAGGGCGTCGCGATGCTGCTGGAACGGCCGTGACGACCCTCGCCGTCGAGGAGCTCGACGACCGCGTGGTGGTGACGTTGCGCCGGCCCGAGGCCCGCAACGCCATCAACGCGGCCATGATCGGCGAGCTGCACGACGTGTGCGCGGCCCTCGAACAGAGTCCGCGGTTGCTGCTGATCACCGGCGACGGGGGCACGTTCGCCGCCGGGGCCGACATCGGCGAGCTCCGCGAACGCGGTCGCGACCAGGCGTTGCAGGGCATCAACCGCGGGCTGTTCGATCGCCTCGCCAAGCTGCCGCTGCCGACCGTGGCCGCCGTGGACGGCTATGCGCTGGGCGGCGGCGCCGAGCTGGCGTACGCGTGCGACGTGCGCCTGGCCTCGCCCGCCGCCGTGTTCGGCAACCCGGAACCGGGGCTGGGCATCCTCGCCGCGGCCGGCGCGTGCTGGCGGCTGCGCGAGCTGGTCGGCGCCTCGGTCGCCAAGCAGGTGCTGCTCGCGGGCCGCCGGCTCGACGCCGACGACGCGCTCCGGTTCGGGCTGGTCGCCGAGGTCGTACCGGCGGGCGAGCTGCTCAAGCGGGCCCACGCGCTGCTCGACCGCATGTCCCGCTCGGGCACGCTCGCGCTGCGCCTGACGAAGCTGGTCGCCGACGGCGGCGGTCATCCGCTCACCGACGACCTGGCCCAGGCGATCCTTTTCGAGTCGGAGGACAAGCGCGTGCGCATGGACGCCTTCCTGGCCGGAGGCCGCTCATGACCGGGCGGCGACCGGCGGCGTGCACCTGGTCCGGCGCGGTGCCCGAGCAGCCGACTCGCGCGGCGTGCCCCCGGTCCGGCGCGGTGCCCGAGCAGCCGGCTCGCGCGGCGTGCGCTGAGAACGGTGGACGGCCGTGAACGCGCCCGGGCCCGTGGTGCCCAAGCGGGTGGCGGTCATCGGCGGCGGCCGGATGGGAGCCGGCATAGCCCAGGTCTTCGCCGTCGCCGGGTCGATGGTCAGCCTGGTCGAACGTGATCCGGCTGCGGCCGAGGCGGCCCGGGACAGGGTGGCCATGGGGCTGCTGCGGGCGGCGGAAAAGGGCGTGCTCGAGGAGCCTTCCGACGTCGTGCTCGAGCGGCTGCGGCTCGTCGATGACGTGAACGGGCTGGACGGCGACACCGAACTCGTCGTCGAGGCCGTCCCCGAGGACGCGGCGCTCAAGATTCGCGTTCTGGCGGCGGCCGAGCGAGTGGTTGGCGACCAAGCGGTGCTGGCCAGCAACACCAGTTCGCTGTCCATCACGGGGCTGGCCGACGGGCTGAGGCGGCCCGAGCGGTTCCTGGGACTGCACTTCTTCAACCCGGTGCCGGCCAGCAAGCTCGTCGAGATCGTCACCAGTTCGCTGACCACGGATTCCACCCGTGACGCGGCCCGCTCCTGGGTGGCCGGTCTGGGCAAGAGCGAGGTGGTGGTCCGGGATTCACCCGGCTTCGCGACCAGCCGGCTCGGGGTCCTGCTCGGGCTCGAGGCCATCCGCATGCTCGAGGAGGGCGTGGCCGACGCCGCCTCGATCGACCGGGCCATGGAGCTGGGCTACCGCCATCCGATGGGCCCGCTGCGCTCGACCGACCTCGTCGGTCTCGACGTGCGGCTGGCCATCGCCGAACACTTGCACCGCGAGCTGGGGGAGCGCTTCGCCCCGCCGGCACTGCTGCGCGACAAGGTGGCCCGCGGCGAACTGGGTCGTAAGGCCGGGCAGGGCTTCTTCAGCTGGGAGGCGTCATGAGCGAGCAGGTTTTTGCCGAGACGATCGAGAAGGACCAGCGGGTCGAGCCCCGGGACTGGATGCCGGACGGGTACCGCAAGACGATGATCCGGCAGATCGCGCAGCACGCGCACTCCGAGATCATCGGCATGCAGCCGGAAGGAGCCTGGATCACCCGGGCCCCGTCGCTGCGGCGCAAGGCGATCCTGCTGGCCAAGGTCCAGGACGAGGCCGGGCACGGCCTTTACCTGTACTCCGCGGCCGAGACGCTGGGCGCCGACCGGGGCGACCTGACCCGGCGGCTCATCGAGGGCCGGCAGAAGTACTCGTCGATCTTCAACTATCCGACGCTCACGTTCGCCGACGTCGGAGTGATCGGGTGGCTCGTCGACGGGGCCGCCATCTGCAACCAGGTGCCGCTCTGCCGCAGCTCGTACGGGCCGTACGCGCGGGCGATGATCCGGATCTGCAAGGAGGAGTCGTTCCATCAGCGGCAGGGTTACGAGCTGCTGATGACGATGATGCGCGGCACCGACGCGCAGCGCGAGATGGTGCAGGACGCGGTGAACCGCTGGTGGTGGCCGTCGCTGATGATGTTCGGGCCGCCCGACGGCGAATCGCCGAACACGGCCCAGTCCATGGCCTGGAAGATCAAGCGGCACACCAACGACGAGTTGCGGCAGCGGTTCGTCGACATGAGCGTGCCGCAGGCCGAGGCGCTCGGCGTCACGCTGCCCGACCCCGACCTGCGCTGGAATGCCGAACGCGAGCACCACGACTTCGGCGAGATCGACTGGTCTGAACTCAAGCGGGTGATCTCGGGCCAGGGACCGATGAACGCGGAGCGGATCGCGCACCGGCGCCGCGCCGACGAGGACGGCGCCTGGGTGCGCGAGGCGGCCGCGGCCCACGCGGCGAAGAAGCGGGAGGTGCGGGCATGAGCGGCGAGATCCGGCACGAGTGGCCGCTGTTCGAGGTGTTCGTGCGGTCCAAGCGCGGCCTCAACCACGTGCACGTCGGCTCGCTGCGGGCCGCCGACCACGAGATGGCCCTGCATCACGCGCGCGATCTCTACACGCGTCGCAACGAGGGCGTGAGCATCTGGGTGGTGCGCTCCGACGACGTGGTGGCGTCCGGTCCCGACGAGAAGGACGCGTTCTTCGCGCCCAGCGGCGACAAGGTCTACCGCCACCCCACGTATTACGCCATTCCCGACTCGGTCCCGCACATCTGAGGCCGCCATGTCCTTCGACGATGCCTACCAGGCCCTCACCGACCACGACGACGACGCGCGCTGGGCGTACGGGACAGGGTTCGCCGACCCGCTCGCCGGGGTGCCGGCCGACCTGCCCGACGGCGTGGACCCGGCCGACCTGGCCGCCTACTGCCTGATGATCGGCGACGACGCGCTGATCATGTCGCACCGGCTCCAGCAGTGGGTGACCCGCGCGCCCGAGCTCGAGGACGAGATGGCGCTGGCCAACATCGGCCTCGACCTGCTCGGTCAGGCCCGGCTGCTCCTGACCCGTGCGGGCCACGCCGAGGGCGGCGAAGCCGGGAACGGCCGCCGCGACGAGGACGATCTGGCCTACCTCCGCGACCCGGCGGAGTTCCGCAACGTACGCCTCGCCGAGCGCACCGACGCCGACTTCGCGCACCTGATCGCCCGTTTGCTGGTGTTCGCGACGTGGCGTCTGGCCATGCTCGACCGGCTGGCCGCAAGCCGTGACCCGGTGCTGGCGGCGATCGGGGCCAAGGGCGTCAAGGAGGTCGCCTACCATCGCGACTACGCGGCCGGCTGGGCTGTACGGCTCGGCGACGGCACCGATCTGTCGCACCAGCGCATGCAGGCCGCGGTCGACGAAGTGTGGCCGCTGGCGGGGGAGCTGTTCGAGCCGCACGAGGTCGAGCTGCGTCTGGCGTCCGCCGGGGTCGCGGTCGACCCGGCATCACTGCGGGCGGAGTGCGACGCCGTGTTCGCCGAGGTCCTGCGCGCGGCGACGCTTCGCGTCCCCGCCGACGGAGAAGCGGGCGGCGGTGTGGGGGAGCGGGGGCGCGACGGCGTTCACGGGCCCGAGCTGGCGGAGATCCTCGGGGAGCTGCAAAGCCTCGCCCGTGCGACACCCGGCGGTGTGTGGTGAACGCGGCCACTCAGCCGCGCGGCTCGGCCCAGCGGCGCGAGGAGGTCCAGCGGCGCGAGGCGGCACAGCCGCGCGAGGCGGTCACGGCGGCCGAGGTGGCGGCGACCGTTACCGATCCCGAGCTGCCGTTCCTGACGCTTGCGGATCTGGGGATTCTGCGGGAGGTGCGAGAGACCGCGGAGGGCGTCGAAGTGACGATCACCCCTACCTACTCGGGCTGCCCGGCCATGGGGGCGATCCGGGCCGACCTGCTCCGGGCTCTGCATGCGGCGGGATACGAGCAGGCCGAGGTGCGTACGGCGCTCGCGCCGGCCTGGAGCACCGACTGGATCTCGGAGGACGGCAAGGCCAAGCTGGCCGCGGCCGGCATTGCCCCGCCCGGCCCGGCACCTCAGCGGAAGAGTGGACCGGTGCCGCTTCTGCTCGGTGTGCGGGACGAGCAGGTGGCCTGTCCCCGGTGCGGGGAGGAGCACACCGAGCGGCTCGCCGCGTTCGGCGCGACCGCCTGCCGTGAGCTGCGGCGATGCCCGGCCTGCCGGGAACCCTTCGAGCACGTGAAGGAGATCTGACGTGCGGGACTTCCACGCGCTGCGGGTCGCCGACGTCGAGCGGCTGTGCGCCGACGCTGTCGCGGTGACCTTCGAGGTGCCGGACGACCTGGCCGGCGTCTACGCGTTCCGGCCGGGGCAGTCGCTCACCGTGCGACGGCCCGGCGACGATCGGGACGAGCGCCGGTCCTATTCGATCTGTGCCCCGGCCGGTGCCCGCCCGCGGATCGGCGTGCGCGAGGTTCCGGGCGGTCTCGTCTCGGGCTGGCTCGTGCACGACGTGCGGGTCGGTGACGCGGTCGAGGTGGCCCCGCCGTCCGGCACGTTCACGCCCGACCTCGAAGTCGGCGGGCGACACGTGATGATCGCGGCCGGTTCGGGGATCACGCCCGTGCTGTCGATCGCGGCCTCACTGCTGCGCAATCCCGGTGCGCAGGTCGCCGTGCTTTACGGCAACCGCCGCGCCGACACCGTGATGTTCGCCGAGGAACTGGCCGACCTGAAGGACCGTCATCCGTCCCGGGTCGAGCTGGTGCACCTGCTGTCCCGGGAGGCCCGCGAGGTCGATCTGCTCAGCGGCCGGCTCGACGGGCCCAAGCTGCGCGCGCTGCTGCCCGTGCTGCTCGACGTGCCGGCCGTCGATCACTGGTGGCTGTGCGGCCCGTACGGGATGGTCGTCGACGCGACCGAGGTGCTGACCGAAGCCGGGGTGGCGCCCGAACGGATTCACCGCGAGCTGTTCTGGGTGGACGAGGCGCCACCCGAGCCCGTACGGGAGGAGCTCGAAAACCGGGAGGGCAGCGAGGTGACCGTGCTGCTCGACGGCCGCTCGACGACCGTGACGATCACGACCGGCGAGACCGTGCTCGACGTCGCCCAGCGCACCCGGCCCGACCTGCCGTTCGCCTGCAAGGGCGGGGTGTGCGGCACGTGCCGGGCCCGGGTGGTCGAGGGCGAGGTGACCATGCGGCGCAACTTCGCCCTCGAACGCGCCGAACTCGACGCCGGGTTCGTGCTGACCTGCCAGTCGACGCCGGTGTCGGAGAAGGTGACCGTCAGCTTCGACGACTGACCCGACGCGAGGAGATCAGGCTGAGCTGACGAAAGGGAGATCAGGCTGGGCCGGCGAAAGGGGATCAGGCTGGGCCGGCGAGAGCGGATCAGGCTGGGCCGGCGAGACGGGATCAACGCAGGATCTTGGTGATGCGTTCGGCGGCCACGCGGTCGTCGAGGCGGGACGGGTCGAGGTGGGCGCACAGGACGATCGACGCGCCGGCCGAGAGGGGGCCGAGCAGCCAGATCAGGGGCTGTTCCTGGGCGGCGGTGTCGACCAGCACCCGGTCGCCCGGGCCGATGCCGTGGTGCGCGGCGATCTCGGCTGCGGCCTGCGCGTACTCCCGATAGGTGGTGCCGTCGGCCACCGCGGGCAGATGCTCCTGAAACGCGTGCCTCGGCGGGTGCACTCCCAGGTAGGGGCGCAGCGAGCTGATGTAGTCCCGGTAGCCCCCGGGCACGTCACCGGTCGCCGAGCCGTGCGGGGCCAGGCCGAGCACGAACTGGTGCCGGCCGGCGGGCACCTCGTCGAGCCAGTGCCCGATTCGGCGGCGCTCGACGAACGTGACATCGAGCGAATCACCCGCCGGGGTGAGGCCGGCGGTCGCCCAGTCCCGGATCGACAGCTCTATCCCGGCCGACCAGGCGCCGAGCAGCACGGCCGCGGTCTGCCAGTGCGGCGGCAACAGCACCGCCGCGGTGGTGCCCGGACCGAGCCCGCAACCCTCGGTGAGCAGTGCCGACGTCGCCGCCGTCCAGTTGCCGAGCTCGCCCGCGGTGAGGCCGAAACGCTCACCGGTTCCGTCGTCGTAGAAGGTGATGAGGTCACCGGACGTCATCCGGCACAGGCTACGCCGCCAGACGCAGCCGTTGTTGCGTGGCGTAGCGGGACAGGAAGTGCACCGTGCGCGGTCCCGCGACACCGTCGTCGACGAGACCGAGGCGAGCTTGGAAGAGGCGTACGGTCGCGGTCAGTTCCTCGTCGGTCTCGCCCGGGATCATGCCGATGGCGGCGAGCAACTCGCGCACACAGTCGGGGTCGGGCGGCGGGGGAGCGTTCCAGCCGATCACGCCGCCGACGGCGGTGCCGACCACTGAGAGCATTCCTCGTGCGGACATCTCGTGCCTCCTGCCGATTGGGGTGACTCCAGCATCGGGCGGAAGCTTGTGCATAACATCGGACCGGCGTCTCGGAACCCTGTGCCCGGTCCGACTTTCGGCCGACCCCGCGCTAAGCCCCAGGTCAGGCCGGGCCGCGAAGAGCCGAGCCGCGAAGACCCGGGCAGGCTGAGCTTCGCGCCAGCTCCAGCAGTTTCCGCGCGTCGGGTGTCGTCAACCCCTGCTCGCGCATGTCCGCGACGACCGCCGCGTCCTTGTGCCCCCGGTTCAGTTCGGCGCAGGTCTGCTCACCGAGCATGGCGACCTCCTCGTCACGCCGATCGATCGCGACCTGCGGCAACTGCTCTCGCACGAGCATGACAAACCGGTCGATCCCGGCCGTGTCGCCCGGCGGCGGCGGTGCCTGAGTGGTCCGGGTGGGTGCCTTCGCTTGCGGTTCCTCTTCCCGTACGGCGGTATCCGGCGATTCGCGTACGGCGGTATCCGGCGATTCGCCTACGGCGGTGCCCGGCGATGGCGGCAGTGACGGCGACGACGGCGCCGGTGCCATCGGGGTGGAAGGCGCCGGATCCGAGCAGCCGCTCAGCGCCCCGACCAAAGCCGCAGCGGCGAATACGAGCGGTACGAAGCCGGTCCGGGACGCGGAGAAAACAGGACAGATGCGCACGGGACGACCGTAGGGCGACCGCCCGGACGACGACCCCGGCACGCCCACCGACGAGTGGCGACCCGACCCGGACGAGTGAGCCGGCCACCCGCCGGCGCAGCCCCAAAAGACCCGGCGACCGCGTACAGCCAACCCACAGACGGCTCACCGGTTGCCGACAAGGTTCGGGGTCACTGTTGGGCCCATCAGCCAACGAAGCGAGGCGTCGCCATGACCGACCTGATGACCCGGCCCGACCACTCCCACGGCGACGGCCGCACCGACGACGGGTACTACGACTTCGTGAGCCCGCCGCCACCGCCCGGCCCCCCGTTCGTGCCGTCGCCGTCGTCACCCGGCGACCGCCGGTGGCCGCGCCGAGTGGCCGGTGGGGCCGCCGTGCTCGCGTTGATCGCCGCGGGCGGCACCGCCGGTGGCGTGGCCGCCGAGCGCTACTTGATCGACCACGGGACCGCCGCCACCGCTACCGCCGCAGGCTCGACCACCGGAGGCGCCACCGTCACCGAGGGCGACGACCTGGCCGCCATCGTCAAGCAGGTGCAGCCGAGCGTAGTCACCGTTCTCGTGGACAGCGGCCAGTCGTCGTCGCTCGGCTCCGGCGTGGTGCTCAGCTCGGACGGGCTGATCCTGACCAACAACCACGTCATCGAAAGCGACGGAACCGTGAGCGTGCGCCTGTCGACCGGCCAGACTGTGCCGGCCCGGGTCGTCGCCACCGACACCGGTCACGACCTGGCCCTCGTACGGGCAAACGGTCTGTCGGGTTTGACGCCGGTGACGTTCGGCAACGATGACAGCGTCGCAGTCGGTGACACCGTGCTGGCCTTCGGCGCGCCGCTGGGCCTCGAGAACACGGTCACGTCGGGCATCGTCTCGGCGCTCGACCGCAGCATCAGCACGGCCACCGAGTCGGCCACCGGCTCCGGCAGCGAGCAACTGACCGGCC
Source organism: Actinoplanes sp. NPDC021490 (assembly GCF_055562135.1). Taxonomy (NCBI): domain Bacteria; kingdom Bacillati; phylum Actinomycetota; class Actinomycetes; order Micromonosporales; family Micromonosporaceae; genus Actinoplanes; species Actinoplanes sp. NPDC021490. The sequence continues at coordinate 209,077 of NZ_JBVHFW010000016.1, forward strand.
TGCTGCAGACCGACGCCGCCATCAACCAGGGCAACTCGGGTGGCGCGCTGGTCGACCTGTCCGGCCACGTGGTCGGCATCAACGTGGCGATCGCCACCGCGAGCGAGTCCTCGACGGGCAGCATCGGCGTCGGCTTCGCCATCCCGGCCGGCACCGTCACCGCCGCCGTCCAGCAGATGCGATCTCAGATCAACTGATTGATCCAATTGTGGCCGTCCGGGGCTGCCGGGCCCGGTCCGGGAACCGTAGCGTGCGCTCGTGACTTCGGCTCCCGTACCCGACATCGCCCCGCCGGCCGCGGATCGGCCCACGGTGGTCTCCGTCGCCTACTGGCTTCAGGTGGCCCTGATCGTGGTCCTGCTGCTCGTGGTCGGTGTGTCGATCGCCGACGCGATCCACTACGACGGGCTGATCAACGAGGCGGTCCGGACCACGACGTCGCCCGACACGACGGCGGTGAGCTGGGAGCGCGAGGACAACATCGCCGGGCTGCTGTTCGTGGCCGTGCCGCTGTTCGTGCTGGCCGTCTGGCTCGGCGTCACCTCGATCTTCGTGCGCCGGGGCACCAACGTCGGCCGCGTTCTCACCTGGGTCGGCCTCGGCGCACCGGCGGCGCTGCTCTTGCTGTCGTGCTTGCTGGGCCTCTTCGGCCTGTTCGCGTTCGCCCTGGTCGCGATGCCTTTTGGGGTCGAGGACGACCCGTCCGCCTACGAGGACCCGTCCTTCTACGAGGACGACCCGTCGTTCAGCGGTGACGGTTTCACCGACAGCGTCTACAACCTCGACAGCGGCGGCTGGTCTCTGGCTTTCGACATCATCACGGCCACGGGCTTGATGCTGGCCTTGCTGCTGGCCGTCGCCGTGGTGGTGCTGCTCGCGACGGGTCCGGCGGGCCGCTATTTCCGGCGCGGCGAGCCCATGCGTCGCCGCCCGATTCCCCCACCATTCGTTTTCCCGTACGCCGCCACGCCCGCCCCGTACTACCCGGCCCCCGCCGCGGGCCCTTACGCTCCCGGCCCGGCTTATCCGCCCGCGGGCCCCTACCCGTACGGACCGCCGCCTTGGGGAGCCTCGTTGCCGACGGCCGCTCCCTACTGGCCGACCGCAGCGCCCCCACCGCCGACCGTGCCCCCGCAGCCGGCCGGGCTGTCCCCAGCACCCCCACAGCCGACCCCCACGTCCCCGCAGCCGACCGCGCCGACCCCGGTCACCCCGCAGCCGGGCGAGCCGGCCGTGCCCCCGCAGCCCACCCCGTCGACCGTGCCCCCGCAGCCCGCCCCGTCGACCGTGCCCCAAGACTCGGACCCGGGCGCACCCGCCGGCACGCCTCAGCCGTCGGGATCGCCGGCCGCAGAGTCAGGCCCCGGCACTCCGCCCGACGCCGAACCAGGCCCCGGCACACCGCCCGACGCCGAACCAGGCCCCGGCACCCCGCCCGACGCCGAACCAGGCCCCGGCACCCCGCCGGTCGGGCAGCGCTAGCCAACCGGGGCACCAGGAGCAAAGTCGCGCGGCCCGCCAGCCGCGCGACTTTCCCGGTAATCCTCAGCCCGCCAGGTGCCCCCAGCGGTCTTCGAGTTCCGGCCACGTGCCCTGGTCCTCGACCTTGCCGGCGATCAGCACGACCACCCGATCGGCCTGGCTCAGCGCCGCCCGCTTCGAGGTCGACCCGACCACCGTCACGCCGTGCGCGCGCAGTGCCCGCCACAGCTCCAGCTCGGTCGTCACGTCGAGCGCCGAGGAGACGTCGTCGGCGATCAGCAACTCCGTCCGGGGAGCCAGCGCCCGCGCCAGGGCGAGACGCTGCAACTGACCGCCCGACAACCGCGTCCCCTTGTGCCCGATCAGCAGCTGGAGGCCCCCGCCCGCCGCCGCCAGGTCGTGTTCGAGCTGGGCCGTCGTGACCGCGTCGGCCGCGTCCACCTCGTGCCCGAGCTGGATGTTGTCGGCCACCGTCCCGGAGAGCACCCGCGGCAGCTGGGCCACGTATCCGACCTGGTTCGGCCGCAGGAACACCTCGGGCTCGTCCACCGGTTGGCCGTTCCAGCGCAGCTCGCCCGCGTGATGCACGATGCCGGCCAGCGCGCGCAGCAGCGAGGACTTGCCCGCGCCGACCGGCCCGACCACCAGCACCAGCTGGCCCCGCTCGACGGTCAGGTCGACGTCCTGCGCTCCGACCGTGCCGTTCTCGTGCACCGCGCTGAAGCCGCGGAGCTCCAGCGTGCGCAGCGGGTTGCGGGGAGCGGTCGGCGGTGCGGGCGCCGTGCCGGCCGAGAGGTCGACGCCGGCCACGTCGGACGAGTAATCCGACACCCCGGTCATCGCCACCGTGCGGCGGGTCCAGACCCGGGCCGACGGCAGCTGGCTGACCAGCGACGCCGTGGTCCAGGCAAACCAGCGCGCGGCGCCCAGCGTCGCCACCGCGATGAGGGTGGCGGCGGCCGACAGCGACCCCGACAGGTACATGCCCCAGGCGGCGATCGGCAGCAGGCCACTGGCGATCGACGGCGTCGAGCGCGCCCACACCTGGATGGCGATCTCGTGGCGCTGCAGCTCGCTGCGGGCGCCGTCGAGACGGGCCAGGTGGGCCAGCACCGGCCCGGTCGCGCCGGCCAGCTTCACCGTGCGGGCCGCCGACAGCGACGACACCAGCGCCGTGGCGAACGCCGCGCGGGCGGCCACCGTACGGCGGGCGGCCTTTTCCAAGCGGGGACCGAAGAGCGTCGCCGCGAGGCCGGACACCACCATCGTGCCCATGAAGAACAGCGCCGGCACGAACGACTGGGAGGCGAGCGTCATCGCGACGATCATGACCAGGCTGGTGGCGTTGTCGATCAGGTTGTCGGCCAGCATGACCACCCGCTCGGTGTCCCCGCCCTGGGCCACGACCTCGGCCGGCGTGTGCTTGCTGACCCGGCGCGGGCCGATCTGGCCGTGCACCAGACGCAGGCTGATCCGCAGCATCTGCCGGACCCACCACTCCGGGAACCAGGCGCCCGTGTAGTAGAGCGTCGGGATGGCCAGCAGCAGGCCGGCCGCGATGCCGATGGCCGGATAGAGCGGGCTGCCCAGGCCGTCGACCACGTGGGCCCAGAGCAGCGGCAGGATCGCGCCGTCCAGGCCGAGCAGCACGAGCACGATGAACAGGGAGACCGCGCCCAGGCCGTACCGCTTGTCGTTGAGGGCCAGGCGGACGATCTCGCGCATCGTGCGCGCGGGCGGTTGCTCGGGCAGCGGCGGCGGGTCGACCGGCGGCAGCTTGTTGGCCAGGGCCTCCGCTCCCAGTTCGACCTGGGCCGCCTTGTCCCAGTCGCGTTCCTCCTCGACCAGCGCCACGCCGCCGCCCGACGTCGTGGCCGGCACCGAGAGGGAGCTGCTGGCCATCAGCTCGGCGAAGCGCCGCGACTCGCGCAGCGGGCCCGACTCGAGCACCTCGCCGTCGGAGAGCACGACCACCTCGTCGCAGCGCTGCACGGACGACAGCCGGTGCGCGACGATCACGCCGATGCGGCCGGCCAGCAGGCGGTCGGTGGCGCGCTGCACCCACGACTCGGTGACCGGGTCCATCCGCGCGGTGGCCTCGTCGAGGATCACCACGTGGGGGTCGCGGACCAGGATGCGGGCGAACGCGACCAGCTGCTCCTGCCCGGCCGACAGCTTGTAGCCGCCCTCGCCGAGCTTGGTGTCGATGCCGTCGGGCAGCCCGGCCGCCCACGGGCTCAGGCCCAGCTCGTCGAGCGCGCCCTGTGCCTTGGGGAGCAGGGCGGGGTCGAACAGCGCGATGTTCTCGGCCAGGGTGCCGGAGAGGATCTCCGTACGCTGAGGGACGATAGCCGTCCAGCGGCGCAGGCCCTCGACCGCCATGTCGTTGAGGTCGACCCCGCCCAGGAACACCGTGCCGCGGGGCACGTCGACCGCGCGGGTCAGCACCTTGGCCAGCGTCGACTTGCCCGATCCGGTCCGGCCGATCAGCGCGTACGAGCGTCCGCGTTCGAAGGTCAGGCTGACGTCCTTGAGCGCCGGCGGCCGTCCGCTGTCCGACTCGCCGTACCGGAAGGTCAGGTCGCGGACGACCAGGTCACCGTCGACCGGCGGCTGCCCGTCGGCCGGCTCCTGCGGCACGTCCTGCAGCAGCTGCACACGGCTCCACGCGCCCAGGGCGTTCTGCAGCTCGGGCACCATGCGGGTGACGTGCTCGAGGGTGCCGCCGAAGCCGAGCGCGAGCAGCCACACCGCGGTCAGGCGGGCGCCGTCGATGTGCCCGCCGATCAGGGCCCAGGCGCCGATGACGACCAGAACCGCGATCAGCGTACGGGTGATGGTGCCGGCGCCCAGGGTGATGCGCGCCGACGAGTGCCAGACCAGCCGCCCGCGCCGCAGCACCTCGGCCGCGCGCTCGGCATAGAGCCGTCGCACGTAGGGCGCGGCCAGGCTGGTGCGGACGTCGTCCTGCCCGTGGATGGATTCCTCCATCACGGCGGCGAGGTCGGACCAGGCCTCTTCCTCGGCGATGCGGCGCGGCGAGATGCGCTGGATCGGCTTGTTCATCGTGACGTAGAGCAGGATCGACACGAGCACCATGCCGATGCCGGCGGGCCACCAGACGAAGAACGCCGTCACGATCGAGAAGGCCGCGACGGCGATGGACTGGGCGATCCGCACGCCGCTGCCGCGCAGCTGCGAGCCGACCTCGTAGACGTCGGAGTCGATGCGGTCGAGCAGCTCACCGACCGGCGTGTTCTCGAGCGTGGGCAGATCTTGACCGAAGGCCACCCGGTTGAGGCCGCGGCGGATGCGGGCCGCCCAGTCGGCGGTCAGCCGCGCGGCGACCAGCCCGACGAAGACGTCGCTGAGCACGGACACGACGAGCGCGGCCGCGAGGATGCCGAACAGCGGCATGGATCGGTTGACGAGAACCTGGCCCGACAGTGCCAGCGCGCCCGCCGATCCCGCTGCCCCGAGCAGGATGAGGGTCGCCGCGAGGGCCGCGCGGCTCCTCGAGGTGGCCCACAGATCGCGAAGCAGGCGCATGGATGCATTCCTCTGGTTGGGTGGGATGGCGGTCCCACCATCCTCATCCGTGAGCAGGAGGTCTTCAACGTAATTACGTCGCCGGCAGGCATGGCGCCTGTCACCATTGGCGGCTGTGCAAGATCTTCCTGCCCCCGTACGGACGAGGTTTGCCCGGCTGTCCGGGAGCGGCGCGGGGTCTCAGGCGGCTTTCAGGGTCAGCAGGGTGATCTCGCTCGGGGCGAAGATTCGGAACGGCGGGCCCCAGAAGCCGGTGCCCCGGCTGGTGTAGAGCTGGGTGCGGTCCGAGTGGCGGGACAGGCCCTGCAGGACCGGCTGGTCGAGGCGGACCAGATAGTGGAAGGGCCACATCTGGCCGCCGTGGGTGTGACCGGAGATCTGCAGGTCGACGTGGTGGGCGACCGCCCCGGCGATCTGGGCCGGCTGGTGGGCCAGGAGCAGGACGGGCAGGGACGGGTCGGCGCCGGCCAGGGCGGCCTCGTGGTCGGCGTGGTGGCCGGGGACGCCGGAGCCCGCGGCCGTGCGGTCGTCGACACCGGCGATCACCAGGGAGGCGCCGTCGCGGGTGACCACCAGGTGGCGGTTGTGCAGGGCTTCCCAGCCGAGCGAGGCCATGTGCTCGACCCAGCGCTGGGCGCCGCTGAAGTATTCGTGGTTGCCGGTCACGTAGACCCGGGCCATCGACGCCCGGATGTCGGCCAGCGGCGCGGCCTGGCTGCGGCGCTCGGCGACCTCGCCGTCGGCGATGTCGCCGGTGTGGGCGACCACGTCGGCGTCGAGCGTGTTGACCACCTCGGTGACGCCGCGCGACCAGCGGGACCGCTCGATCGGGCCGTAATGCGTGTCGGTCAGCAGCACCAGCCGCAAGCCGTCGAGGCCCGCGCCCAGCCGGGGCAGCACGACCTCGACCCGGCGGACCCGCGGCACGCGCCGGGCTTCCGCATAGCCCCAGACGAGCAGGACCAGCGAGATCACCAAGACCGCCGCGGTGGCGATGCGGGAGCGGGCCGGGGCGTCGACACCGGCGGCCCAGAGCACGGCGGTGAAGAGCTGACCGATGATCGACCAGACGAACAGGACCCAGATCACGCCGAGCGTCGTGTCGGCCACGATCGAAGCGCCGTCGCGGTGATGGCGGCCGTGGCCCAGGAACATCAGCGCCGGGAACGCCGCCACGGCGACCGCGAAGACGATCGTGCCGGCGACGAACACGCCGGTGGGCCAGGCGTTGCCCGAGCCGACCAGGGTCCACCAGGGGACGCCGAACAACAACAGCAGGACCCCGCCGATGGTCAGCGCGAACCGGATCACGCGGCCCGGCCGGCGACGGCGCGGCTCGGTCTCGATTGCTTCACCCACGGACACGAGTTGAACTATGACACCTCAGGCCGGTGGGTTGCCGACCCTGTGGATAAGTGCGGCCGGCACGATCAGGTCGGCCCGGTCCCGGGTGGCCTCGATCGTGACGGCGTTGCGCTCGTCGGTGCCGGTGGCCCACTCGATCGCGGTGGTCTCGTCCTTGCCGAACCGCATGTGCCGGTCGATCAGCCGGCGCAGGCGTTCCGGGTGGTCGAGGGCGGCGTACCAGACCTCGGCCAGCAGTTCGCGCACCGGCCGCCAGTGCGGATCGTCGAGCAGCAGGTAGTTGCCCTCGCTGACGATCAGCCGGGCCTCGCGGGCAATGGGGATGGCCCCGGCGATCGGCTGTTCGATGACCCGCTCGAAACCGGGCGCGTAGATCATGTCGTCGCGATCCTCGAGCAGCCGCCGCAGCAGGGCCGCATAGCCGAGCGAATCGAACGTGTCCGGCGCGCCCTTGCGCTTGCGGCGGCCCAGCCGCTCCAGCTCGACGTCGGCCAGGTGGAAGCCGTCCATCGGCACGTGCGCCACCCAGGCGCCCGCCGTCAGCCCCTCCGGTGGCGCCGCCGCCAGCGCGGCGACGAGTTCCTCGGCCAGCGTGGTCTTGCCGGCGGCGGGCGGCCCGGCGATGCCGAGCACCGCACGCCGGCCGTCGCCGGCCAGGGCGCGGGCGCGTTCCACCAGCGCGGCGAACGTGAGGGTCATGACGATCACCGTAACCGGTCGGATCGGCGACTCAGAGGGTCCGCCGGCCCCGGGAAAGCCCTATATAAGTCCCGGGGGAAGCAACGGGGGAAATAAATGATCATTGGATCGATCGTGGCCGGGGTGCTGGCCGCCACGCTGGTGAGCGCGCCGGTCGAGCCGGTCGACGCGGGTTTCTCGGCGGGGCCGTTCGACTCCGCGGTGGATCGCCGGGGCCGGGTCTACGTGACCGAGGGGGACGCGTTGATCCGGCTGATGCCGCGCGGCCGGCGCGCGACCGTGGCATCGTTCCCGAGCCGGGTCGTGCCGGCGCCGGCCCGGCTGCCCGACGGCACACCGCGGGGCGGGCCGGTGCGGATGCCGGCGGTGCCGAGCGCGGTCGCGAGGGGGCCGGACGGCGCCTTCTACGTGGGCGAGCTGACCGGCTTCCCGTTTCCGCCGGGCCGGGCCCGGATCTGGCGGGTCGTGCCGGGCCGGCCGCCGGAGGTGTACGCGGGTGGCTTCACCGCCGTCGTCGACCTCGACTGGGGGCCGGGCGGGCTCTACGTCCTCGAGATCGCCAAGAACGGACTGCTCAGCGGCGACCGGACGGGCGCGCTGATCCGCGTCGTCGGGCACGGCCGACACTTCACGGTCGCCTCGGCCGGGCTGCACGCGCCGTCGGGGCTGTCCATCCGCAACGGGGTGGCCTACGTGACCACGTGCGGCGACTGCCCGGGCAACGGCACCGTGCGGAGTTTCCCGCTAGCGAGAGCCTAGGCCGAGACGCAGCCCGGCCACACCGGCGGGGGACAGCGGCCGTGCGGTCGCCCGGGCCAACTCCTCCCGTACGGAAGCCGGAAGCTCGTCGGCCAGGGAACGCAGGCGTGGATAGAGGTCGAGCACGTCGCGGTGGGTCAGCGCGCCCACCCCGATCAGCAGGCCGTTGACCGCGCCGGGCGTGTGCACCAGCTCGGCGCAGAGCTCGCGGCGCCAGTGCGGGTCGTCGACCCGGGTGGCGAACTCGCGGGCGATCCGGTTGCCGGCGGGCGACGGCTCCTCGGGCGCGGCGTGACGCCCGGCCCGGGCCGGCACCGGGGCGAGACGGCAGGCGATGCCGAGCAGCCTCGCCAGCTCGGGCACGGTCAGCACGTCGAGCCCGGCCGCACAGGTCTCACAGAGCCGGTAATAGGTCGCCGCGTGCACGAGGGTGGCCGGCCGCGGGCAGTCGCCCAGCGGCCCGCACAGCCGGTCGAGGATGATCTCGGCCAGGGTGCCCTCGTGGTCGAAACGGCCCACCCCGAAATAGGCAGCGGGGGCGCTGCGATATCGGGTGAGCGCGGTCCGGGCGCTGGCGTAACCGTCCGAAGCCACGCTGATGTGCGGAAGCCCGCTTTCGGCCTGCATCTGGATCAATCGGAACATATCGCGTCGCCCCCGGGTGATGAAGGACCGTCGTCGACCGGGGGTACGGGCCAGGCCATCGCGCGGTTCACTCCTCACGGGCGCCGGTGGAGAAAATCTGCCGATCCCGGTGGCCGGTGAGCCGGAACGAGTCGAACGTGACCGCGTGCAGGGCATAGATCGCGGCCGAGATGATCACGAACATCACGGCCAGGACCGCGGCCAGGCTGCCGTCGAGGGTCTGCCAGGCGGCCGGAACGAGAGTTGCCCCTAGCACGACGGCCGCCTGACAAGTAGCCTCCGCGCAACGCAACGGATCGAATGTCATAGCCTTCACCCTTCCGGGTGGAGATCCTGCGCGCCTCTGCCCGGAGCGGGACTTCGAGTACGACTTTCGGCAGAGGACGAAAGAGAAGAAACCGCAACCCTGCGCAAGGGTTCCGCCTAGCGTGGAACCTCAGACCACAAGGCGTACGAGGACGACCGCGTGACCGTGACCACGAGGCCGGGCTGGGACACTCTGCCGGCGCTCATGTACCACTCCGTGTCCGCCGTGGGTGGCCCCATGCGCGATCTCGCGGTGCCGCCCGCCCTGCTCCGGGAGCAGCTGCAGGCGCTCACTGCCGCGGGCTACCGCCTGGTCGGGCTGACCGAGGCGCTCGACCTGCTGGCCGCCGGCAGCACCGAGAAGCTGCTCGCCGTCACGTTCGACGACGGCTACCGCGACTTCCTCACCGAGGGCGTGCCGATCCTGAAGGAGACCGGAGCGGGCGCGACCCTGTACGCCTCGGTCGGCCATCTGGGCGGCACGGCGGGCTGGCTGGGTCAGTGGGCCCCCGACTTCGGGCCGATGCTCACCTGGGACGAACTCGGCGAGGTGGCCGCGTCCGGCGTCGAGATCGGCAACCACAGCCTGATCCACCACCCGCTCGACGTGCTCCCGGCCGGCCAGCTGCGCACCGAGATCGCCGACAGCCACGACGAGCTCGAGCAGCGGCTGCAGATCAAGGTGCGGTCATTCGCCTACCCGCACGGATACAACAGCCGGCGGGTACGTGACATCGTCGCGGCCACCGGGCACGAGAACGCCACCGAGGTGGGTCGCCGGCTGCACACGCCGGGGGAGAAGAAGCTCGCCGTCCCGCGGCTGCAGCCCACCCCCGACCACAGCGGCGCCGACCTGGTCGAGCTGGTCCGGCACGGTGAGGCCGGTCTGATTCCCAAGGCCAAGCAGCTCGCCCAGCCGGGCTGGCGCGCGGTCCGCAAGGTGGCTCGCACGTTCGGGCGCAACCTCACATGAGGCGCCGGAGCCTGCTGGGCCTGTCCGCGCTGGCCGCCGTCCCGCTCGCCGGCTGCGAGACGTACCGGTCGGACGACGCCGTGCCGCCGGTCCCGTCCCGCCCGCCCGCCTCGGCCGGCGCTCCGGCCGCCAAGGCCCCCGTCACCCAGGGCGGCGGAGCGGTGCCCCTCAAGCACGGCGAGGTCATGCTCGGGGCGTACGTGGATCTCAAGGGTCTGGGCGCCGGCGCCGGGATCGATCTGCGCCGCCGCCAGCTCGGCCGGGCCGAGCGGGTCGTCCACCGTTACTACTCGTGGACCGACCCGCTGCCGGTCTCGCTGGGCTACGTGTCGTCGAAGAGCACGCTGATGATCTCGTGGCGCGGTCCGGAGTACAAAGAAGTCAACGGCGGCGGATCGGACAAACTTATCGCGCGCGCCGCAAAGCGCATGGCTGATCGCAAAAGGCCCACTTTCATACGCTGGGCGTGGGACATGAACCGCGACTTCTACAAATGGGGCGGACCGGCCAACAACAAGGACACCAAGGGCTACATCCAGGCGTTTCGCCGCATCCACCGGATCTTCAAGGAGGAGGGCGCGGACAACGTCGCGTGGGTCTGGAGCCCGAACTGGAATTCGCGCCCCGGCGAGGACTGGAATACCTACACGAACTATTATCCGGGGGATGAATACGTCGACTGGGCCGGTGTTTCCGGCTTCGCCCAGGCGCAGTCGCCGGGCGACATGTTCGACGCTTTCTACGAGACCTACTCGCCCCGGAAGCCCATCATGATCTCCGAGGTGTCGGTGGTCGACCGCGGCGGCAGCACCAAGCCCGACTGGATCGCCTCGCTCCGCGAATGGATCAAGGCACATCCCGCGGTCGGTGCGGCGGTGTGGTTCGACACCGACACGCACCCGTCCTCCCGGGAGAACTGGCGGATCGACTCGACGGCCGGGTCCCTGGCGGCCTACAAGGCGATGTCGAACGACCCGGTCTTCCACGGGTGACCGCAGGAGCACATCGGACGGGCAAGCCAAGTCATCGGGCCCCGGCCGGTACCCGCCGCCGCTGGCTGGGGCTGCTCGTGGTGCTGCTGCTCGGCGGCACCACGGCCGCCGGCTACCGGGCCTACTTCTACGAGGGCCCGCCCGACGTCGAGGCGGCCGGGCCCGGCCTCTGGGTGTCCACGCGCGGCTCCGACGACGCCGACGGCAGCCCCGGCAAGCCCTGGAAGTCGATCTCGCACGCGGTCGAGGTGGCGCCGGCCGGTTCCAAGATCTTCGTGCGGGAGGGCACGTACGCCCCCTTCACGGTGTCGCGTCCCGACCTGACCGTGCGCAGCGCCCCGGGCGAGGAGGCGACGGTCGAGGGTGTGTCCGGCGTCCGCGACGGCATCCTGGTCGCGGCCACCGGCACCACGATCGCCGACGTGACCGTGCAGGGCTGCGTGCCCAAGCCGAACGCCGACGTCAACATCAACGGCGACCACGGCAGCGGCATCCGCGTGCACAAGACGAGCAACGTGACGATCCAGGGCGTGACCGTGCGCGAGAGCCACGGCGAGAACGCCGCCGGCTTGCCGGTCGGGTGCTACGGCATCCTGGTCACCGACTCCAACGACGTCCGGGTCACCGCCAACGACGTCCACCACAACGGGGCCGGCATCGGCGTGACCGGCGGCGGCCGGGGCGTGCTGGTCGACGGCAACGACGTGCACGACCAGGACCGGATCATCCAGAACAGCAAGCAGGACGGCGACGACTTCGGCGGCTACGGGCTGTCGGCCACCTTCCTCACGGCCAAGCCGGGCCCGGTCTTCCGCAACAACACCGTGCGCCGCAACCACGGCCCGTCCGAGGACTACGGCATCGACGGCGGCGGCATGGAGATCTACGACGCCGCGAACGTCACCATCACCGGCAACACGTTCGAGGCCAACGACGGCGTGATGGAGACCGGCACCGGCAACGGCGGCGGCTGCGCCAACAACGTCTTCAGCAACAACAAGGCGATCGGCGGCACCCAGTCCGGGTTCGAGAACGACACCGGCATGGTGCTGCGCTGCGCGGCCGGCTTGACGGTCAGCGGCAACACCTTCGCCGACATGAAGAAGTTCACGTTCCTGCTGGCCACCGGCAGCGACTTCGCGGGCAGCATCGAGGGCCTGCGGATCACCGGCAACACGGTGACCCGCAACGACAGCGTCCCGATCTTCCGCCTGCAGATCGACGGCGGCGCCTCGCCCAACATGACGATCGACAAGAACAACTACGAGACCGGCGACAACAACTTCTCGATCCTCAACGGCAGCTTCACCGAGGCCTCCGTCCCCTACGACCAGTGGGTTTCCCGTACGGGCTTTGACAAGGCCTCGACCCTCAAGCGTTAGGGCGCTCGCCAGCCCGCATCCGTGCACGCCCGGGTCAAAGCGTTCGACGCCGTACGCCAGGCCGCGTTGCCCTCGTCGGCGTTGCGGCCGAGCTCCATGGCCCGCGTACGGATGGGATCGTTGTCGCTCTTGGCCGCCGACCCGGTGACCTTGTCAGCCAGAGCAAGCCGGGCCGACTGGCTGCGCGCGCCCGACTGCCCCGCGGCGAAGTCGTCGCAGGCCCGCACGGCCGGGTTGTCGAGCGTGCCCGGCCCTTCGTCGCCGGCGCCTCCGCCCCGGCTCGCGACCAGCGCGAAGACGGCCAGCGCAGCCACCACCAGCAGGGCGATCTGCACCTTGCCCATCTTGAACTTCAGTTTCACACCCAGAGGCTATCGGGACACGGGGAACGAGCGTCGCGTTCACTCACGGATGGGCGGAAACCGGCGGACGCTACACGACCTTGGTACGGGGGCCGAGCTTGCCGCGCCAGCGGGAACGGGCCTTCGGGTTCGAGATTCCGATCGTGAGCGGCAGCCCGGCCAGCGGCGACAGGTCTGGGTCGGTCCAAGCCGGGCCGATCGACAGCCCCCGTAGCTTCGGAAGCCGCGCGAGCGGTTCCAGATCGCGAACAGCGGGGCAGTCCAGCCACATCGTCTCCAGGCCGGTGGCAGCGGCGAGCGGCGTCAGGGAGGTGATCCCGGTGCTGTCGAGATGAAGCTGGTTGAGGCGTCCGAAGCGCACGAGTTCGTCCGCGCTGGTCAGCCAGTCACATCCGATCAGCTCCAGCGTCTCCAGCTCGGGTTGTGCCGTCGCGATCCGGCTCAGACCATCCGGTGGCCGCATCTGGCTCAGGCCGAACGTCGTCAGGCGGGGAAGATCGGCGAGCAGGTCGATGAGGCGGTGGTCGAGCGGCGGGTAGAGCCGCAACTGTTCGAGGCGTGGGAGGGAGAGCAGGGGCGCCGGGTCCCGTAGACCCTCGATGGAGGGCAGCCACAACATGCGCAGGCCGGAAAGCTTCCGCAGGAACTCGAGGCTCGCGGTCGGTCCGGTATGACTGAGGCACAGCTCGGCCAGGTGGCCGAGGTCGCCGACGGCGGGAAGATCCAGAATCGGCGACTGGGACCACACCGTAAGCCCGGTCAAGCTGTCGGCGAAGGCGACGAGCGGGCTCAGCCGGGCGATTTCCCCGGAGAACCAGCCTTCCTCGATCGGCGGCGCACCCGTCAGGTGATCAGCCAGGTCGGTGACGTCGCTGAGACCCAGCCATCGGATCGGCGGCTTCTGGTCGACGTGCCGCCAGGCGGCGAGCTCGTCGGGGTCTTGGATGATGAGATCGTTGTGGCCCAGACGGCGCAGCACCCGGTCGGCGTACACCTGAGGATCGAAGTACTTGGCCATCCGGCCGAGCTCCCGGTGCACCTGATAGCGGGCGTCGTCCGCATAGCCCGACAGGAGTTCGAGGGCCTCGGCGCCACCTACTAGCGCAGCGGCCCGGACCACGGCCGAGGCGGCCTGTTCCGACAGGTTTCCAAGAGTTCTGGGCAGGATCGGCAGCAGCGCCGGCCCGGCCGTCGCCAGCGACCGTCCCTCCTCGGCCCGGCGCGGGGGCAGCAGCGCGCCCAGCTGCGCCTCGACCTCGGCTCGCACGGCCGGATCGACGGATCTGGCCGTGGCGAGCGACGCGGCCGCGACGAGCCGCAGCACCCGGCCCCGCCGTGGCTCCTCGCCGATGCGCCGGAGCAGGCCCTCGAAGAGTTGCCGCCCGGTCGGCCGGTTGGCGTGGCCGGCCGCCATCACCACGATCTCGCGCCAGCCGTCGAGGTGCGCGCGGTCCACGAGGAAACCGACATCGCCCTGGTCGGCGCACTCGCGCGCGGTCAGATACTCCTGGAACGTCCGATGGACGAAATCCACGTGATCGACGGCCGGTTCCCGGAGCACCCCGCTGCGCTGGATCAGATCATCCAGCAGCATCTCCGGGTCGTGACCGGGCAGCCCGATGACGGCCAGGCGGTGCGTGATCTGCTTGATGGCGTCGGCCCGCGGCATCTCGCTCCGCGCGTTCAGCGACAGGCGCCAGGCCACCGCTTGCAGCAGCTCCTGTTTCTGGTCGAGGCCCAGCATCGAAGGCGCCACCGCGGGAACAGCCCGTTCGATGTCGCGGCGCACCAGCAGCATGCCGAGGGCGGCTTCGTAGACGGCCATCCGGTTCGGAGGCAGCGCCGTCCGGCGGTCCAGGTTGAGCATGCAGAGGAGCGCACAGAGCAGGGGATTCGGTTGCGATCGCCCGCAGGTGGGGTGTCGCGTCGAGCTGCGCCAGAAGCGATCCCTCGTAGCGGGGCAGTTCCTCGGCCGGGCTCGGCAACCAGGTCGAGGACAGCATCGCCCGGTGCCAGTGCGCGATGAGCCGACGGATGTCCGCCGGGCTCATCGGGTCGACGACCAGCGATCGGAAGCCCTCGTTCAGCAGCCACCGGGCCGAGGCCGCCGCCGGACGTGAGGTCACCACGATCTCGGTTCCCGGATAGGCGTGCAGCAGGCCTCTGATCCACTCCCGGACGGCGGGCCGGTCGCGGGCCGGGACCTCGTCGACGCCGTCGATCAGAAGCAGAGCAGTGCCCGCTTCCAGCTGGCGGTGCGCCCAGCCCGGCGGCATCAGCCCGGCGATCGGCTGGGCCGTCGTGGCGACGAGACTCTCGGGCGAGGGAAAGGTGGCATCCTCGTACCGGCGAAGGCTCACCAGGAACGGGGTGCGGCCGTTCCACCGGTCCAGGTCGGCGGCGAAGGTTCCCCGTGCCGCCTGAATGGCGAGCCACCGCAGCAGGGTCGTCTTACCCGCGCCGGCCTCACCCCGCACCAGGGTCAGCGCTTGAGCACCCAGCGCCTGCTCGACCCGGCGGGACGCCTCGCCGCCCTCCGGCCGCTCCATGATCGAGGTGCCGATCCTCAGCCGCACGGGATTGTCCGGCACGGCGTCACCCGAAACGGTGAGGCTCACGTACGCCACACTGAGCGTGGTGCGCGGGTCGAAGGAGCGCACGTCGACACCGAACAGCTCCACATGGTCGAGGGCCGCACTGACATGGTCGAGATACCGGCGGCGGAACTCGGCGTCCAGGGCGGTGCCGGCCGGCGCGTCGAGCGAAGGGGCGGGCAGCCGGGCCAGCAAGTGGGCCACTTGCTCACTGAGCGAGGTCGTCCGGCTGAGAAGTTCCGCAACGCCCCGCGGTGTGAACGCGTTGAGATGGACGGCCAGCTTGACGTACAGATGGCAGCACTCGTCCAGCGTCTGCCGATAGAGGCGCTGGCCGGCGTCGGAAAGGCCGGCTCGGGCGACCACGCCGGAGGCCCCGGCCCGGAGGTCCCGGCTCAGACGTGCGGGGTCGGCGTCGGCCTCGAAGAAGTGCTCGTCGTCAAGGTCTCCCACGCGGAACGTCTCGGCCACGGCATCGAGGGCAGCGCGTCTCTCGCCCTCGTCGAGACGACCCTCTTCGCGCTCCCACACGCGATCGAGGCGCTTGGCCACGCTGTCGACGATGGCCGCGATCTCGCGTTCCTGGTTGCGTCGCTGATAGTCGTCCAAAGGGGTGAGGTTGATTTGGTCGCCGAGCTGTTTGGAGCGTTCGCCGGTGCGGCGCTGCTCGTCCGCTACCCGCTTGATCAGCGGTGCCACCAGTGCCTTGGCGATCGCTAGCGGTTCCGGCATGCGCTCAGCATAGGGTGATCGGCGCTGGTCTAGTGTGGTCCGGATCGACGAGGACAGGGGAACCGGATGGTCGCTCCGACCGGGCAGGCGACCCGCAGAGTCGCCCTTGTTCATTTTGTGCTCGACGAGTCCGATCCGTCGGTGGCGAGCTTGGTCGAACCGGTGTTGCGGACCGCTGACGAGCTATCGGCGATTCGGCGTATGCGAAACACTGTCTGGTTCGGCGCGTCGGTGCTGGGCCGGATCCCGAGGGTCCTGACCGCCGCGGTTCCGGCTGGAAGCGCGATCCCGCGTCCCTCATTGACCTGGGGACCGAGCGCTGGTTACTCAGCTCTGTTCCAGTTCCTGCCCGAGCAGCTCGAGGCGGACAAGCGCCGCATCCGGGCCGACCAGCTCGCGCACGGTGTCCAGGCGGTGGTGGCCCGGCCCTGGGTCCTCTTTCTCACCTCAGGGCGCTCGCAGGACGGCGCACGCCCTCAGCCGATGAGCGAATGGGCTGCGGAGCGTGAGGCCTTGACCGGCGACCGGAAGGGACCGCAGATGGCGACGATCGGGCCGCCCACCGCGGACCACACCGTTCTGTGGAACATGTCAACGGGCGAGCCCCACGGCGCGCGGAACGCCTTCGTCTGGTCCGGTCGCCCGGATCCGGAGACCTTCGCCGAGAGCCTTTACCACGATTTCACGGTGTCGCACGTGGCCGGCCTCGAGTCGGTGCTCGACCAACCTTCGGGCTGGCACCGGGTCGGCGGGAACAGCGGTGGATGACCTGCAGTGGGACGATCTGCACCCGACTCCGGACCGGCGTCTGGCCCGCCATGCCCGGCTGGCCCCGGTACGCCTGGCCGACGCGTTTTTCCTGGTCAAACGGTACGACCGCCCGATGAACGAGGCCGCGCTCAGAGCCATGGTGTCGTGGCGGAGGGAGCTACCCGAGACTGATCGGCAGCGGCTCGACGGCATCAGTGCCTGGCCCGCCGGCGTCGTCGGGGACGGCGACCACGTGGTCGGACCGCTGATTCCGCTGGCGGGCGAGGAGTTCTTCGAGGGAGAACGACCGAGGACCCTGTCCGTCATGAGTGCACCACCCGAGTCGACCCGCGGGGCAGCCGCCGGCCTCGTCGATGCCGTGCTGTGGCTGCATGAGCGTGGGGTCGTCGTCAACGATCTTCAGCCCGACAACGTCCTCTGCACGGCGAGCGGCGACCGGGTCCTGCTTGTCGACTGCGACGCGATGGTGGGCCCCTGGGGAGCGGTCTCGGAGGTCGCCGCGCCGGCGGCCATGTGGGACGTCGTTCCCGGCCTGGGCACCCCGGACGTACAGACCGACCGGGCGCGGCTGGCCTGGACGTTGATCTGGCTCATTCTTGGCGACTTCGCGCTGGTGCAACTGGGTGAGCCCGACTATCGCCGGCTGGCCGCATCGATCGGGATGGAAGGTGCGGACCTGCTGCTCGAGGCCGGCCGGGGGACGCCGACCACCAGCGCCGACTGGAGCCGGTTCTCCGCCGCACTTCGGGCGTAGAACAAAATTGTCCGCCCCGAGAAGCTCTCGGGGCGGACAACCTGACCTTGACCCTTACTGAGCGGCCGGGGCGCCGACCAGCTTGAAGATCGCTACGCCGGGGCCCTGGTAGAAGACCTGCCAGTTGGACGAAGCGCGCAGGGCGGCGTCGAGCGACTGCATCGCGTTGTCGTCGGCCGTGCCGAAGTAGTCGGCGTAGTCGTCCATCGCGTCGTTGACCACCAGGTAGTTGGTGGGGTAGTTCATCGAGCGGATGTACGTCTCGATGTCGGGCAGCCGGCCGCCGTTGAGGTTGCCGGTGAACAGCGGGTCGCCGATCAGCGAGATGTCGACCGACACGTGGCCCTTGTTGAAGTCGCCGTAGTTGGCCTCGAGCTTCGTCGGGAAGTTCGGGGCCACCAGCACCAGGCCCGAGCCGGGCTCGGCGTTGGCGTAGAAGTACTGCGCGGCCTCGATGTCGGTTGCCCGCACCTGGTGGACCATCAGCTGGCCCTGCAGGCCCTGCAGACCGGCCAGCAGCAGCACGGCCAGCAGCACGCCGGAGGCCAGCATCGCGGGCACCCCGCGCCGGCCCTTGCCGGCCCAGAGCACGCCGATCAGCAGGCCGACGAACGGCATCGAGAAGGCGAAGACCCGGTAGATCGCCTCGCCGCCGTAGTTGCCGGCGACCAGGGTGACCATGGGCAGGAAGCCGATCAGCGCAGGCACCAGCACCCGGCCCAGCTTCTTGCGGGTCAGGAAGACGGCGATCAGGGCGGCGAGCCAGACGCCGATGGCCAGGGCCCGCGAGACGGTCGCCGAGAACTCCTGCTCCGGCGTGTTCCAGCTGGCCGAGTTGCCCGAGGCGTTGGACAGCAGGTCGAAGCTGAACAGGCTGTACTGGCTGTTCACCGTGCCCAGGCGGGGCACGAAGAAGAGCAGCATGAGCGCGACGAGGCCGGCCAGGAACGTGCGCGGCCGCAGGATGCCGAGGATCGTCAGCGCGAACAGCGGCACCATCATCAGCACCGGGGTGAGCTGGTGCGACACGATGATCGCGGCGAACAGGCCGGTGGCGCCGAGGGCGGCGAAACGACGCGTACGGGCGTCGGTCTCGATCCGGGCCGGCATGCCCCGCACGGCCCAGGCCCGCAGCCGGCCGATGCGGCCCTTGGGCTCGGTCTTGATCTCGGGGGCGCCGACCAGCCAGCGGGTCACGATCACCCAGAAGGCCAGCATCAGCGCGAACACCATCGCCTGCGGCGAGAAGTAGCCGATGTCGACCCACATGCAGGCCTGGAAGAGCAGCACGGCCAGCGCCATGACCCGGCGGTCCTTGGTGAACTGGCGCAGCAGGGCCGCCGTCATCAGCGAGGTGACCAGCGCGAACAACAGCGAGGACCAGGCCGCGAAGGACAGCCCGTCGACGCCCGAGACCTGCGACAGCCCGGCGACCGCGGCGAAGAAGCCCGGCCACTGCTGGTAGATGTCGCTGCCGCTGATCAGGCTGCCGTTCTCGCGGATCAGGTCGACCACGCCGATGTGCTTGTACGTCCAGGCGTATTCGATCGTGCCGTCGAGCAGCGGCACGGTGGCCTGCATGATGATCGGGACCACGATCAGCGTGGCCGTGAGCACCAGCGGGCGGGCCCGGCCGAACAGCTCGACCGCGAAGCCGATGAACAGCAGCACGACGCCGACGACGAAGGGCACGCCGAGCGCGGCGCTGAAGCCGTACAGGCCGACCTCGTCGGGGGAGATCTGGGCCAGCGCGAGGATCCACAGGCCGACACCGGCGGCCAGGGTCACGAACGGGATGGCGCCGAGCGCGATGCCGTTGTCGACCGTGTCGTACGGCTTGCCGACCCGGCTCAGGATGAGCGGCACCCCGGCCCGGGTGAGACGGAAGAACTGGTAGGCCGACCCGAGGACCGTGACGCCGGCGAGCGCGCTCAGCCAGGCCACCGGCTCCCACACCCGCAGCCACAAGGTGACCGAGGACAGGAGCGTGACGATCGCGAGGCTGCCGGCCACGGCGAGCGCCCAGGAGACCAGGCGGTTGCGCACGTTGGCCACCGACAGCACCGCCGCGCCCGGGCCGAACAGGGCCAGGACGAGCAGCAGGATCAGACGGCCGGGCCCCTCGGGGACGACCTGTCCGACCAGGCCCAGCACCCCGGCGACGATGCCGGCGAGCGCGAACTCGGGCCGGTGGTCGGCGCCGGACTCGTGGTCGGCCGCGGCCGCCGGCTCCTCGATCAGCGCGGGCGCGGCGCCCCCCGTGGTGATCACCGGGGCGGGCATGAACCGGGTCTGCGACGAGTCGTCGGGACCCATCGGGATCCGTACGGTCTTGTCACCGATCTCGAGCCGGGTCGTCGCGTCCTTGTCGACGGTGGAGATAACCGCGGTCGCGTCCGGTGCCGGCTGGGCCTCGCCGGCGGCGCCGAGAACGATCCGGACAGTGGAGTCCGGCTGGTCCGGCTTATCGGCCGAGCGTTGCTGCATTGGTTCTGGGCCTCCGTCGTGACGCTGGGGCCGGGACGCGTCACGGGCAGACGCGCATCCCGGTCGATGTTTCTAAGCCTGGCTGGCGCGTACCTTAGCCCGCGCGGCCCGCCGAGACGTGAAGTAGGCTCGCGGACCCGCCAGCATGCCACGGCGGTTCGCCGAGAGCAGCTCGGAAGGGAAGTCTTCGCGGATGGTCGCAGTTCGGGCAGTGTCCTTGCCGGTCATGTCCTTCATCGCGCTCGGCACCAGCCGCAGCAGCGGGAAGATCAAAGCCGGGCGGGACACCAGCAGGCTCGTGTACGCCGCCACCAGGCCCGTGCCGTAGCCCACCATCTGCTTGCGCAGGCCCTCGAGATCGCGCCGGTGGTAGTGCCGGGTGATCGCCGAGGGCTGATAGACGATCGTGCCCCCGGTCAGCAGCACCTGGGTGAAAGCCAGCGTGTCCTCGGAGCCCATGGCCGGGGTGCCGGCGCCGAGCGCGGTGTCGAACAGGCCGATCCGCTCGATCACGCCGGGCCGGAAGGTCATGTTCGCGCCGGTGCCGAACGGCGGCAGCGGGTAGAGCGGGCTCTGCACGTGCCGGGTGTGCGGGCCGAACTCGTCCGGCTTGAACCCGCGGCCCTTGCTGTGCCCACCGAACTGCTCGAACCAGATCTGTGCCCTGGTCTCGAGCTCGGCCGGCACGATCACGCCGGAGATCACGTCGGCGTCCGGGTGCTCGTGCAGCGCCCGGGCGACCTCGGCCAGCCAGTGCGGGTCGGCCACCTCGTCGTCGTCGAGCCAGGCCAGGATCTCGCCCGGCGCGGCCTTGACGGCGGCGTTGCGGGCGAAGGAGAGACCGCCCTTGGGCTCGACCAGGTAGTCGACCGGGCCACGGGCGGCGGCCGCCCGGACCACCTCGGCGGTCGCGTCGCTGACCGGCGCGTTGTCGACGACCAGCACACGGAACGCGGGGTACTCCTGGGCGAGCAGGCTGTCGAGGCACTTGGTGAGCTCGGCCGGGTGCTCGCGGGTGCAGACCACGACGGTGATGTGCGGCGCCGTGGTGAGCACGAACCGGCGCTTGGCCAGGAAGTCGGGCTCGCTGGCCGGGTTGAGGCCGTGCACCGGAACGGCGACGTCACCGAGGCGTTCGCGTACGGCGTCACCCAGCTCGGCCTCGACCGCCCGGGCCAGCTCGGCCGGTGTCAGGCCCGCCGCCGGGATGTCGAGCAGCAGGGCGCCCAGCGGCTCGGAGAACAGGCGGATCAGCAGCCACGCCTGCTCGGCGCGGCGGCCGTCGGGCTGCACGGCCGGGATGGTCCGCAGCGGCTCGGACAGCTCGAGGTCGCGGACGATGCCCGGCAACGAGTCGTCGGGTGCGCTGCGCTGCGCCGGGATGACGCTGCGGCCGAGATCGGCGCTCATCGTGCGGCCTCCAGCGTCTTGGGAACCTTGGGGGCGCGCTTGGCGGCGACCGTCTCGACGACGCCACCCCAGCCCGCCGCGGCCACGCCGGCGACGATGCCGCCGGCGCGCAGGAAGTTCTCGGCGCCCTTGCCGGTCAGGCCGGCGCCCAGGTTGCGCAGCGCCGCCTTGGGCAGCGACCACAGGTAGGAGCGTTCGGCGCCCAGCGTGTCGCTACCGCCGTCGTCCAGGCCGGCCATCTGCACCTTGCCCCGGCCCTCGGCGTAGCAGCGCTTGACGAACCACGGGAAGGTCGAGCGGTTCGCCGGCACCTCGTGCCGGATCATCGCGCCCGGCACGTACATCCAGTGGCCGCCGTTGTGCGCGCTCATCCGCAGGCAGAGCTCGGTGTCCTCGGGGCGGTTGCGGTCGCCCAGCTTGCCGAAGCCGACCCGGAAGCCGCCGACCGCGTCGAACGTCTCGCGGCGCACCACCATGCTCGCCGACCAGACGTTGCGGATCGGCGAGGTCTCGGTGGGCATGCCGGCGTACGAGCCGCCGACCGCCCACAGGAACTCCGCGGGCATCCAGCGTGGTTCCGGACCCTCCCAGGCGGGGATGATGCCGCCGCCGGTGCCGACCACGGAGGGGTCGCTGAAGGGCGCGATGAGCCGCTCCAGCCAGTCCGGGCCGGCCGTGATGTCGTCGTCCATGAAGGCGACGAGGGCGGTCTTCGCGTGGAAGGCGCCGGTGTTGCGGTTGCCGGAGACGCCCTTGGCGTAGGCGTTCTCGAGGACGGTCACCCCCGGCAGGTCCCGCTGGATGCGGCGGAACAGCTCGGGGTTGTGATCGACGACCACGACCACCTCGGCCGGCTCGGGCTCCTGCGATCGGGCGCAGGCGACCGTCCGTACGAGCGAGGACCAGCGTTCCTCCGTATGGGTCGGGATCACGATGGTCGTGTCGAGGGGGGTGGTTTCCACGGGAGGCGTCTCCTGAAGCGAGGGGTGGGGACGGGTCTCGGTGTGGTCAGCTCAGCCGGTTGACGTCGGTGCTCACGGCGCCGACCTCGTCGCGCTCGCGCTGGGCCGGGGCCGGCGCCGGGGTGCTGCTGGGGCCGTGGGTGCGGCGGCCCGGCTGCTGGTGCACGATGACGCCACCGGGACGGCGCACGCCGTTGCGCTTCTGGCTGCGCATGCGGCCGTACTCGCTGAAGATGGTGCGCAGCACGCGGAAGCCGTCGCGGAAGGTGTTGAGGTTGGTCTCGCCGTGGATGCGGCGGTGCTCGATGCTGCCGACCTCGCCGACCTTCATCCCGTCGACCGCGGCCCGGATGTTGATCATGGTCTCGATCTCGAAGCCGTCGCCCCAGTGCTTGGTGCCGTCGGTCTTCTTCGGCAGCCGGGTGTCGGGCAGGTCGAGCACCGGCACGACGCTGGCCCAGAACGCGTTGTAGCCGTAGCAGAGGTCGGTGAACTTCGTCCCGAACAGGACGTTGACCACCACGTTGAGCCCGTCGTTGCCCAGCTTGCGCAGCTTGGTGATGTCGTGGCTGTGCCCGCCGTGGTTGAACCGGCTGCCCTTCACGAAGTCGGCGCCGTCGGTCAGCTTCTTGACGAACAGCGGGATCTCGGCCGGGTCGGTCGAGCCGTCGGCGTCGATCATCACGATGATGTCGCCGGTGCAGGCGGCGAAGCCACAGGCGAGCGCATTGCCCTTGCCCGTACGGGTCTGGTGCACCACGACGACGTCGGGGCGCAACTCGCGTGCGACCTCGACGGTCCGGTCCTTCGAGCCGCCGTCGACCAGAACCACCTCGTTGATGCTCGCCGGCAGCTTGGCGAACACGTGCGGGAGGTTGCGCTCCTCGTTCAGGGTCGGAATCACCACGCTCACGGTCGGTGACGTCCCTCCGTCACCCCTCGTGTTCGCAGCGGGCGTCGAAAACTCCATGTCGGTCCCTTCCCGGGGCGGCAATGCGGTTCGATCAGCAAATCTGGCGGCAAGAAGCGTAGGGCTTTCGCTTCTGTCGACCAACGTAGCAAGACGCTACGAAGCGTCAACTGTCCGAAAAGACAACGTAGGGGCGGCTGGGTGGATCATTGTCTCCAACCGGATGACCGCAGTGTATTCACACGGGCAACTGGGAACGATTTTCGTCACTTCGTTACCGCAGGTAACGGACATATGTGGCCGCGAAAGGCGTGTCACCCATCAAGACGACAAGTTACGCATAGCCGGGGTTAAATCCCGCAAAGCGTCCATGTCGACTTTGCCGGATTACTCGCTGTGAATCGAGTCACCGCATACGGACATTACTGTGCGTACTTGTTCGGTTGCAATCCGGTTGCCGGCTCATTGATGGGTGGCTAATGCCTGAGCTGGGTAGGTATCGACCCGGGCGGAAATCGGCCGCGCCCCCGTAGCCTGCGGGCCGCCTTACCGTTGGTGAGACGATGAACGCTGATGAAGCCCGCTGTGTCTGCGGGCATGCGCACAGTGCCCACGAGCACTACCGGCAAGGAACCGAATGCGCTCTGTGCGGTCCCGGGCAATGCCCGCGATTCCGGCGCGTCACCTGGTGGCGCCGGCTGCTGACCCCGTAGCTGAGACGGGAGTGGCGAACACCTACTAGATCTGTAGGCTAAGTCTCACTTCGAGCGAGAACTCGCAGGTCGCGATGTCTCCGCACGACAGGAGGGACTCCCATGGCACTACCCGATTTCCTGATCGCCGGCGTGCCGAAGGCGGGCACGACCGCGCTGCACGCGGCGCTCGTCGGTCATCCCGGGCTCTTCCTGCCCGCGGTCAAGGAGCCCAAATTCTTTCTCTCCGACGGGCCGCCGCCCGCGCACGGCGGGCCCGGCGATGTGCAGACCTATCAGGAACACGTCTGGCGGCAATCCGACTACGAGGCGCTGTTCGATCCGGCCCGGGAGGGCGCCCTGCTCGGGGAGGCCACCCCGTTCTATCTGCACGATCTCGCCTCGCACGAGCGGATCAAGGCGCTGATCCCGTCGGCCCGGCTGATCCTGCTGCTGCGCGACCCGGTCGACCGCGCCCACTCGAACTGGACCCACCTGTGGAACGCCGGCCTCGAGCCGGAGGCCGACTTCCTCACCGCGTGCCGGGCCGAGCCCGAGCGCGTCGCCGCCGGGTGGGCCGCGTTCTGGCACTACCTGGGCCTGGGCCGCTACGGCGAGCAGGTGCGCCGCCTGTACGAGCACTTCCCGCGCGAGCAGGTGCTGCTGCTGCGCTACAAGCAGCTCAAGGACGAGCCGGCCGCCACCCTCGACCGCGTCTGTGAATTCCTCGGGGTGAAAACCGGGGTGCTGACCGCCGTGCCGCGCGAGAACGTGAACCGGCATGTCGTCGAGGACAACGGCGTGAACCAGGTTCTGCGCTTCCTCCTGCGCGGCGGGGGCACCTTCGGGCATCGCTTCCCGGTGCCACTGCGACTGGCCGCTCGCGGTCCGTTGCTGACCCTGCTGCACCGCAAGCACGGGAACCGGCCGGTCACGACGCCGGCCGAGCGGGCCGCGCTGCTGCCCTCGTTCGCCGACGACATCGCCCTGCTGACCGAGGTGACGGGGGAGTCGTACGACGACTGGCTCTCGGTGGACCGACACGCCGCGCGCGCCTAATCCCCACTTTGCCGATAGATAATGCACACTTGTGCCGATACTCTTCGCACCCTGATCTGCCGACTCGACGAGGAGCCGCCTTGACCACCGGAACCTTCACCCTGCCGCTGCCGCGCTGGGACGACTCCACCGTCGTGGTCGAGCCGCCCGGTGACGAACCGGGGGCGTGGTCGGGTGCGCCCAGCTCGATCGTCGCGGACGGGCACGTCTACCTGGCGTACCGGCTGCGGCTCCCGATCGGCGAGGGCCGTGGCATCGCCAACGTGGTGGCGCGCTCGTCCGACGGCGTGACGTTCGAGACGATCGCCGAGGTGACCAAGGAACAGTTCGGCGCCGAGTCGCTTGAACGGCCCGCCCTGGTGCGTACGGGCGACGGCCGCTGGCGGCTCTACGTCAGCGCGGCCACCCCCGGCACCAAGCACTGGCGGGTCGAGCTGCTCGAGGCGGCCACCCCGGAGGGCCTGGCCACGGCCACCCCGCGGGTCGTGCTGTCCGGCGACGAGACAGTCGGCGTCAAGGATCCGGTGCTGCACCACGACGCGTACGGGTGGCATCTGTGGGCCTCGGTGCACCCGCTGGAGAGCTGGGACGACGCCGACCGGATGACCACCGAGTACGCGACCAGCCCCGACGGCGTGCACTGGACGTGGCGGGGCACCGCCCTCGCGCCCCGGCCCGGCGAATGGGACGCCCGGGGCGTACGGGTGTCATCGGTGCAGGTGGAAGGCGACGAGATCACCGTTGCCTACGACGGCCGCGCGACGGCCGGCGAGAACTGGGAGGAGCGCACCGGCGTCGCCCGCGGCAAGCGCTCGGCCGACGGCAGCTTCGGGCCGCTCACCGCCGAACCGGGGGAGCCGCTGGGCAGCCCGCACGCCCCCAACGGCCTGCGCTACCTGAGCCTGATCGAGCTGCCCGACGGCCGCCGGCGCGTCTACTACGAGGCGACCCGGGCCGACGGCGCACACGACCTGCGCACGGAACTGATCTGACGTGTTACCGCAGGTAGTGGGCGATGTTAGCGCCATCACGATTCCCGGGGCTGGTGGCCGGGGATCGACGGCGTTCCTCTAGCTTGAGAACCGACGAAAGGTGCGCGCGGTAAACGGCCGCACCGTCGGTGGCGGGGTCCCTCCCACAAGGAGAGGCTCCGCCATTTTCTTTCCCGGCCTGCTCCCGTCGTGCACCCGGCGTTTTGCTGCAGCCTCCCCGCCCGCCGCCGATGGTGCCCTCGTTCGACAAGACGAACCGAGGGGTCAAGGGGAGAGATCACATGGTCGGAGCAGCGATTTCCATGGTGCCGGCGTTCATCGCGCCAGTGAGCGGCTACCCCGCTCCCGTCGCGGACTGGGTCACCGACCTGGCCGAGCCGACCATCCTGGTCGCCGACGACGACGAGGACGTGCGTGACCTGGTCACCAGCAAGCTCGTGGCGGCCGGCTACCGGGTGATCACCGCCGACGACGGCGCCTCCGCCCTGCGCCAGGTGGTCACCGAGCAGCCCGACATGGTGATCCTCGACGTGTCGATGCCCGGCCTCGACGGGCTCAGCGTCTGCTACGAACTGCACTCGTCGGTCGACACCGCCCAGATCCCGGTGCTGATGTTGAGCGGCCACTCCCGGCAGGTCGACATCGACCTCGGCATGACCGTCGGCGCCGACGACTACCTGGTCAAGCCGTTCAACCCGGCCGAGCTGGTCCGCCGCGTGCGCTGGCTTCTGCTCGCCAACGAGGACTGAGGCTCCGCAGAAAAGATCCCAACGCGTTCCCGTACGGGGTGAGCGTCGTCAGATCGACATATTCGCTCGCCCCGTGCTGGCCGTCACCACCCGGCCCGAAGATCACCGCGTCCACGCCCACCGCCGTGTAGTGCCGCCCGTCAGCGGCGCCGTGCTTGGCCAGCAGCGTGCCCGGGAACCCGGCGTCGCGCGCGGCCTGCCGCAACAGCTTCACCTCGGCACTCCCCGGATCGGCGTGATGCGGGTGCCCCAGCGCCTCGACCGTCGCCGTCACACCGGTGATCTCGCTCAGCCGAGCCGCGATCAACCCCGCGCTCGACCAGTCCCCGTCCTCGGCCGGGAACCGGATGTCGAGCCACGCGCTCGCCTCGTCCGGCACCTGGTTGACGGCCGAGTTCGGCGTGTCGATGCGGGCCACGTTCACCGTCGGCCGCCACACCTCCTCCTGCGGCACCGGATAGCGCCGCAGCAGCCGGGCGACCCCCTCCGTCACCTTGACCAGGGCATTGTCGCCGAGCCACGGGTACGCCGCGTGGGCCGCGCGCCCCTTCGCGGTGAGCCGGACATGAGCCAGCCCGCGCGACTCGTTGACGATCCGGAGCCGGCTCTGCTCCCCGATGACGACGAACCCGCCCCGGACCCCCTGCGCGATCTGATGGGCCGTGCCGTCGGCGCCGCCCACCTCCTCATCGGTGACCAGCTGCAGCGCGATCGGAATGTCGAGCTCCGGCGCCAGCTCACGGAACACGGCCGCCATGACCAGCGCGGCGGCCTTCATGTCTTGCGCGCCGCGGCCGTACAGGCGGTCGCCCTCGACCTGCGGCACGAACTGCTCCGGAGCGGCCGGGACGACGTCCAGATGGGCGTTGAGAATGACCCGGAAGTCGTCCGCCCCCGCCAGGCTCACCAGCGCGCTGGGCTTGCCGTTCGACTCGAACCGCCGCACGGCGAACCCCGGGCCGACCTCGGCCAGCACGAACTCGAGGGCCCGGGCCAGCTCGCCCGGCCGATCCGACGTGGACGGAATCGAGATCAGCCGACCGGTCCGCTCCACGAGTTCCCGCAGGTCAAGCTGCATGTCCGCACCTCCACCCGAGGATCGCCCCCAAGATCGCTCCCAGCCCAGAGGCCCACCCTCCCGGGGGCCCCCGCCACCGTAGGCGATGTCAAGCCACGCCCGGCACCTTGTCCACAAACACCCTGTCATGCCTGCGAGCCCTCGTGGAGTTATCCACAGCCCCGACCGTGCCGACTTCGCCGAACGGCACCAGGTTGCGGCCGGGAGCTGCCCCAGGCTGAGCCGCTCGGGCAGGGCGCGCCGGTGATCGCCCGTAGTCGCGGCGTTGGGCGGTGGGGGAGTCGTGAGGTCGGCCGCGCGGTGAAGCTGGGTCGGATCGGGTGACAGCGCGGCACCGGACGGCCGATGAGATGGCAGCAGATACGCCCTGTTCAGCCCAGCGACGCCATGGTCACGCTCCCACGCGACAAGCGGGCGGGCGGGGCCTTGCGGAGGCGAACCGGGCCTGTATGCTCCTCGCGACCCAAATAGGGCAGGCCCGGCGACCGGCAGCGCATCCAAGGCCCGGCGCCAATTCAGGCCGCATTCTCAACGTAATCTTCCGGCAACAATGGGTCAGATCTCCGACTGCCCGAAATCCGGCACGGACGAAGAACCACTTAATGTGCGGTTAATTCTCGCCGTTCTGTTGCGTCGTCAAGAAAATAGGCGGCCGGGACGGGCGCGTGTCTGATCACAGTGGGTGGTCGGCGAACACGGAGAGTGTGCCGCCGTGACTGGCTGATGTGGTCGGTGGAGTCGGGCGCGGGCCCAGCCGCGTGGTAGACATGCGCCGTGGCGGACGGGCGGCGCAAGCGGGAAGACGTCCTGGCCGCGGCCTGTGCCGTGGTGGCCCAGCGCGGCGCCGACGCGACCCGGTTCTCCGATGTGAGCGCGGCCACCGGGGTCGGGGTGTCCACGCTGCAGTATTTCTTCGGCAGCCGGGAGGACATGCTGCTCGCGGTGTTCCGGCACTCGGCGCGCGGCGACTTCGAGGCGGTGGCGGGGCAGTTGGACGGCCTGACCGACCCCTGGCGCCGGCTTGTGGTGATCGCCTCCTATCTCAGCGGCGCCGTGGACGGCGACACGTCGTGGCGGGTCTGGGTCGAGTCCTGGCGGTGGGCCCTGCGTGACGAGGGGCTCCGGGCCGAGGTGCTCGCCGGCTACACGCGATGGCGCGAGCTCCTCGCCGCCGAGATCGAGGTTCTCGTACGGGGAAAGGACCTGGATCCTCTCGACGTGGCTCGCCAGGCGCTGGCGCTCGTCGACGGGCTCGCGCTGCCGGTGGTGCTCGGCGACCCGGCAATGGACCGCGCCGCGGCCGGACGCCTGCTGATCGACGCCCTGGCCCGCCTGACCGGGGGCACGCGGTGAAGCTTCGCCGGGCCCGGGACGACGACGCGGAGGCCGTCGCCCGCATCTGGTCGGCCGGGTGGCGGGACGGTCATCTCGGCCACGTCCCGGAAGCCCTGGTAGCCCTCCGCACCCCCGAGACGTTTCGCACGCGGGCCGCGCAGCGAACAGGTGACACGACCGTGGCGGTCGAAGGCGACGCGGTGGCCGGTTTCGTGATGGTGGTCGCCGACGAGGTGGAGCAGGTCTACGTGGACGCGGCGTTCCGCGGCGGCGGCGTGGCCCGTGCGCTTCTGGCCGAGGCGGAACGGCAGGTCGCGGCGGCCGGGCATCGGGTGGCGTGGCTGGCCGTGGTGCCGGGCAACACGCGGGCCCGGCGGTTCTACGAGCGGTCGGGCTGGGCCGACGAGGGCGCCTTCGACTACTCGGCCGCCGAGGTGCGGGTGCCCTGCCGGAGATACACCAAGCCGGTTCAGGAGTAGTCACTGCCGTACAAATGCCGCCCGGGGTGATCGCGGAAGAGCAGGCAATGGTTGTCGTCCTGCTCCGAGGGGGCCCGCACGGCCGCGCACTGCGGGATCGCGTTGATCTCGGAGGCGGACAGCGTCCACTGCACCCACCAGCCCGTGCCGGCCGCGTGCTGGCCCAGGCCGGCGTGCGCGCCCTCGTGGGGATGCTCGAGCTCGCAGTGCAGGATCCGGTCGAGCCCGTGCGCCGGCCGGGGGAGCCGGCTCAGCCAGCCGACCTGCTGGTGGTCGAGCTCGATGCGGGCGGGGCAGCGGTACGCGTCGATCACGGCCAGGCTGGTGACGAAGTTGCCGGCGCCCTTGCGTGACGAGATCAGGCCTTCGGTGCGCAGCACGCGCAGCGCCGACTGGACCGTGGTGCGGGCGACCCGATGCTCGCCGGCGAGCGTGTGCTCGGAGGGGAGTTTCGCGCCGACGCTCAGGCCGCCGGTGAAGATCTGATGTCGCAGCTCGGCCGCGATCTGCTGGTACGGGGAGAGTGCCGTGTCGGGGGACATGCAAGGCATGCTGCGTGGCTGGTCAGGCCGGAACAAGTGCGCAACCGCGACTGTCTGTTACGAATCCGCGGGCGGCAGCGAGCGCTGACGATCGCGCGGCGGCAGCGACGGCGGGGTCTCGCGGGCGCTCAGAGGGGGCTGCGTGCCGCGGCCCTCGAGCAGCGGCGTGGCCCGGTTCCATGGGGGACCACCTGCGTCTTTTCGGCGGCGCGCCATGCCCGACAGGGCCTCCAGCACGACCCGGTTGCCCAGCATCGCGGTGATGTCGGCGTGGTCGAACGGGGGTGCCACCTCGACGAGATCCATGCCTACTACGGGTAGTTCGTGGCAGACCCGCGAGACGCTGTCGAGCAGCTGCCGCGCGGTCAGGCCGCCGGGTTCGGGGGTGCCGGTGCCGGGGGCGTGCCCGGGGTCGCAGACGTCGATGTCGACCGAGAGGAAGACGCCGTCGCAGTCGTCGAGCGCGATCTCGAAGGCCTGGTCGAGCACGGCGTCGAGGCCGCGGCCGACGATCTCGCTCATGTGGAACGAGTGCATGCCCTGGTCGGCCATCCAGTCGAGGGTTTCCGGACCGGGCCAGTATCCGCGCAAACCCAACTGCAGAAAGCGGTCCCCCCGTACGGCGCCCGACTCGATCAGGCGGCGCATGGGCTGGCCGTGGCCGTAGAGCGACCCGAACTCGATGTCCCCGGTGTCGGCGTGGGCGTCGAAGTGGATGACCGAGATCCGCCCGGCGCCGTGCTGACGGGCCACGCCGGCCACGTCGGGCCACGTGATGGTGTGGTCGCCGCCGAGCACGACCGGGATCGCGCCGTGCGAACTCACGTACGCGACCGCGTCCTCGATGTTGTCGCAGCTGCGCTGGATCTCACCGCTGAACACCTCGAGATCCCCGGCGTCCCGTACGGTCAGATCGCCGCTGAGCGCATCGACCCGCATCGCCATGTGCGGGCGCGAGCCGTCGTGCGGCAGATAGTCGGTGCCCCGGATGACCTGCGGCCCGAAGCGGGCGCCGGGCCGGTGGGAGGTGCCGCCGTCGAAGGGCGCGCCGAGGATCACGACGTCGGCATCCGCGTACGTCTCCGGGTCCTGCCAGTCGCAGGCGGGCACTCCGAGGAAGGTGTAATCGGGGCCGTACATGGGTCCGTAGCGCGTCACGACGGGACTGTATCTCCATACAGTAAGTGAGTACAGCGTTTCTGCCTGGGGATCGGAGGGTACCGCCATCCGAAGATTTGATCGGGAGGTCGGTACATGCGGATGCTGGGTGGGCGTTACCAGCTCGTGCGGCGCATCGGCGTCGGCGGCATGTCCGAGGTGTGGCTCGGCCACGACCGGGTGCTCGACCGTCCGGTGGCCGTCAAGATAATGGGCCCCTCGATGGAGGGCACGATGGGCGACGCGGCGAGTGTCGATCTCGTACGCACCGAGGCCCGTTCGGCCGCCAAACTGGCGCACCCGAACGTGGCCGGCGTGCACGACTTCGGCACCTCGCCGTCGGGACCGGCCTCCCGTGACGTGCCGTACATCGTGATGGAACTGGTCGAGGGGCAGACGCTGAGCGCCCATCTGGCCGCGGGCCCGATCGACTGGCGGATCGGGGTGCGGATCTGTGCCGAGGTCGCGGCCGCGCTGGCCGCCGCGCACGCCGAGCTGATCGTGCACCGCGACATCAAGCCCGCGAACGTCATGCTCACCCCGTCCGGCGCCAAGGTGCTCGACTTCGGCATCGCGGCCTCGGCCGACACCCCGGAGCCGGATCCCGGCGTGCCGGTGATGGGCACCCCGGCCTACGTCGCCCCCGAACTGTTCGAGGGCGCCGCGGCCACCCCGGCCAGCGACATGTTCGCCCTCGGCACGCTCCTGCACCAGTGCATCAGCGGGCATCTGCCGTGGCGGGCCGAGTCGCCGACCGAGCTGGTCTACGCCCAGCGCTATCGGGATCCCGACCCGCTGCCCGAGCTCGACGGCCTGCCGCCCGAGGTCGAGGATCTGGTGTCGCGCTGCCTCAACCGTGACCCGGCCGAGCGCCCGACGGCCATGGTGGCCGCGCTGCTGCTGGCCGAGGCCGTGGACGCCCGGGTCTATGTGCCCATCCAGGACCTGCAGGCCGAGAACGCGCACCCGGCGATCTCGCCGTGGGACAAGCGCGCCGCGGAGGAGCCCACCTCCATGGCCGTGCAGGCCGGAGGCGGGCGCCACCGCGCCGACTAGCGGTCAGCCGCTGCGGGGCACGACCACCAAGGGCCGGCAGGCCCGGCGGATCAGCCGGGTCGAGACACCGCCGAGCAGCACCCGGCGTGCCGGGCCGTAGCCGCGCGAGCCGCAATAGAGCACGTCCACGTCGGTCAGGTCGGCCAGCGTGTCGACCACGTCACCGGCCACCACCTGCCATTCGGCCGTGACTCCGGGCACCGAGGCGGCCGCCGTGCGCAGCGACTGCTCGTACGTCTCCCGGGCCGTCTCGAGGAACGCGCGCTCGACATCGTCGCCGATCAGGAACGGCAGCGAGGCGTCCCCCTCGGCGACCACGGTGTAGAGCTTGAGCGTGTCCCCGGTGCGGCGGGCGGTCTCGGCCGCGGCGGCCAGCGCGGTCCGGCCGTCCGGCGTGTCCACGTAGGCCACGCCGATCCGGCGCTGCTCGGAGGGCGGGGCGGGCATCGACGCCGGGGCGATGGCGATCGGGCAGACGCTGCCGGCCAGCAGCCGCTCGGCGGTGCTGCCGGCCATCAGCCGCTCCCGGGTGGCATGCCGTCCCGAGCCGATGACCAGCATCGACGCCTGCCTCTCCTCGGCCAGGTCGTGCAGCCCGTGTGCGGCCGACGACGAGGCCACCATGGAGAAGGCCACTTCCTCCCGTACGCCCTCGAGCGTCTTGCGGGCGTCGTCGAGCACCCGCTGGGCGGCGCGGTGCCGGTCGGCGACCCACTCGGCGTCGACCCGGCCCGAGCCCAGGGCGGCCGGCGCCGGGTGCACGACGGCGACCTCGAGCGAGGCCCCGAGGGCCTCGGCGAACCAGTGCCCCAGGGCCAGCGCGTCGGCCGCCGACGAGCTGCCGTCCACCCCGGCGATCACCGGCCCGGTCATGACGGATCACCGTCCTCGGGCGTACGGGGATCGGACTCGCGGGCCCAGCCCGGGGTGGCGGTCTCCTCGCGGCGCAGGCGGGAGTTCTTGTAGCCGTACAGCCAGTAGATCAGCACGCCGATCACCAGCCAGACCACGAACCGGACCCAGGTGTCCCAGGGCAGGTCGGTCATCAGATAGAGGGCGAAGGCGATGCCCAGCACCGGCAGCACCGGCGACCAGGGCACCCGATAGGGCCGCGGCATCTCGGGGCGGGTGCGCCGCAGCACCAGCACGCCGATGTTGACCAGCACGAACGCGAACAGCGTGCCGATGTTGACCAGCTTGACGATCTCGCTGAGCGGCACCAGCGCGGCCAGGATCGAGATCAGCCCGCCGAGGATGAGGGTCAGCCGGGCCGGGGTGCCGTACCGTTGGTTGACCTTGGCCAGTCGCTGGGGGAGCAGGCCGTCGCGGCACATCGCGAAGAAGATGCGGGTCTGGCCGTACATGATGACCAGAACCACGCTGGTGATGGCCACGACCGCGCCGAGCGCGAGAATCGCGGCCGCCCAGCTGATCCCGGCGCCCTGGTCGAGCGCGGCGGCCAGCGGCGCGTCGCTGCTCTCGAGCTGCTCGGGCGAGGCGATGCCGACCGCGCCGACCGCGGTCAGCACGTAGAAGATCGTGCAGATGATCAGCGAGCCGATGATGGCCAGCGGCAGGTCGCGGGCGGGCTGCTTGGCCTCCTCGCTGCCGGTCGAGACCGCGTCGAAGCCGATATAGGCAAAGAAGATCACCGCCGCGGCCGCGGTCACCCCGTCCACTCCCTCGGGCGCGAACGGCTGGAAGTTGCCGGTGCCGAAGTTGGCGAACGCCACGACGATGAAGAACACCAGCACGATCAGCTTGACGGCGACCATCACCAGGTTGACGCGCGCGCTCTCGGTGACACCCCGGATGAGCAGGAACGTGATCGCCAGGACGACGAAGACGGCCGGCAGGTTGAAGATGCCGCCGTCCTCGGGCGACTTGGCGATCGCATCCGGCAGGGCCACCCCGAAGGCGGCGTCGAGGAACGCGTTGAGGTTGCCGCCCCAGCCCACGGCGATGGCCGCGACCGAGACGCCGTACTCCAGGATCAGGTCCCACCCGATGATCCAGGCGACCAGTTCGCCCAGGGTGGCGTACGTGTAGGTGTACGCGCTGCCGGCCACCGGGATCGACGACGCCAGCTCCGCGTAGGACAGCGCCGAGAACGCGCAGGCCACCGCGGCCAGGATGAAGGACAGGATGACCGCGGGCCCGGCGATGCCGGCCCCCTCGCCGATCACCACGAAGATGCCGGTGCCGATGATCGCGCCGACACCCATCGCGGTCAGTTGCGTGGCACCGACTGCTTTCTTGAGACCGTGGCCCTCCTCGGCCGTCTCGGTGATGAGGGACCGGACGTCGCGCACCGCGAAGATGCCCGGCCGTCCCGTTGCTCTGGCCATGCCTTCCCCCTCCCGTCATCGGCTCTCGCCTATGTGACTTTGGGCATACTGATCGTCACTCCGCAACCGGAGAGCGAGATTGGGCAGGTCGTGTCGGTGATCGGGGGCAGCCGCGCACCCGGTGTCCGCTGTGGCGCCGGAAACATGCGGCAGCCTGCGAGGACATAGAGACCAGAGGTACGGTGGCCTGACAAGCCCCAGGTGACGGAGGTTCGGCGGTGGGCGAGGCGGTGATGACGACGCGACGCCAGGCGGACGGCGCGATCGTCGTCGACGTGCGCGGCTCCCTCGACGCCGCGACCGTGGGCGCGCTGCGCGAGACCGTGCTGGGCACGCTTCAGCGCGAGCGCCCGCTGAGCCTGATCGTCGACCTCATGTATGTGACGTTCATGGATTCCCAGGGCATCGGCACCCTGGTCACGGGTTACAACGCGGCCCGCGAGACCGGCACCCGGTTCGTGCTGCGCAACCCGAGCGAGTTCGTCCACCGGCAGCTCCGGGTGACCGGCCTGACCGCCATGTTCGGGCTGCCCCCGTCGTCCTCGCCGAGCCAGACCTACACGCCCTGAATCCCGCTCCGCAGATGACGCGCGGGCGCACGACGCTGCGGCTAGTGTGCGTTCATGGAGCGGAGGCGTGATCCCGATTGGTGGACGCTTCCCGCCGCGGCCGGGTCGTGGTCGACGATCGACCTGCCCGTCAAGGCGCTGCGGGCCGAGCTGAGCATCCGGGTCTGGTCGCCGGCCGAAGCCACCGACCGCGTGCTGGTCGCCCACGACGGGCCCGACTACGACAAGCACGCCGACCTCGGGCGGTACGCCGCTGCCTCGATCACCGCGGGCCGCATCGAGCCCTGCCACGTCGTGCTGCTCCCGGCCGGTGACCGCAACGAGTGGTACGCGGCCCTCCCGGCGTACGCGCGCGGTCTTGGCCTGGAGATCCTGCCCCGGCTGACCGATCGCCTTTCGGGTGGCCGCCCGGTGGCCGCGATCGGCGCCAGCCTCGGCGCGCTCTCCCTGCTGCACTGCCAGCGTCGCCACCCCGAGCCGTTCGCCGGGCTGTTCCTGCAGTCCGGCAGCTTCTTCCAGCCTCGGTTCGACCGGCAGGAATCGGGGTTCGCGCGCTATCTGCCGATCGTGCGCTGGACCGGACGCGTGCTGCGCTCGGCGAGCGGCCCCGCCGTGCCGGCCACGCTCACCTGCGGCAGGCTCGAAGAAAATCTCGCGAACAACCGGAGCATGGCCGAGGCGCTGCGCGGGCAGGGTTATCCGGTCACCTTCGCGCAGATCGAGGGCGGTCACGACTGGCCGGCGTGGCGCGACGCCCTGGAACCGCACCTGACATCCCTGCTAAGACGAATCTGGCCGTGAGATGGGGAGGCACCCGTGGCGGACGTCGAGCACACCATCGGACTTCTACTGGGAACTGAAGACGACTGGCCGCGGGCCTTCGAGGCACTGCTGCGCCGCCTCGGGGTGATCAACGGGCCGGACGGCAAGACCCATCGGATCCTCTCCGAGCGCGTCACCATCGAGCCGTTCAACCTGCGCGACAAGCCCCGCCACGAGCTGGTCATCGACCGGCTGGCCTACTGGTACTACCACCCTCGCGAGTGGCTCAAGAAGATCGCGCTGATGGACGACGTGTACCTGCTGAACAGCCCGTTCACGTTCCAGTCGATGGAGAAGCACGCGGCCTACTGCGCGATGATCCGGCTCGGTCTCAAGGTGCCCGAGACGGTCCTCGTGCCGTACAAGAACCCCCTGGACAACAGCCGGTACGCGTACACGGCGGCCCGCTACAACCAGGCGTTCGACCTCGACGCGACGGCGGCGCAGGTCGGCTATCCGATGTTCATGAAGCCGTACGACGGTGGCGCCTGGGTCGGGGTTTCCAAGATCCGCGATCCCGAGGAGCTGCACGCCGCGTACGACGCCTCGGGCGAACGGCTCATGCACCTGCAGGCGTCGGTCGAGAACTACGACGTGTTCGCCCGCTCGCTGACCATCGGCCCCGAGACGATGGTCATGAAGTTCCGCCCCGACCAGCCCATGCACTCCCGGTACGAGGTCGACCACGGCTTCCTCGGCGCCGCGCAGGGCGACGAGGTGGTCACCATCTCGCGGCTGGTCAACGCGTTCTTCCGCTGGGAGTTCAACTCGTGCGAGTCGCTGGTGCGCGGCACCGACGTGTACCCCATCGACTACGCCAACGCCTGCCCCGACGTCGCGCTGACCTCGCTGCACTACTACTTCCCGTGGGCCATGGCGGCGCTGCTGCGCTGGTCGGTGTTCTGCGTGGTGACCGGCCGCAAGCCGCGCCTCGACACCGACACGTCGGCCTATTTCGCCATCGGTGACGACACTTCCCTCTCGTACGAGGAAAAGCTGGCCGGTTATCGCAAGCTCGCCGACGACTACTTCGAGGCCGACCGGTACGCCGACTTCTGCGACCGCTACCTCGGCAACGTCGACGAGATCGTCTACGACTGGGTCACCTCCGACGAGTTCCGCTCGCTGCTGCGCGAGACCGTCCGGGCCATGTACCCGGTGCACGAGCACGAGAAGTTCCTCGCCCACTTCGGCGGCCTGCTCGACGCCTGGGTCCGCGACCGCAGCCGCTAAATCTGTCGGACCCGGCGGCTAGGGTTCTCAGCGTGAGGATCCGGATCGAGGCGAGCGACCTGCCCGCCGCTCGCACGGGGGCCCAGGCCGATGCGCTGCGCCTGGCCAACGTGCATGTGGGGGTGCAGCGCCAGCGGGAGGTGGTCTCGCTGTTCCCGGCGTGGGCCGAGTCGGCCACCTGGGAATTCGAGATCACCTCGCGCGAGGTCGACGAGCTGCTCGACGTGGGCGGCCCCTGGGTGCACGGCCGTCCGGGCGCCCGGTTCCTCTATCTGAGCTGGGGCAATGTCGACGGCGAGGCCTTCGCCATGTTCCGGCGGGCCAAGCTCCTGTTCGGCGACGTGCCGACGGCCCTGCTGCGCGGCGCCCACGAGAGCGAGGCGGTGCTCACCGCCTCGCTCGGGCTGACCGACGAGCTCGGCGGCCCGCTGTCGGCCCGCGTCCGGCCACCGGCGATCGTCTGGGAGCTGCGGTGACCAGCCTCGTCCAGGCCGAGGTGCGGGTGCTGCACGGTTTCGTCGGCCGCGACGGCTCGATCAACCTGTGGGGTGAGGGCGGGCCGTCGGGTGAGTCCGGGCATCCGTTCGCGCTGCCGGCCGCACGGCTGCCCGCGGGTCAGGCCCGAGCGGCCACGCTCGTGCTGCCGTCCACCAGCGCCGGCCCGCTGCCGTCGCCCCAGCTCGGCCTGCCGCCCCGGCGCGGCACCCCCAAGCTGCGGGCCTGGCCGGTGCCGGCCGTGACCGTCCCGTTCCTTGACGCCGAGGTGGCCGCCGAGTTCGACGGGCGGCTCGGCCGCTCGGTCGAGTGGCTCATCGAGCTCTGCGAGTTCGCCGCGAGCCTGGTGCGCCGCGGCCGCGTGCTGCCGGCCGTGCACCCGCACGGCCCGACCGCGCGCTGGCGGCCTGTGCTCACCGGCTTCGACGTCGTCCACCGCGACGATCTGCTGCGCCGGCTGCCCGCCGCCGCCCGGGCCGAACGCGCCCGCCCCGGCGACGTGGCCGGGCTGCCCGCCGAGGACGCGCTGGCCGCGGCGCTCGACCGCCTCGTCGACGGTCTGGTCCGCACCCGGCTGGCCGAGGCCGGCGTGCGACTGGGCGACGGCTGGCTGGCCGCGCTCACCGGCGAACCGGCCTTCCCGGGCGCCCCCGCGCTGGCCGACGAACTGGCCGAGCGCCTCGGCGAGTGGCACACCAGCGCGGTCACCGGCGCCGCCGTCCGGCTCTGCTTCCGCCTCAGCCACCTGGCCGACCTCGAACCCGACGAGCCCGACGCGGTCGACCCCGGCCCGGCCGCGATCCCGGTCCGCGACGCCTGGCTGCTCGAGTTCCTGCTGCAGGCGGTCGACGAGCCCAGCGCCCTGGTCACCGCGGCCGACATCTGGCAGGACAGCTACGCCCCACTGCGCCGCTGGACCCACCACCCGCAGGAACGCCTGCTCGGCGCGCTGGGCCGCGCCGCACGCCTCTATCCCGACCTCGACGCCGCGCTGCACGTGCCCCGCCCGGTCGACATGGTGCTCGACACCGAGGAGGCGCACCGCTTCCTCACCCACGCGGCCACGCTGGAAGAGGCCGGCTACGGCGTCCTGCTGCCGGCCTGGTGGCGTGACAAACCCGGTCTCGGGCTCGGCCTCAACCTGCGCCCCCGCGATCCGATCCCCGCCGTGCTGCGCGACCAGACCGCCGACCTGGCCCATCTGGTCGACTACGACTGGGGGCTGGCCCTGGGCGGGCGCGTGCTCACCAGCGAAGAGCTCGCCGACCTGGCCAAGGCCAAGGTCCCTCTCGTGCGGCTGAGGGGCCGCTGGGTCTATCTTGACGCCGAGCGCCTCGACGCCGGGCTGCGCTTCCTCGCCCGCGGCGGCGGCACGATGACCGCGGGCAACGCGCTGCGCACGATCAAGCTGCTGCCGCCCGAGGAACTTCCGCTGCCGGTCACCGCCACCAGCGGCGCGGGATGGGCGGCCGACCTGCTCTCGGGCGAGCTCGAACACCGCCTCGAGCTGCTCGACGCGCCGGCCGATCTGCGGGGCGAGCTCCGGGCGTACCAGCGAAGGGGTTTCTCCTGGCTGGCCTTCCTCGATCAGCTCGGCCTGGGCGCGTGCCTGGCCGACGACATGGGTCTGGGCAAGACCGTGCAACTGCTGGCCCTGCTGCTGCATCGGCGCTCGGGGCCGGCCCTGCTGATCTGCCCGCTGTCGGTGCTCGGGAATTGGCAGCGGGAGGCCGCCCGGTTCGCGCCGTCGCTGCGGGTGCATGTGCTGCACGGCGCCGACCGGGTTGTCGACGCCGACGCCGACATCGTGCTGACGACGTATTCCACCGCCGTACGCGATGCCGACCAGCTGGCCGCCGTGCAGTGGGACCGGGTCGTGCTCGACGAGGCCCAGCACGTGAAGAACAGCGCCGGTGAGGCCGCGCGGGCCATCCGCCGCTTCCCGTCGCGCATGCGGGTCGCGCTGACCGGCACCCCGGTGGAAAACCGGCTGGCCGAGCTGTGGTCGATCCTCGACTATCTCAATCCCGGAGTGCTCGCGTCGGCCCACACGTTCCGGGCCCGCTTCGCCGTGCCCATCGAGCGCTACGCCGACGAGGACGCGGCCGCACGCCTGCGCCAGGCCACCCGGCCGTTCCTGCTGCGGCGGGTCAAGAGCGACCCGGTCGTCATCAGCGACCTCCCCGACAAGCAGCACGTACGCCACCTGTGCGGGCTCACCGGCGAGCAGACCACCCTCTATCGGGCGATCCTCGACGAGATGACCAACCGGCTGGACGAGAGCACCGACCGCTGGAACAAGGGCATCGTGCTGGCCGGCATGACCAAGCTCAAACAGGCCTGCGTGCACCCGGCGCTGCTGCTGGGCGACGGGTCGCCGCTCCCCGGGCGCTCGGGCAAGCTGGAACGCCTCGAGGAGATCGTCGACGGGGCGCTGGCCCAGGGCGAGAGCGTGCTGTGCTTCACCCAGTTCGCCAAGTTCGGCGCGATGCTGACCCCGCATCTGGCCGCCCGGTTCGGCGCCCCCGTACGTTTTCTGCACGGCGGCCTGACCCGGGGCGCCCGCGACGCTCTCGTCAGCGGCTTCCAGAACGACGATCGTCCCGGCGTCTTCGTGCTCTCGCTCAAGGCCGGTGGCACCGGGCTCAACCTCACGGCGGCCAACCACGTCGTGCATGTCGACCGGTGGTGGAACCCGGCCACCGAGGAGCAGGCGACCGACCGGGCCTTCCGCATCGGCCAGCAGCGCGACGTCACCGTCCACACGCTGGTCTGCCTGGGCACGCTGGAGGAACGCATCGACCGCTTGCTGGCCGACAAGGGCGTGCTGGCCGCGCGCGTGGTCGGCAACGGCGAGAGCTGGCTGACCGCCCTGTCCACCACCGAGCTGCGGGATCTGCTCACGCTCGCCCCGGAGGCCATCGTTGACTGACTTGCCGGTGGCCTTCCTGGGCACGTTCGAGTCGCTGCGGATGGGCCCGACCTTCTCACGCGGCCGGCGCGACGAGCGGGCCGGGCACGTCCGCAGCCTGACCATCTCGTCCAGCCTGGTGGTGGCCCAGGTCCGGGGGCCGGACGACTCGCGCGCCTTCCGCTCGCGGATCGCGGTGCGGGCCTTCGGGGCCTCCGAGTGGGCGGCCCTCGAGGCCTCGCTGGCCCGGGAGGCCCGCTTCACGGCCCAGCTGCTCGACGGCCGGATGCCCGCGGGGATAGGCGAGGTGTTCGCGGCGGCCGGGTTGAGCCTGGTGCCGTTGGCCCTCGACGAGGTGGCCCTGGACTGCACGTGCGAACGCTGGCCGATGCCCTGCATCCACCTGGCCGCCACGTGTTACGCGCTGGCCCGCAGCTTCCGCGAAGACCCGTTCGGCGCCTTCGCCTGGCGTGGCCGCGGCCGCGACGAGCTGCTGTCCCACTTGCGCGACCTGCGAAGCGCCCTCGCCGTCACCGAAGCCGGCAAGCCCTCCCACGCCGCTTCACGCCCGCCCTCGGCCACCGCAACGCCGCCGCCCACCTTCGCGGCCGGCTCCTCAGAAGACGCCACTTCCGCGGCCGGCTCCTCCGCGCCCTCTGCCTCCGCGGCCGGCCAAACGTCGGGATACTCCTCCGACCCCGGCGGTGATCTTGGTGAGCGGCTCGGTGAAGTGGCCGAGTTCTGGGGATCGCCGACGCCGGCTGTGTCGCTCGGGGGACGGCCCGGGGCGGTCAGCCGGCCGGACGCGCTTCTTGACCAGCTTGATCCGCCGCGGCTGTCCGAGGGAGGACGGCCGATCGCGGAGGTTCTGCGGCCCGCCTATCTCGCGCTGCCGGACGAGTAGCGGCCCCTACCCGTTCTCATGATCGGCTCCTCGGCCGTTCGGCCCATGCTCGGACCCTAACGGGGTACACGCTCCGAAACGTGTCTGTGACATTCCGTGAGCGTGATGTCCTTTTCTCGGCATAGCGTTTTGTCAAGAGAAGGTGGATTATGAACCGTATTACCCGGATGCTTACCGTCACCGGCCTGGGCCTGGTCACGGGCGTCACGATGGGTGCGGGTCCGGCCATGGCGGCCACCGGAAGTGACGCGGGCACGTCGAAGACGTCGAGCGTTTCCCAGGACAACCGCCGTGACCGTGTTGTCGGCTACTACCGCAGCTACGGCGAGTGCGTCATCGCCGGCCGCATCGGCGAGCGTTGGAACCGCTGGGACGACTTCGACTGCGAGCGGGTCGGGCGTCGCACGTTCGCGCTCGAGGTCAGCTGGGACCGGGGCTGGCACGACCGTGGCCACGGCCGTCCGTGGTTCAACGACCGGGACCGTGATCACCGCGACCGCGACCACCGCGACCGTGACCACCACGGCGACCGCGACCGTGACCGCGACCGTGGCGACCGCGACGACCGTGACCGTGGCGACCGTGACCGTGGCGACCGTGACCGTGGCGACCGTGACCGCGGCGACCGTGACCGTGGCGACCGTGACCGTGGCGACCGTGACCGTGGCGACCGTGACCGTGGCGACCGTGACCGTGGCGACCGCGGCGGCGACAACGACTGAAGCACGGTTTCGAGAAGCGAGCCACGGCCGGGGGCCGTGGCTCGCTTTGCCGTGCGGCCTACCAGGCGACCGGCGCGTAGTCCTTCAGGAAAACCCCGTACAGATCTTCGCCGGCCTCGCCGCGCACGATCGGGTCGTACACCCGGGCCGCGCCGTCGACCAGGTCGAGCGGCGCGTGGAAGCCCTCCTCGGCCAGGCGCATCTTCGTCGGATGGGGGCGCTCGTCGGTGATCCAGCCGGTGTCGACGCTGGTCATCAGGATGCCGTCGGCGAACAGGTCGACCGCGCTGGTGCGGGTCAGCATGTTGAGCGCCGCCTTGGCCATGTTGGTGTGCGGGTGGCCGGCGCCCTTGTAACCGCGGCTGAAGATGCCCTCCATGGCCGACACGTTGACCACGTACTTGCGGGGGGACGGCGACAGCTTCATCGCCGACCGGAGCCGGCTGACCAGCACGAACGGCGCCGTCACGTTGCACAGCTGGACCTCGAGCAGCTCGAGCGGGTCGACCTCGTGCACCCGGTCGCTCCAGCTGTTCGTCGGCGTGGTGTCGGGGACCAGCCCGCCGGCGTCGATCGCGACCGAACGCGCGGTCAGCGCCATCTCGGTGATCTGCTGGGGCGTCAGCACGGGCGCCCCGGTCGTGAGGGCGG
This sequence comes from Actinoplanes sp. NPDC021490, assembly GCF_055562135.1. NCBI lineage: Bacteria > Bacillati > Actinomycetota > Actinomycetes > Micromonosporales > Micromonosporaceae > Actinoplanes > Actinoplanes sp. NPDC021490. The sequence continues at coordinate 252,006 of NZ_JBVHFW010000016.1, forward strand.
CGGCCGGTGAGGCGCCCGCGGTGCCGAAATATTCCAGCTCGGGGAGTGGCCCGTTGGGCAGGGACTCGGACTCGGCGGCGCTGATCGCCGCGTACGACCCCGGCGTACGCCGGACGGTCTGCGCCGCGTTGTTGATGATGATGTCGACGTGGCCGCGCGCCGCCACCGAGTCGGCCAGGCCCACCACCTGGGCCGGGTCGCGCAGGTCGAGCCCGACCACGCGCAGCCGGTGCAGCCAGTCCGAGCTGTCCGGCATGGCCGTGAACCGGCGGACCGCGTCGTGCGGGAACCGCGTCGTGATCGTCAAGTCGGCCCCGTCGCGCAGCAGCCGCAGCGCGATGTACATCCCGATCTTGGCCCGGCCGCCGGTGAGCAGCGCCCGCCGCCCGGCCAGGTCGGTGCGGGCGTCCCGCCGCTCGTGGTTGAGGGCGGCGCAGGCGGGGCAGAGCTGGTGATAGAAGGCGTCGACCTGCGTGTACCGCTGCTTGCAGACGTAACAGCCGCGGGCCTGGTGCAGCACGCCGGCCGTGGCGGCCCGGACAGTGCTGCGCAGCGGGATGCCCGCCGTCTCGTCGTCGATGCGGCCCGGCGCCCCGGTCGCGGTGGCCTCGGTGACCTCCCGGTCGTTGGCCAGGATCGCATCGCGGCGTTCCCGCCGGCGCTTGTGCTTCACCGTCTTGAACAGCGCGGCCGTCGCCCGCCGCACCGCCACGGCGTCCGGGTGCTCCGTGGGGAGCGCCTCCACCTCGGCGATCACCTCAAGACACAGCGCCAGCCGCTCGGCATCCACCCCGGCGGTCGTTACCGCTTCGCCCGTCATCCGATCCGTCCTTCACAACCCGATCCGTCGCAGGAACTGTACTGATCCCGGCGACTGATCGGCCGCCCAAGCCCCCTCCGGAGGAGATGAGCCGCAACTCATCCCTCGATGCCGAGGACGGGCCGGCACTCCTCGACCCCGGTCAGCTCGATGTCGTCGCGGCGCGTCCGCTCCCACACCTGGAGGGGCAGCCGCCACTGCTGGATCCGCGCGGGCTCGCCCCGGCGGGTGTCCCAGTCGGTGCTGTTCGGCTCGTAGCTCAGGCCGCGGGAGATCCGGTTGGACGCCTCGTTGTCGGCGAACGCGTCGCTGCCCGCCTCGCGAGCGCCCAGCCCGGCGAAGGCCAGGTGAAGAACGGCCGCCCGCATCTCCCGGCCGAGCCCCTGCCCGCGGCGGCCCGGGGCGAGCCACGAAAAGGTGGTCACCGTGCCGAACCGCGTGAAGTTGCGGCCGGAAAGGTCCTGCATGCCGACCGGTTCGCCGTCGACCATCACGGCGAAGTAGAGCCGCCAGGCATCCGGGGTGACCCGGCCGCGGCCGGTCCAGATGCCGCGCAGCCACCGCCACTCACGCTCCGGGTTGTCGGCGTAGAACGCGATCGGGTCGTCGAACGGCCACGGCTCGGCGTCGGCTATCCCGGCCCGGACCAGGGGCACAAGACGTTCCAGCAGGTCGTCGGACGCGCCGGCCAGGGTCAGGCGTGGGGTGCGGACCTCGACGTTGAGCGGCGGATAGGTGTGGGCCACAACCGGACGCTAACCAGCCCGTCCGGGGCGCGCATCCGGATTTGCCGCGGGTCAGGCGGGGACGGGAAGGCCGGCGACGGTCTCGCGCAACGACTGCACCAGGGCCTCGGTCAGCGGGTTGGGGCGGCGGTGCTGCGGCGTAACGATGCCGATGTAGCGGCACGGGCACGGCGGGGACAGGGGCACCATGGCCAGACCGCCCGGGGCCGCGGTCAGCGCCACCTGGGGGATCATGCTGATGCCCACCCCGGCCCGCACCAGCGACTGGGCGAAGACGTAGTCCGTGCCCCGGCAGGCCGTGCGGATCTCGTAGCCGGCCAGGGCCGCGTAGTGGTCCAGCATGTCGACGATCTCGAGGCAGCCGTGCACCCAGCGCTGACCGGCCAGCTCGGCGATCGTCAGCGACTCGCGACCGGCCAGCGGATGGGCCTCGGGCAGCACGATCCACATGGGGTCGTCGAGCAGGGCCGTCCAGGTCAGGCCGGAACGATCCCCCGGGCGTACGGGGGGAAGGTCGTCGAAGTGATAGACGAGCGCGAGGTCGGCCGCGCCCGAGCGCACCAGGGGCAGGGCGTCGGCCGGCTCGTTCTCGAGGACCGTCAGCTCGACCCCGGGACGTTCGGCCGCGAACCGGGTCAGCGCGGGTGGCAGCAGACGCTGGCCGCCGCTGGTGAACGTGGCCACGGTGAGGCTGTCGGGCGTGCCCAGCCGGGTGATCTCGCGCTCGGCCCGGGACAGCTCGGCCGCGATGGCGTCGCCCGCCTCGACCAGCACCCGGCCCGCTTCGGTCAGCGACACCCCGCGCGTGCTGCGCTGGACGACGGCCGTGCCGCCCAGCTCGCGTTCCAGCGCGCTGATCTGCTGCGACACCGCGGACGGCGTCAGCAGCAGGGAAGCGGCGGCCTGGTTGAAGCTGCCGAGCCGGGCGACCTCCCGCAGCACGGCCACACGACGTACGTCGATCATAAGCTCACCTAACGACGACCTCAGCAAGTCAGTACTACCGCTTACTACCGTACGGGGGCAAGGTCGTTGGTGTGAATCGTCGCGCCTGGCTTCTCTTCCTCGCCGTCTCGGTGCTCTGGGGCGTCCCGTACTTCCTGATCAAGGTGGCCATCGAGGACCTGTCGCCGATGCTGGTCGTCTTCGGCCGCGTCGCGATCGCCGCGCTCGTGCTGCTGCCGATCGCCGCCGCCCGCGGTTCGCTGGCCCGGCTGCGCGGCCGGATGGGCTGGGTGACCGTGCTGTCGGTCGTGCACATCCTCGGCCCGTTCCTCCTGATCACGTACGGCGAGACGCACATCAGCTCCTCGCTGACCGGCCTGCTCATCGCGGTCGAACCGGTCGCGATCGCCCTGCTGATGGCCCGCTCGGAACGCCTCACCCCGATCCGCGTGGCCGGTCTGGTGCTCGGTTTCGGCGGCGTGGCGCTGCTCGTCGGGCTCGACCTCTCCGGCGATCGCCTGGGCCTGCTGGGCGCCGGGATGGTGCTGATCGCCGCGCTCAGCTACGCCGTCGCCACCATGCTCGTGCAGCGCCGCCTCTCCGACGTGCCGGCCGAGTCCCTGGTCGGGGCCACGACCGGCATCACCTCGGTCGCGCTCCTGCCGTTCGCCGCCTTTTCACTTCCTTCCCATCCCGTACGGGGGGAGGCCTGGGCTTCGCTGGCGGCGCTCGGCCTGTTCTGCACCGCGCTCGCGCTGCTGGCCTTCTACCAGCTCATCGGCGAGGTCGGCTCGACCCGGGCGGGCCTGGTGACGTACGTGAACCCGGTCGTCGCGGTCCTGCTCGGGGTCGTGCTGCTCAACGAGAGCTTCGGAATCAGCACGCTCGCCGGGTTCGCACTGGTCGCCACCGGGTGCTGGCTCTCGACGCGGCCCGTCCCCGAGGTCGTCGAACTGGCGGTGGCCCGCTCCTGACCGGCGTGGCCCGCTCCTGACCGGCGTGGCCGAGCGACCCAGCGCCAGCGGGCCGCTCGGCCACGTCCCCTTTCGCGATCCACCGCTTAGGCTGACCGGCATGGGCCAGCGGATTCTGATCACCGGGGCGCGGCGCGGCATCGGGGCGGCCATCGCCGTCGGGCTCGCCCGTCCCGGCTGTGAGCTCGTGCTGCATCACCTGGCCGCCGCCGACGAGGCCGAACGGGTCGCGCACCTCTGCCGAGACCTCGGCGCCGCAGTCACCCTGCTCGACGCCGACCTGGCCGACCCGGGCGCCGTACGCATCCTGGCCGACCAGGCCGGCCCGATCGACGTGCTGGTCAACAACGCGGCCCGGGCGTCCAACGCCGACTTCGCCGGGATGTCGCTGGCCGAGTGGCAGCAGACGTTCGCGGTCAACGTCACCGCGCCGATGCTGCTGGCCCAGACGCTGAGCACCGGCATGGCCGAGCGGGGCTGGGGCCGCATCATCAACGTCGTCTCGCCGACCGTGCGGCTGGGCGGCCCGTCCGGTCCCGCGTACGTGTCGAGCAAGGCCGCCCTGATCGGCCTCACCCGCTCGCTGGCCCGCGCGCTCGGCCCGTCCGGCGTCACCGTCAACGCGCTGTCACCCGGCGCCATCCGCACCGAGGGCGAGGCCGAACTCGCGGGCGGCCGCGACGAGCAGGCCCACGCGCCGATCGTGGCCGCGCAGGCCGTGCCGCGGGCGCTCGTGCCCGAGGACGTGGTGGCCGCCGTACGCCTTTTGGTCTCGGAGGGGTCGGGCGCGCTCACCGGCCAGGTGCTCGAGGTCGGCGGCGGGCTCGTCTTCCGCTGAGCCGCTGTCCGGCCGGGTTCCGTGCCGTCCGGCGAGCGGCTGTTCGTGCCCGGTTTCTCGTCGTCCGGCAGGCAGCTACTCGGCGGGTTCCGTGCCGTCCGGCGAGCGCTGTTCGTCCGGGTTTCTCGTCGTCCGGCAGGCGGCTACTCGGCGGGTTTCTCGTCGTCCGGCTTGCGGCGCGGGGCCGGGGTCTGGTCGGCCAGCGTCGCGGGCCGGCGGGCCGGCTTGTGCTCGGCCAGGCTCTCCGGGCGCTTGCGCTCGGCGGTCGGGCGGCGGGTGTATTGGGCCAGGTCGGCCGGGCGGGACTCGCGCAGGTGGTCACCCAGGTCGGCCGGGCGGGTGGTGCGCAGGTGGTCACCGAGATCGGCCGGTCGGCGCTGCGCCGGAACCGCGGGCGTGACCGGCGCAGGGGTTGGCGGCGTGACCGGCGCGGGGCTTGGCGGCGTGACCGGCGCGGGAGTGACCGGCGGAGCCGCTGCCGGGGTGATCGGTGGCGTCGGCGGTGCCGGGCGGACCGCATACGGCTGATCGCCGCGCAGGGCCGGGCGAAGCAGCGGTGACGGCTCGTCCACCGGCTCCGGCCGGCGAGTCGGAAGCGGCTCGGCCACTTGGCGCGCCGGGAGCGGTTCGCTGACCGGCGGCTTGGCGATCGGCTGCTCGAAGGCCGCCGGCTGTCGCGTCGGAAGCGGCTCGGCCGCTCGGCGCTGCGGCAGCGGCTCGCTGACCTGGCGCCGAGGGAGCGGCTCAGTGACCTGGCGCTGGGGGAGCGGCTTGTCGTACGGGGCCGGACCCGGATCCTCGGGCATCGGCGCGGGCTCGTCGAAGATCGTCAGGCGGCGCCGGGCCGGGGTCTCGTCGGGCTCGGTCGTGCGCCGCGCCGGGAACAGGTCGGAGAGACGGTTCGCCGTGCCACTGCCAGTGGTGGGCGGCTCGATCAGCGACGCGGGTGGCTCCGCGGCGGGCACGGGACGCTTCGGCAGCGGCTCGGCGACCGGTTCGGCCGACGCGACCGGCACGGCGGGTGCCGCCGGGACGACCGGCACGGACGGCTTCTTCGTCTCGAACGGCCGGGTCACCTCGGACGGCCGCGTCACCCCGGACGTCGGCTTCGGCTCGGCTGCCGGCTTCGGGTCTTCGGCCGGGGACGTGGATCCGAGACGCCGGGCCCGGGCGATGTCGGGCGCGGGCATGCGGCGGGTCGACTCGAGTTCCGGCAGCTGAAGCTTGCGGGTGGCGTCGAGGTCGGGCGCGTCGAAGCTGCGCGTGACGGCGGGATCCTCGTCGTCGACCTCCGGCGTAGCGACGTCGGCCACCGGATCGGGCTCAGCCTCCGGCGGCGTGACCGGGTCGGCCTCCGGAGTGACGATCACGCCCGAGGTCTCCGGATCCGGCGACTCGAAGGCCCGTACGGCCTCCCGGTTGGGCGCCTCGAAGATCGCGGTCGCCTCCAGGTCCGGCGCGTCGAAGCTGCGCGTCAGATCGAGCTCGGGCAGCGCCGCATTGTGGGTGCGCTCGAAGTCCGGGCGGTCGCCGAAATAGGGCACCGGCGGTTCCGAAGGCTCGGCCGGCAGCTGCAGCGAGCTGGCAAACGTCCCAGCCGACGAGGGCGCGAAGAAGAAGTCGTCCGGAGCGGAGTAATCGGTGTACTTGCTGACCGACTCCGACCGGTAGACCCCCGGCTCGGGATAGTAAGGAACCGGCAGATTGAGCGCCGCCGCGGCCAGAGGCGGATCGGGCTCGTCCTCGACCAGCTCCGCGTCAACGGTCTCATCGCCCGACGCGTCGTCCCACCGCCAGACCGGAACCGAGGCCGGCTCGCGGTGCCGGGCCCAGATGGCGTCCGCTGCGGCCTCCGCGCTGGTGTCGACTTCCCCGGAAGCCGACGGGCTGGCGGCGAAGTCTCCGGCAATCGGCTCGGCGGTCGGCTGACTGGTGCCGGCGTATGGGGAAGCCGGCTGGGTGGCGTTGGCAGCCGGCTCGGCGGTTTCAGCCTCAGCGGCGACCGGCTCGGTGACGTCGACGTCAGCGGTAGCCGGCGGAGTGGCCGCGGCCTTCGTGACAACCGGTTCGGCAGTCTCGGCCTTGGTGGCAACCGGTTCGGTGGTGTCGGCCTTGGTGGCAACCGGTTCGGTGGTGTCGGCGTTCGCGGTGACCGGTTCGGTGGTCTCGGCCTTGGTGGCAACCGGTTCGGTGGTGTCGGCGTTCGCGGCAACTGGCTCGGGGGTCTCGGCCTTGGCAGCGGCCGGTTCGGTGGTCTCGGCCTCCGCGGCAACTGGCTCGGTGGTGTCGGCGCTTCCTGCACCCGGCTTGGCAGTCTCTGCGCTCGCTACAACCGGCTCGGCAGTCTCACTGCTAGGTGCCACGGGCTCGCTAGCCGCGGCGGTGCTGACTTCGTTGGTGATCGACGTGGCACTTTGCGGCGCGACCGGCTGATCAGCCTGGACATTGGCCACCGGCGCCGCACTGCCCGTTCCCAAGCCCCGCACTCCCAGCCCACTCTCCGACATTTCGGATATGTCGGAGATGTCAGAGGAGTTGGAAGGAGATGGAGAAGTGGGCTGGCTGGTCGCATTCAACTTCGCGTTCGCCATGGGGACGGACGACGTTCCGGCGGCGGCCTCGTCCTCCACCGAGGCGGAGTGCTCGTCCGCAAGAGGAACGTTCTCCGCGACGGAAGACTTGTCCGCCAAAGACGGCTCCGCTACGGATGGCTCGTCCGCTCCGGAAAGCTTGTCCGCTACGGATGGCTCGTCCGCCCCGGAAAGCTTGTCCGCTGCAGGAGGCTTGTCCGCGGTGAAAGGCTCGTCGGCGACGAAAGCACTGCTCGCGGCGAAAGGCTCGTCCGCCCCGGAAGGCTTGTCCGCGGCGGCGCCCACCACCGGTGCGCTTGCCGAGGCGCCCACGACCGCTGCGCTCGCGACGGCGGCCGATTCGGCCTCGGGCTTCGTGCCCGGCTCCGACTCGACCTTCACCAGGCCATCGGAGGAGGAGAGCGAACCACCCGAGCCGTCATCCTCCACGGTCTCGCCCTCGACAACCTCGTCATCCCCGTCGCCGGCCTTCGGGCCGCCCGATTCCCCGGCGGCCTTCCCCTCCGGCTCGTCCTCGATGATCTCGGCGTCGACCACGTCGTCGTCGGCCACCGCGGGCTTGTCGGTCACGCGCGGGATGACCTGGGTGGCGACCTCCCGGGACGACAGCGCCTGCGCCATCATGCCCGGGGGCAACAGCATCACGCCGGCCGCCTCGCGGTCCCAGTCGGCCCTCTTTGCCGCCGACGGCCCGGGCGGCAAGGCCAGCACCGCCGTAGCCTCGCCGGCCGCGTGCCGTCCGGCAGGCAATGCCGGCGTTTCCTCGCCCGCGTGCTCGGCCAGCCCGGCCCGCTCCTGCAAGCGCTTCAGCGGGCCCGGGGCCCACCACGCGGCGTTGCCGAGCAGCCCGAGGACGGCCGGGACGAGCAGCATCCGGACCACGGTGGCGTCCAGGAACAGGGCCACGATCATGCCGATACCCACGAACCGCATGGTCGTCACCGACGACAGCGCGAACGCCCCGGTCACCACGATGAGCAGCAGCGCGGCCGCGCTGATGACCCGGCCGGTGCGGGCCAGGCCGACGGTCACCGCCTCGTTCGTGGAGGCGCCGTGTGCACGGGCCTCGACCATGCGCGAGAGCAGGAACACCTCGTAGTCGGTGGACAGGCCGAACACGACGGCCGCCATCAGCACGACGATGCCCGCCTCGAGCGGGGCCGGGGTCACGCCCAGCCAACTCGCGCCGTGGCCGTCCTGGAAGATCCAGACCAGGATGCCGAAGGTGGCGCTGAGGCTGAGCGCGCTCATCACCACGGCCTTGATCGGCAGCAGGATCGAGCCGAAGGCCAGGAACATCAGGATCAGGGTGGCCCCGACCAGCATGCCGACCATCCACGGCAGCTTGGCCGCGGTGGCCGAGAGGCTGTCGACGTTGCGGGCCGTGGTCCCGCCGACCAGCAGTTCGGCGCCGTTGGGCACGGGCAGCGACCGGATGTCGTCGACGACCTGCCGGGCCTCCACGCTGAACGGGTCGGTCGAGTCGAGCGTCGCGTTGAAGACGGTGACGTCGCCGGCGCGCTGGGCCGGGCCGAGCTGGGCGATGCCGTCGATCTGGCGGAGCGTCACGGCGAACGCGGAGGTGTCGGCGTCGCCGCGCAGCACGATCGGCAGGCCGTCGCCGGTGAACTGCGGATAACCGGCCTTCAGCGTCTCGATCGCCACCCGGGCCGGGTCGCCGGCGGGCAGCGTACGCTCGTCGGCCTCGCCGAACCGGACACCGCTGATCGGCGCGGCCAGCACCAGCAGACCGGCCAGGATCGGCAGCGCGAACAGGACCGGGCGGCGCAGCACGGCGGCGGCGACACGGCCCCACAGCGACTGCTCGGGCGCGACCTCCTTGCGGCCGGGCAGGCGGATGGGCAGCTTGTCGACGCGCGGGCCGAGCACCGCGAGCATCGCCGGCAGCAGGGTCAGCGACAGCACCGCGGCCAGCCCGACGGCGGCCAGACCCCCGTACGCGAGGGACTTGAGGAAGCCCTGCGGGAACAGCAGCAGACCGCCGAGCGCGATCATCAGCAGCGTGGCCGAGAAGACGACCGTGCGTCCGGCGGTCGCGACCGTGCGGCGTACGGCGTCGGCGGGGGTCCGTCCGGAGGCCTGTTCCTCGCGGAAGCGGCCGACCATGAACAGGCCGTAGTCGATCGCCATGCCCAGGCCGAGCAGGCTGGCCACGTTGACCGCGAACGAGTTGACCTCGTGCACCCCGGCCACCGCGTGCAGGATGCCCAGCGAGCCGAGCACCGCGGCCCCGCCGACGAGCACGGGCAGCGAGGCGGCCACCAGCGAGCCGAACAGGAACAGCAGCAGGATCAGCGTGATCGGCAGCGAGATGATCTCGGCCTTGGCCAGGTCTTCGGTGGAGCGGGTGGAGGTGGCGTCGGACAGCACGACCGCGCCCGAGAGCTGCACCTTCGTGCCCTCGACGGCGAGTTTGTCGTCGATCTCGCGGAACGCGTCGAGCTTGGCCCCGTCGTCGTCGCCCTGGAGCGTGACGATCGCGATGCCGCTGGACTTGTCCTTGGCCGCGAACTGCGAGGACTTCGTCTGCCAGTACGACGTGGTGCCCGCGACGGCCGACTTGGGCAGCAGCGCGAGCCGGGTGCGGATCTTCTTGCCGAGCTCGACGTCGTCGATCTTGACCTTGGCCGGCGTGTAGAGGACCACCAGATCGCCGCCCGGCGCGCCGAACGCCTTCTCGACAGCCTCGGTGGCCTGCGAGGACTCACTGTTCGGGTCCTGATATCCGCCCTCGGTGAGCTGGCCGAAAACTCCGAGCCCCCAGATGCCCGCGCCGATCACCGCGACGAGCGCGACGGACAGCACCGGCCACCGGAAGCGGGCGACCCACGATCCCCAGCCCGCGAACATCTCAACCCCTCTGAATCCCTGACTACCGCCGGATCCCGGCTGGAGTGCTATGAGAACACTTCACGAAAGCGCCGCCGCTTCCAGGGCCACCCCAGCGCAACCTTTCCCGTACGCGGTGTCGGTGGTCCACGTCAGCCGCACCTGGCCGGATCTCGGCGCCTGGTAGGCCACGGTCACCACGGCGGTACGCAGCGTGCCACCGCGGTTGTCGAGAACGGTAGAGCCGGTCGAGTCACCCGTGCTCAGCCGCGCGGTCAGCTTTCCGCGCGCGGAGACGGTCCCGACATAGAGCTTGAGGATCCGCGGGGTGGTTCCGGCCGGCGCCGTGAGCGTGAAGCCGTTGCCCTTGCCGCACGTACGGATGCCGGTGCGGGTGCCGGCCGCGGTGGCTACCGGATCGCCGCCGGTCCACGTGAACGTCTGCGGGCTCAGCGAGTGCCGGAACCGGGGCGCGGTCGGAGCGCCCTCGAGGATGCGGAATTCGCCGCCCTTGTCGCGTTCCAGGGAGAAGGTGCCGTCGAGCCCCCAGTGCACCCAGTCGCTCTCGCCTTCCTCCGTCAGATCGACCTTTCCCGGTACGGGACCCTGGGCGATCCGGAGCTGGTCGCGCGAGGGCGGCTTCACCGTCGGCGGCGGCGTTGTCCGGGACGGGGTGGGCGTCGGGCTGCCCAGCGGGATGAGGCCGGGGCTGGCCGGCGTGGGCAGTCGCACGTCGCCGAGCGCCGGAGCGGGCGGATCGAGCGGCGGGGCCGCCTCCTCGCTGCTGCTCAGGCCGCGGGAGGCGATGAACCCGAAGCCGATGACGACCAGCACGCCGGCCAGGATCACGGCGGCGGACGACAGGTACTCGTTCCACTCGTGGCCGGACTTGTCGCGTCGCCCGGGGGGCTCGGCGCGGTGGCTGGTCCGGCCTCGGCGGCGACCATCCGCGGTCGACGGCAACCGACCCTCCTGCAAGTGCGTTACGGGTGTTTCACAGAGCGAACAAACGTGCGTGAGTGCAAACAATCGCACTTCGATGCGTGACGGAGTAGAGCGAAATCAGTGACCAACCGTATGGGCGATCATCCGCCTCAGCGGTTCGGCCGAGGTTTCCCATGGGCTTCGTCACCACTACAGGTACCGTGTCCGAAGTTTCCGGCCGACGCCGATACAGGAGAGTCGAAGACATATGAGCACCGAGACCGCCCGACCCATCACCGGCGACCGAGCGAAGCGCCGCACCCAGGCCGTCGCCGGCGCCGTCGCCGGGGTGGCCGTGGTCGCCGTCCTGGTGACCGTCTTCGTCACCGTCCGCGGCGGCGACCCCGACCAGCCCGCCGCGGCGCCCGCCCCCGCGTCGGCCGAGGCCGCACCCGAGGCCGTGCCGACCGAGGCCGTCCCCACCGAGGCTGCTCCCTCCGAGCCCGCGGCCGGTGCCCCCGCGCCGGTCAACACGCCGCCCGAGCTGTCCAAGGAGCCCACGGTCAAGCCCGGCACCGGCACGCTGACCGAGCTGAAGGTCACCCCGCTGGTGGCCGGTCGCGGCCCGGTCGTCAAGGCCGGCCAGACCGTCACCGCCAACTACGTGCTGATCAGCTACAAGACCGGCCAGGTGGTCGACTCGTCGTGGCAGCGTGGCGAGCCGTTCAGCACCCCGATCGGCACCGGCCGCGTCATCCAGGGCTGGGACAAGAGCATCCCCGGCCAGAAGGTCGGCAGCCGCCTCCAGATCGACGTGCCCGCGGCCATGGCCTACGGCGCCGAGCAGGGCGACCTCCGCTTCGTGGTCGACATTCTGGCCGCGCAGTAACTCAGAGGTCGGCCACCACGACGTCCAGCTGACGGGGGCGGCCCGCGGGAACGGGCTGCTCCTCGACGGTGTACTTCAGGTCGCGCAACGCCGTGACGATCTCGTCCACCGAGCCCGGCGCGGCGGCGGCCTCGGCCAGGGAGCGTACGAGACGGCCCTTGGTCGCCTTGTTGAAGTGGCTCACCACCGAACGCCTGGGCACGCCGTCGACCACCCGCTCGTGCAGGACCCGGACGGTGGCCGACGTGGCCGCGGGCGGGCTCCACATCGCGCCGTAGGCTCCCGAACGCAGGTCGAGCACCGGCCGCCCGGCCGCCTGAGGATCCAGGGCCCCGGGCAGAGCCTTCTTCCAGTACGCGGTGAGCCCGCCCAGCACCGGCAGGGTCACCCCGACCGACAGCCGGTAGGCCGGGATCCGGTCGTCGAGACGCACCACGCCCCACAGCCCGGAGAACACGACCGCCCGCGAATCCAGCCATTCGCGGGCCGCCGGGGCCAGCGAGTGCGCGTCCAGGGCCTCGTACAGGACCCCGCTGTAGATCGAAGCGGCGGGAGCGGCGGCCGCCGTGTGCAGCGACGCGTTCCGGACGACCTCGCCCGCCTGCCCCGCCGACAGGCCCAGCACGGCCAGCGAGTCGGCCATCGCGCGGGCACTGGTCCGCTTGCTCATCGACACCAGCCGGGACAGCACCCGCTTACGCGCCGTGGTCAGGGCCGGCAGCCACAGCGAGGCCGGGTCGGCCGGGTCACCGGAGCCGGCGGGCGTCTTGCCCTCGGACGGCGGAAGCAGGATCAGCACGCCCGCGAGATTAGTCGGCGTCCCGGCCGGTCAGCGCGTCACCCACCGTCTGGTAGACCGCCAGCCGCGGCGTCAGCCCGATCGTGTCGAGCAGCCGGCCCAGGAAGTCGCCGGGCGCCGCCAGCCGCAGCCAGCCGCCGGTCGCCGACGCGCGGTTGTGCCCGATGACGAGGGCACTGAGCCCGGTCGAATCACAGAACTCGATGCCGGACAGGTCGACCACGATGCGCGGGGCCGGCCGGTCGAGCACCTGGTCGAGCGTCGTCGTCAGGGTCGTCCCGCTGTCGATGTCGAGATTGCCGCGAACAGTGACCACTACGGAGTCATCCGCGTTCCCCACCACGGACACATGCACGGCGACCTCCAGTCTCGAAAACAACTGGCTACCTTCTGCCCAATCGGTGACCGAAAGTCACCCCGATCCCGGGAAGCCGGGACAGAAAGGTTTCATCGCGTGGACAGCCGCTTACCGACCCGCTGCCGGGGGCATGGGATATCTATACGCTCCTAGGCAGATCCACGCTCACATCGGAGGCCGCCATGTCCGTCAACCCCCGCGCCGGCAAGCCCGCCGAGGCGCGCGACCTGATCGACGTGCCCAGGGTCGTCTCGCGCTACTACACCGAGCGGCCCGACGCCGAGGTGGTCGGCGAGCGGGTCACCTTCGGCACCTCCGGTCACCGCGGCTCCAGCCTCAAGAACGCGTTCAACGAGGACCACATCGCGGCGACCAGCCAGGCGATCGTCGAATACCGCCGGGCGCAGGGCACCGACGGCCCGCTCTACCTCGGCCGGGACACGCACGCGCTGAGCGAGCCCGCGATGATCACCGCGCTCGAGGTGTTCGCGGCCAACGACGTCACCGTGCTGATCGACAGCCGCGACGGCTACACCCCGACCCCGGCCGTGTCGCACGCGATCCTCACCTACAACCGGGGCAAGTCGTCCGGCCTGGCCGACGGCGTGGTCGTGACCCCGTCGCACAACCCGCCCGACGACGGTGGCTTCAAATACAACCCGCCCAACGGCGGCCCGGCCGACACCGACGCCACCAAGTGGATCCAGGACCGGGCCAACGCGCTGATCGTGGCCGGGCTCAAGGACGTGCGCCGGGTGCCGGCGGCCCGGGCCCGCGAGTCGTCCTCGGTGTCGGGTTACGACTTCCTCGACGCGTACGTGGGAGACCTTCCCGCCGTGATCGACCTTGAGGCCATCCGGTCGGCCGGGCTGCGCGTGGGGGCCGATCCGCTGGGCGGGGCCAGCGTGGCCTACTGGGGCGCGATCGCCGAGCGGTACGGGCTCGACCTGACCGTGGTCAACCCCAACGTCGATCCCACCTTCGGCTTCATGACGCTCGACTGGGACGGCAAGATCCGGATGGACTGCTCGTCGCCGTACGCGATGGCCTCGCTGATCGAGCAGAAGGACCGCTTCCAGCTGGCCACCGGCAACGACGCGGACGCCGACCGGCACGGCATCGTCACCCCCGACGCCGGGCTGATGAACCCCAACCACTACCTGGCCGTGGCGATCAACTACCTGTTCGCCAACCGCACCGACTGGCCCTCCGCGGCCGCGATCGGCAAGACCCTGGTCTCCTCCTCGATGATCGACCGGGTCGCCGCCGACCTGGGCCGCCGCCTCGACGAGGTGCCGGTGGGGTTCAAGTGGTTCGTGCCCGGCCTGCTCGACGGCTCGATCGGCTTCGGCGGCGAAGAGAGCGCCGGCGGCTCGTTCCTGCGCCGCGACGGCGGCCCGTGGAGCACCGACAAGGACGGCCTCCTGCTCGACCTGCTGGCCTCCGAGATCCTGGCCGTCACCGGGCGCACCCCCAGCGAGCACTATCGCGACCTCACGGCCAAGTTCGGCGAGCCCGCGTACGCCCGGATCGACGCACCGGCCACCCGCGAGGAGAAGGCGATCCTGGGCCGTCTCTCGCCCGAGCAGGTCACCGCCAAGGAACTCGCGGGCGAGCCGATCACCGCCGTGCTCACCACCGCCCCCGGCAACGGCGCGGCGATCGGCGGGCTCAAGGTCGCCACCGAGTCGGGCTGGTTCGCCGCCCGCCCGTCCGGCACCGAGGACGTCTACAAGATCTACGCCGAGTCCTTCCACGGACCCGATCAGCTGGCCCGCATCCAGGAGGAAGCACGCGCCGTGGTGGGGGCCGCGCTGAAGGGCTGATCTGCTCAGATTCAGCGTCCGGCGGCCGACTGGAGGGCGGTAGGGACTACCGACTCAGGCCATAGGACGCGCCGCATGACTGAACCCGTGGGACCCGCCGCCCGGCGTGCGGGTAGCGGGCTCGTACCCGTGCTGGTCGCGACGGCCGCCACCCTGGCGGTCGCCGTGTGGCTGGCGGTGCGTGATCCCCAGGACGTTGTGGCCGGCTACGCCGGCAGCCCGATCGCCATGGCCGTCGCGGCGTGGTCGCTGCAACGCCTGGGCTCGATGGTGGTGCTGCCACGGGTGGTGCGCGCGTTCTGGCGTCAGCTCGGGCACGCCGCCGTCATCCTGCTGATCAGCAGCACCACGGCGCTGGCGCTGGCCAACAACAACGCCGGCATGTCCCTGTATGTGGCCGTGCCCATGCTGACCGGCATGTTCTGGACGATGTCGGCCTTCCTGCGCCTGCCGATGGGCGACCGTACGACGCTGGGCTGGCTCCGGGTGCTGCTCGACCTGGCCACCGTGGGCGTCGCCGGTACGCTGGTCTTCCACTACGTCGTCCTCAACTCGGCGCCGCCGGCCACCGAGCTGACCACCCGGATCGCGGCCGCCACCGTCGGCGTGGCCGGCCTGCTCTGCCTGGTGGTCATCGGCAAGGCCGGGGTCCGCCCCGACGCCCCCATCGACGCGCTCGCCCTGCGCCTGCTGACCGTCGCCCCGATCGTCGCGGTCGTGCTGGCCGTGCTGCTGATCGACGGCAACCACTTCCTGCGCCTGGCCATCTCGGTCATCGGCAGCCCGCTGGTCGCGCTCTCGTTCAGCGCCGCCGCCTACCGGCAGCGGACGATGCTGCGCCGGCCGGCCGCCGCACCCCCGGCCCGCACACGCCGCTCGGTCTACGAATTCCTGCCGTTCCTGGCCGTCCTCGGAACCGCCGCGCTCGTCGCGGTCGTTTCGATCCGCCAGATGGAGGGCCGCGAGCGCACCCTGATCGTCGGCGCGGTGCTGATCACCGCCCTGGTCGTGGCCCGCCAGCTGCTGGGCCTGCGGGAGAACCGGAACGTCCTGGCCGGCCTGCGCGAGCAGCAGGCCGAACTGCAGCGGCTGGCCATGACCGACCCGCTGACCGGCCTGGCCAACCGCACCCGGTTCGTCACCGTGCTCACCGAACGGCTCGCCGCCCACAAACCCTGCACCGTGCTGCTGATCGACATCGACGACTTCAAGACGGTCAACGACACCATGGGCCCGGCCCTCGGCGACCAGCTGCTCTACCAGGTGGCGCGGCGGCTGCGCGAGAACAGCGGGGCCCACGAACTGCCCGCCCGGCTCGGCGGCGACGAATTCGCCGTCCTCATCGACGTCGAGGAGATCGACTCGGCCGAGGAGGCCGCCGCCCGCATACTGATGGCCCTGGCCGAGCCGTTCCGGGTCGGCGAGCACCACCTGCTCGCCCACGCCAGCCTGGGCGTCGCCATCGCCGGCCCCGGCGACTCCGCCGACGAGGTGCTGCGCAACGCCGACATCGCGATGTACGCGGCCAAGGAAGGCGGCAAGGCGGCCTGGACCCGCTTCGAACCGCGGATGCGCCAGGACGTCGTCAACCACGCCCGCCTCGGCAGCGAACTCCACAACGCGATCATCCGGCACGAACTGTTCCTGCTGTACCAGCCGGTCTTCGACATCGTCACCGGCCGCCTCCACGGCGCCGAAGCCCTGGTGCGGTGGAGACACCCGACCCGCGGGTTCGTCTCACCCGGCGACTTCATCCCGGTCGCCGAACGCTCCGGGCTGATCGTGCCGCTCGGATCCTGGGTGCTGCGCGAGGCCTGCGAACAGCTGGCCCGCTGGCGCCACGAACACGGCGACGGCGCGATCAAGGCGATCAACGTGAACGTGGCGGTCCGGCAGCTGCGCGAATCCGGCTTCGTCGACGAGGTCGCGGCCGTGCTCAGCGACACCGGGCTGCTGCCGCAGAGCCTCGTGCTCGAAGTGACCGAATCGTCGGTCGCCGACGGCCGGCAGGTGCGCGAGACGCTGCACGCGCTGCACGAGATGGGCGTACGGCTGGCCCTGGACGACTTCGGCACCGGGTCGTCGTCGCTCAGCCTGCTGCGAGCGTTCCCGGTCGACGTCCTCAAACTGGACAAGTCGTTCGTTGATGGCATCGCCGACGGGGAGGACCGGGGGCGGCTCGCGGTGGCGGCCGCGGTGGCTCAGCTTGCGGAGTATTTACAGCTGAGCGCGGTGGCTGAGGGGATCGAGAGTGAGGCTCAGCTGGAGCGGCTGCGGGAGATGGGGTATCGGCTGGGGCAAGGGTTCTTCATGTCCAAGCCGTTGAGTGCGGGGGATGCTGGAGCGTTGATGGCGGGGGTGCCTGCTCCGGTTTCTCGGGTTGCTTGATTTGGGGACCGGATCAAGGACTTTGGTACGGGGTCTACAGGCGCAACTGTCTTTTTGGCTTCGCTTCGCTTCGCGTGGCGATCGCCTTGTAACCGGTGAGATGGCAGGTGTTTTTCCGCCGCAGCAAAGAGCGCTGCGTCGAAAAAACACTTGCCATCTCACCGGCGGCGATCGCCTGGTGCGCTACACCTACCCGTTCACTTAACTAAGTGAGTGTTTGAGAGTGGTGTCGCACGGCGTGTCCCTGCCCGTTTCGGGAACGCCGTGATGCTGTCGGGGTGGAGCGTGAACGGCGGTATCCGT
>NZ_JBVHFW010000017.1:0-135734 GCF_055562135.1 Actinoplanes sp. NPDC021490
GGCCCCCCCCGCGGGCGGCGTACGCGCCGGTGCACGGTGCCCGACTTGCCGGCGGTGGGAGAGGTGGAACAGGAGGCGATCTCCGAGCTCACCCTCGGAACGACCCGGTGGTCAGGGGCGACCGGCTGGGAGGCTGTCTCCGTGGCCCGGCGCGTCGGAATGGGGGCCGCCGGGTGCGGTGGGCTGGTGAGGGATCGGGTTGCCGGCGGTGAGGGAGTCGACGGCTGGGAAGACTGCGGCGGCGCGGGCGGGTTCTGCGGCGCCTGATGTTCCGGTGCTGGCGGTGGGCACCAAGGGAGCGGGCACCGAGGGAGCGGGCACCGAGGGAGCGGCAGGCGCTTCGGTGGCGGAGGGCGCCGCGCTGGAGGACACCGCGCTGGGCGAGGCCACCGCGGCCGACGAGGACGCCGCGGCTGGGGAAGGCACCGCGCTGGAGGGCGCCGCGCCGGGCGAGGGCACCACGCTGGGCGAGGGCACGGCGCTGGGCGAGGGCACCACGCTGGGTGAGGGCACGGCGGTGGGTGAGGGCGCTGCGGTGGGGAGGGCGGCGGCGTCGGAACGGCGGCGGCGTAGTTCGGTGGGGAGGACCAGGAGGGCGATCAGGACGCCGGCGCCGCCGACTGTGACGAAACCCCACGGTGGAGAGAAGGTGTCGGCGGTGAAGCCGGCCAAGGGGCCGCCCAGGGCGACGCCGACCGTGAGGGCCGAGTTGTGCAGGCCCATGGCCTCGCCTCGGGCGGCGGCGGGGATCATGCGGCTGATGGCGTCGGCGGTGGCGGTGATCAAGGGGGCGCAGAGGGCGCCGGCCGGGATGAGGAGCAGGGCGATCAGCCACCAGTGGGCGTGGCCCAGGCCGACCAGCATGGTGGCGACGGCCAGCGGGGCGAGGATGAGCACGGGCGGGAAGGAGCGCTGCATCGTGCCGTAGGCGAAGCCGCCCAGCAGCGAATAGAACGCCCACAGCGACATCACCAGGCCGCTCCAGCCCAGCTCGCCATGGCCACGCAGCACGGCCACCAGGGCCACGTCGGTGCCCGAGAGCACCAGCGTCGCGGCCATGGTCACGAGCAGGACGGCGACGAAGCGCGGGCCCAGCCAGCTGCGCCGGGGGACGCGCTGGCCCGCGGTGATCGGCGCCTCGTGTGCGGCCCGGATCGGCGGGTTGAGCAGCCACAGGCCGACCCCGGAGAGCAGGATGCCGGCGGCCAGCATGAGCATCGCCCAGCGGCCACCGGCCGTCGTGGCGACCAGCACGCCCAGCGCGGGGCCGGCCATGAACGACAGCTCGGTGGAGATCGAGTCGAGGGCGAACGCGGGCAGGCGCTGGGCCTCGGGCGTCAGCGCGCTGATCGACTGGCGGGACACCGAGAACGCCGGCAGCGCCAGGAACCCGCCGATCAGGGCCATGACCAGCAAGGTCCAGTAGGGCGCGGCCTGGGCCAGCGACCAGAACAGGACCTCGGCCACGGTGGTCAGCACGAGCACGAGCCGCAGCCCGCGCCGGTCGATCAGCCGGCCCATGACGGGCGCGCCGACCGAGCCGCCGATCGTGAACGCCGCGCCGATCAGCCCGGCCGCGCCGTAACCCCGCTCGAGGTCGGTGACCACGTGCAGGGTGAGCACGACGGCGCCGGCCGCGATGGGGATGCGCGCCAGCGTCGCCACCGCCAGCAGTGACTTGATGCCGGGCAGAGCGAGCGTGTCACGGTAAGGCTTGAGCCGCATTTCGATCCTGACCTCCGGGGCATCATCCTGCCCCGGGGGTACGACAAAAAACCAACTACTTGATCAGGCAGAATCAGGACGACACGACCGGCGCCCCGGTCGTTTCGATCGACGCGGTGCGGAACTCCTCGAGCGCGGCCGCCGTCGTCCCGGCCGCGACCCCGGCCGTGAGCTCCAGCAACACCGTTGTCGCGAACCCTTCGGACTTGGCGTCCAGCGCGGTCGCGCGTACGCAATGGTCGGTTGCGATGCCCACCAGTTCGACTTCGGTCACATCTCGCTCGCGCAGCCAGGAGGCCAGGGTTTCGCCGTTCTCGGTGTGACCTTCGAAGCCCGAGTACGCCGCCTTGTGCTCGCCCTTGTGGAAGACCGCCTCGACCCGGTCGGTGGCCAGCTCGGGGTGGAAATCGGCGCCCGACGAGCCGACCACGCAGTGCGCCGGCCAGGTGTCGAGATAGTCCGGGTGGTCGCTGAAGTGGTTGCCCGGGTCGATGTGCCAGTCCTTGGTGGCGACCACGTGGTCCCACCGCTCACCGGCCTTGCCCAGCACCAGCGAGATGCCCGCGGCCACGGCGGCGCCGCCGGTGACGGCCAGCGAGCCACCCTCACAGAAGTCGTTCTGAACGTCGACGATGATCAGCGCTCGTGTCACGGGACAAACCCCTAAACGGTCGGGACGATGGTGACGGGGATGGCCGGGTCGCCGGCCGAGAGCTTCAGGCCCTCCCACGGTATCGAGATCAGGCACTGGCGCAGGTGCTCGCGGGATTCGGCCAGGGTGGGCAGCTCGGCCACCTCGCCGCCGGCGATGTACGAGTGCTGCAGGAGCCGGTCGTTGGGGGAGTGGTCGGGCACACCCTGCGACACCACGATCTCTTCGGTCGCCGTGCCCGTGGGCTTGTGCCGGCGTACGGCCGTCTTGCGCCCGCCCACCGTCGCCTTGTTCTCCGAGCGCTTGACCACCGGGCGCCCCTCGACCTCGACGAGCTTGTAGACCAGGCCCGCGGTGGGCGCGCCCGACCCGGTGACGACCGCGGTGCCCGCGCCGTACATGTCGACGGGCTCGGCGGCCAGCGTGGCGATCGCGTACTCGTCCATGTCGCCGGAGACGACGATCTTGGTCTCGGTCGCGCCGAGCGAGTCGAGCAGCTCGCGCGAGTGCTGGGCCAGCACCGACAGGTCGCCGGAGTCGATGCGGACGGCGCGCAGGTCGGGCCCGGCCACCGCGATCGCGTTGCGGATGCCCTGACCGATGTCGTACGTGTCGACCAGCAGGGTGGTGTTCTTGCCGAGCGCGGCCACCTGGGAGGCGAACGCGGCCGGCTCGTTGTCGTGCAGCAGCGTGAACGCGTGGGCCGAGGTGCCGGTCGTGGGTATGCCGTAGAGCGCCCCCGCGGCCAGGTTGGAGGTCGACGCGAACCCGGCCAGATAGGCGGCCCGGGCAGCGGCGACGGCCGACTCCTCGTGCGTACGCCGGGAGCCCATCTCGATGATCGGCCGGCCCCGCGCCGCGGTCACCATGCGGGCCGCCCCCGCCGCCACCGCGCTGTCGTGGTTGAGCACCGACAGGATCAGCGTCTCGAGCACCACGCACTCGGCGAACGTGCCGGAGATCGTCATGATCGGCGAGCCCGGGAAGAAGAGCTCGCCCTCCGCGTAACCGTCGATGTCGCCCGAGAAGCGATAGTCGGCCAGCCACTTCGCGGTCGTCTCGTCGACGATGCCCGCTCCGCGCAGGAAGTCGATCTCGGCCGCGCCGAAGCGGAAGTCCCGGATGAGTTCGATCAGGCGGCCCGGGCCGGCCACCACGCCGTAGCGCCGGCCGCCGGGCAGGCGGCGGGCGAAGACTTCGAACACGCACTGCCGGTCGGCCGTGCCGTCCTGGAGGGCGGCGCTGATCATGGTCAGCTCGTACTGATCGGTCATCAGCGCAGGGGCGAAGGAGTTCACGAACCCACCCTATTGCGCCCGGCGGCCCCTTACGAACCGCGGCGTGACCTGCGGATCAGCGTTCCGGTTCACCGATGCGGCGTAACCGGTGGCACCATGGTGGGCATGGCGCTGCCACAGGTCGCTCCCATCGAGAGCCCCGAGATCGAGGAGGCACCCGCCGATGATCGTCCCTGGGTCACGATCGTCTGGGATGATCCGGTCAACCTCATGTCGTACGTGACCTGGGTTTTTCAGAAGATATTCGGCTACTCGAAAGAGAAGGCCGAGGCCCTGATGCTCGACGTGCACAACAAGGGCCGGGCGGTGGTCAGCTCCGGTGCGCGCGAGCGCATGGAGATGGACGCCAACCAGCTGCACGGATACGGTCTCTGGGCGACGGTGGACCGGGATTGACACCGCGGGAGAGAGAAGATGTTCCGACGCAACGGCAGCCAGTGCGTGGCCACCTTCGCGGTAGACGAGGTGCGCGTTCTGCGCAAGGTCGCCGGTGAGGTGGTCGGCCTGCTGACCGACGGCATGGATCACACCGATCCGGTCGTCAGCCGGCTCTTCCCCGACATCTATCCGGATCAGCCGGACGACTCGGCCGAGTTCCGGCTCTACACCGAGGGCGACCTCAAGACCGGCAAGATCGATCAGGCCGGCGCGATCCTCGCCGCCCTGCCCGACGAGGGCGAGGGCGAGGTCCGGCTGGACGGGGAGGCCGCCGAGGCCTGGCTGCGCGCGATCAACGACGCGCGCCTGGCTATGGGCACCCGCCTCGACATCCAGGCCGACACCGACCTGGGCGACGAGCTGGACGCCGCGGTGCTGCACGACCCCGGTTCCAGCCGGGTCTTCCAGCTCAGCGTGTACGCCTATCTCGGCTACCTACAGGAGTCCCTGCTCAACGCGCTGCCCGAAATCGAGTGAGAGCCGCCACGTCGGGTTCCGGGAAATCTCACGGTAATGTGAACAGCGTGCTGACCATCGACAGCGCGATCGTCGACGCGATCGTCGCCCACGCCCGCCGGGACCACCCCGACGAGGCCTGTGGTGTCGTCGCGGGCCCGATCGGCAGCGACCTGCCGACCCGGCTCATCCCGATGGACAACGCGGCCCGGTCGATGACGTTCTACGAGTTCGACTCCATGGAGCAGCTGCGCGTGTGGCGCGAGATGGACGACAACGACGAGGAACCGGTGGTGATCTACCACTCGCACACGGCCACCGAGGCTTATCCGTCGCGTACGGACATCTCGTTCGCCGGGGAGCCGGGCGCGCACTATCTGCTCGTCTCCACACGTGAGCCGGACTCGGAAGAGATCCGCTCGTTCCGCATAGTGGACGGCGTGGTCACCGAGGAAGAGATCAACATCGTGGATGCGACGGTGGACGCGTGATGGCGATCGCTGTGCAGTCGTACATGTTCGGGCAGAGCCCGGTGTCGGTGTTCTACGAGTGTCGCTGACGAATTGGCTTCTGCCAGCTCGGCCGCTCGTTGAACGACCCTGCCCTCAGTTCGACCTTCCTTTTGGAGTCTCACAGCCATGGCTATCGAAGTTCGCATCCCCACCATCCTGCGCAGCTACACCGGCGGCGCGAAGATCGTCGAGGGGTCCGGCGACACGCTGACCGCCCTCTTCGACAACCTGGACGCCCAGCACAAGGGCCTCAAGGGACGCCTCATCACTCCCGAGGGCGGCCTGCACAAGTTCGTCAACGTCTACGTCAACGACGAGGACGTCCGCTTCCTCGGCGCGCTCGAGGCCAAGCTCAACGACGGTGACTCGATCACCATCCTGCCGGCCGTGGCCGGTGGCGCGCTGGGCTTCGTCGCGGCCGCGGCCCTGCTGGGCCGCCCGTCCAACCGCCCCGCCACCGCCCCTGACCAGACTGAAGGCTGAGTTCCTTGGCTCGCTTCGAGAGCCTCTTGGACGCCTGCGGGGGCACGCCGCTCGTCGGCCTGCCCCGCCTGTCGCCGACGGTGCCCGATGGGGCACCGCCGGTGCGGCTGTGGGCCAAGCTGGAGGACCGCAACCCGACCGGCAGCATCAAGGACCGGGCCGCGCTGTTCATGGTGCGCGAGGCCGAGGAGTCGGGGCACCTGCACCCGGGTGACACCATCCTCGAGCCGACCAGCGGCAACACCGGCATCGCCCTGGCCATGGTGGCCAAACTGCGGGGTTACCGCCTGGTCTGCGTGATGCCCGAGAACGTGTCGGCCGAGCGCATCCAGCTGCTCCGCATGTACGGCGCCGAGATCATCTTTTCGCCGGCCGCGGGCGGGTCCAACCAGGCCGTCGCCACCGCGAAGCAGATCGCCGCGGAGCACCCCGACTGGAAGATGCTGTTCCAGTACGGCAACCCGGCCAACGCCCGCGCGCACTACGAGACGACCGGTCCCGAGCTGCTGCACGACCTGCCGACGATCACGCATTTCGTAGCCGGCCTGGGCACCACCGGCACGCTGATGGGCACCGGGCGCTTTCTCAAGGAGAAGGTCGACGGCATTCAGATCGTCGCCGCCGAGCCGCGCTACGGCGAACTCGTGTACGGGCTGCGCAACATCGACGAGGGTTACGTGCCCGAGCTGTACGACGCGAGCGTGCTCGACCGCCGTTTCTCGGTCGGCACGCGCGACGCCGTCCTGCGCACCCGTCAGCTCGTCGAGGTCGAGGGCATCTTCGCCGGGTTCTCCAGCGGCGCTATCCTGCACGCCGCGCTGGCCGTCGCGCACGAGGCGGTCAAGGCCGGCCGCCGCGCCGACGTGGCCTTCGTCATCTGCGACGGCGGGTGGAAATACCTTTCGACCGGCGCGTACGGCGGCACCCTGAACGACGCCGAAGAAGCCCTCGACGGGCAGCTCTGGGCTTAGGAATACCGCTAATAGAGCGCCGCGATCAGCACGTCGATCGCGAGTGGCCCGGCTGAGCAGGCGATCAGCAGCCAGGGCAGGACAGGGCGGTGGATCGACAGGAACGAGCCCACCGCCAATGCCACACTCAGCAGCCCGAATAGGGCGAGCGTGGGCACGTACCAGAATGCCGCGCCCCCGATGACGGTAACCAATGCCGTTACTCCGACACCCATGCCGGTCAGGCCGAGTCCGGTCGCCAAGAGCGCCATCGTCAGGACCCGTACGGTGCTCGGTGCCGGATCATCCGGGGCCGGAAAACGAAAAAGAGTTTCGTCCTCCGGAGAATCCGTCCCGTCCGGTGTACTCTCCCAGCCACCGAACGGCATGATCGCTGCCGCCTCGGTGCGCGTGGTGCGGTCCTTCTCGACCGTGGTCACGCTGCCTCCGCCTGTTGCGTCTTTGAAAGTCCTCACTTTGTGCAACGCAAACGACTCACCGGACGTAACGGGAATTGCGCTAATGGCCGAGGTCACGGGCGGTGTGATGTACGTTGTCGATTTAGCGACAAATCGATCAGACGTTTACATGGCGCGCAGGTCCCGGCGTACGCTTCGCTCCGTGATTGACTGGTCTGAGGACGTCAGCACGGACCGGTCGGGCGGGGCGTGTTCGACCCAGCGTGAGCCAAAGGGACCCGCATGCGACTGACCGTTCTCGGCTGTGCCGGCAGTTTTCCCGGCCCCGAGTCGGCGTGTTCCGCCTATCTCGTCGAGGCTGAGGGCTTCCGGCTGCTGATCGATTTCGGCTCGGGTTCGCTGTCGGCGCTCCAGCGCTACTCCGACATGACGAAGATCGACGCAATCATGCTCACGCATCTGCACTGCGATCACATGCTGGACGCGTGCACTTACATCGTGGTCCGTCGTTACGACCCGGCCGGTCCGTTGCCGCCGGTGCCCGTCTATGCCCCGCTGGGTGCGGCCGAGCGCATCTCCGCCGCGTACAGCCAGGACAACGAGCCGGTCGACGATGTGTACACGTTCTACGGACTGCAGCCGGGGACGTTTCCGATCGGTCCCTTCTCGATCACGGTCGACCGGGTCAACCATCCGATCGAGACCTATGGCGTACGCATCGAGCAGGGCGGGCGGGTTCTGGCGTACTCCTCGGACACCGCGCCGTGCGAACCGCTGCTCCGACTCGCCGCCGGAGCGGATTTGTTTCTGTGTGAGGCGAGCTACCTTGACGGCGCCGACAATCCCCCTGGCCTGCACCTCACGGGCGGTGAGGCGGGCGAGGCGGCCACCAAGGCGGACGTCGGCAAGCTGCTGCTGACCCATCTCGTGCCCGCATGGGTCAGTGAGGCATCTATTGTGGATGCCGCCGTGGCCGCTTTTGCGGGACCGGTTGAGGTCGTGCGTCCGGGTGCCCGCTACGATCTCTAAGCCCTAGACCGGGGCGGGGGCACGGTCGGAGCACGAGAGCACCAGCGGATCGTGATCTTGGAGTTGTTGGATGCGCATTGTTCGCCTGGCCAACTTCGTGACAGCCCATTCGGGTGGCCTGCGGACAGCTCTCCGTAATCTCGGTGAGGGCTACCAGCATGCCGGTCACGAGGCGGTGCTGATCGTTCCCGGACGCGAACGGTCCGACAAGATGACCTCGCAGGGACGCGTCATCACGCTGCCCAGCGCACCCCTCCCGCGTACGGGGGGATATCGGGTCATGACCGGCCGCCGCGAGCTCACGCAGCTGCTCGACGAGCTGGAGCCCGACCGTCTCGAGGTGTCCGACCGGACCAGCCTGCGCTGGACCGGCGGCTGGGCCCGCAACCGTGGCGTCGGCTCGGTGATGGTGTCGCACGAGAGCCTGGCCGGCCTGCTCGGCGTCTGGGGCGTGCCCAAGCGCGACGCCGTGGCCGACAAGTTCAACCTGCGTACGGCCGAGTTCTTCGACCAGATCATCTGCACCACCTCGTTCGCCGCGGCCGAGTTCCGCCGTCTGGGCGTGCCCAACCTGACCGAGGTGCCGCTCGGCGTCGACCTCGACGGGTTCCACCCGTCCAAGCGCGACGAGAGCGTCCGCGCGCGCTACGCCCGTCCCGGCGAGCTGCTGGTCGCGTTCGCCAGCCGGCTCTCCGGCCAGAAACGCCCTGAGCTCGCCGTGGACACGATCGCGGCGCTGCGCAACGACAAGGTGCCCGCCGTGCTCGCGGTGGCCGGAGACGGCGTACGGCGGGCCGCGCTGGCCTATCGCGCCGCCCGCCTGCCCGTACGGTTCACCGGTCACATCGCCGAGCGGTCGGCCGTGGCCGCGCTGCTGGCGAGCGCCGACGTGGTGCTGGCTCCCGGCCCGGTCGAGACGTTCGGCATGACCGCGCTCGAGGCGCTGGCCTGCGGCACGCCCGTCGTGGTCAACGAGACCAGCGCCCTGCCCGAGGTGGTGGGTGACGGTGGAGTCGCCGTCCCCGGCACCCCGGAGGGCTTCGCCGAGGGCGTACGCCGGCTGATGGAGCGCCCCGAGGCCGACCGCCGGGCGGCCGCGCGCGCCCAGGCCGAGCACTTCGGATGGCCGCAGGCGGTCGACGGCTTCCTGCGGGCCCACGGCGCGCTGTCCGAGGTGGCGCTGGCCGGGCGGCAGCGGCCGACCGCGGTGCTGCGTCCGGCCGTGCCCCGGCCGGCCGGTCCGACGCTGGGCTGAGACGGGCCCCGGGTTATCCACAGGGTGCCCGACTTATCCACAGGCGGTGGGGCGGGCGCAGCGCATGGGCCCCGGGCCTAATAAGGTTCTCCCATGGCACGCCCCGACGGCCGCTCGGCCGACCAACTGCGCCCGGTGACCCTGACCCGGCACTGGAGCATCCACCCCGAGGGGTCGGTGCTCGTCGAGTTCGGCAACACGCGCGTGCTCTGCACGGCCAGCGTCACCGAGGGCGTCCCGCGCTGGCGCAAGGGCTCCGGCCTCGGCTGGGTCACCGCGGAATATTCGATGCTGCCCCGCGCCACCAACACGCGCGGCGACCGCGAGAGCATCAAGGGCAAGGTGGGCGGGCGCACGCATGAGATCTCCCGCCTGATCGGCCGCAGCCTGCGCGCCGCCATCGACCTCAAGGCGCTCGGCGAAAACTCGATCGTCCTCGACTGCGACGTGCTGCAGGCCGACGGCGGCACCCGCACGGCCGCGATCACCGGGGCCTACGTCGCGCTGCACGACGCGGTGGGCTGGCTGGCCGGACGCAAGTCGCTGGCCGGCAAGGTGGAAAAGGTCATGCACCGGTCGATTCAGGCGGTCAGCGTGGGCATCGTCGAGGGCGAGCCCCGCCTCGACCTGATGTATCTCGAGGACGTCGCGGCCGAGGTCGACATGAACGTGGTGTGCACCGGCGACGGCGACTTCGTCGAGGTGCAGGGCACGGGGGAGAACGGCGTCTTCCGCCGCGACCAGATGGACGCGCTGCTCGACCTCGCCCTCGTCGGCACCGCCGAGCTGGCCGCCGCACAGCAGAAGGCGTTGGCATCATGAGCGCCAAGCTGCTGCTCGCCACGGCGAACAAGAAGAAGCTGGTCGAGCTTCAGCGCATCCTCGACTCGTCGCTCGGCACCAACCGCATCGAGCTGGTCGGGCTGGCCAATTTCGAGGGCTATCCCGACGTGCCCGAGACCGGGCTGACCTTCGGGGAAAATGCGCTGATCAAGGCGCGCGAGGGGGCCAAGCGCACCGGCCTGCCCACGGTGGCCGACGATTCCGGCCTCGCGGTCGACGCCCTCAACGGCATGCCCGGGGTGTTCAGCGCCCGCTGGTCCGGCCGCCACGGCGACGACGAGGCCAATCTCGACCTCGTGCTGGCCCAGATCTCCGATGTCTCCGACGAGCAGCGGGGTGGCGCGTTCGTGTGCGCGGCGGCGCTCGTGCTGCCCAACGGCCGCGAGCATCTGGTCGAGGGGCGCCAGGCGGGCCGCATTCTGCGCGCGCGCCGGGGCGAGGGCGGGTTCGGCTACGACCCGATCTTCCAGGGCGATGGCCAGAACAGAACCAATGCCGAGCTGTCGCCGGCCGAGAAGGATGCGATCAGCCACCGGGGCAAGGCGTTCCGCGAGCTCTCCAAGGTCATCGCCCGAGAGGTGACGAACTAAGGCCGGCCCGATTGTCGCGCAGGCCAATCCGCGGAAGCACGCGGAGCGGGAGTGCGCGTGGGCTGATCCGCGGGCGTGCGCGTGGGCTGACCCGCGGGCGTGCGCCTGGGCTGACCCCGCGGGCGTGCGCGGAGCGGGAGTGCGCTTGGGCTCATCCGCGGTAGTGCGCGGATGCGAGGTCAGGCGTGGGGGCGGATGCCGTCGAGGGCCAGCGTTACCAGGCGGGCCGCCTCGGCGTCGGCGTCGGGGCTGCCCTCGGTGGCCAGGGAGACGGCGTTGACCAGCGTGAGCAGGTCGATGATGGTCACCTCGGGGCGCACCGCCCCGGCGGCCTGGGCCGGGCGCAGCAACTGGTCGCCGGCCTCGACCAGCATGGCCTCGCAGGTGCCGACGGCGGCAGTGTGGGTGCCGCCGAGCAGCGACTTGGCCAGTCCCCGCGTGACGGCGCCGTAGGAGGCGAGCGAACGCAGCCAGCCGGTCAGCGCCTGCCCGGCGGCCGCCTCGTCGTTCTTCGCGTTCCGGTCGCTCGCCCCGGCCGGGGCGGTGGTGCTCACCGTGGCGGCCAGCTCGCGTGCCTGGTCGCACAGGGCCACTACGCGGTCGTGGAAGACCGCCTCGAGCAGGGCCTGCCGGCTCGGGAAGTGACGATGCAGGGTGGCCGAGCCGACCCCGGCCCGGCGAGCGATCTCCTCCAGCGAGGCCTCGGCGCCCGCGCGGGCCACCTCGGCCTCGGCCGCGGCCAGGATCTGCTCGTAGTTGCGCCGGGCGTCGGCCCGCATCGGTCGGCTGGCTCCTCCCACGCCCCGGAGCCTAGTGGGTCATGAAAGCGGCCACCCCCATGGCGGTCCCCAGCTGCTCGGCGGCCTCGGCCGAGGCGCGGCTCAAGGTTTGTGCCGGTTCGAACTGGCCGGCCGGGGCGACCACCGTCCGGTGCGGGCGGTCGTCGCTCTCGACCAGCTTCACCACCGCGTCGGCCACCTCGGCCGGATCGCCGCCGGTCTGGGCCGAGCGCTGGACGATCGCGTTGGTGAAGGCGCCGAACGCCTCGCCGTAGACGCCCAGCCGGGCGGTGTCGGCCGGCATCGCGGCGTTGAGGCCGATGCTGGTCGGGTAGGACGCGGCGTCGATGATCACCGACTCGATCCCGTACGGCGCCAGCTCGTGCCGCCACGCCTCGGTCAGGCTTTCGAGGGCGGATTTGCTGGCCGCGTAGAGGCCGGTGAACGGCGTCGTCACCAGGCCGGCCAGCGAACCGATCTGGATCAGCAGGCCGCGGCCCCGGTCGCGCAGGTGCGGCAGGGCGGCCCGGTTCACGCGCAGCGCGCCCAGCACGTTGACGTCGAACTGCCGCTGCGCCTCCTCGGCGGTGAACGCCTCGAGCGGCCCGGGGAAGATCATCCCGGCGTTGTTGACGACGACGTCGATCCGGCCGGCCACGGCCATGATCTCGGTCACCGCCCGGTCGGCCGAGGACTGGTCGGTGACGTCCAGCTCGACGACGCGGAGAGACCCGCCGGAAGGGGCGCTCAGCTCGGCTGCAGCCCGGGCGTTTTGTTCGGAAGGGGCTGCGGGCTGGGCGATTTGGTGGGAAAGGGCGCTGAGCTCGGCGGCGGCCTGGGCGTTTCGTCCCGCCACATCGCGCAAACCGGCGAAAACCGTGTGTCCGCGCCGGGCCAGCGCCTCCGCTGTCAGCCGCCCGAACCCACTGCTTGCGCCGGTCACCAGCACTACGGACTCGCTCATCCGGTCCTCCTCAGGATAAAATGGGGCACCACCCCGTTTCGTGATCACCTTAAACGGAGGGGCCCCCCATTTGTCAACGAGCGCGTCTTTGTTGAAAGTGGGAGTATTGGAGGCCGGGCCGAGAGCAACTGGGGGAAGTCATGCAGCTGAGGTTCGCCGCGCTCTTTGCGGCCACGGTGCTCGTTGCGTTGTCCGTCGTGTTCGCGGCCAAGCCGATCGGCGGCGCCTCCACCACCACTCCGGCCGCCGCCGAGACGGCGACATATGTCGTGGTCGAGCCCCGGTCCGTCGACTGCCCGTGGGAGTCCTCGGCCGCGTGAGGTCTATGTCGCGTTCGTAGACCACCGGATCGCCCCGGCCGCACGAGACCACGAGCTACGCCGGCAGCTGTCTGTCCCCGGCGGCGTGCGGGCTATGTCGTGTCCGGGCCCCCGGCGGCTGTCCGTTCACGGTTGCGTGAGGCCTACGATGCGCCTCATGGAAAGCCTCCACGACCTCCCGTACGCCCAACATCTGCGCCCCTGGGACGAGGAACTCGGGCGGGACGGTGACCACACCGAGGTGCACATCGACGGCGCCGAGTTCGACGAGGCGGGGGCGAGCGGCTCCCGCTTCTCCGAGAGCGCCTTCACCTCGGTCACCTTCACCGGCGGCGACTTCGGGCACGTACGCCTGAACGATGTGTGGATCTCGAAGAGCCGGTGGATCGGCGGCACCTGGGCCGAGACCGACCTGATCAACGTGTCGATTCTCGACGGGGTGCTCGCGGGCGTGCAGGCGTACGCGTCGCAGTGGCGCCGGGTCGTGGTGCGCGACTGCAAGATCGACAGCCTGAATCTGCGGGGTTCGCGGCTGCAGGACGTGGAGTTCCGCGACTGCGACCTCTCGGAGGTCGACTTCGGGCAGGCCACGCTGGTCGGCGTGACGTTTCCCGGCTCGTCGATCCGGCGGGCCCGCTTCACCGCGGCCACGGTCAAGAAGCTCGACCTGCGCGGCGCGCGCACGCTCGACGTGGCCGAGGGGTGGGACTCGCTGCGCGGCGCCGTCATCGACAGCAATCAGCTGATGGAGTCGGCCGCCGGGCTCGCACACACCCTCGGCATCACCGTCAAGGACCGCTGACCACCAGGTTGACCAGCTGCGGCGGCCGCACGATCGTGCGGGTCACCGTGCACCCGGCGGCCGCGGGGGAGGCCAGGGCCAGCGCGATCAGGTCGTCGGAGGTGATGTCGGCCGGCACCTCCAGGCGGTCGCGCAGCTTGCCGTTCACCTGCAACGCGCAGATCACCGTCTGTTCGGCGGCCAGCAGGGGGTCAATCGCCGGCCATCCGGCCCGGGCCACCCCGGGCGAATGGCCCAGGCGCGCCCACATCTCTTCCGCCGTGTATGGCGCGAACAGCGACAACACCACGGTGAGGGCCTCGACCGCCTCGCGTACGGCCGGGTCGGAGGTCAGCCCGTCGTCGATCGCCCGGCGGGCCGCGTTGGCCAGTTCCATCGCGCGGGCCACGACCACGTTGAGCCGGCGCTCCTCCATCAGCTCGGTGATCACGCGCAGCAGCCGATGAGTGGTGCGGCGCAGACGATCGTGGCCCGGGCCGGTGGCCACGGACGCGCCCACGTCGGAGGCCAGGCGCAAGGCGCGGCTCAGGAAGCGTACGGATCCCGCCGGTGACAGGTCGGCCCAGTCGATGTCGTCCTCCGGCGGACCGGCGAACACCATGGTCAGCCGGACCGCGTCGACGCCGTACGTGTCGATCTGCTCGCTCAGGTCGACCATGTTGCCCTTGGACTTGCTCATCGCGGCGCCGTTCAGGATCACGTGCCCCTGCGTCATCAGCCGCCGGAACGGCTCCCCGAAATCGATCAGCTCCAGGTCACGCAGCACCTTCGTGAAGAACCGGACGTACAGCAGGTGCAGCACGGCATGCTCGGAACCGCCCACATACTGGTCGACCGGCATCCATCGCCGCACGGCCGCGGGATCGAACGGCCCTTCCTCGTACGCCGGGGAGCAGTACCTCAGGAAGTACCACGACGAATCGACGAACGTGTCCATCGTGTCGGTGTCGCGTTCGGCCGGCCCGCCGCAGCGCGGGCAGTCGACCTCCACCCAGTCGCGGGCCGCGGCCAGGGGCGACACGTCGCCGGGGGCGAGGGCGTCCCCGCGCAGGTCGGGCAGCAGCACCGGCAGTTGGTCGTCGGGCACCGGCACTGTTCCGCACGTTCCGCAGTGCACAACCGGGATCGGGCAGCCCCAGAACCGCTGCCGCGACACCAGCCAGTCCCGCAGCCGGTAGGTCACGCCACCCCGGCCGACACCGCGCGCCTCGGCCTCGGCGACGACCCGGGCCGCGGCCGCCTCGCGGTCCAGCCCGTCCAGGAAGTCCGGTGTCGCGATCGACTCCGGGGCGGGGCCGGCCACCGGGCGTACGGGCAGATCGTAGGCCCGGGCGAACTCCAGATCGCGCTGGTCGTGCGCGGGCACGGCCATGATCGCGCCGGTGCCGTAGCCGGCCAGCACGTAGTCGGCGGCCCAGATCGGCAGCGGCTCGCCGGTGAACGGATGCCGGCCGTAGGCGCCCAGGAAGACGCCGCTCGGGGCGCGTCCGGCCGCCGTGCGATCGATTTCGGACATGGCCCGTACGCGGGAAACGTGGGCCTCGAACTCGGGACGCTGCCCGGCCGAGCACAGCGACGATGCCGGCGGGGAATCGGGCGCCACCACCAGGAACGTCGCCCCGAAGACCGTGTCGGGGCGGGTGGTGAACACCTCGAACGGGCCGAAGTCCAGGTAGGCGCCCGTCGACCGGCCGATCCAGTTGCGCTGCATCGTCAGCACCGGCGCCGGCCAGTGCCCCTCCAGCTCGGCCATGTCGTCGAGGAGCTGTTCCGCGTACGCCGTGATGGTCAGGAACCACTGGGTCAGCTCGCGCTTGGTCACCGCCGAGCCGCACCGCTCGCACCGACCGGCGATCACCTGCTCGTTGGCCAGCACCGTGCGGTCGACCGGGCACCAGTTGACCGCCGCCCGCCGCCGCACGGCCAGGTCGCGTTCGAGGAACCGCAGGAACAGCCATTGCGTCCAGCGGTAGTAGGACGGGTCGCTGGTGTGCAGCCGCGTCCGCCAGTCGACCGAGGTCGCGTACCGCCGGAACGACTCCGCCTGCGTCTCGATGTTCGCGTACGTCCAGTCGGCCGGGTGTGTGCCCCGCCGGATCGCCGCGTTCTCGGCCGGCAGCCCGAACGAGTCCCACCCCACCGGGTGCAGCACGTCGTAGCCCTGCTGGATCCAGAAGCGCGCCACGGCGTCACCCAGCGCGTACGCCTCGGCGTGCCCCATGTGCAGGTCACCGGACGGATAGGCGAACATGTCGACGAGCGAGCGACGGGGACCGTCCGTGGCGCCGGCAGCGAAAAGGCCGAGCGACTCCCAGACTCCTCGCCACCGCCGCTGCATCGCCTCGAAGTCGTAGTCGCTCATGAACGGAGACGTTCCCGCGCCTTCCGCAGGACGCGCAACGTAAATTCCGGCCGGGTGAGCACCGACGGCGGGTCGACCAGGTGCTGGACCCGCGCGAACGCGCGGTTGATGTCGGCGTCGATCTGCGAGGCGTACGCGATCCGCCGCGAATACCAGTTCCGCAGCCGGATCGCCCGGGGCCGCGGTCCGGTCGTCTGCGGATAGACGAAGTCGCCGCCCACCGCGAACTGCCACGGCGTCTTCACGATCTCGGCCACCCGGCCGTAGTAGTCGCGGGCCATGGCCGAGGTGGCCTGCCGATCGTGCCGGTCGAGCGTGCCGCCCAGGGCCGCCGCGGACATGGCGGCGCAGGTCATCCCCTGGCCGTAGATCGGGTTGAAGCTGCACACGGCGTCACCCACCGCCACGTAGCCGGCCGGGGGCGACTCCAGCCGCTCGAAGAGGCGCCGCCGGCTGGACGGGAACCGGGACACCACCGGGTCGCCGAGCGGTTCGGCCCGGCTCATCACCTCGGCCACGACCGGGTCGGGCAGCTCCCGCGCGTGCCGTTCCAGCGACTCGGCGTCGGCCGGCGGGTCGGCCAGATGCCACCCGCCGATCCCGATCAGCCACCGGTCGCCCTCGATCGGCAGCACCAGACCGGCCATCCGTTCCTGGGGTGCGGTCGGCAGCACGAAGGCGGCCTCCCAGCCGGGCAGGTCGCCCGGGCGGCGACGATAGATCCGGGTCGAGTAGGCCACGCCGACCTTCACCTCGAGCGGATCCGGCGCGGGCAGGCCGAGCGCGGCCAGCCACCGGTCGGAGCGGGCGCCGCGGCCGCTGCAGTCGGCCACCAGCTCGGCCTCGAGGGTCTCGCCGGTGTCGAGGACGACGCCGGTGACTCCGGCCGCCGACCCGGTCAGGCCGGACACCGCGACCCGGTCACGCACCTCCACCCCGGGCAGCGCGGTCACGCGGCGCCGCAGCACGGCCTCGAGCTGCGGACGACTGACCGACACCAGGTCCATGCCGGTGGGTGCGGCCGGCCAGCGCCGCCCGAGCCGGTAGGTGCACAGGCCCAGACCGGTGTCGAACCGGGAGCCGCCCACCTCGACCAGCTCCTGCTCGAGGCCGGGGAACAGCGCGGCCAGCTCGAGGCGGCCGGAGACCAGCAGGATGTGCGGCGCCGCGCCCTGCGGGACGCCCCGGCGCGGCGTCGCGTCGCCGGGCAACGTGTCCCGGTCGAGCACGGTCACCCGCGCGTATCGCTCACTGAGCACGCGGGCCGCGGCCAGCCCGGCCATGCTCGACCCGATCACCACTGCACGGTCGTCCACAGTGGCAGGCTAGCTACAACAGCGCTCCGATGGTGTCCTCGATCCGCTTGCGCAGCTCGCGGCCGATGACGATCGCGCGGGCCGCCTCGAGCGCCGGGGCCAGGAACAGGTCGGGGCCGGGACGACCGGCGGCGGGTTCCAGGGCGTCGATGGCCGCGCGGCCGGCCGGGGAGGGCGTCAGGGGCGAGCGCAGCTGCAGACCCCGTACGGCCGAAATCAGCTCGACGGCCAGCAGGCTGGTCAGGTTGTCGAGCACCGTGCGCAGCTTCTTGGTCGCGGCCCAGCCCATCGAGACGTGGTCCTCCTGCATGCCGCTGGTGGGCAGCGAGTCGACCGAGGCGGGCGAGGCCAGGCGGCGGTTCTCGGCCACGATCCCGGCCGCGGTGTACTGGGCGATCATCAGGCCCGAGTTCACCCCGGCGTCGGGGGAGAGGAACGGCGGCAGGTCGCGGTTGCGGGTGACGTCGAGCAGCCGGTCGACGCGGCGCTCGGCGATCGCGCCCACCTCGGCCGCCGCGATGGCGAGGAAGTCGGCGGCGAATCCGAGCGGGGCGCCGTGGAAGTTGCCGGTCGACTCGACCCGGCCGTCGGGCAGCACGACCGGGTTGTCCACGACCGAGACCAGTTCGCGGGCGGCCACCGTGCGGACGAAGTCCAGGGTGTCCCGGGCCGCGCCGGCCACCTGCGGGGCGCAGCGCATCGAGTACGCGTCCTGCACCGCGTGGGCCAGGTCGTCCCGGTGCGAATCCATGATCGGCGAGTGCTGCAGCAGCTTGCGGATGTTCGCGGCCGACGCGGTCTGTCCGGGGTGCGGCCGGATCTCGTGCAGTTCGGGCAGGAACGGACGCTCGGAACCGAGCATCGCCTCGATCGCCAGCGCCGCGGTCACGTCGGCCATCGCGAACAGGTGCGCGGCGTCGTCGATGGCCAGCAGCAGCATGCCGAGCATGCCGTCGGTGCCGTTGATAAGGGCCAGCCCCTCCTTGGCGGCCAGCTCGAGCGGCCGCAGCCCGGCCCCGTGCAGCGCCTCGGCGGCGGCGATCCGGGCGCCGTCCTTGCCGAGCACCCAGCCCTCGCCGAGCAGCACGATCGCGCAGTGGGCCAGCGGGGCCAGGTCGCCCGACGCGCCCAGCGAGCCGTGCTCGGGCACCCACGGCGTGATGTCGTGGTTGAGCAGGTCGGCCAGGCCCTGCGCGAGCACCGGGCGCACCCCCGAGCGGCCGAGCGCGAGTGACCGCAGCCGGAGGAGCATCATCGCGCGCACCACTTCGCGCGGCATGTGCGCGCCGATGCCGGCCGCGTGCGAACGGATGAGCGCGTGCTGCAGCTCGGCCCGGCGTTCCGGGGCGATCGAGGTGTTGGCCAGCGCGCCGAAGCCGGTCGACACGCCGTACACGGGCTTGCCGGAGGCTTCGATGTTGTCGACGATCGCCCGGCTCGTGGCCATGGCGGTGACGGTCTCGGGGGCGATCTCGACGCGGGCGTCGCCGCGGGCGACCGCGAGCACATCGGCGGGGGTGACGCCGGTGGGTTGAACAGTGACGATCATTGGGGCACTCCGTTGTGCAGAACAGTGCTGATCAGGGGGACGCCGGGCCGGTAGGCCAGGTGAAGGTGGGACGGCGCGTCGAGCACCGTCAGGTCGGCCCGCGCGCCGGGGCGCAGCCGTCCGATGTCGTCGCGGCGCAGGGCCCGCGCGCCGCCGGCCGTCGCCGCGTGCACCGCTTCGGCCGGGGTCATCCGCATGTCCCGGACGGCCAGCGCGATGCAGAACGGCATCGACGACGTGTACGACGAGCCCGGGTTGCAGTCGGTGGCCAGCGCGACCGCGACCCTGGCGTCGACCAGCCGGCGGGCGTCGGGGTAGGGCGAGCGGGTCGAGAACTCGGCCCCCGGCAGCAGGGTGGCCACGGTGTCCGACCCGGACAAGGCGGTCACGTCGGCGTCACTGAGATGGGTGCAGTGGTCGGCGCTCGCCGCGTCCAGTTCCACGGCCAGCCGTACGCCCGGACCCGCCACCAGCTGATTGGCGTGCACCCGCAGTTGCAGCCCCCGGCCCGCGGCGGCCTGCAGGATCGCGCGCGCCTGGTCACCGTCGAACGCGCCGCGGTCACAGAAGACATCGGCCCATTTCGCGTACGGGGCACAGGCGTCGAGCATCTCCCCCTTGACCAGGTCGACGTAGGCGTCCGGGTCGTGTCCCGGCGGAACGACGTGCGCGCCGAGGAACGTCGTCTCGGTCGTCAGCCGCGAGGCCAGCCGCAGCGACCGGGCCTCGTCGGGGACGTTCAGGCCGTACCCGCTCTTGATCTCGATCGTGGTCGTGCCCTGCCGCCGGGCCTCGGCGGCCAGCCGGCTCGCGTTGGCCAGCAGCTCCTCGTCGCTCGCGGCGCGGGTCGCCGCCATGGTGGTCCGGATGCCGCCGCCGGTGTACGGCTCGCCGGCCATGCGCGCGCCGAACTCGGCCGCCCGGTCGCCGGCGAACATCAGATGAGCGTGGCTGTCCACGAAACCGGGCAGTACTGCGCGTTGTTGCGCGTCGATGCGCGAATCGGCCGGCGGTTTCTGCGCGTCCGGGCCGATCCACGCGATGCGATCACCCTCGATCACGATCGCGGCGTCCCGGCGGAGGCCGAGCAGGCCCGCACCCTGGTCCTCGTCGTTGGTGACGAGCTCGCCGATGTTGTCGATCAGAATGCTCATGCGCCGGCCCCGAGGAGCGCGGCGATCGTCCGGGTGAGCGCGTCCGGCGCGTCGATGCTCGTGTGGCGGCCGTCCTCGACGATCAGGCGGCCGTCCGCGATCACGTGGCTGATGTCGGCCGCCGTCGCCGCGAGCACGGCCTGGGCCGGGTCCGCTCCGGCCGTACGGACGCTGTCCAGACGCACGCAGACGAAGTCGGCCCGCTTGCCCACGGCGATCTCGCCCGCGTCGGACCAGCCGATCGACGCGTGGTTGGCCGCCGCCGCGATCAGATCGGCCGGGGTGAAACGGCCGCGCTGCTCGGTGGCGAGCCGGTCGTTCATCTCCAGCGCGCGCAGCTCCTCGAACTGGTCGATCACGGCGTGACTGTCGCTACCCAGACTCAGCCGGGCGCCCGCGTCGGAAAGCCGTCGCGCAGGTCCGATGCCGTCGGCCAGGTCCCGCTCGGTCGTCGGGCAGAAGCACACGTGGTGACCACCAAGAATGTCGATGTCGCGGTCGGTGAGGTGCGTGGCGTGGACGGCCGCCGTCATGGGTCGCCAGACATCGTGGGCCTCGAGCAGTTCGGTCGGCGTGCAGCCGTGCACCGCCCGGCATTGCTCGTTCTCCGCTCTCTGCTCGGAAAGGTGCACATGAACGGGCTGTCCGTCGGTGCGGTCGGCGAACGCCGACATGAACTGGGCCGGGACGGCCCGCACCGAGTGCAGCGCCGCTCCGATCCGGGCCGATCCGGTGGCACGCAGGGCCGAGACCCGCGCCGACCAGCCGTCGAGATCGCCGTCGCCGAACCGCCGCTGCACGCCCTCCAGCGGCTTCCCGTCCACGCCGGCGGTCAGATAGAGCGTGTCCAGCAGCGTGATCCGGATCCCGGCGTCGGCCGCGGCGGCGATCAGCGCGTGGCCCATCGCGTTCGGGTCGGCGTAGGGCGTGCCGTCCGGGCCGTGGTGCAGATAGTGGAACTCGCCGACCGCGGTGACGCCGGCCAGGGCCATCTCGGCGTAGACGGCCTTGGCCAGGGCGAAGTAGCTGTCCGGGTCGAGGCGGCCGGCGACCTCGTACATCAGGTCGCGCCAGGTCCAGAAACTGCCGCCGCCGGCGTGCGTCCGCCCTCGCAGCGCGCGGTGGAAGGCGTGCGAGTGGGCGTTGGCGAAGCCGGGCAGGACCAGCCCCGGCAGAGTCGTGACCGCCCCGGATGCGGGCGTGGTGGACGGATCGGGGGAGCCGACGGCCGTGATGATTCCGTCGGCCACCTCGATGCGAACCCCTCGGGCGACCGCTCCGCCCGTCCAGGCGTACGGGGCGAAATAAACCGTCATGTGAGGTCGCCCAGCACCCTTGCGAGCGCGCCGATGCCTTCCACACAGTCGGCCTCGTCGGCGTGCTCGGCGGGGGAGTGCGAGACACCCGTCGGGTTCCGCACGAACAGCATCGCCGTCGGCACGTGCGCCGACAGCACACCCGCGTCGTGACCGGCGCCGGTCGGCAGGATCGGGGCGCCGCCCAGCAGCTCGGCGATCCGCGCGGCCAGCGACGTCTCGAACGTCACCTCGGCGCTGAACGACTCGGACGTCACCGCCACCTCGACCCCGTCGCGGCCGGCCCGCTCGTGCGCCCGTTTGAGGATCGCCTCGACCATCGTGTCGAGCGTGCCGGTCTCGGCCGCCCGCGCGTCCAGCCAGCCGCGTACGAGGGAAGGAATCGCGTTGGTGGCGTTCGGCTCGACCTCGACCCGGGCCATCGTCGCGTGCGCGCCGTTGAGCCGGGCCTCCTTGTTGGCCGCCAGCACCGTGTACGCGAAGGTCAGCATCGGGTCACGCCGGTCGGCCATCCGGGTGGTGCCCGCATGGTCGCCGTGCCCGGTGAAGTCGAAACGCCAGCGCCCGTGCGGCCAGATCGCGCTGGCCACCCCGACCGGCACGTCGAGCACGCGGCCCTGCTCGATGTGCAACTCGACCAGCGCGCCGATCCGGCCGCTCAGCCCGGGCAGCCGTCCGGCCGGCGTGTCACCGAGCGCCTCGCCGAACGTGATGCCCTCACGGTCCTTGAGCGCGGCCGCCTGCGAGGGCTCGATCGCCCCGGACAGAAGCCGCGACCCCAGGCACGGTACGCCGAACCGGCCGCCCTCCTCCTCGACGAAGGCGACCACGGCGATCGGCCGGCGCGGCACGTGCCCGCGGCGGCGCAGCTCGTCGACGGCGAGGAAGCCGCTGACGATGCCGAGCGGCCCGTCGAAGCCCCCGCCGTGCGGCACCGAGTCGAAGTGCGAGCCGGTGAGCACCGCGTCGTGGCCCCACTGGTCACCCCACCAGGCGAACAGGTTGCCGTTGCCGTCGTCGGTGACCGGCATGTCGCGGCGCGCGGCCTGGTTGCGGAACCAGTCGCGCAGCACCAGTTCGGGCTCCTCCAGCGCGTACCGCAGGTAGCCGTTGTTGCGGACCCGCCCGATCGGCGCGATCCCGTTCCAGAGCTCGGCGAACGTGGCCGTCACTGAGAGTCCCTTCGCATGGGGATGTGGACACCGGCGGCCGCCTCGGACTCGTAGCCCGCGTCGACGTGCCGCATCAC
The DNA here is from genome assembly GCF_055562135.1 of Actinoplanes sp. NPDC021490. Lineage (NCBI taxonomy): Bacteria > Bacillati > Actinomycetota > Actinomycetes > Micromonosporales > Micromonosporaceae > Actinoplanes > Actinoplanes sp. NPDC021490. The sequence continues at coordinate 22,462 of NZ_JBVHFW010000017.1, forward strand.
GCCCGTGCCCGGGTCGTTGGTGAGCACCCGCGCGATCTTCTGCCCGGCCAGGTCGGTGCCGTCGGCCACGCAGACCTGGCCCGCGTGGATGGAACGCCCGATGCCCACGCCGCCGCCGTGGTGGATCGACACCCAGCTCGCCCCGCTGGCCGTGTTGAGCAGCGCGTTCAGCAGCGGCCAGTCGGCGATCGCGTCGGAGCCGTCGAGCATCGACTCGGTCTCCCGGTACGGCGAGGCGACCGAACCCGAGTCGAGATGGTCGCGGCCGATCACCAGGGGAGCCTTGAGCTCGCCCCGGGCCACCATGTCGTTGAAGCGCACGCCGGCCTTGTCCCGCTCGCCGTAGCCGAGCCAGCAGATCCGCGCGGGCAGGCCCTGGAACGCGACCCGCTCCTCGGCCATCTTCATCCAGCGGGCCAGCGACTCGTGCTCGGGGAACAGATCGAGCACGGCCTTGTCGGTGGCGGCGATGTCGGCCGGGTCACCCGAGAGCGCGGCCCAGCGGAAGGGACCCTTTCCCTCGGCGAAGAGCGGCCGGATGTACGCCGGGACAAAGCCGGGGAACTCGAAGGCGCGCTCGAAACCGGCCAGCTTGGCCTCGCCGCGGATCGAGTTGCCGTAGTCGAACACCTCGGCGCCCGCGTCCATGAACCCGACCATGGCCGCGACCTGCTTGGCCATGCTGGCCCGGGACCGGTCGGTGAACTCCTCGGGCTTGGTGCGCGCGTATTCGGCGGCGTCGGCGAGCTCGACACCGACCGGCACGTACGACAGGGGGTCGTGGGCGCTGGTCTGGTCGGTGACGATGTCGACCTCGACGCCCCGGGTGAGGATCTCGCCGAACACCAGCGCCGCGTTGCCGACCACGCCGATGGAGACCGCGCGCTTCTCCCGCTTCGCCTTCTCCGCGCGGGCCAGGGCGTCGTCCAGGTCACCGGCGATCTCGTCCAGGTAGCGGGTCTCGACCCGGCGGCGCAGGCGGGTCTCGTCGATGTCGACGATCAGGCAGACACCGCCGTTCATGGTCACCGCGAGCGGCTGCGCGCCGCCCATGCCGCCGCAGCCGCCGGTCAGGGTCAGCGTGCCGGCCAGCGTGCCGTTGAACCGCTTCTCGGCGACCGCTGCGAACGTCTCGTACGTGCCCTGCAGGATGCCCTGGGTGCCGATGTAGATCCACGAGCCGGCGGTCATCTGGCCGTACATGGTCAGGCCCAGGTTCTCCAGACGGCGGAACTCGGGCCAGGTCGCCCAGTCGCCGACGAGGTTGGAGTTGGCGATCAGCACCCTCGGCGCCCACTCGTGGGTCTGGAACACGCCCACCGGCCGGCCCGACTGCACCAGCAGCGTCTCGTCGCCCTTGAGCTCGTCGAGCTCGCGCACGATCGCGTGGTAGGACGGCCAGTCCCGCGCGGCCCGGCCGGTGCCGCCATAGACCACCAGGTCCTCGGGGCGCTCGGCCACATCCGGGTCGAGGTTGTTCATCAGCATCCGCTTGGCGGCCTCCTGCGGCCAGCCCTTCGCCGTGTACGCCGCGCCGCGTGGCGCCCGGATCTCCGACATCGTCGACCTTTCCTTACGCTTGAAAAATGTGCCGGCGCGAGGCCGTGGCCTCGAACGCCTCGAGCCTCTGCTGCACCGGATCGGGGTCGGCGTCGCACATCGCCTGCAACAGCACCATGGCCATCGCCATCGGCCCGGTGTGCAGGTCGAACACCAGCCGGGTGCCGACCTGGGCGGGCAGCACGACATCGCAGTGCTCGGCGACCGGGCTGACCGCCGAATCGGTGATCGCGACCACGGCGTACCCCATCGCCCTGGCCTCCCGGATAGCGTCGAGCGACTCCCGCGGATAGCGCGGCAGCACCAGCGCCAGCATCGCACCGGCACCGGCCGCGCGGGCCTGATCGAGCCGGTCGAGCAGCGACGTGCCACCGGCGTCGAGCACCCGCACATCCGGATGCACCTTGCTCGCGAAATACCCGAAATACCCGGCCAGGGGCGCCGCCGCCCGCAGCCCGAGAACCGGAAGAGGCCGGCTGACAGTCAAGAGCTCAGCCGCCCGCCGTACGTCGTCAAGCCGCTCGAGCTGTTCCACCAGGCGCCCGAGATGCTCCGCCTCGGCCGCGACCGCCAGCTGCATGGCGTTGTGGTCCTCACCGTGCTCGGCATCCGACCCGGCGGTGAGCTCGCGCAGCACCCGCCGCAGCGCCGGATACCCCTCGTACCCCAGCGCAATGGCGAACCGGGTCACCGAGGGCTGGCTGACCCCGGCCAGATCGGCCACCTCGGCCGCGGACAGGTAGGCGGCCTTGCTCGCCTGCTCGACAAGGCAGTGAGCAATCCGCCGCTGCGTCGGCGTGAGCCGGGCCCCGGCAAACAGATCAAGCACCCGCTCCCCGACCTTGACCCCTCCGCCATTCACACACGCACTCTATGCATAAAAACTTTCAGAGCGCTAGGGGATGGGAGTTCCGGCGGCTTGAAAGGTCTGGTTCGGCAACGCCGGTGGGTAAGCGGGTTGACGGCGTCCAGGAACCGGATGGGAGCCGGACTGGCCCGGCCGCTCGTACAGCGTGGAGCACCGAACAGGCACAGCAGCCGGCCCCGAATGAGGGACGCCCGCGCGCAGAACCGGTCGATACGCTCATCGGCCGGAGGTAGCGGACACGTGCGAAACCGAAACACAGCGCTTGCCGCCGCCGGTGCGGCGGCCGTCGTAGCGCTGGCAGCCGGCGGCTGGGCGCTGTGGTCCCGCGACAACACGGGCAGCCCGCCGACCACGACGGCGTCAGCCGGCCCGCCGGTTTCGGCGGCGCCGACCGCGGCTGGTCTGACCAGCGCCCGAGCCGCGGAACTCGGGCGGGAGCTGACCTCCGGCGTTGAGGCGCGGGTCCGCACGGTCCTGGTCCTGCCGTCTGGGCAGCCGCTGGACTCGGAGGCAGTCGGCCAGTTCAACGACCTCGGCTCGATCCGCCTCGACCTGAAAACGTTCACGTATCTCGACGCGACCGCGGCGCAGGTCCGCGGAACCGTGGCGAACCCGCCGGCGAAGGTGGGCGGCAACTGGACGTTCACGCTGCTGTACACCGATCAAACGTGGATGTTCGTCGACGGGAGCCCGGACGCGTGAAACTCCCTCGATTCGTGGCCGCCTGCCTGCTCGCGGTCACCGTGGCTGTCGTGCCTGCAGCCCCCGCTCCGGCCTCTGCTGCGGCGATCGACGGCTGTGCAGACGGTTCGACAGAGGTGCCCAGCAAAGTCGGGGAACGCCGACCAGTGATCTTTGTGCACGGGTGGACAGCGGCCGGTACAGCCATGCACGGCGTCGGTACGGAACTCGAGAACCGGACCCGGAAGCGGATCCAGCCGTACTACTTCAACTACGGCAAGTTCAGCAGCACGTGGGCGTCCGATGAGAAGGTCGCCGGCTGCCTCGCCGACTACATCGTGAAGGTCTCCGATGCGTACGCGAAGGAGAAAGTCGTTCTCGTCGCCCATTCGATGGGTGGTCTCGCCTCCGTGTATGCGGCCGGCAACACCAATGCAGCCAGTCGAATCGCGGCCGTGATCACCTTCGACACCCCGTACCTGGGCAGCCCGTTCGGCAACACCAACCTCGGCGCGATCGTTCAGGAGTTCTCGGAGCGGAGCAAGACCAAACTGATCCCGCCGGGTGGCTCGGACGCGCAGGTATGCCTCGGTGTGCACCGCGACGGTGCGCTGCTGCCCGGCCGGTGTACGCGCAGCCTGCCGAAATCATTGCCGGCCGGGATAGGCCTGACGCAGATCGCCGGCGACATCACCGTCGACCGGAAGTTCGGGCCGATTCATCTCTACGACATGAGCATCGGCGGTGACGGGATCGTCGGCACGGATAGCCAGCTCGGCTACCCACGAATCGTCGCGAAAGTCGCCCGGAAGAGGAACCCTAGTGTCACCGGCCGGACCCTCAGGTGCCGGACCTCCAGTGACGTGCTCCTCACGCAGGCGCTCGCCCAAGTGGTCAGGGGCCCCAACCCGGCCGCTACGGTCAGCATGTTGCTGAGCGCCTACCGGCAGATCAGGAACGGCGGGCGAACCACCCTCAGCCTTGCCGAAGGCGGCATCACAGCGGAGATCGGCGTGTACCTCGTTCTCGCCACAGCCGTTGCGGGCTGCAGTCATATCAACATCATGAAAAACGGCACAGCACTCGAGCAGGCCACCAGCGCCCTGGATGGCTATCTCGACGACCTCGGCCCCCGGACCACCGTCCAGAACTTGTCACCGGTCACTGCGGCCGGTAAGGCCGCGGCCGGCTGGAGGATCGTCGATCGGGCCGACGGGCAAGGCGTCGACTGCAGCGACAACATCGCCAGCCCGGCCGCGAAGAAAGGCAACATCTATTTGTGCAGCCCAGCGGCGGCGATGGCCGACGCCTGCTGGATGGAGCAGGGCGACCAGTCGGTGCTCTGCCTGAGCGACCCGATGACGCGCAATCTGGTCCGGTACTGGATGGAAGGTGCCATCGGCGCCGCCGCGCCGACCGGGCCGGCCGACTACAGCGGAACACCCGCGCCGATGCGTATCGACCTGGACAGCGGCGCTCGGTGCCGGATCCGCAACGGTGGCAGCTGGGGTAGCCAGGAGACCGCACCAGATCTGGTCGGCTTCTATGCCTGCGACAAGGGCGGAGTCATCTGGGCCGACCGGGACAGCCGGACCGGCATCGACCAGTCACGCGAGATGTGGACGGTACGCACCGGCCATGAAACCGGGAAGATCACCACACGAAGGGTGACGACGGCGTACTACGTCGCGACCGGGAAGTAAGCCCCGAGGCGGTTACGTCACCCCAAGAAGGGCGTCGGAGATTCGGCTCATGCGGGTTTTCACGTCGGCGAGGGCGGCGTCGCCGGTGGCCAAGTCTCGTAAGCAGACCCGGAACGCCGCCGTGATCAGGGCGGCAGACATTCTCGCGTCGCTGGTCCCCGCCTGCTCGACGAAGAGGGCTGCCAGCAGATCCTCCAGTTCCTCGGCGATCTCGCGGGCGCGGGCGCGCAGGGCGGGGGAGGCCTGGACGACCTGCCAGTACTGGACCATGCGGTCGGGGGAGCCCGGTGGTTGCAGGCTTTCCTCGGCCAGCTTCAGGGCCGCGTCGCGTAGGGCGGCCTGCGGGGTCCGGTCGTGGGGGCGTTCGCGGACGGCGGTGGTGAGGCGGTCGCGGATCAGCGGGACGCGGTCGAAGAACATGTCTTCCTTGCGCGGGAAGTAGTTGAAGACCGTCATGCGGGAGACGCCGGCCCGTTCGGCGATTTCGGACACGCTCACCGCGTCGAAGCCGCGTTCGATCGCGGGTCTGACGCTCACCCTGGTGGCGGCGGCCCTGGTCGGCTGGGGTTTCCACCGCTCACGATCCTGACCCGAGCCAACGGGATCGGTGGCGGATCAGTGGCGGCGGAACGGCCGGGCGATCAGGTCGCGGAGCAGCGACCACAGCAGCCAGACGACGAGGAGCGCGGGAATCGCGGCGACGACGAACAGGACGATGCCGACGGTGGCCAGCAGCGGCCGGGGCTCGAAGTCGGGGCGGGAGAACCGCGGGCCGCTGCGACCGTAGCCGTTGTCGCCGATCTCGACCGTCTGCCCGACCTCGCCGGCGTCGAAGAGGTGCGGCTTGTCGAAGTAGCGGCGGTCGGGCACGCCGTTCGGCCATTGGACGCGGACCAGGCATTCGTCCCAGTAGCCGTAGATGACCCCGACCGGCCCGCGCCGCTCGCACGATTCGACGGTGGCCTGACCGACGCGGCGGGCATCGTCGAAGTTCTGGCCGTTGTACGACAGCAGCGTGGCCGCGATCTGGAACGTCACCACGATGGCCACACCCAGCCCGAGCAGCTTGAGCAGGGCACGCAGCTTTCCCGACCGGCCGGGCTGGACCGGCGACTCGGGACCGGCGGGCGGCTCCGGCTCGGACCCGGCGGCCGCCTCCCGCTGGATCTCCTCCATCCGCTCGCGGATCTCCCGCATGCGCTCGGCGTCCCGCGTGCGCTTGGCGTCATCAGCCACGGCTGTTCAGCTTCCTCGTTCGGCGGTCACAGGGAAAGGCGGTCACAGGGAAAGGCGGTCGGAGGGAGAAGGGAAGGCGGTCAGAGCGGAAGGTCGATCGGCGGCGGCTCCTCGCCCTTCAACTTGTCGAACGTCGAGCCGGCGTTCTGCGAGCCGTTCGCCCGCGACGAGTTGACGATGGTCTCCTTGACGACAGTGGTCACCGGTCCGTGCACGGCGGTGTGCCCGTCGCTGATCGTCTTGAACGCCGCCTTGTAAGCCTTGCCCCACTCGGCCAGCCCCGTCGTGGGATTGTCGAACCGGGTCGCGGCCGCCTCGAACCGGTAGGCGCCGACGATCGTCGCGCCGTGGGCCGACTTGCGCAACGCCGAGGCGATGCCCTCGATCAGGCTCGACAGCTTGGTGAACTGCGCGGCCAGCCGGGACACGACCCGGGCCAGCTTGTTGAGCAGGTTCACGATCTTGGCGGTGCACTCGGCTACCAGCAGCGCGACCTCGGCCACGATCTTGGGGATGGTCACGACCAGCAGGGACTGCAGCGCCTTGGAGATGATGGCGCCGATCACCTCGGCCACGATGTCGCGGATCGTGTTGCGGACGACGCCGATGATCGCGCCGGCGGTGATCGTACGGTCGGAGAGGGCCTCACACGCCTCGCCCAGTGTGTTGACCATCGCGGCGTGCTCGGCCGCACGGTGGCGGTACGCGTCGGCGGACTTCGCCGTCCACTCGGCCGTGCTCGCCCGCACATCGTCGACGAAGGTCTCCACCGACTCGTACAGCTGCTTCTGGACGTTGCGCCACGTCATCGCGTGCGCCTCGATCTCCTTCGGGTTGCCGCACAGGTCGTCGAGCGGCTTGCGCAGGCAGTCCACATGCTCCATCAGCCAGCCCACACCGGCCGCGAAGATCGCCTGCAGCGGGTCCATGACCGCGCCCAGCGTGCCCAGGCCGGTGGCGACCAGGTTGCCGGCGGCGCCACCCCATTCCCCGCCCAGGGCCGAGTCGACCGTGCCGACCGAGCTTTCGACCAGGCCGGCGCCCTCGTACCACTTGCGGTCGGCGTCGGGCGCGGCAAGTTCGGGACGATCGCCGGCCATCACTTGCCTCCGAGGCGGCGGGCCGCGTTCTCGTCGGTGATGTCCATGTCGTCGGCCGTGGCCCGCAGCAGGTCGGCCAGCGTCTGCGCGGCCGTCGCGGCGTCCTTGATGCCCCCGACCAGCTCGTCCTGCGCCGGGTTGAGCCGCTCGGCGAACCAGCCGAACATCAGCCCGTACGCGTCGTTGCTCGCCCGCACCCACGCCCCGGCCTGCGCACCCTTGTCGATCATCGTGCCGGTCTGGTCGACCACGCGCGCGTGCCGGCGCATCGCCTCGGAGTTGATCTCAATGTCGGGCTGCGTCATCGCGGCCGCCCCTCGTCGTCCTGATCGTCGGCCGGCTCCGGAAAGCGTTCGGCGTAGGCGCTGCCGACGAACGACGCCGTCTCCGAGCCCGCCCCGAACACGTCGGCCGCGACCTCGGTCATCGACCGGGCCAGCTGGGCCTGCGCCTGCCGCGACGTCTTCAGCACCAGCGCCGCCAGGTCGTCCAGCGGCAGGTCACGGGCCCGCGCGCCGAACTCGAGGCTGGCCAGGCCGCCGGACGAGTCGACCGTCAGCCGCACCTCGCCCTCGGGCGACGAAGCCGAGATCGTGTTGGCCTCCAGCCGCCGGCTCAGCTCGAGCGAACGGGCGACCTGCGCCTCGGCCTGCAGCTCGAACGATCTGATCCAATCGTCGGGCATTGTCATGGTGCCTCCCCCGGGAAGCCCCGATAGTAGGACACCACCTACACCAGGCCCAGCAGCTCCATCGCCGAGACGTTGGCCGGGTCGGCCCAGAACAGCCGGTGCATCTCGTCCGGCATCTCGTCGCGGTGGGTGCCGGTGTGCCCGCGCCGGAAGAACCGCGGATCGACGGCGTGCAACTCGGCGAAGGACGGTGGCGCGACCCCCGGCAACGGTTCCACCGGCAGGCCGAGCGCCCCGATCACCCCGGCGACGGCGCTCGCGGGATCCCGTACGAGGTCCTCGTAGCGCAGCATCACACGGTGCGGCGCGGGCGGCCGCAGCCAGCTCAGCACGTTGACGCCCCAGCCGCGGGCGCCGTACGTGCCGTCGATCATGGACCGCAGTTCGTCCCGGAAGTCGTGGCCGGGCTGCTCGCTCCGCTGCCGGGCCCACGAGACCAACGAGTCGCGGCCATCCCGTACGAGGCAGATCGCCCGATCGTCCTCCCGCACGTCCGCGTCACGGGGACGGTGCGTCTTGACCAGGTGCAATTCGTCCGAGGCGCGCAGGTCGTCGAACGAGCCGGGCCGGTCGGTCGCCCCCACGAACCCGGCTCCGAGCCGCTCGGCGACCCCGTCCACGTCGTAGACCACCGAGGCCGGCAGACCGTAGAGCCGATGCAGGACGATCCGCAGGAACGTGTTGCCCGAACGCGGGAACGACGCCACCCAGACCAGCATCATCCGGTCCGGCGCGGGCTGTCGGTGGTCACGCCGCCATCCTACGAACCCGCGCGGACCGGGGGAATCAGGCGCGCGCCAGGCGTACGCGCCGGAGCAGTTGGGCGTTGAGGGCGACCACAATGGTCGACCCGCTCATCAGGATCGCGCCGACCGCGGGGCTCAGCGTGAAGCCGGCCCAGGCCAGCACGCCCGCGGCGAGCGGAATCGAGATCACGTTGTAGCCGGCCGCCCAGGCCAGATTCTGGATCATTTTCCGGTACGACGCCTTGGACAACTCGATCACGCTGGTCACCGCGCGCGGGTCGGAGGAGGCCAGCACGACGCCGGCCGACTCGATCGCCACGTCGGTGCCGGCCCCGATCGCCAGCCCCACGTCGGCCCGGGCCAGCGCGGGCGCGTCGTTCACGCCGTCGCCGACCATCGCCACCGTCAGCCCGCGGGACTGCAGATCGGCGACCGCCTTGTCCTTGTCGGCCGGCAGCACCTCGGCGAACACCTCGTCCAGCCCCAGATCGGCCGCGACCGCCTCGGCCACCGGACGCGCGTCACCGGTGATCATGACGATCCGCTCGATGCCGTGCCGCCGCAACTGCTCGATGGCCTCCCGCGCCTCCGGCCGCACCTCGTCCTCCAGCGCGAACGAGCCGGCGATCGTCTTGTCGGCGAGCCGCACCAGATGCAGCACCGCCGCGCCGCGACCGGATTCGGCCGCCAGAGCCTCCGAGGGCGTGATGCCGAGTTCGCGCAGAAGAGCGGGACCGCCGACCGCGTACGCCTCCCCGTCGACGACGGCCTGCACCCCGCGCCCGGTCAGCGAGCGGAAGCCGGTGGCCGTGGCCCGCCCGGGCGCCGCCGCCACGATGGCTTTGGCCAGCGGGTGCTCGCTGTCGCTCTCGACCGCGGCCGCTATCCGCAGCACCTCGTCCTCGGTGTGACCGGCCGTGGCGGCAACCGCGGTCACCGTGTGCTCGCCCTTGGTCAGGGTGCCCGTCTTGTCAAAGAGGACCGCGTTCACCGTGCGCATCCTCTCCAGCGCCAGCCGGTCCTTGACGAGGATGCCGGCCCGGGCCGCCAGGGCCGTCGACAGCGCGATGACCAGCGGGATGGCCAGGCCGAGGGCGTGCGGGCAGGCGATCACGAGAACCGTCACCGTCCGTACGACCGACTGGTCGAGGTCGCCGATCGCCCACCACGTTCCGAACGTGATCAGTCCGGCCGCGGCGGCCACGTAGAACAGCCAGGCGGCGAACCGGTCGGCCAGCACCTGAGCCCGGCCGCGCGACGCCTGGGCCTGCGCGACCAGGCGGCCGATCCCGGCCAGCGCGGTGTCCTCACCGACGGCATCGACCTCGACCCGTACGGCCGAGTCGGTGGCCACCGTGCCCGCGACGACGCGGCTGCCCGGCGTACGGGAAACCGGTCTCGACTCTCCGGTGATCATCGACTCGTCCATCTCGGCCGAGCCCTCGACGATGCGACCGTCGGCGGGCACGCGCGCACCCGGCCGGACCAGCACCCGGTCGCCGACCCGCAGCCGCGCGACCGGCACTTCCGCGGTCGAACCGTCCGGCCGGATCAGCGTGGCCTCGTCGGGCAGCAGGGTGGCCAGCGCGGACAGGGCGCCCTGGGCCTGGCCGATCGCCTTCATCTCCTGCCAGTGGCCGAGCAGCATGATCGTGACCAGCGCGGCCAGCTCCCACCAGAAGTCCAGCTCGAACAGACCGACGCTGGTGGCCAGCGAGGCCGCATAGGCCACGGTGATCGCCATCGCGATGAGCAGCATCATGCCGGGCGCCCGCCCGCGAATCTCGGCGACCGCCCCGGTCAGGAACGGCCAGCCGCCGTAGAAGAAGACGATCGTGCCCAGAACCGGCCCGGTCCAGCTCATGCCGGCGAAGTCGAGCGAGTAGCCGAACCACTCCATGACCATCTCGCTGGTCACCACGATCGGAACCGTCAGCGCGAGACTCAGCCAGAACTTACGCCGAAACACCGCCGGATCATGCCCGGCATGCCCGCCGTGCCCGCCATGCCCTGCGTGCCCGCCATGCCCTGCGTGAGCGTCGTGTTCGGCCTGACCGCCGTGCCCTGCTTGAGGCCCATGCCCGGCGTGACCGTCGTCCCCGGCGTGACCGCCATGCCCGTCAGGACGGTCGTGCCCGCCGTGGCTGTCGTGTTCACCGTGCAGGCCGGTCGGAGCGCCCTGCGGATACGTCTTCGCCATATCGACCACCTCCTCCATGCAACCTATACCCCCTGGGGGTATCTGGCTACGACCTTTCGGCGGCAGGCCTCATGGCGCTGGACACACGCTCGGGGTGCTTTCCGCGTGACAGGCCGAGCGCGGCGGACGGCCGTTCCGGGTCCGGGTCCGGGTCGGGCGAGGCGAACGGCCTCTGGGTGACGGCCCGGTGAGGCCAATGGTGTGACGGTGCCCCCTGCCGGCGGGGCAGGCGTGTCACGCTTCAGGGATGCGGATCACGGCCCTGTACTCGTACCCCGTCAAGGGTTGTCATCGCATCGAGCACGACAGTGCGCCGGTCGAGCCGTGGGGGCTGGCCGGGGATCGGCGGTGGCTGCTGGTGGATGCCGAGGGGGTGGGCATCACGCAGCGCGACACCCCGAGGCTCACGCAACTGACCGTCATGCCGCGCGCCGGTGGGCTGGAGTTACGTGCGCCGGGCATGCCGTTGCTCAGTGTGGACGAGCCGGTCGACGGTCCGGCCGAGGTCGTTCGGGTGTTCCGGAGCAAGGGGCCGGTGCCCGCGCGGGTGGCGGAGAAGGAGTGGAGCAGCCGGTTCCTCGGGCGTGACGTCCGGCTCGTCTGGCAGGCCGACCCGACCGGCCGTCCGATCGAGTCGCATGCGCGGCCGGATGACCGGGTCAGCTTCGCCGACGGGTTTCCGGTGCTGCTCGCGAACGAGGGGTCGCTGTCGGCGCTGAACGACTGGCTCACCGAGGCGGGGGAGGAGCCGGTGCCGATGACCCGGTTCCGGCCCAACATCGTCGTCGGCGGCGCGCCGGCCTGGGCCGAGGACGACTGGCTCGGCCGGCGGCTGCGGATCGGCGACGTCGGGTTCCGGGCGGCCAAGTCGTGCGCCCGCTGTCTGGTGACCACCATCGATCAGGAGACGGGGGAGAAGGGCCGCCAGCCGCTGCGGATTCTGGGCTCGCACCGGCGCTTCGACGACGGGCTGCTCTTCGCCATCAACCTGATTCCGGATATGTCCGGAGTAGTGCGACAGGGGGACCCGGTCGAGGTCGGGTGAACGGCCAGGGGGCTGACGCGACCGGGTGAAGCGGGCCACTGGAAGCTTATGAGTGTCTTAGGAAAGTTGCCGCTGCGGGCGCGCGGCGGCAGGGTTCCTCAGCGTGACCGGATCTCGCCTGTTCTCGCCCCGATGGCTCGCCGCCGGGGGCGCTGTCGTTCTCGCCGCCGTTCTGGGGGTCACGCTCGTGCTCCAGAACAGCGGAGCCGCCTGCGCCGCCCCGCCGTCGACCACGGCGAAGAAGGGCAAGGCGACGTACTTCTCCCTCGACGGCACGCTCGGCAACTGTTCCTTCCCGAGCCCGCCCGCCGATGGCCTGTTCGTCGCGCTGGGCCAGCACAACCAGTATTCCGACGGCGCGGCCTGCGGCACCTACATCGATGTGACCGGGCCCAAGGGCAAGACCCGGGTCAAGGTCATCGACTCCTGCCCGGAATGCCCGGCCGGTCACCTCGACCTGAGCCTCAAGGCGTTCCAGAAAATCGGTGTGAAGAGCGACGGGATCATTCCGATCACGTACAAGACGGTTCCGGGTGCGGCGGTTCCCGGGCCCATTTCCGTACGGGTGAAGGAAGGCTCTTCGCAGTACTGGCTGAGCGTGCTGATCGACAACCACAGCAACCAGCTGGCCTCGGTCAAGGTGGCCGGGAGCGGCGGCTTCAAGAACGCGACGCGCGAGGACTTCAACTACTGGACCCTCCCGAGCGGCGTCGGCAACGGGCCCTTCAAGATCAAGATCACCGATGTGTACGGGAACTCGGTCACGGTTTCCAAGATCAAGCTGGCGATCGGCAAGACCCAGAAGACCGCGGCCAAGCTCGGCGGCAGTGTCGTCCGGCAGCCGGAGTCGGCGCCCGCGAAGAAGAAGACGACGAAGCCGGCTACCAAGAAGGCCACGCCCAAGCCGGTGAAGACGACAGTGTCGCCGACCCCGGCCGCCACCACGGTTTCGGCGGCGCCACTGGTCGAGCCGGCCACGACGACGCCCGCCGTGCAGCAGCCCGCCCCGCTGGACGCCGATCTGGCGGCCGGCTCCCCACGCTGTTCCTGAGTAGTTCCCCACCGAGCCCGGCCGGACGCGTTCCCCCAGCGTGTCCGGCCGGGCACAGCTTCAGGCCAGCGGCAACCACATGTGGATCTCGTCGCGGTCGTCGCCCGGCCCGACCCGCAGCGCGCCCGGCAGCCGGCCCACCTCGCGATAGCCGAGCCGCTCGTAGAACTTCTCCGTTCCCGCCCCGCCCCGCACCGTCACCTGGATGGCCTCCAGCCCCGTCCGGCGGGCGATCCGCTCGGCCTCGCGCATCAGCCGGGCGCCATAGCCGCGGCCCTGCCGGTGCGGCGTCACCATCACCCGCTTGAGCACCCGCCAGTGGTCCTTGAGCGCGAACCGGTTGCTGACCACGAACAGCAGAGCGACGAGCTCGCCGTCGTCGACGCCGATCAGCAGGTGATCGATTCCGGCCTCGACCCCGGCGAACGTGGCCTCGGCCACGGGGACGACCTCCGCATGCCGGACCGGCGCGACGAAACCGACCGCCCCGCCGGCGTTGGTGACGTCCACCCAGAGGTCGACGATGCCGGCCCGGAGATCCTCGGTGAGCGGCGGATCCAGTTCGAACTCGATAGCCATGCGGCAATCATCGCGATGGGTGCGGAAGGGGGGACTTGAACCCCCACGCCCTCTCGGGCACGGGCACCTAAAACCCGCGCGGCTGCCTATTACGCCACTCCCGCCGGATTTGCCCCGCGGGGCAAACACGTTCCCCGCAGTCTAGACGTTGAGCGCGCAAAAGCGGACGGCCGCCCGCACAGCACGGCGGCCGCCTCGCGGATCAAGCCGCATGACAGCCGCCGTGGGTCTTCGGCACCCGAGCCGGGTTCTGCCTTTAGTGATCGCCCGGAAAAGGTGAGACTTTAGCGATTCAGTCGAGGCCGAGGTCGCGGCGGAGCTTGGCGACGTGACCGGTGGCCTTGACGTTGTAAAGGGCCTGCTCGATGACGCCGTTCTCGTCGATGACGAAGGTCGATCGAATGACGCCCATGACCGTCTTGCCGTAGTTCTTCTTTTCGCCGAACGCCCCGTACGAGGTCAGCACGCTTCGGTCCTCGTCGCTGACCAGGGGGAAGGTGATGGCGTCGCGCTCGCGGAACTTGGCCAGCTTGGCCGGCGCGTCGGGGGAGATGCCGACGACCTCGTAACCGGCGGCCTGCAGCGAGCCCAGCGAGTCGCGGAAGTCACACGCCTGGGTGGTGCAGCCGGGCGTCATGGCGGCCGGGTACGCGTAGAGCACGACCTTGCGTCCGCGCAGATCCTTGAGGGTGAGCCGGTCGCCGTTGTCGGTCGGCAGGCTGAAGTCGGGCGCCGGGTCACCGGCGGAGAGTCGGACGGTCTCAGTCATGCCGATGACGATAGACCCGCTCCATGAAACACAGCCGAGTGTTACAGAGCTGCCGCCGGTTCCGGTTCCACGGCGGGCACGGCGGCCCGCATTCGCAGCACTCCGGTGAGCGCCAGACCCGCGCCCAGGCCCAGCGCCAGGGCCACGGCCAGCCGGGCGGCCCAGCCCGGCCCGACCGTCGGGGTCACGGCGGCGAAGAAGATCCGCGTCTCGTTGAAGCCCGCGAAGAGCGCGACCACCGCCCCGGAAAGCGCCAGGAAGAACGGCGGATGCCGATAGACCGCGGCCAGGCCCAGCAGCCCGGCCAGGATCAGCACCGGCGCCGGGGTCTCGCCGTCGAGGGCGCGCAGGACCGCGTACGAGAGGGGAGCGAGACCGGCGACGAGGGCGACGGCCCGCACCGACCGGGGCCACCGATAGGCCAGCGCGGCGGCCGCGAGCCCGGCCAGGGCCGCCCCGGCCCACCACATCCAGGCCGCCGGCGCCGGCTCCCAGTCGAGCGTGCCGCGGATCTCATGGGTCGTGGTCTGGGTGCGCAGCGGCACGGTCCAGTCGCGCAGACGATGGCTGCGGGACGGGTCGGCGACGGCCTGCGGTGGCCGAGCGCCGCTCAACCACTGGGTGCGCTGGTCGTGCCAGCGCACGGTCGTCGAATCCGAGATCTTGCGCCAGGCCGGCGGCGCGGTCGGGTCGGCGTTCGCGGGCAGGGTCGCCTCGAAGGCGAGGGTCTCGTTGAGGTACGCCGCCGGCGAGTTCACGTTCTGCCAGGTGCCGTCGGGCCGCACGTCGAGATACGGCTCGCCGGAGTATCCGAGGATCTCGACCGCCCGGCCGGTGTCGTTGGTCAGCTCGAGCCGCGCGCCCGCCTCGACCGTGCGCGCCCGCACACCGTCCAGCGTGATCGAGTCGACCTCGGTCCGGTACGCGGTGGCGCCCGGGATGTCGCCGCCGTGCGCGAACGCGGGCGTGGCCGGCGCGAGCACCGCACCGGCCACCGCCACGAGCAGGGCGAGACGTCTCACCCGGCGGCCGCCGTGACCGCCTGGGTGAAGATCTCGGTGGTCGGCAGCGTGTTGTTCGGCCCTTCGACCTGCTTGCCGTTGACCACGATCGTCGGCGTGCCGGTGAAGTCGCGCGACGAGAACGTCTCGGTGACCTTGGTGGCCCACGAGTTGTACTTCCCGCTGGTGACCGCCGTGGCGAACGTGTCGCCGAGCCCCACACCCCGACCGAGTTCGATCAGCTTCTCGTTGCTCAGGCCGTCGGTGTTCTCGGCCGGCTGGTTCTCGAAGAGCACGTTGTGGTACTCGAGGAACTTGCCGTCCACCGCCGCGGCCGCCGCCGCCCCGGCCGACCTGGTCGAATACTGCGTGCCGTTGGACGCGCGATCCAGGATGGACACGGGGTGATAGCGCACGGTCACCTTCTTGTCGGTGACCATCTGCGTGATCGCCGGACCGGTCTGCCGCTCGAACTCGTGGCAGATCGGGCACATGAAGTCCTCGTAGATGTCGACCGTGACCGGGCCGGTGCCGACCGCGAACGCCGTGCCGTCGTCGACCGCGCCGCTGGGCGTGCTGACCTGCGAGGCGCTGGTCTCCTTCTCCTGGCCGGCGAGCACGCCCCAGCCGATCAGACCCGCGATCAGCAGCACGGCCACGACGCCGGCCGAGGTCCAGATCGTCACCCGCCGGCGGCGCTCGGCCGCTTTCTGCTGCTCGACGATCCGCTTCGCCGCCGCGGTGTCCCGTGCCCGGTTGCCCTTGCTCATCGATCCCCCATCAAAAGCCCGTCGACCGAGAACTTCGACTTCGGCTTCCACAACAGAATGCCTGCCAGCGCGAGGAACCCCACGTCGCGCAGGATGTCCAGGCCGTACTGCGCGGTGCGCCCGCCGGTCAGTTCCCCGCCCTTGCTGAAACAGCCGCAGTCGATCTGCAGCCCGCGCGCCCAGGCCGAGACGATGCCGGCGATGAAGATCACCAGCAGCACCGCGGCGATGGCCGCGCTGAGCCGGGTGGCGATGCCGATCAGCAGCAGCAGGCCCAGTGCGATCTCCAGGAACGGCTGGACGGCCCCGATCACCTTGGCGGTGTCGTAGGACATCACGTCGTACGCGTTCACCGCGCGCGCCGAGGCGGCCAGGTCGGTCACCTTGAGCCCGCCGGCGATCAAAAAGACCGCCGCCAGGCCCAGACGCGCGAGTGTGGAGATCCAGGGCCAGGCCGCCACAAGCCGGGAAGGCCGCTGCCTCAAGTCCATGGTCACGCCCGATTAGTCGATGCCACTGTGCCGCCGGTTCCCACAAGTGTGCTGTGGTTTGGCTGGGAAGTGGCTGATTACACCGCGCGAGCCTGCGACACCGCGGTCACCAGCTCGTCCCGGGCGCGCGCGACACGGGACCGGATGGTCCCGACCGGAACATCCTCCACCTCGGCCGCCTCGGCATACGAGAGTCCAAGGACCTGTGTCAGCACGAACGCCGTACGCCTTTCCTCGCTCAGCCGGCCGAGCAGGTCGGCCGTGGTGAGCCGCTGCGCCGGGTCGGGCGAGGGTGACGCCGTCCACGCCTCGGCGGCCAGGCGGGCGTCGAGCCGGCGGCGGCGGACCACCGAGCGCAGGTGGTCGGCGCAGGTGCGGCGGGCGATGCCGAGCAGCCACGTGCGGGCGGTCGAACGGGCCTCGAACGCGGGCAGGGCCTTGAAGGCGCGCAGATAGGTGTCCTGCGTGAGGTCGTCGGCCGCGCCCGGGTCGACCAGGGCCGCCGTGAAGCGCCAGACCTCGGCCTGGGTGGCGCGGACGAACGCCGCCGTCGCGGCCGCGTCCCCCGCGCGGGCGGCGAGGGCGAGCGAGGTGATTTCGTCCAGGCCGTCCATGGCCCAGCATCGTACGCCCCCGGCTCGCGAGAACCCGGAAGCCGGTCGAGCCCAGCACCCGCAGTGGGCATGAGTGGAACGGATCGGGCAGCATGACGAGCATGATTGTTGACCGTCGCCGGATTTGTCGGGCTATGGCGGCACTTGCCGGGCTGCTGGTCGGGTTTTTCGCGGTGCTGCTCGGTCCGGCCGCCCCGGCCAGCGCGCACGCCGTGCTGGTCAACAGCGACCCCGGCAACGGCACGATCGTGCCCGACGCGCCGAACAAGATCACGCTGAACTTCAGCGAGTCGGTCCAGCTGCTCTCGGGCAAGATCCAGGTGCTCGCGCCGGACGGCTCCCGTGCCGACCAGGGCGACCCCAGCGTCGACGGCGGCGCCGTGACCATCCCGCTGCGATCGGGCGGCGGCCGGGGGACCTACCTGGTCAGTTATCGGGTGCTCTCGGCCGACAGCCACCCCGTCGGCGGCAGCATGACCTACTCCGTCGGCGCGGCGTCGGCCCCGCCCACCGCGACGATCGACGACTCCAAGGTCGACCCGCTGGTGCGTACGCTCATCCCGATCGGCAAATACCTCGGCTACGCCGGGCTGGTGCTGCTGATCGGGCCCACGCTGGTGCTCGCGCTGCTCTGGCCGCACCGGCTCAGCCGTACGGGAGCGGGCCGGCTCGTCTGGACCGGCATCGGCCTGATCCTCGGGAGCACGCTGCTCGCCATCTGGCTGCAGGCGCCCTACTCCACCGGGTCGGGGCTCTTCGACGTCCGGGTGGGCGACCTCCGAGACGTGCTGGGCAGCACGTTCGGCGCGATCATGCTGGTCCGCCTGGGCGTGATCTGCGCCGCCGCGCTGCTGCTGCGGCCCATGCTGCGCGGCTCGGGCGCCGACTCCAAGACCGACCTGGCCCTGCTCGGCGTGCTCGGCGTGGCCGCCATCGCGACCTGGCCGCTGACCGGGCACCCGACCGCCTCCCCGGTGGCCGGCGTGTCGGTGGTGGTCGACGCGATCCACCTCGCCGCCATGTCGGTCTGGCTCGGCGGCCTGGTCATGCTGGTCGGCTTCCTGCTCCGCAAGGCCGATCAGCGCGAGCTCGGGGCGATCCTGCCGATCTGGTCGCGCTGGGCCGCCACCTCGGTCGCGGCGTTGATCGTGGCCGGCGTCATCCAGGCGCTGATCGAGGTCTCCTCGCTCGACGGGCTCATCAACACGACGTACGGGCGATTGATCCTGACCAAGGTGGGGCTGGTCGCCGTCGTGCTGGGCTTCGCCTGGTATTCGCGGCGGCTGGTCCAGTCCAGGGCGGCCGAGGAGTCCCCGCGCGGGCTGCGGCGCATCGTCGCGGCCGAGCTGGCGATCACCGCCGTGGTGATCGGCGTGACCTCCGCGCTGGTGCAGATCGCGCCCCCGCGTACGGCCACGGCCGCCGAGACGGCGGGCACCTCGACCACGGTGACCAAAACGCTGACCGACCAGAAGATGGCCGTGCAGATCGACATCTTCCCGGCGTCGGTCGGCAACAACTCCATCCACCTGTACGCCTACACGCCCGACAACAAGCCCCTCACGGTGATCGAGTGGACCGCGACGGCGGCGCTGCCCGGCAAGGGAATCGAGCCGATCGAGATCCCGCTGCTGCGCATCACCGACTTCCACGCCGTGGGTGACATCGCACTTCCCGCAGCCGGCGAGTGGACGTTCAAAATCACGGCGCGGACGACCGAGATCGATCAGTCGACCCTCTCCACCACGGCAACCATCAAATAACGACGTCCCGGCGGCCCGGTTTCCCACGTACGGGAAACCGGGCCGTTGTCATATCTATCAGCGATTTAGCGCTGGTTTGACCACTTTGGGGTTATTTGGCTCTGTATGGTCTCCCGCAGTATTGCCCGAGCTTTGAAGGGGAGAAAGCTGATGCGGGTGTTCCGAACCATCCTCGGGATGCTGGCGCTGACCATTGGCCTGCCGTCGCTGTTGGCCGGCGCCGGTCTCTGGGCCGCCATGCAGCACCGCGACGAGGGCGGGGCGTTCAGCGGGCAGCTCCAGCAGCTGTCCACGCCCGGCTACGCGATCGTGGTCGAGGACGTGGACCGTCTGCTGCGCTCCGACGCGCCGTTCACCCGAATCGGCGACACCCAGGTGCGGCTGAACGCCCGCACCGCGAACGGGCCCGCCTTCGTCGGCGTCGCGCCGGTCAACGCCGTGCACCAATACCTGGACGGGGTCCAGCACAGCAAGGTCCGCACGGTTGACATCGGCACCGGCGCGCTGCCGGTCGCGACCACGATCATCCCCGGCAGCCAGGCCCCCAGCGCCCCGCCGGCCGAGGCGATCATCTGGAGCCGTGCGGACAGTTCGGGGCAGCTTTCCTGGACCCCCTCCGACGTACGGGGAGGCCCGTACAGCCTCGTCGTGATGAGCCCCGACGCCCGGCCCGGCCTGCAGCTGCGCGCCTCGGCCGAACTGCGCCCCGGCTGGCTCAACTCGAGCGCCTGGGGCCTGCTCACGATGGGCACCCTGCTCCTGATGGTCGGCATGGTCGTGCTGGCCTGGCCCGTACGCCGCCGCGAAATCGTCTATGTGGTCGAGCCCAGCCAGGTGCCCGACCTGATGCGCGCCATCGGCGCGCCGATGCCGATCCTGCCGTCCACCGGCCGCCCGGTCGGCGCCCACCGCCCCCGGACACTCGCCGAGATCCGCCCCGCCCCGGCCCCCGCCGTCATGGCCTGGCCACCCACGCCGGCCCTGGCCGCCGGGGTGTCCTCGCCGGCCGCCGCGCCCGGGGTGCCGCCGGACCCGCACGAATACGCGGCGGCCACCGCCATCCCGGCCCGGCCGGTCGGCCCGGCGCCGGGCGAGCCGCTGGAGTTCATCGGCGCCGGGGCCACGCCGGCCCCCGCCGAGGCCGAGCCGCCCTCGGGACGGCGTCCCGAGAAGCCGGCCAAGCGCCGCACGTCCCCCTCCGGGGACATCCCGATGTTCCAGGCCTCGGCCGTGGACGCCTGGGTCGCGGAGACGGCGCCGGTGCGTGCACGTGAAACGGAAGCCCAGGCCACGGCACGGATGGCCGAGGCGGCCCGCCGCCGGGCCGTCGCTCCGGACGCCTCCGAGCCGGCGGCCTCTGCTGCCGGGGCCGGTTCCCCCGCTGCCGCTGCGGCCGGGCCTGCCGCCGCCGCGCCTGCCGCTGCCGCGCCTGCCGCTGCCGCGCCTGCCGCTGCCGCTGCTGGTGCCGCGTCCACGCCGGCCGCCGCTGGGCCCGCCGGCTCTGCTTCCAGCGCCGCGACCCCAGCCCAGGCGTCTCCTTCGACGGCTGAAGCTGGAGTTCCGGCTTCCGCCGGTACGGCTGCTGAGGCCGAGGAAGGGCACTCGATCGACGTGGTGGCGGCGGCCTATGCAGCCGGTGCCGCCGACGCGCGCGCCGTTCGCGGCGAGATCGACGAAGAGGCCCGCGACCCGCGCATGGCAAACCAGAAGGTCTCGGTCGTCACCGGTCCCCGGGCCACGGACTGGTCCGCGATGGGCATGCCGCGCATGGGCCGGCAGGCGCCACCCGAGAGCCGCCAGTCTCCCGCCGGTCACCCGGCATCCGCCGGCGGCAGCCCGCAGGCTGCGGGCCGTCCCTCTCCCGCCGACCGGACGTCGCCCTCCGGCCGTCCCAGCCGTCCGTCTCCCACCGCGCGGGGCGGCCGTCCGGCACAGACCGGCCCCGGCGCTCCGGCCTCGACCGGCGCCGGTGCTCCGGCCTCGACCGGTTCGGGTGCTGCGGGCTCGACCGGTTCGGGTGCTGCGGGCTCGACCGGGTCCGGTGCTCCCGCCTCGGTCCGGCCCGGTGCTTCGGCGCCGGCTGGTTCCGGGGCTTCCGGCTCTGACGCTCCGCCTTCGATCAGGCCTGGAGCTCCGGCGTCGGCCGGCGCCACCTCGTCCGCGCCCGCTGGTTCAGGCGGTCCCGCGTCGGGTCGCTCAGGTGCCACCGCTTCGCCCGGCGTTGCCACGCCGACCGGCTTCGGTATTTCCGCGCTGGCGGGGTCCGGTGCTTCCACCCCGTCGAAGTCGGTCCGCCCGGGCGCGCCGTCTCCGGCAGCGGCTGCCCCGACCGGTCCGGCTGCTTCGGGGCAGGCGTCGGTCCAGCCTTCGACGCGTGCGGGGGCAGGTTCGCCGCCGCGCACTGTTCCGACCGCCCCGCACGCGGGTAGCGTCCGGAACGCGCCCGACGATTCCGCCACCGTCTCGCGCCCGGCCAGCCTGGCCGACGCCAAGCCCACGGCTCGCCCGGGCAGCTCTTCGCCGGCGACCGCAAAGACCAGCACCGAGCCGGCCACCTCATCCGCCAGTGGGGTCCGCCCGGCAATGGGAGCCGACACCGAATCCGGCACTGACAACAGCCGCCCGGTGTCGGCTCCCGAGCCGTCCACCGCCCGCCGCCGGGCCGCGGCGAGCGAGACCACCCGCCCGAACGCAACGTCCCCCGAGCCCACGCGTTCCAACGCCCCGGCCGCCGACCAGACAAGCAGCAACGCGTCGTCGGCCGCAGGCCGGGCCGGCGGAGCTGCGTCCCCGGTCGCCGGTCAGGTGGGGGCGACGTCCTCGGCCGCCGGTCAGATGGGTGCCGCGTCTCCGGCCGCAGGCCAGGCGGGCGCCGGGCCTTCCGCCGCCGGTCAGATGGGTGCCGCGTCTCCGGTCGCCGGTCAGGCGGAGGCCACGTCCTCCGCTGCCGGCCAGGCGAGTCGGGCCGAGTCCTCCAGGTCCTCGGCTGCCGGGCAGGCGAACGGGGCCGAGCGTTCCACGTCCTCGGCCGGCGGCCAGGCGCGTGGGGCTGGGTCCTCCAGGTCCTCGGCTGCCGGGCAGCCGAACGGGGCCGAGCCGTCCACGTCGTCGGCCGCCGGTCAGGCGGATGGTGCCGGGCACGCCTCCGCCGCTGGTGAGTCGTTCGGTGGCCCCGCCGCCGACGCCATGACCGAGGACTCGTCCGGTGACCGGAGCGCCAAGGCTGCCGGCGAATCGGAGCAGCGTCAGGAGCCGGGCGCGGACGAAGACCGTCCGGGAACCGCCGCCGCGAGCGGCCCCGGGTCCGCCACTGCTCCGAACCGCCCGGAGCCGGGTGCGGCTTCGGGCACGACTGCACCGGCTCCGCCGCGGCCTACGATTCCCCGGCCGCCGGCGCCGTCGCGGCCGATCGTTCCGTCGCCGGCGCGTCCCGGCAACGGGGAGCAGCCGTCCCCAGCCGGGCAGTCCTCGAACGGGGAAACCCGTCCGGTTCCGGCCACGGCTTCCGCCGGTTCGCAGCCTTCATCGAACGGCTCGGTCCGGGTCTCCAGCCCGGCGGCCAATGGCGACGCCTCACAGGAGCGTTCGTCCGCCGGGACCCGAATCAACGGCCACACCACCGAAGACGCAGGTGCCTCCGAGGCCGCTGGGGGAGCGCGGGAGGGCGCCGTCTCGTCCGCGTTCCAGTCGGCTGACGCCGGGTCGACGCCGGCCGCCGACTTCACATCGGCCGATGCGACCGCTCCCGCGGCCGACACGGAGGCGGCCGCTCCCGCGGCTGACACCGGCGCAGCGGCTTCTGCGGCCGACTCCGCGTCGATCAGCGGGGCGGCTTCTACGACCGGTTCCGTGCCGGCCAACGGGGAAAGTCGCGCCGCCGATTCTGCGTTGGGTGCCGGGGCATCTCGCGGCACCGATTCTGCGTCGGTCAACGGGACGGCTTCTGCCGCCGATGCTGCGTTGGCTGCCGGGGCAGGCCGCGGCGCTGATTCTGCGCCGGCCGCATCTCGCACCGACGATTCTGCGTCGGCTGCTGGGGCATCTCTCGGCGCTGACTCTGCTTTGGTCAACGGAGCTTCTACCGGTGGCTCTGCGTCGGCTGACGGGGCTCCCGCCGCCGACTTCGAGCCGCCCGCGGAGGCGGAGGAGTTCGCGGTCGAGGCGACGACCGAAGCCGGGGCCGATGCCGCCGGAGAGGCCGGAACCGGCGCGACGACCGAGACCGGCGGGACCGACGCCGGGGGCGAGGCCGAGGACGGTTCCGCCGGCCGGGCCACGGCGGACACGGACGCCAAGGGCTCGTCGGGGGCCCGCGGCGCGAATCGGGATCTCCTGGTGCAGGCCCAGGGTCGCATCGACGGCAGCGGCACGACTTCGTCGCTGGGGAGCCGGCTTTCGGCGGGCGGGGCCAACCGGCCCGCCCCGGCCGCCTGGCGGAAGGCCGCCCAGACGGTGGCGGCCCGGGCGGCGGCGGAGGCTGCCGTCGGGTCCGAGCCTGCGGCCGACATGCTTGCCGACGACGAGTCGGAGGCCGGGGCCGCCGCCGAGACGCCGGCCAAGCCCAAGACGCGAACCGCCCGTACGCGAACCGCCAAGGCCAAGACCGAGGACGCCGACAGCGACGCCGACAAGCCGGCCAAGACGAGCCGGACGACGGCGGCGAAAGCGGCGAAGACCGCCAAGACGACGGCCGCCAAGGCCGCGGCGGCGAAGTCGGCGGCGAAGACCCCGGCCAAGGCGGCTGCGGCCAAGGCGGCACCGGCCAAGGCGACGCCCGCGGCCAAGACGACCACCCGGGCCACCCCGGCCACTCCTCGGCCGGCCCGGTCGTCCGCGGATGTTCCGCTGCGCACCAGCACCGGGGCCATCCCGGCGCGGAGCGGCACCCCGGCGGCCTGGCTCGCGGCCTACCAGCAGGAAGCGGCCGAGCTGTTGGACGGGGCTCCACCGCGACGGCGACGGCGCATCACCGCGACGTCGCCGATCGATCAACCCGAAGAGAACGACTGAAGTCACGAAGGCCGCCCCGCACCGGGGCGGCCTTCTTGGCGAATGGGACCGTACGCCGAAAGGGCCCTCCACGCTGCCGACGTGGAGGGCCCTTTACCGGGGGAACGGAGTAACCGAAGGGGGGCTTCGTCCGTTAAGACCAGTTTAGCCCTTCAACCGCACTAGTGGGAGTTCATCGCCCGAAAGCGGACAAACGGCCGGGCTGCGCTGCTCGTGCCCGGAAGGGTGGCTGGGGACGAGGTGACAGCGGTCCATGCCGTCGCGGCGTAGGCTGTCCGGGTGGCTGATCATTTGGTGTGGATCGACTGTGAGATGACGGGCCTCGACCTGGGCAAGGACAAGCTCATCGAGGTTGCCGCGCTGGTCACCGATGCCAATCTCAATGTGCTGGGTGAGGGCATCGACCTGGTCATCCACGCCGACGACGCGGCGCTCGACGCGATGCCGCCCGTGGTGCGCGACATGCATGCCAAATCGGGGCTGACCAACGAGGTGCGCGCCTCGGCGATCACGATGGCCGAGGCCGAAGAGGCCGTGCTGGCGTACGTGCGCGAATTCGTCCCGAACCCGCGCACCGCCCCGCTCTGCGGCAACTCGATCGCCACCGACCGCGGTTTCCTGGCCCGCGACATGCCGGCGCTCGACTCGTTCCTGCACTACCGCATGATCGACGTCTCCTCGATCAAGGAACTGTGCCGCCGGTGGTATCCGCGGGTGTATTTCGGGCAGCCCGCCAAGGGCCTGGCCCACCGCGCGCTCGCCGACATCCGCGAAAGCATCCGCGAGCTGGAGTACTACCGCCGCGCGATCTTCGTCCCGCTGCCCGGCCCGGACGTCGAGGCGGCCAAGGCGATCGCGGCCGAGCTCTAGGGGCCGGCTTCGGCTGACGAAGGCCTGTTGGCGGCGTCACCCGACCGTGCCGGGAACCCGCTCGACAGCGGCCGCCGTCATGCGGCTATGATTGTCCAGCACCACGGGGATGCGTCCTCGTGCGCGATGGTGGTCGTAGCTCAGCTGGTAGAGCACCTGGTTGTGGTCCAGGGGGTCGCGGGTTCAAGTCCCGTCGATCACCCCAACATCGCAAGGCAAGCAAAGGCTCGGTCTTCGTGACCGGGCCTTCGCTGTTTCCGGCACCCGTTCCGCGCGTCCACCGCGAGGGCGCGCCCACCCTGACGGCGCGACCGCCGGCTCGAACGCAGACGCCAGCACAGCAGGGCGCAGACCCGCCAGCCCTAGTCGCTGGTCATCGAGGCGCCCGCCTCGCCGCCCGTGACGAGGAAGTCCGTAACCGGCAGGCGGCCCTCGGGCGTGCGCGCCCCCTCGGCGGTGCGAGGAGTGACCGACCGAAAGCGATCAGCCGCCCACCCGGAAGCCTGCCAACTGTTCCCGGCGGCCGACGAGCCCGCCGCCACCCCGGCCGGGTCGCCCGAATTGTCCACCGCCACGTTGGCCCGCAGGGTGGCCGGCCCGCCGGGCAGGGCGAAACCGGAGCCCCGATTGCGGAACGCCGTGTTGTTGATGAGGGTCAGCTGCCGGGTCGGGGAGCCGTCGTCGGTGAAGCCGTGGCCGTCGTTGTCCCAGGCCGCGTTGTGCCGCAGGCGGTGGGACGCCGGCGAGCCGGTCAGTGTGAAGCCGTTTCCGCCGTTGTCGTAGGACCAGTTGCGCTCGACCACCACCGGGCTGTCGAACTTGAGGTCCAGCCCGGACGCCCCGTTGCCGGAGAACCGGTTGCCGCGCACCACGTTTCCCGCGCCCGACCCGAACTGCAGGCCCAGCCCGATGCCGTCCGAGCCGGTGAAGTCGCTGTCCAGCACCTGGTTGCCGACGGTGCCCGGGTCGCGCAGCATCATTCCGGCGCGCGCGTTGTCCCGCATGATCAGTCGTTGGAACACGTTCGAACGGCAGCCCGAGCACACGTACGCATGGGTCGGCGCGTTTCTGATCTCCAGGCCTTGCACGGTCCAGTAGGACGCCGTCTGATCGATGGCCCAGTCGGCCGGCGGCAGGGCGGCAGCGTCGATGACCGGTCGCTCGTCGCGATAGTTGCTCACCGTGATCCGTTTCGCGGCGGTGCCGTCCACGGCGATCTCGATCTCGGATTCGAGCGCATACACGCCGCCCCGCATCGCGATGGTCTGCCCGGGCTTCACCGCTTTAACAGCTTTTTCGAGCGTCCCGTACGGCTTCCCGGCCGACCCGTCCCCCGCGCGGTCCGACCCGGACGGCGCCACGAAGATGTCCGCCCGCTGCACCCCCGTCCCGATCACAGCCCGAGCCGTCGGGCCGGGGGCGGCGGAGGCGTCCCGGCTGCGAACCACGGCCCCGGGCGCCGATGGCCGCACCACGGCCGGCGGCGGCGCCACCGCGATCGGCCGTTCCTCCAGGGGTGACTGATGGACGGCGTAGACGATCCCGCCCCCGACCGCGACGGAGGCCGCGGCCGCCACGGCGAGCAGCTTGTGCGGAAGCAACGCGGACGTCACCTTGGCCGACGAGAGGATCCCGGCGGCGAGGGCGGCCGGCACCGGCAGCGCGGCGATGCCCAGCAGCAGTTCCTCGGGCGCGACCAGGCCGTCCCGGCCGAGCGTGCACTGCGGACATTCCCGTACATGCCGGACGAGCCGTTTACGCCACAGCGGGCCGGCCACCCCGTTCCACCGCTTGGCCTGCGCGATCAGATCGGGGCAGCGGGGTCGCGCGCGCAACGCCCGGACGATGCCGCGGGCCGCGTCGAGCTGCGCCTTCATCCGCTGGACGCGTACGGCCGCGTGCTTGGGCTGAACGGCGAGCGCCGCGGCCAGTTCCGTACGGGTCAGTTCGCCCGCCGCTTCCTGCCACCACAGCCCGAGCAACCGGCGGTCCTGGTCGTCGAGCCATCGGGTGGCCTCGAGCAGTTCCCGGCGCTGATCGGCGACGACGAGCTCGGCCGTCGTGCGCTCGGCGAAGTCCCCCTCCGGGTCGGGCAGCTCGAGCGGTGACGACAGTGTCCGGACGCGCGTGTTCCGGCGCGCCCGCAAGTGCAACTGGATCTGCCGGTAGGCGATCGCGACGAGCCAAGACCGGAACCGATCAGGTTCGCGAAGTCCGTCGAGGCCGCGGACCGCCCGCAGCATCGTCTCCTGAACCAGGTCGTCGACGTCCGGATGCCCGTCCAGCGCGCGCCCGATGATGTTGTAGATGAGCGGCAGATGTTCGGCGATGAGCGAGTCGCGCGCCGCGAGGTCGCCGTCCTGCGCGTCCCGCACGAGGTGCCCGAGATCGGGAGTGATCTGACTCTGCGTCACGACTGGCCTCCCTGATCAACAAGCACTGATTCACGAGCATGGATGTCAAGCGGCTCCGAAGCGGGCGGCCCGATGCTGACACGGGGCCCGGGAGCTGTAAAGAGAAGAAATCTGGGCGTTTCTTGTTGTCGCGGCGCCGCTGAGGCATCTACCAGGGTGCCGCCGATTCCCCGCGGCGACGACAGCACAGCGTGACCATTCGGGAGCGCTCCCACATGCCGGGACGAGGAAGCGCGTCCCGGCAACCCCCTCAGCGAGAGGACAAGAGGTTGTCCGGACTACCCCTCGGAAGGCGCCTCCTCGTCGCCGCCCTGGCGATCGCGGTCCCCGCCGCCGCGATCGCCTGGAGCGTCCTGCCGTCCAGCGCGGCGACCCTGCCCGCGACCGGCGGCATCTACCAGCTCAAAGTGACCAAGAGCGGCATGTGCGTCGACGTCCCCGGCGCCTCGGCCGCCAACGGCGCCCTGCTTCAGCAGTGGGGCTGCACCGACGGCGCCGGCTGGCAGCAGTTCCGGCTCG
This sequence comes from Actinoplanes sp. NPDC021490, assembly GCF_055562135.1. NCBI lineage: Bacteria > Bacillati > Actinomycetota > Actinomycetes > Micromonosporales > Micromonosporaceae > Actinoplanes > Actinoplanes sp. NPDC021490. Next base: position 50,143 of record NZ_JBVHFW010000017.1, read on the forward strand.
TCGCGGCCGGCTCCAACTACCTGCTGCAGAACGTCGGCAGCGACAAGTGCATCGACGTGCCCGGCGGCTCGGCCACGAGCGGCGTGCAGCTCCAGCAATGGGGCTGTGCGAGCGGGCAGACCAACCAGCAGTGGCGGCTGGCCGCAGGCGGGACGAACACGTTCCAGATCATCAACGTCGGCAGCGGTCTCTGCATCAGCGACAAGGACGCGTCCACTACGTCCGGCGCTGCGATCATCCAGGAGACGTGCACGGCCAACTCCAACAAACAGTGGAGCTTCGCGCCGGTCGGCTCGTCGGGCCCGGCCACCGTGGCCAAGGACGGCACCGGTCAGTACTCGACGATCCAGGCCGCGATCGACGCCGTCCCGGCCGGCAACACCACGCGCCGGGTCATCACGATCAAGGCGGGCACCTACCGCGAGATCGTCACGGTGCCGGCCGGCAAGCCGTACGTGACGCTCCAGGGTCTCGGCGCGAGCGCGAGCCAGACCGTGATCGTCAACAACCGGAGCAGCGCGGGCGGTTACGGCACTTCGGGCAGCGCCACCGCGTTCCTGGACGGTCACGACTTCACCGCGACCAACCTGACGTTCTCCAACGACTACGGCGAGGGCAGCCAGGCCGTCGCCGTGAATCTGAACGCCGACCGGTCGGTCTTCGACAACGTGCGTTTCCTCGGCAACCAGGACACGTTCCTGGTCAACAGCAACCGCTCGTACGTCCGGAACTCGTACGTGGAAGGCACTGTCGATTTTATTTTCGGCGGCGCGACGACCGTCTTCCACAACAGCACGATCCACGAGAAGCGCACCAGCGGCGGCCCGATCACCGCGGCCAGCACCGAGGCCGCCAAGACGTACGGGCTGCTCTTCTACAAATGCACGATCACCGGCGTGGCGGGCAACGTCACGCAGCTCGGCCGGCCCTGGCGCCCGGACGCGCAGGTGCTGTATCGCGAGTCGAACCTGAGCACCACGATCAAGACCGCTCAGCCGTGGACCGACATGTCCGGCAACTCGTGGAAGAACGCGCGCTTCCTCGAATACAAGAACACCGGTTCCGGCGCCACCCAGAACAGCAACCGGCCGCAGCTCAGCGACTCGCAGGCCGCCAACTACACCCCGCAGAGATATCTGGCCGGCAGTGACGGCTGGAACCCGGCCGGTTGAGAGGGCAGACCATGAAGAAGAAGATCGGCGCGGCGCTGGCCGCCATCATCCCCGCCGCGATCATCGGAGTTTCGGTTCTTCCGTCCGAGGCCGCGGTGCAGCCGGTCGCCGGCGGCACCTATTACCTGGCCGTCACGAAGAGCGGCAAGTGCCTCGACGTGCCCGGCGCGAGCGGTGCCAACGGCGCGTTGCTCCAGCAGTGGGGCTGCACGGACGGCGCCGCCTGGCAGCAGTTCAAGCTGGTCGCGACCGGCTCCAACTATCTGCTGCAGAACGTCGGCAGCGGCAAGTGCATCGACGTGCCCGGCGGTTCGGGCAGCAGCGGCGTGCAGCTCCAGCAGTGGGGCTGCGCGAGCGGGCAGACCAACCAGCAGTGGCGGCTGGCCGCCAGCGGCGCCGGCACGTTCCAGATCATCAACGTCGGCAGCGGCCTGTGCATCAGCGACAAGGACGCGTCGACCGCGTCCGGCGCCGCGATCATCCAGGAGACGTGCACCGCCAACTCGAACAAGCAGTGGGGGTTCACCACGGCGGCCGGTGCCACCCCGGCCCCGACGGGCAGCGGCCGCACCTGGCCGTCCACCCCGGACGGGTTCGCGGCCACCGGCGGCGGCACCACGGGCGGCGCCGGCGGAACGACGGTCACGGTCAGCAACCAGGCGGACCTCACTAAGTACGTCACGGCCACCGAGCCGTACGTGATCAGGGTCTCCGGCGCCGTCACCATCACGCCCAAGGGAACCGAGCTCAAGGTCAAGTCGAACAAGACGATCGTGGGCGTGGGCACGAGCGGCCACATCGTCGGCGGAGGGTTCTTCCTGGGCGAGGGCGTGCGCAACGTCATCATCCGCAACCTGACCATCCGGGACACCGCGATGCCCGACGACGACCCGGACGACAAGGTCTACGACTACGACGGCATCCAGATGGACACGGCCGACCACATCTGGATCGACCACAACACCATCACGCGGATGAACGACGGCTCGATCGACAGCCGCAAGGACACGACCTATCTGACCGTGTCGTGGAACGTCCTTTCCAGCAACAACAAGGCGTTCGGAATCGGCTGGACCGACAACGTGACCGCGCGGATGACGATCCACCACAACTGGATCCACGACACCAATCAGCGCAACCCGAGCGTCGACAACGTCGCCTATGCCCACCTTTACAACAACTATCTGCAGAACATTTCGTCGTACGGCAATCTCTCGCGCGGCGGCACCAAGCTGGTGCTCGAGAACAGCTACTTCGACAACGTGAACAACCCGTACTACAACGACACGTCGGCCGCCCAGCTCAAGCAGAGCGGCAGCGTGGTCGTCAACAGTTCGGGCAAGCAGCAGACCAACGGGTCCGCCTTCACGCCGGGCAGCTTCTACTCGTACACCCTCGACCCCGCCGCCAACGTCCCGAGCCTGCTCAAGACGTACGCCGGCCCGCAGGCCACGATCGGCCTGTGACGAGACGCCGGCCGGGGTTGGGGAGCCCCGGCCGGCTTTCTCACGGCCTCTGGCCGAGGTGCGCGGGCCCCTGTCCTGAATCACTCCAGGCAGAGGCAGAAGGGGTGACCGGCGGGGTCGAGGAAGACCCGGTACGACGTACCGGGCTGATCCGGATGCCTGCTGCCACCCAGATCGATCACTGCCGCCTCGGCGGCGTCGAGGTCGTCGACGAGCATGTCGATGTGCATCTGCTTGGGCCGGGTCTGATGCGGCCACGTCGGCGGCTCGTAATCAGCAATCCGATGGAAAACGATGCCCTGGCCGTCCTCGGGACAGACCGCGGCCCGGTCGGCGGAGACAACGTCGATCTTCCAGTCCAGCAGCGCGCCGTAGAACCGGGCAAGCGCCTCGGGATCGGGGCAGTCGACGGCAAAGAGTGGCAAGCGGGCGATGGCCATGCCGGCCAGGGTATCGACGATCACGGAGAAGGCCGGCCTCGGCGGCGGCCGGGTCAGGACATGACCCGGTTCAGGGCGCTCAGCAGATGGTCGGTCTGGAAGGGCTTGTGCAGCAGCGGCGCGTCGGCCGGCAGTTCCTGGCCGCCGGGGGCCGCGCCGCTCGTGTAGCCGGACATGAACAGCACCGGCAGGTCCGGCCGGGAACGGCGCAACTCGGCGGCCAGCTGGGTTCCCGACATGCCGGGCATGATGATGTCGGTCACCAGGACGTCCATCTCGACGTTGCCTTCGCGGCACATCTTGAGGGCCGCCGCGGGGTCGGCCGCCGCCGACACCTCGTAGCCGGCCCGGCGCAGGATGCGGCACACGATGTCGCGTACGCCGTCCTCGTCCTCGACGACCAGGACCCGGCCGCCGGCCGCGCGGCGCCGGACCAGAGTGGACGGTCGCGACCGCAATTCGGCCGGGGGCAGGCAGATCTGCAGGGTGGTGCCGGCGCCGGGCGCAGAGTCCAGGGCGATCGTGCCGCCGGCGTCGGTGATCACGCCGTACGCGGTGGCTAGGCCCAACCCTGTCCCCTTGCCCCGGCCCTTGGTGGTGAAGAACGGCTCGAAGGCCCGCGCGGCCACCGACGCCTCCATGCCGCAACCATCGTCCGCAATGGACAGACAGACCTGCCCGGTGTTGCGGATCACCGAGGTGGTCAGGGTCAGGTGACCGCCCGAGGGCATCGCCGAGCGGGCGTTCATGGCGGCGTTCATGATGACCTGTTCGAGCTTGCCGCGGTCCATCGTGACGGGCGGCAGGTCCAGCGACAGCATGGTGGTCAGCTCGATGTCGTCGCCCAGGGTCCGGGTCAGCAGGCGCTGCATGTCGGTGGCCACGGCGTTCAGGTCGAGCGGCTCGGGGCGGGAGGGTTCCAGGCCGCTGAAGATGAGCAGCTGGCGGGTGAGGCCGCTGCCCCGGGCGGCGGCCTGTTCGATGGCCCGGGCGTCGGCGTGCAACTCGTGGTCGGGGCCCAGTTCCTCGGTCAGCATCGCGCCGTAGCCGGAGATGACGGCCAGGATGTTGTTGAAGTCGTGGGCGATCCCGCCGGCCAGCCGGCCCAGCGAGTCGAGGCGTTCGGCCTGGCGCAGCTGCTCCTCCATGCGCACCCGCTCGGTGATGTCGCGCAGGATGCCCTCGATCGCGACCGGGCGGCCGTCGGCGCCGGTGACCGCGTTCGCCCGCTGCTCGACCCAGGCCGGGCCGCCCGTACGCCGGCGCCAGCGGACGGTCAGGGTGCCGGGCTGCTCGGACTGCCAGGAGTGTTCCAGCAGGGGACGATCGTCCGGCTCGACCAGGCGGAAGATCAGGGCCGGGTCGGCGTAGAACTCCTCGGGCGCGTGCCCGGTGATCGACTCCACGGCCGAGCTGACGTACTCCATCGCCGGGTCGGGCCGCAGCCGGAACCGGAAGATGACGTCGTGCGCGTGTTCGGCCAGCAGCCGCAGCGCCTGCTCGGACCGGCGATGCGCGCGCCGCTCATTGGCCTCGTGCAGTTCACGTTGCACGGCCGGGGCGAGCCGGGTCAGCCTGTCCTTGAGCACGAAGTCGCGGGCCCCGGCGCGCATCAGGTCGGCCGCCACCTCCTCGCCGACCTGGCCGGAAACGAGCAGGAACGGGATGGCGGAGTCGTGCGCGCGCACCTGGGCGAGAACATCTTCCGCCCGTACGGAGGGAAGGTTGTAATCGCAGATGACCACGTCGACCGGACCCGCGGCGAGTGCCCGGGCGACGCCTTCCGTGGTCTCCTCGCGGGTCAGGCGCACCGGCAGGCCGGCGCGGGTCAGCGAATGGCCGATCAGCACGGCGTCGTCGTCGTTGTCGTCCACGACCAGCACGAAAGTCATCGCTGCTCCAACCCGAGGCTGAACCGGATGACCGCACCCGCCCCCGGCGTGCCCGTCGCGTCGATGCGGCCGCCGTGCCGGGCCACGATGCGCTGCACGATGGCCAGGCCGATGCCGGTGCCCTCGAACTCGCCCGCCGGGTGCAGCCGCTGGAACGGGTCGAACATCCGGTGCGCGTGGCGCATGTCGAAGCCGGCGCCGTTGTCGTGCACCGCGAAACCGTCGCCCTCGGCGCACACCGAGATGACCGCCTCCGCCCGTTTGGACGTGAACTTGAACGCGTTGCCCATCAGGTTCTGCAGCAGCAGCCGGATCAGATTCGGATCGCCGTACGCGACCAGGCCGTCGGCGATGTCGAAACGCACGGCCCGGCCGGGTTCGCAGGCGGCCAGGTCAGCGGCGACCTCGCGGGCCAGGGCGCTGACGTCCGTACGCTCGCGGCGCAGCTTCGATCGGTCCGCGTGCGACAGCTCGAGCAGCGCGTCGAACATCTCGCTCATCCGCTCGACGTTGGCGCGGATGCGTTCGAGGTAGCCGCGTGCCTCTTCGCTCAGCCCGGCGGCGTGTTCCTCGAGCAGGATCGAGCTGAAACCGGCGAGGCTGCGCAGCGGCGCGCGCAGGTCGTGCGAGACGGAGTAGGAGAGCGCGTCCAGCTCCTCGGCCCGGCGATGCTGGGTGCCGTCGCCGGCCGAGAACCCGCAGACCGCGTACGCCTGCCCGTCCTCGCCGGCGAGCGGGAAGGTGACCGTGCTCGCGCCGGGGACGTGGACGGGCTCGCCCCGCTCGATCGCGGCCAGGTCGTGGGCGCGCAGCTCGTCGGCGACCGGCCCGGGGAACAGGTCGTGGTCGGTGTGGCCGAGCACCTGGTCGCGCCGCAGCCCGGTCAGGCGTTCGTATTCGCGGTTGACCAGCAGGTAGCGGCCCTGCACGTCGCGCATCGAGACCACGGCGGGAAGCTGGTCGACGAGGGCCATGAGCTGACCGCCCGTGCTCATCCTGACCTCACCGCTCCGAAGGTACTGACCTAACACCCTAAATGTGAGTGTTTTCCGTATTGGGTGATCGAGATGCGCTCCCGGCCGATCGGGGTGACCATGACGGTTCGACCGGCGAACATTGATCCTCCTGGATGGCGATCATGTTTGATCAGTTTCAGATCGTGACCGATCCCGTTGGGGACTCCGTCGCGGTTTCCGCGATCTTCGCGGTGCTGCCCCTGCTCACCCTGTTCGTGCTGCTCGGCGCCGTACGCATGCGGGCCTGGCTGGCCGGGGTGATCTCCCTGATCGTGGCCCTCGTCGTCGCCGTGGCCGTCTATGCGATGCCGGTCGGCCAGGCCCTGCTGTCGGCCTCCGAGGGTGCCGCGTTCGGCTTCTTCCCGATCCTGTGGATCGTCATCAACGCGATCTGGGTCTACAACCTGACCGTCGTCAGCGGCCACTTCGACGTGCTGCGCCGCTCGATGGAACGCGTCAGCCCGGACATGCGCATCCAGGCCGTGATCGTGGCCTTCTGCTTCGGCGCCCTGCTCGAGGCCCTGGCCGGTTTCGGCACGCCGGTCGCCGTGACCGTGGTGATGCTGATGGCGCTGGGCTTCCGGCCCATCCAGGCCGCCGCCGTGGCGCTGATCGCCAACACCGCCCCGGTCGCGTTCGGCGCGCTGGCCACCCCGATCACCACGCTGGGCACGGTGACCTCGGGCGCGGCCGACGACCCGCGGCTGAACGCGGACACGCTGGGCGCGATGGTCGGGCGGCAGACCCCGGTGCTGGCCGTCGTCGTGCCGCTCGTGCTGGTGGCGGTGATCGACGGCAAACGCGGCGTGCGGCAGACCTGGCCGGTCGCGCTGGTGGCCGGCGTCGTCTTCGCGGGCGCGCAGTTCGTCGCGTCCAACTTCATCTCGGTGCCGCTGACCGACATCATCGCGGCCCTGCTGGCCGCCGCGGCCGTCATGCTGCTGCTCCGCTTCTGGCGCCCGGCCGAGTCGCCCGATTTGTCCGCGCGCGAAGAACGCGACCGGCACGCGCGAGAAGAACCGGCTCCGGGGTCGCCCAGCCAGGGAATGTCCGCGGTCCGCGTGGCCGAGGCTCCCCGGGACACCGCGGCCGACGTGGCCCGGGCCTACGCGCCCTACCTGATCATCATCGTGATCTTCTCGATCGCCAACCTCGGCCCGATCAAGTCGGCGCTGGCCCGGGAACCGTGGACGACCGCGTTTGCCTGGCCCGGCCTCGACATCCTCGGCGCCAGTGGCAAGCCCCTGGCCTCCACCACCTTCACGCTCGGCTGGCTGCCCGCCGCCGGCACCCTGATGATCCTGGCCGGCCTCCTCACCGCCGTGATCCTGCGGGTCGGCCCGGCCCAGGCGATCAGAGCCTACGGCCGGACGTACGTCGAACTGCGCCACGCGATCGTCACGGTGATGGCCGTCCTGGCCCTCGCGTACGTGCTCAACCAGTCGGGCCAGACCAACACGCTGGGCGAGTTCCTGGCCCAGGCCGGCGGCTTCTTCGTGTTCCTCTCCTCGATCCTGGGCTGGATCGGGGTGGCCGTGACCGGCTCCGACACGTCGGCCAACGCGCTCTTCGGCGCCCTGCAGGTGCAGACCGCGGCCGACGCCGGGCTCGACCCCGTGCTGCTGGCCGCGGCCAACTCCTCGGGCGGGGTGCTCGGCAAGATGATCAGCCCGCAGAACCTGGCCATCGCGGCCTCGGCGGTGGGCATGGCCGGCAAGGAGGGCGACATCTTCCGCCGGGTGGTCGGCTGGAGCGTCGCCTTGCTGCTGGTCATGTGCGTTCTGGTGACGCTGCAGGGGACCCCGGTGCTCGACTGGATGGTCCCGACAACGCCCTGAGCCGTTCCAGCAGCCGCGCCGCGTCGGCGGTCAGATCGCCGCCGGAGCCCGGGAAGTAGCCGTGCCCGGTCGTCCACCAGCGCAGGTAGCGGCCGAACTGGCGGATCGTGGAGTCGACCGGGAACGGGTCGTCGGCCGGCCACTGCGCCCGCGTGCGCACCACCAGCTCGGCCAGCTGTTCCTCGGCCTCGTCGAGGGTCCGGGTGCGACCGGCGAACGGCGCCAGCAGCAGCAGTTCGGCCAGCGATCCGGGCGCCCAGGCGTCGTCGTCGGCCTCGGCCGCCTCGCGGGCGGCGTACCACTGGCCGACCCGCTCGATGCGGCCGGTCAGTGCCGCCTCCAGCGACAGTGCCTGCACGCCGTGCCAGTGCTGGGACAGGTTGCCGGTGAAGCCCTGCAGATACCACCGCCGGGCCTCGGCCAGCCCTTGGCGGGCCACGACCTCCCAGCCGCCGGTCTCGCCCAGCCGGGCCCGCTGGAACGCCAGCTCGGCGAACCTCTTTTGCGCGCTGCCGAGGATGCCGAGATTTTCCAGCCGGGCCGCCTCGGCCGGCGCGGCCACCGTGCCCTCGACGTAGCCCTGCAGCGACGCGATGCGCGAGCCCAGCTGCTCGGCGACCGTGTCGTACGCCGCCGGATCGGTGATGCCCTCGTTGACCAGGCGGTCCGACCACAATTGAGCCGTACGCAACGACGCCATCCCGGCTTGCATGGCGACCTCGTAGAGCCGGTCCTGATAGTCCTCGGGCAGTTGCACGTACGCCACCAGGCCGGCCCAGTCGTGCGCGGTGTCGCCGCCCTCGCGATGCAGCCGGACGCGCGCCTCGTGCAGCGCCTGGCGCACGTCGGCCCCGCTCAGCAGCAGGTCGTAGAAGCTGCGCGCGAAGGTGTTGGACCCGGCGAAGGTCAGCGGGAACTGCGAGGCCAGCACGACCGGCACACCCGAGACGTGCAGCGCGTGGGCGAGGCTGCCGCCGCCGGTGACGCTGTTCGACTCGTTGCCGCCGTCGCAGACCGCGAGCGTCACGACGACCGGGCCCGGCTCGACCGACTGCAGGACGTCGCGCAGCATGTCCGGCGTGACCTGCGCCATCGTACGGTCGTCGTCGTCGAACAGCGCGACGCCGAACGCGGGCTCGAAGCGGTCCCCGACGTCGCAGCCGTGGGCGAGGACGTGCAGGTGGGTGTAGGGCCGTCCCTCGGCCGCGGCGGCCCGGGCGGTGTCCCGGATGCGGCTCAGACTGGCCCGGTCGATCGTGGTGAGCATGCGGCGGCTGTCGCGCACCGCGTCGGCCAGCCCGGGGATCGGCAGCGGCTCGCTCCACGGTTTGAGCGCGTCGCGCAGGGCCGCCCGGTGCGCCTCGAGCGGCACCGGCCGGCCCGCGCCGACCGGGGAGGCGGCGGCGAGCAGCACCCGGGGCTTCGACCACCAGATCGGGCGTTCGCCGTGGATGCCGGTGCGCACCCGGCGGGTCAGCACGAGCGGCGGGTCCGAGGTGGCGAAGACGGGCCGGCCGTGCCCGTCCACGGCCAGCTCGAACGGCAGCGCGCTCAGCTCGGCCGCGTTGGTGACCAGGTCGATCTGCACCGGCTCGTCGCCGGCCTCGCAGCGGCCCAGCACCTCGCTGACCGCGCGGGACAGCTCCTTCAATGCTTCGTCGCGGCGGCCCTCGTCGTGTTCGACGGCGTAGCGCAGGTGGTCGAGCCGGCGCAGGAACTCGCCGTGGCCGATCGGGATGCGCACCTCGGTGACCGGCTCGTTGCCCCGGGCCCGCAGGAACCGGTCGCCCCGGCGCAGCATGCCCGAGTCCTGGTCGTCGAAGCGGAAGAACTCGATCAGCTCGGAGCGCATCTCAGACGTCGTCCTCCAGCTCGTCGCCGGTCTCGAACTCCACCTGCTCGTCCGCGTCGCCCGCACGCAGCACGTCGGTGCCGCCGGTGAACATCCGTAGCTTGAACAGCCGCAGCCCGACCACCCCGGACGCGCCGATCACCTCGAGTCCGGCCGCCCGCTCGCCCGAGAGCGTGATGCCGCCCTGTGCCTGGCCCAGCTCGAGCAGGTGCAGCACGTCGGCCGTGGCGCTCAGCTCGAACGCGGAGTTCGCCTCGCGCGACGAGATGATCGTGCAGCCCTGAGCGGCGTACGTCGAGAACACCACCCGGTATTTACGGCGCCAACCCTCGGCATTTCGAAGCGCCGCACCGACTTTGGCAACGTCCTCGATGGACTTGACGGCCAGCACGGGCGCGTCGATGTAGAACGAGTCCTTTGTGGAGAACTCGATGCGGATCGACGCCTCGAGGTCGACCATCGGGATGTTCGGCACCTCGGCGCCGGCCACGAATCGAGTGACGCGCGTGCCGTCGGAACGGAAGCGCAGCTTGGCCGGCGCCCCCGCCGCGGGCACGAACGAGACACCGTATTCGGCGATGTTGCCCATCTTGACGAAGACGCCGTCGCTGACCGCGCCGTAGTCGCCCAGCGCAAAGGTGTTGGTCACCGGCATCCAGGCCGCGTGCACGTCGAGCTCGGAGTGCAGGACCTTGCTGAACTTCCGGGCCGTGCCCATGATCGCGCTCCCCGCCTCGGCCGATGGAAGGGTCCATCGTGGCCCGTCCGGCCCGGCCGCACAACAGACCGTAGGTATGACCCCAATGTTATTGATTGACATCAATTTTTAGCGGTGCGAGGGTACGGGCGTCGTCAGGTACCAGAAGGGACAACCCCATGCGCGTACGACGGTTCCTCGTCACCGCCGCCGCCGCGATCGCCGGCATCACCGGCCTCGTGGCAGCACCGGCCCAGGCGGTCGCCGCCACCACCCTCGCCAACACCATCGCGCTGAGCAACTGCTCGGCCTCGCTGGTGCGCTACCCGTCCTCGGTGAGCAGCGATCGAGCCATGATGCTGACCAACGGCCACTGCTACGAGGGCGGCTTCCTGAGCGCCGGGCAGGTGCTGCAGAACCGCACCTCGTCCCGCTCGGGCACGCTGCTCAACAGCACCGGCGGGTCGCTCGGAACCGTCCGCGCCGACCGCGTGCTCTACGCCACGATGACCGGCACGGACGTCGCGCTCTACCGCCTGACCAGCACCTTTGCCACGCTGCAGAGCCGGTACGGCGCGACCGCGCTGACCATCGCGAGCAGCCGCCCGGCCGCCGGCGCCGCCATCGCGATCCCGTCGAGCTACTGGAAGCGGATCTGGAACTGCAAGATCGACGCCTTCGTCCCGCAGCTGCGTGAGGGGGAGTGGACCTGGCGCGACTCGATCCGGTACGACACCGCCTGCGACACCATCCACGGCACGTCGGGCTCGCCCATCGTCAGCGCCTCGAGCGGTCAGATCGTCGGGATCAACAACACCGGCAACGACGACGGCGAGCGCTGCACGGTCAACAACCCCTGTGAGGTGGCCGCTGACGGCACAATCACGGTTTCCCAGGGGCAGAGCTACGGCGAGCAGACCTATTGGTTCACAACGTGTCTGAGCGCCACCCGCACGATCGACCTGAACAAGTCGGGCTGCCTGCTCACCCGGCCCTGACCCCGGGCGGCCTCAGGCGACGCAGAACTCGTTGCCCTCGGGGTCGAGCATGAGCACGTGTCCCAGCTGGTCGCCGTAGTGCTCGGTGCGGATCTCGCTCGCGCCCGCGGCGACCAGCTCGGCCACCTTGGCGCGGATCAGGCGGGCGCGGTCGCCGGCATCCCACGGAGGCTCGCCGGCCACCCGGATGTCGATGTGCACCCGATTCTTCGTGGTCTTGACCTCGGGCACCCGCAGGAAACTGATCGCCGGGCCGCGGCCCTCGGGGTCGACGATCGAGGCGCCGTCGGGCTCGTCGTAACCCTCCTCGGGCACGTAGCCCAGGGCCTGCGCCCAGAAGGCGGCCAGCCGATGCGGATCGGAGGCGTCCCCGCCGAGCGTCCAGTGCGTGGCCATAAGCGGCACCCTAGTGCCAGATCGCCGCCACCGCTGGCTCGCTCGCGGCCGCGGTGATCGACATGCGCGCCGGCACCTGGCGGCGCAGCTCGGCGGCCCGGCCGGCCGCGATCCAGGACTCCTGCCGCAGGCTGTCGCTGGTCCGGCGGGCCAGCGTGGCGTCGTGCCGGGCGGTGGCCTCGGCCGCGACGGCCCGCTCGTAGCGGTCCCGCAGGTGGCCGGCCGCGGCCCGGAAGACCACCAGCTCCTGCTCCAGCGGGTGCAGCCGGGCGTCCCACCCGGCCCGGCCGGCCAGCGCGTCGGCGACCGCGGCGGCCGGCAGCCAGCCGTTGTCGGCCGCGGTGCGCACCGCCTTGTGCAGGAAGCGCTCGCGGGCCGCGTACTCGGTCGGGGTCTGCGCGCTCCACGGCGTGCCGAAGACCGCCGCCGCCCGCCGCACCCGCAGCCGGGCGTCCGCGTCGAGCCAGGCCTGCCAGGCCTCGGTCACCTCGTCGGTGGCCGTCTCCCACCGCTCGTGCCACCGCTCGGCGGCCAGCGCGGCCCGGTCGGCGGCGACCCGCACCTCCTCGGCGAACTGGGTGGCGGCCAGCGCCTCGAGGGCGGTCTCGCGGATCCGCTCGCCCCGGCCGCCCGGCAGCCGCAGGAACCGGGCCAGCGACCGCAGCGCCTGGCCCGGGTTGCGCATCGCCTCGGGGCTGGCCAGCACCAGCACGGCGGGCAGGGTGAGGATCCACAGGGTGGCCCAGATGGCGGCCGGGGCCGGGGTGGTCAGCAGCATTTCCGCAACAACGTTCATCGCCAGGTCGTCCTGTCCGCGTCGAAATGAAGGTGCGCGCGGTCCATCTCAGCGGGACGGCGCGAGCGGCGACCACGGGCGGCCGGACGGCCGTCAGCGCGTGATCAGGCGAGAACGAACGGCGGGGCGCGGGAGCCGGTGACTCCGGCGGCGCGCTGCGCGGTGAGGGCCCGGGTGCGGTCGGCGACGGCGCCCGGCGTACGGGAAACGGCCGGCTCGGCCTCTTCGACGTGAGTGTCGGCTGTGGAATCCGGTGTGGCGGAGGCGCTGTGGCCCACGCCCGCGGACGAAAGCACCTGTGATGTCGTCTGCGGCGCGGTCAGGCCCAGCGTCAGCAGCAGGAGCAGAGGCAACGCCCGCAGCAGAACGCCGCGGAGTGAGTTCGTTGCCATGTCGTTAATGTACGGATTTGGGGGCAAAAACCCGATTCGCCACTCCGAAGATCATTGCGGAACCTTCTTGAGCAGCTCCCGGCATTCGTCGGTGGTGAGACAGCCGACGACGGCGTCCTGGACGCCCGGCAGGTTCTTGATGTTGGCCATGTCGGTGCCGTCGCGCACCGCGCGCACCGCGTCGACCGAGCGCATGTGCACCCGATACGACTCGGGCAGCGAATCCTCGGTCACCGACTCGACGAACTCCGGGTCGTCGGACCAGAGATCCAGGAAGCGCTTGTACGCCTCGGCGCGGGTCTCGAACTGCAGTTCCTTGAGGTCCGCCAGCCCGCCCAGGTAGCTCTCGATGTTCGTCTTCTGCGCGGCGGTGACGTCGTGGCGGAGGAACACCGAGAACACCGGGTCCTCGCCCAGCAGCTTCTCGATCTTCTTGTCCTTCTTGTCCTCCTCGCCGTCGAACAGGCCGCAGCCGGTCAGGCCGAGCAGCGCGAAAACGGCGAGGAAGGTGATCAGCAGGCGGCGCACGGGCCGGACTCTAACAAGCAGAAGTCCGGCCCGGCGCATCGACTGACGTCAGGCCGTACGGCAGGAAAGCGACGGCCACGTCCAGTTGCCGCCGTGCTGGATGGTGAGACCGAACGTGTTGCCGCTGCCGTTGGGTCGCGCGGTCATCACCAGGCCGGTGCTGTCGTAGCTCACCGACGCGTTCCAGGTCGCGATGACGCGCTGCGGCGAGCGCAGGGTGACGGTGACGACCCAGTTGCTCGCGCCGCTCACCGCGATCGAGCCGTTGAAGCGGTCCGACCACTGCTGCCCGGCGGTGTACGTGGTGGTGCAGGACCCGCCACCGGTCGGCGGGGGAGTGGTCGGCGGGGGTGTGGTCGGGCCGGAACCGCCCGAGGGCGCGACGGCCCGGCCGGTGGACGACGAGATCATGCCGGCGCACAGGCCGCGCTGGGCCAGGCCGGACGCGATCTGCGGGATCGCCGCGATGGTGGTCGCGTAGTTGTCGTGCATCAGGATCAGCTGCCCGTTGGTCAGCCTCGACGCCGCCTGCACGATCTGCGCGGTGCTGGCGCCGTTCCAGTCCTGCGAATCGACGTCCCAGGTCACCGTGCGCAGCCCGAGCGCCGAGGCGGCCGACTGCAGGGTCCCGTTGGTTTCCCCGTACGGAGGCCGGAAGATCGTCGGGGTGCCGCCGCCCCCGTTGCGGATCGCCGTCTGGGTGCGCGACAGCTCGGAGGACATGTCGGCCTGGCTCAGATTGAGCATGTGCGGGTGGGTGTAGCTGTGGTTGCCGACCCACATGCCCGCCGAGACCTGGGCCGCGACGAGGCCGGGATTGGCCGCCGCGTTCTGCCCGGTGTTGAACATCGTGGCCCGCAATCCGTTGCTGCGCAACGTGTTCAGCAGCTGCGTGGTGGTGCTCGGATTGGGCCCGTCGTCGTAGGTCAGGCCGACGTAGCCGTTCTGGCAACTGGCCGCCTGGGCCGGCGGGGCGGCCAAAGCGACCGCGCCCACGCCGGCCAGCAGCGCGGCCGCGGTGGTGAGGAGCAGGGATCGAGGACGGATCCATCTGGTCACGGGGATTCACCTTCGTCGTGGTCGGGGGAGCGCGGCGCCGGTGGCGGCACTACGCGATCGACGTACGTCGTTGTGACCCCCATTCTTGGGAGCACGTCCAGGGTGAGTCAACCGTGTACTTCCGGAAAGTTTCGCCTTATCAGAAGGCATTTGAAGAATGCATCGCCCGTAACTTTCGGTCATCTAACGGAAAGTACCGCGGTCAAGTTGTCGGCCCGGGCCCGGCCCAGCAGCGAGCCGGACGCCGTGTCGAGCCAGACCACCTCGTCGTCGCCGCCGGCGTAGAGCCGGGCCCCGTCCCGGCTCAGGCGCAGACCGCGGGCCGCGGCCGGCAGGGTCCACGAGCCCACCGGACGGTCGCCCTCGAGCACCCGCACGGTCGCGCCGTCGGCCGCGAAGAGCCGGGCCCCGAAGGCCAGGCTCGCCGCGCCCCGGCCTGCCGGGATCCGGGCGACCCGGTCGATGGCCAGCGTCTCGGCGCCGGCCAGCGCGATCGACCCGGAAGCGGTGTCCAGCACGGCGATCCGCTGCGCGTCGACGGCCAGCGCGTGCCCCTCGGCCGGCCCCCGCCCGAACGGATCGGGCAGATCCAGGCAGTACGCCCACCGCTCGGCGAGCTGCAGCACGTGGACGAACGCGTGCACGTGGCTGCGGGTGCCGTTGAGCAGGTTGCGGGTGTGCTGGTGCCCGGGCTGGTGGGTGTAGAGCGTGTAGAGCGTCTGCCGGGCGGCCGAATACACCGCCTGCCGGCCCCGGCCGCGCATCTGCTCCTCGGCGCCCTCGGGAACGGGCCGCTTGTCCCGCGTGAGCAGCGGACCGACCCGGCCGTCGTGAAGGTCCAGCAGCCGTACGCGGTAGTGGTCGGGCTTCGCGGCCGGAAGCCAGTCGAGCACGAAGAGACCCTGGCCGTCGGTCGTGAAGGCGTCCGGCTCGACACAGCCGGGCAGGGTGAACTTTCGCGGCCCGCCCGGATCGACGACCAGCAGCGGTGACGTCGCGCGGCCGGCGGGCGGGTCGGCCGAGGCGGTGGGGGCCAGCACACACGCGTTGCCGGACTCGGCGACCACCCGGGGCACCCATCCACCCCCGATCGACTCCTTTTGGAGGGGTGCCCCGGTCGCCGCGTCCACCCGGGTCAGGCCGGCGCCGTCGGCGACGTAGGCGATCGCGCCGTCCCGGCTCAGCACCGACCGGGCGCCGAGAGGCCGCATCTCCGCGCCCGCAAGCCGCAGGATGCCGTTGCGGCTTCCGGCCAGCAGCACGTCCGGGACCGTCGAGGTCACGGCGGCGGCGGCCCGGGGCTCGCGGCAACCGGCCAGGGCCGAGGCGGCGAGCACGCCACCGGACAGGGTGAGGAACGAGCGGCGTGTGGTCATGCCTGGGAGACACCACGAATCCGCGACAGGTTCCGGGAACCCTTTTCCCGCGGCCGGTGTCAGTGCAGTGTCGGTGCGACCACAGGAGCTCAGGCTGAGAGACACCATCGAAATCGACGACGCCACGGCGGTGAGCCGGGCACGGGCAGGCGATCTGGGGGCGTACGAGGTCCTCGTCGCCCGCTACACCGTGGCCGCGCACCGGGCCGCGGTGCTGCTCGGCGCGGGCGACGACGCCGACGATGTGGTGCAGGAGGCGCTGGTGAAGGCGTACCGGCAGTTGTCGCGCTACCGCGGCGAATCCGGCTTCCGCCCGTGGCTGCTGGCCATCGTGGCCAACGAGACCCGCAACCTGCACCGGTCGCGCCGCCGCCGGGACGGGCTGGCCCTGCGCGCGGCCACCGCCTCCGAGCCGCGGCCCGACGAGCCCGACCCGGCCGACACCGTGATGGCCCGCGAGCGCCGCGAACGCCTCGTCGACCGGCTTCGGCTGCTCGGCCCGCGCGACCGCGACGTGCTGGTCTGCCGCTACCTGCTCGACCTCAGCGAACAGGAGACGGCGGCGGCGCTGGGCGTGCCCAAGGGAACCGTGAAGTCGCGTACCGCGCGGGCCCTGACCCGGCTGCGCGAGCACCTGCGCGAGGAGGTGCCCGGTGCCTGACCACCACGACGACCTGATCGCCGAACTGCGCGACCTCGACCCCTTCCTGGCCGTGCCCGAGGCGGCCGACCAGCGCGCCGCCGTGCGTTCCCGGCTCTCCGTTCCCGTACGCGGACGGCGGTGGCGGATCTATCTGGCCTCGGCGCTGGCCGCCCTGGCCGTGACCGTGACCGCCGTCGAACCCGCGCGCGCCGCGGTCGTCGACGCGGTCGTCCAGGTGCTCCAGGTGGCCGGCATCGAGGTGCGCCGCTCGGCCCAGCCCGCGCCGCCCGCCCCGGCGCCGAGCCCGTTGCCCTCGTCCGGCGCGGTCACGCTGGAGCAGGCCCGGCAGCGGGCGCCGTTCACCGTCAAGTTGCCGTCCGCGCTCGGCCCGCCCGAACGCGTCGAACTGGCCGACCCCGACGACAACGGCGTGCCCCGGGTGGTCAGCGCCGTCTATCGGGGCGGCGCCGTGCGCTTCGACCAGTTCGCGGGCTCGGCCGGCGTGTTCTTCAAGCAGGCGCCGCAGGCCGAGTGGACCGACGTGAACGGGGACATGGCCATCTGGCTGGCCCAGCCGCACACGCTGACCTACGTCGACCGGACCGGCACGGACCGCACCGCCACCGCCCGGCTCGCCACGCCCACGCTGATCTGGGAGAAGGAACTGGTGACGTACCGGCTGGAGGGCTTCACCACGCTCGAGGAGGCGAAGGCAACAGCCCGGACACTCGGCTGAAATCGACGGCTGTCCACATCGCGCCATGTCGCCTCTGCGGCACGGCGAACATCTCCCGGCCGCACATCGACCGACTTCAGAATGCGTTCACCGCGAACGTGAGGGAGTCGGCCTTGAGACCATCGAAACGCCTGACCGGGGCTCTGGCGGCCGGACTCCTGATCGGAGCCGGCAGCGTCGCCGTGACCCCGCCAGGTCCCGCCGCCGCGGCCACCCCGGCCGCACCGAAGACCGCCCAGGCGATCACGCTGATCACCGGCGATGTCGTCCAGCTCGTGCCTTCGGGCGACGGGCGGGTGGCGGCGTCGGTGCGGCCGGGACCCGGACGCGAGCGCATGTCGTTCTCGACCGTCGAAACCAAGGACGGCGTACGGGTCGTGCCGGCCGACGCCGTGCCGCTGCTGGCCGCCGGGCGCGTCGACGCCGAGCTCTTCGACGTCCAGCGGCTGATCGACCAGGGCTACGGCGATGCCGCCCGCGACACGCTTCCGCTGATCGTCAAGTCGGCTCAGGGCAACACCGCGGCCCGTACGCTCGGCGCCTCGTCCGGCACCGCGCTGCCCAGCCTCGGGGCCGTGGCCGTGCGTGCCGGCAAGGATTCGCTCGCGGGCTTCTGGCGTACGCAAGCCGCGGCGGGAAGCGGAGCACGGACCGCGACCACCGACCGGATCTGGCTCGACGGCCGGGTCAAGCCGGCGCTCGACCGCAGCACCGCGCAGATCGGCGCGCCCGCGGCCTGGAAGGCTGGGCTGGACGGCCGCGGCGTGACGGTGGCCGTGCTCGACACCGGCGCCGACCAGAACCACCCCGACCTGGCCGGGCGCATCGCCGAGGCCCGCGACTTCAGCGGCAGCCCCGACACCGCCGACCACTTCGGGCACGGCACCCACGTGGCGGCCACGGTCGCCGGCTCGGGCGCGGGTTCGAACGGCACCCGCAAGGGCGTCGCCCCGGGCGCGAAACTGCTGATCGGCAAGGTGCTCGACGACAGCGGCTCCGGCTACGAGTCCGGGATCATCTCGGGCATGGAGTGGGCCACGAGCTCCGGGGCCAAGGTCGTCAACATGAGCCTGGGCGGCGGCGCGACCGACGGCACCGACCCGATGAGCGCCGCGGTCGACGAGCTCAGCGCCTCCACCGGCGCGCTGTTCGTGGTGGCCGCGGGCAACGAGGGCGCCGACTACAGCGTGGGCACGCCCGGCGCGGCCCCGAGCGCCCTGACCGTCGGCGCGGTCGACCGCGACAATCGGATGGCCGACTTCTCCAGCCGCGGCCCGCGCCTCGGCGACGAGGGGCTCAAACCCGAGATCACCGCGCCCGGCGTCGGCATCGTGGCCGCCCGGGCCGCCGGCACCACGATGGGCGATCCGGTCGACGAGCTCTACACCGCCGCGTCCGGCACCTCGATGGCCACGCCGCACGTGGCCGGGGCGGCCGCGATCGTGGCCCAGCAGCACCCGGGCTGGACCGGCTCCCAGATCAAGGACGAGCTGGTCAGCACGGCCGTGACGACGGCGAACACGCCGGTCTATGCGCAGGGCGCGGGCCGGGTCGACCTCGCGCGGGCCGTCGGGTCGGACCTCTCGGGCACGGGGGTGGCCGACTTCGGGCTGCACGCGCTCGGCGATCCGGCCGTGACCCGCACGGTGACCTACACCAACACGGGCCCGGCGCCGGTGACGCTGACCCTGCGGTCCTCGCTGCCGCAGATCACCGCCTCGGCCGCGACGCTGACCGTGCCCGCCGGTGGCCGCGCCGGCGTCACCCTCACCTGGGATCTGCCGCACGTCGAACCCGGACAGCTCAGCGGCTGGCTGACCGCGACCGGGCCCGGCGGGGTGCTGGTGACGACCGCGCTCGGCGGCACGCTCGACCGCGAGCGGCACCTCGTGACGTTCAAGGCCGTCGACCGGTCCGGCCGGCCCGCGAGCGTGCCCGCGCTGCAGGTGTTCGGCGACGACCGCCGGTTCGACGTGCTCGACTTCCTGATGACCGGCGAGACCAAGACGTTCCAGCTGGCCGAGGGCGACTATCTGGTCGACGCCACGATCCCGGACGGCGCGCCCCTGGACGAGCAGGACACCCTGGTCACCATCCCCGAGCTGAAGGTCGACCGGGACCTGACCGTGCTGCTCGACGCCCGCACGGCCCGGCCGATCCGGATCGAGACGCCCAGGCCGGCCGAGCAGCGGACGGTGGAGAGCTACTACGTGCACCGGGTCACCGGCAGCGGCCGGGGGATCATCAACGGCTTCATGAACTTCAGCGCGGTCCAGAAGATCAACGTGACGCCGACCGCGAAGCTGCGCAAGGGCCGCTACGAGTTCTCCTCGCGCTGGCAGCTCGTGGCCCCGCTGGTGCAGGCGGACATCCCGGGCGTGACCGGCGAGCTCGACATCAATCTGGTCGTCAACTCGCCGGCGTACGAGGGAACTCGCCGTTTTGATCTGGTCAGGGGCCTCGGCGGGAAGGTGCGCGGCAAGGCGGTGCTGATCGAGTCGGACAACCCGGACGAGGCTTCGCAGGCGGCGGCCGCGGCCGGAGCGGCGGTGGCCCTGGTCGTGCTGCCCGCCGACCGCAGTGCCTGGCAGCCCTGGGACCCGAGCAGCGAGGCGCGCACGCCGATTCCGACAGCGCTGGTGGCCTACGACGACGGGCAGCGGATCCTGACCCGCGCGGCCCGGCCCGGTGCGAGCATCTCGCTCACGCTGACGACCAACAGCCCCTACCTGTACGACGTCTTCCAGGTCTCCAAGGACCGGGTGCCGAGCGGGATCGTGCACAGGGTGACGGCGGCCAACTCGTACCGGATCAGCTCGCGGTACGCGGACAACGGCGGCTTCGACTGGATCCGCGAGCAGCGCTTCGGGTGGCGGCCGTATCAGGAGTACTCGTGGAACGACACGCAGCGCGACGTGCGTACGCCGACGGTCCGTGAGGAGTGGGTGTCGACCGGTGACACGGTGTGGCAGCACCAGGTTCACCACCAGTTCCCGTGGAGCAACCTGGGTGGCAGCTTGCAGGGTGGCATCGCCGAGGATCCGATCTCGTACGCCCGGGCCGGCTCGTCATCGGAGACCTGGTACGCGCCGGTCGTGCGGCCGGCCACGCCGTCGGGGCACGCCGGCACCCGCACCGGCAATACTCTGAAGCTGCGGATGGCCTCCTTCGTGGACAGCAGCGACCGGCACTATCTCGTCACGGACTCCGGGGCCCGGCTGTTCCGCAACGGCACGCTCGTGACCGAACTGCCGAACGGCTGGCAGGACGTGACAGTGCCGGCCGGCCCGGCCACCTATCGCCTCGACATGGCCACCACCCGCGGCGGCGACGACTGGCTCTACGGCACGTCGACGTCGACCTCGTGGACCTTCACGTCGCGCGCCGACGGGACGCTTCCGCTGCTCCAGGCCTCGTACGGGCTGGGACCGCTCCTGACCGTCAAGGTGCCCGGCGCCCGGCGGATCTCGGTCGCCACCTCGGCCGACGACGGGGTCACCTGGAAACCGGCCGCCATGATCGGCTCGACGGTCCTCGTGCCGCCCGGGCGCGGTCCGGTGTCGTTGCGGGTGACCGCCTCCGACAAGTCCGGCAACTCGGTCGAGCAGACCGTGATCCGGGCCTACGGCCGATCATGAGGCCGCTGACCGAAGACCGCTGGCCCGCCTACAGCCAGCCTCGTCGTCCCGCCTGGAACGCCAGACCGGCCCGGGTGTCGACGCCGGCCGCCTCCATCAGCCGGTCGAGGCGGCGCTGGACGGTCCGGCGGCTCACCCCGAGCTGGGTCGCGATGGACTTGTCGGGCAGCCCGGCGACGAACAGCGACAGCAGCAGCTTGTCGGGCTCCTCCTCGCTGCCGTCGGGCAGCAGCGGGGTGGCGCGTTCCCAATAGCTCTCGAACAGGGCGACCAGGGCGTCGAGGAGCTCGCTGGGGCGGATCAGCGCCGCGGTGGGCTCCCCGACGCCGCGGGCCGCGTCGGGGACGAGCGGGCAGATCGCCAGGTTCCGATCGGCGACGGCCAGGCGTACGGGAAGGACCGGAAGCGTGCGGGAGAGCTCCCCGAGCTTCATCGCGTCGACGATGCTGTCCAGCTCCCCGGGCTTCTCGAGCAGCTCTCGCTCGTAGATCGCGCGGTAATGCACGCCGCGTTCGAGGGCCGAGGACTCCTCGGTGTTCTCCGGGCCCTGCATCGCGATCGGATTGGCCCGGCAGAACCAGAGGATCTCCTCGCGGGCCGAGTCCTGCATCTCCCGCAGCCGGTCGCGCAGGGCGGATGCGCCGACCACGATCTCGACCAGGTGGTCGGGGCTGCGGCGGCGGGTGTTGGTGCGGTAGTCCTCGCTCAGCGACGCGACCAGCCGGCGGGCCGACTCGAGAGACTGCTGCTCGCGCAGCAGGGCGTCGCCCAGCGCGACGTCGGCCGGCAGGGCGTGAAAGGTCGGGCCGGCCGTGGCCAGCCCCTTGCGGTGCAACGCCTCGAGCAGGGCGCCGGCCTCGTCGGCGGGCAGGCCGGCCTGCTCGGCGAGATCGGCCGGGGCGGCGCCGGTCATGCGGACGAGCAGGCGGTAGGCGTGCTGCTCCGAGGCGGAGAGCATGTCGAACACGGCGCCAACAGTAATGATGTTGGCAAATCTTTCGTTCCGTCGTCCTTCTTGTCACAGTCGGATAACCACGGAAAGCATCGACGGAAGTACGCTGTGTGCAACCGCAAGCCCGTCACTCTTATCGCAAGCCCGTCACGCTCATCGAGCCCGTCACGCTCACCGAGATCGTTGCCCCGTCACCGATGAGGACACGAAGCCATGACAGTGACCGCAGATGCACAACAGTTCCTGCAGGCCGGCCTGGATCAGACCCCCTGCCTGGTGATCGACATCGACGTCGCCCGCACGCAGTACGAACAGATCGCCACCGCGTTCGCCGGAGCCGGCATCCACTACGCCGTGAAGGCCAATCCCGAACTGCCGCTACTCAGAGCGCTGGTCGCTGCGGGATGCAAGTTCGACGTGGCCAGCCGGGCCGAGATCGACCTCTGCCTCGCGGCGGGCGCGTCCCCCGGCGACCTGAGTTACGGGCATCCGATCAAGAAGAGCGAGGACATCGCGTACGCGTACGCCCGTGGGGTTCGCCTCTTCACCTTCGACAGCGAGGGCGAACTCGACAAGATCGTTACGCATGCGCCGGGGTCCTCGGTGCTGTGCCGGGTCCTCGCGTCGAGCGACGGCGCCCGGTGGCCACTCTCCCGCAAGTTCGGATGCGTGCCCGAGATGGCGGCCGAGCTGATGAAGGTGGCCGCGCTGCGCGGGCTCGACCCGGCGGGCGTCGCCTTCCACGTGGGTTCCCAGCAGCTGCATCCGGACCGGTGGGAGCCGTCGATCGCCACCGCGGCCTGGATCTTCAAGGTGCTCGAGCAGTCGGGCATCACGCTGCGGATCCTGAACGCGGGCGGGGGCTTCCCGGTCGCGTACCGCACCCCGGTCGCGCCGATCGGCGCCTTCGCCTCCTCGATCGAGACCGCGATCCGCCGGCACTTCGGCCACCGGGCGCCGTCGCTCATGATCGAGCCGGGCCGCTACATCGCGGCGCCCGCCGGTGTGCTGCACACCCAGGTCGTGCTGGTGGCCCGCAAGTCCTACGACGACGAGCCGCGCTGGGTCTACCTCGACGTGGGCCGGTTCGGCGGCCTGGCCGAAACCGAGGACGAGGCCATCCAGTACGAACTGGCCACCGCGCGCGGCGGCCCGAGCGGCCCGGTGATCCTGGCCGGCCCCACCTGCGACAGCGTCGACATCCTCTATCAGCACGCGCCCTACGATCTCCCGCTGGACCTGGCGGCCGGCGAGGTGATCCGGATTCTCGGAACAGGCGCGTACACGGCAACCTATTCGGCGGTCGGCTTCAACGGCCTGCCCCCGCTACGAACCATCGTTTCTCCTTGAGTAGGCCCTGACCCGGCCGATTGCCGGTGCATGCGTCTGCTTTCCGTCGCGGCCCTGGCCGTCGCCGTGCTCCTGCCCGGCACGGCCCAGGCCGCGACGCCCGCACGGGCCGGGTCGTCGGTGACCCGCGCCTATGCCGCGTCCTCGGAGGTCATCGCCAACCCGGGACGGGGCTTCTTCACCTACAGCGAGACCCATCTCGGCCCGTCCTTCGAGCCCCTGAACGCGGCCGATCTCGCCCGGGCCCGCACCGGCTCGGCGCGAAGCCTCGTCTACCGGCACTACTACCTCGACCGTTTCACTTCGGTTGATCGACTCCCGTCGGCCGATCTGACCCTGATCGCCGCCGACTTCACCGCCGTACGGGCCGCCGGCGTCAAGCTCGTCCTCCGCTTCTCGTACAGCGAATCCTCCCCGGCCGACGCCCCAGTGGCCCGCGTCCTCGGGCACATCGCCCAGCTCGGCCCGCTGCTCAAGGCCAACGCCGACGTGATCGCGGCCTTGCAGGCAGGCTTCATCGGCCAGTGGGGCGAGTGGTACTACAGCGACAACTTCTCGCAGTCCCCGGGCGTGCTGACCGACCGGAACCGGGCCGACCGCCGGTCCGTGCTGTCCGCCCTGCTCGCCGCGACCGCCTCCACCACCCAGATCCAGGTGCGCACCCCCGCCTACAAACGCACCCTGTTCCCCGCGACCGCCCGCCTCGGCATTCACAACGACTGTTTCCTGGCCGGCCACGACGACTACGGAACGTTCACCGCCCCCGACGACCAAGCGTGGCTGTCCTCGTCGACGACCACTCTCGTGGGCGGCGAGACGTGTGACGTGTCGTCACGATCGTCGTGGCCCAACGCCGGCGCGGAGATGGCCCGCTTTCACTGGACGTACCTGAACCCGTCCTTCAACCTCTCGGTGCTCGACTCGTGGGGCGATTCCGGCCGCGCGGAAGCCGCCCGCCGCCTGGGCTACCGCCTGCGCCTGGTCAAGGCCTCACTTCCGGCCACCGCGCGCCGGGCCGCCACACTCACCGCTCAGCTGACCCTGACCAACGACGGCTACGCCGCCCCCATCGGCAACCGCCCGCTCAACCTGCTCCTGACCACGGGCGCCAAGACATCCGCGATCCGCATCCCGGCCGACCTGCGTTCCGTGCTCCCCGGCAAAGCAGTGACCGTGCGCGTGACCTTCCCGGCCCCTGCCGCCGGCTCCTACCGCCTGTCCCTGTCCCTGCCCGACCCCTCCCCACGCCTGGCCACCACCCCCGCGTACGCGATCCGCCTGGCCAACCCGGGCATGTGGGACACCATCACCGGCCGCAACAACCTCGGGGTCACCCTCAAGGTCAGCTGAGCGGCCGGGGCGTCGACTTGTTGATCGGCCTGGGCGGGCGGTAGAGAAGGCTGGTGTCTTCCGTCGGTGAGCTGACCCTGCTGGTGCGCGAATTCGCCCGGGCCCGCGAGTGGGAGCGGTTTCACACGCCCAAGAACCTGGCCATGGCGCTGGCCGGGGAGGTAGGGGAGTTGCTGGCCGAACTGCAGTGGCTCACCCCGGAGCAGTCCGGCGCGGTGATGAGTGATCCCGAGATCGGGCCCCGGGTGCGGGCCGAGATCGGGGACGTGACGATCTATCTCGTCCGGCTGGCCGACGTGCTCGGCATCGATCTGATCGACGCGGCCGTCGACAAGCTCGAGGAGGCCGGGCGGCGGTACACGGTGGAGGCGGCTCGCGGCTCGGCCGGAAAGATCGCGGCCGGCGACGACGTGGTTGCGGACTGAGGCAGGCGGGCCTGCTGCCCTGCCATCGGGCCGTCACGTGGGGGACGGCATCTCGTCCCCGCGGCGACACCCTTCATTGAAAGGGTGCTGCCGTGCTCAGAGATCACGCCGTGCCGGCGCGCGTCACGGGGTTCGCCGGATCCTGTCTGGTCGCGCTCGGTGGGTTCGGCGCCGGGGCGCTGCCGGTCGGGATTCCGTTCTTCGCCGGGCTCAAGCATGCGCGGATCGGGCTGGTCGGCGTCTACAGCGGTCTCGCGCTGCTGCTGCTCGCCTGGTGGTGGTACGGCCGGGTCACCCGCAACGACGGCGAGGCGGACCGCGGCACCTGGCGGACCCTCGCCCTGTGGGCCGGTCCGCTGCTGGTCGCGCCGCCGATGTTCAGCCGGGACGTGTACAGCTACATCGCCCAGGGCGTGATGCTCGGTGACGGCTACGACGTCTATCGGTCCGGGCCGTCGGCGCTCGGGGGTTTCCTGGCCGAGCAGGTGCCCGCGATCTGGCAGCACACCCCCAGCCCGTACGGGCCGGTCTTCCTCTTTCTGGCCGATCGGCTGACCGCCCCGATCGGCGAACACCTGCTCACCGGCGTGATCCTGATGCGGCTCCTGGCCGTGGCCGGTCTGGCGCTCCTCGCGTACGTGCTGCCGATCCTGGCCCGGCAGGCGGGGATCAGGCCTGCGTCGGCGCTGTGGCTGGCCGTGCTCAACCCGCTCGTGCTGATCCACTTCGTCGGGGGTGCGCACAACGACGCCCTGATGGTCGGGCTGCTCGCCGCCGGGCTGGCCGCGGCGGTCCGCCACCGGCCGATCGTCGCCACCGTGCTCGTCGTGGCGGCGGCGCTGGTCAAGGCGCCGGCCGCGCTCGGGCTGGTGGCGGTCGCGGTGATCTGGGCTTCGCATCGGCCCGGCCGGCTGGCCCGGCTGCGCGCCTCGGCCGCGGTCGGTGCGACGGCGACCGCCGCGACCGCGGTGTTCACGCTGATCGCGGGCACCGGGTACGGCTGGATCTCGGCCCTCGACACCCCGATCTCGCCCGGGAACCTGTCGCTGACCGGCGTGCTCGGCCGATGGACGGCGGACATCCTGCGCGACGACGGCGTCGGCGACGACTTCGTCATGAACCTGTGGCGCTGGCTGGGCGTGCTCGCCACCCTGATCGTCGCCGGTCTCGTGTGGACCGGCCTGGGGCGGCTCGGCCCGCTCTACGGCCTCGGGATCGTGCTGGTCGCGGTGGTCGCGTTCGGCCCGGCGCTGCGCCCCTGGTACGTGATCTGGGGTCTGGTGCCGCTGGCCGCCGCGGCCGGGCACCGCTGGGTCCGCCACCTGCTGGCCGGCGCGTGCGCGGTGCTGGTGCTGGTGGTGCTGCCCGACGGGTTCGCCGCCGACGCCGAACGGTTCCTGCTGGCGACGCTGGGTGCGCTCCTGGGCCTTGCCGCCTTCGCCGGGGTACGCCTGGCCACCTCGCCCGCCGTCTATCGGCCGGCCGCACGATGAGGCGACCCCTGGGCCCGTACGGGCAAGCCTTGATCGTGGTTGTCGCGGCGATCGCCGTCGGCGTGTTCCTGGTGACGGTGCCGACGTTCCGCGAGTTCTTCGACCTGGGCGTCTATCGCGGGGCGGTGCGCTACTGGCTGCTCGACGGCGGCGACCTCTACGACTTCCTCTACAACGACACCGAGTACGGCTTCACCTATCCGCCGTTCGCCGCGCTCGTCTTCAGCCCGCTCGCGCTGACCAACTGGCCGGTCGCCGTCGCCTGCAGCCTCGTCGTCAACGCCGCCGCCGTGATCCTGCTGCTGCGCTGGTTCGTGGCCCCGGTGGTGCGCCGCCAGGTCTGGCCGCTGTGGATGACCTGCTCGCTGGCGTTCCTGGCGGTGCTCGTCTTCGAACCCGCCCGCGACACATTCAGCTTCGGCCAGGTCAACCTGGCGCTGCTCCTGCTCGTCGTCCTCGACCTGCGCGCGCTCACCGAGGGCCGGCGCTGGGCCGGCGTCTTCATCGGCGTGGCCTCCGCGATCAAGCTGACGCCGGCCGTGTTCATCGGCTACCTGATCGTCACCCGCCAGTTCCGGGCCGCGGCGGTCGCCTCCGGCACCGCGGCCGCCGCCACCCTGCTGGCCGTCCTGATCGCCCCGACGACGTCGGCCCAGTTCTGGCTCGGCGCCCTATGGGACACCGGCCGCGTCGGCCGCCTCGAATACGTCTCGAACCAGTCGCTGCGCGGCGTCATGGCCCGCCTCGAACTGCCTTCGGTGTGGTGGCTGGCCGCGGTCGCACTGGTGCTGGCCATCTGGTTCCTCCGCGTCCAGAGGATCGACCACGGGGCCGGTTTCGCGGTCACCGGCATCGTCGCCTGCCTGATCAGCCCGGTCACCTGGGTGCACCACCTGGTGTGGCTGCTGCCGGCCCTGTTCCTGCTGACCGACGACGCCCTCCGCGCCGGCTCCCGTCGCCGCTTGGCCGCCCTGGCCACTGTCTACGTCGTCCTGAGCAGCAGCGTGGTGTGGCTCTGGTGGGCGGGCGCAACCGGCTTCGCGGCGGCGATCGGAAGCAACGCGTACGTCTGGATCAGCCTGGGCCTGCTGCTGGCCGTCCCGTTCGGGACCCGGGAGCGCGAACTCACCACGAGTAGCCCGTCATCCTGAAGGCCCCCCACGACCACACGCCGTACGCGCGCTGGCCCTGCACATGTCGGCGCCACCGCGGATATTCGCGGTCGAGCAGCTCGGCCGCGCCGGCCACGGCGGGATCGTCGGCCGGCAGCGTGCCGCGCAGCAGGTCACACGCCTGCCGATAGGCCCGGGCCGGGCCGGCGCCCGCGGCCAGCGCCGAGTGGAGGGCCGTCGCGAACACCATGGCGATGACGTCGTTGACCTCCCACAGCGTGGAGATCACGACCCGGGCGCCCCGGGCCAGCAGGGCGGCGTCGAAACCGCGCGGAGTCTGAACGAGCGGACCGCGCGCACGGTGCGCGCCGCTGTGGCAGGCGTTCAGCACCGCCACCTCGACCCCGCGCAGGTCTCCCTCGGCGAGCACGTCGGCCACCGTGAGCACCTCGGAGCCGGCCAGCGCGATGCCGTTGGCCCACCGGTCGTCCGCGACGTAGCCGTGACACGCGATGTGCAGGACACTCGCCCGCCGGCCGTCCGTCATGACCGCGGCCGCGGTCGCCTTCGCGCCCTCCAGAGTGCGCGCCTGCGGATAGACCTGCCGGAGCAGCCGCATCTCGGCCTGGGCGGCCGGGAGTTCCGCATCGCCGGGCATCACCAGCAGCGGGACGGAGTGTCCGGTCCGGCGTAGCCGGGTCGCGGCGGCGACCACGCGAAGCGACGGCGCATAGAGCACTTCGTCGAAGACATCAGCCAGGGCCGGAGAACCGGGTGAGGTGCCGGTCGGGGCGGCGTGCAGCGGCGCGAGATCCAGCGGCGGAACGGGGCTGACGATCAGCCGCCGCACCCCCAACGGCTCGAACGTCTGCCGTAGCGGGCGGGCTATGTCGGCCAGAGCTTCGCAGAGCGCGGACACCAGCGCGGTCCGGTCCCCGGGGGAGCGGTCCGAGGCGCCGAGCTCGCGGATGATCTGTTCCATCTCCCGCGTCCTGATCTTGCCCAGGTCGATCCGCCCGCTCCGCAATCCGTCCGAGGTGCGGGCGAACCAGACGGCGGCCAGCATTCCGGGGGCGGCCTCGGCGGTGCCCAGCGCCGGATAGATGTGAACGAAGGCGGTGTCCTCCGGCAGCGCATCCGTCTCCGGTCCGGCCGAGCGCTGCTCTGGACCCCGGGCCCGGCTGCGGGCCGCCGCGACCCGATCCCGGGCCGCCTCCAGTTCGGCCGGTCCGGCCGCCCGGGCCCGCAGCCGGGCCAGGTCACGGCCGGCCTCCTGGAAATCGCGCCACTTGTCGACCGGGACGCCGGCCGGGGCTCGGCATGCATCTCGTCCAGCAATTCCTCGCCCCGCGCGGTCTCGCAGGCCATAAAGATCGAGGAGGTCATCTCGTCCGGGCCGGAAACGAAGAGCCAGGGCAGGCGGTCGACGTCGGGCCCAACCCGGGCGCGGAGCACCGCCATCGCGACGTCGGACAGCATCTCCTTCAGCTCTTCCGGCAGCCGCACCGTAGCCACGCCCGATACAACCAGATCCTCGCGGTCGCGGAGGCGCACCACGATCAGACGCAGCACACCGGTGGTCGCCAGCAGAAGCAGATTCCAGGCGTTGATGATGTGGCGCAGATCGAACAGGAACGGCGCAACGAGAGCGTCCGACTTGTCGCCGAACCACAGATCGACGTGCTGCCGGTCGTCGTCGCCGTGCACACCGAAGCGGCCGCCGCCGGCCAGATCACTCAGGATCAGACGCTCCTCCTCGTCGGTCCGCGCGGTCGCCAGCCACACCACCTGCGGCCCGGTCCGGCCGTGCCAGAAGTCGCCGCCGCCATCGACGAGCTGCTCGTTGATCCAGCCCGGGACCGGTGTGCCGGACGGCGTCTCCAGGTCGGGCAGCGCGTCCCGTCCCCAGATGTCATAGGTGTGGTGCCGGCGGCCTGCTTCGAGGCACCGATCGCGATAGTCCAGGTTGTCGGTCCGGCCGAGCAGCAGTTCGGTCTCCCAGCCGGTGAGGCCGCCGATGAAACCTGAGAATCCCCGCTTCCATACGGCGACGTCGCGGGCGAGGTCGTCGGCCAGTCCCGCGGCCGCCTGGTCGCCGGTGCGGCCCCGCAGCTGGGTGATCCACTGGTCTATCCGGCGAACCTGAGAGACCCGGCGGCGCACCTCGGTCAGGTCGGGTCGCCCGGCGTCGACCGGCGGATCTTCCCGGTTCCGGAGCAGCGCGGTGGCTTTCCCGGTGGCCGACGCCTCGTCGAGGGCGGCCGGAAGAACCGAGTACGGCGTCGAGGACCATGTCGAGATGTTCGCCGCTTGCCCCGGGCCACAGGCGTGACATCTCCCGGCGTACGGCAGCGGGGTCGCTCTCGCTGAGTCGGTGGGCCACCCAGAACTCGATGACCATCGTGCTCCACCCGGCGACGTCCCACCAGCGGGGCTCCGGCATTCCCGTCGATCGCGCCGTGGCGACGACCGGCTCGACGAGCCGCTTCACGACGTCGTCGATCGACGCGTCGGCCACCAGCCCGGCCGACCGGAGTTCACGGGCGATCATCGGGGCCGACAGGCTGTCCAGATCGGACGCCGCGGTGTACGTCGCCGTCAGGGCGCGGCGCAAATCGGTGAGCTCACCCGCGTCGGCCACGACGACGTCGGCGCCGGGCGGCCACAGATGGTTCACCACCCGGCCGACCATGTCGTCGATCCACCCCTGGCGGACGAGGGCAAGCTCTTCGGTCCGCATGGGAGAACGGTATGCCGTACGGCTACAGCGTTGTCACCCGCTGCGCCCGGGCCGGGGGCGGGTTCAGCCACTCGTGGGCGGCCAGCTGGACCAGCGTGGGCAGCAGGTCGGTCGAGCGGCGCAGCAGCCGGCCCGGCGGGCGAATAACGGCCTACGGTCGCGGGCTACCGTCGCCGCATGACTCTTGGTGACTTCTGGACCCGGCTGCCGACGAAGCTGGTCGGC
Source organism: Actinoplanes sp. NPDC021490 (assembly GCF_055562135.1). Taxonomy (NCBI): domain Bacteria; kingdom Bacillati; phylum Actinomycetota; class Actinomycetes; order Micromonosporales; family Micromonosporaceae; genus Actinoplanes; species Actinoplanes sp. NPDC021490. The sequence goes on from NZ_JBVHFW010000017.1 coordinate 80,725, forward strand.
GCGGGCGCGCTCCTCACCGACGACGCCGGCCGGTTCCTGGTCGTCGAGCCCACCTACAAGGACGAGTGGGAGATCCCCGGCGGCGTGGTCGAGGCCGGTGAGTCCCCGCGTACGGGCGTTCGGCGCGAGCTGCTGGAGGAACTGGGTCTCGCGCTGACCGTCAACGAACTGCTGGTGATCGACTGGGTTTCGCCGCGCCCCGACCAGCCGGGTCGGCCCGACGGTCTGATGCTGGTGTTCGACGGCGGTGACCTGACCGCCGGCCAGATCGATCGGATCGTGCTGCGGGCCGACGAGTTGCGCAGCTACCGCTGGTGCACCGAGGAGCAGGCGGCCGGCCTGTTGAGCCCGCACCTGGCCCGCCGCATGTCGGCCGCCGTCAAGGCGAGGGCGGCCGGGATGCCCCGCTATTTGGAGGACGGTTTGTAGGCGACCGGCCGGTTCCACCACAGGCTCAGACCCACCGCGGTGACGACAAGCAGCGAGGCGGCCAGCACGAACCAGAACGTGATCTCGACGTCCTGCTTGCGCAGGTTGAACTCGCGGGGCAGGTCGGTCAGGACCTCCACCAGCTGGTCGGCGTCCTCGGCCCGGAAGTAGCGCCCGCCGGTCGTGTCGGCCACCTGGGTCAGCGCCTGCTCGTCGATCTCCTGGTTGCGCCCGCCGCCGCGTCCGCCGCCCCAGCCGCGGCCGCCGAACGGGGAGTCGCCGCCGATCTGGTCGGCCGTGCAGACCATCGGCGCCGGCTCGGTGGTGCCGAAACCGATTGTGTAGACCCGTATCCGCCGGGCCGCCGCCTGCTCGGCCGCGGTCACCGGGTCGACGCCCGTGGTGTTGGAGCCGTCGGTGAGCACGACGATCGTGTCGGGTTCGTAGTCGCCCAGCTGCCCGGGCGTGCCCAGGTCGACTCCGGTCTTGGCCACCCTCGGGTTGCTCTCCGCGATCGCGTCGATCGACGTGAGGATCGCCTGCCCGATGGCCGTACCGCGGGCGGTCCGGAGAGTGTCGATCGCGTCGAGCAGCGAGTCCTTGTCGGTCGTCGGGGCGACCAGCAGGCCGGCGATGCCGGAGAACGCGACCAGCCCGATCCGGGTCCCGTCCTGCTGCTCGCGGACGAACTTGCGGGCGGCGTCGGTGGCGACGGTGAACCGGTTGGGCTGCACGTCGGTCGAGCACATCGAGCCCGACACGTCGATCGCCAGCAGCACCGACGTGCTGTTCGACGGCATCGACACCGAGGCCTGGGGCCGGGCCGGCGCGAACCCGAGCGACAGCAGCCCGGCCAGGAACAGGAAGACCGGGATGCGCCGGCGCCACGACGTGCGCCCGGGCAGCGCGGCCCGGATCAGGGCGACGCTCGACACCGTGATCGCCGAACGCTTGCGGCGCCGGTTGAGCCACCAGCGGATCGCCAGCAGCAGCGGCACCGCGAGCAGGGCGGTCAGGGCCCACGGCCAGCTGAACGACATCAGACGATCCTTCCGTGCCAGCGGGTGCCGAGCACGGCACCGAGCATGAGCAGCAGCAGGGCGGCGCCGGCGAACGGCGCGGTCAGTTCGAGCGGCTCCTTCTTGGCGGTCAGCCGCAGGTCGATCGACTTGGTGGTGTCGTTCAACGTGTCGGCGTCCCCGGCCGGCAGATACTCCCCGCCGGTCGTCTTCGCGACCGCCGTCAGCAGCGACTCGTCGAGCGCCGTGCCCAGCTGGAACCCGTCCACCTCGACGGTTCCGCCGCGCTCGGTTCCCACCCCCACGGCCTGGATCCGTACGCCCGCGGCCGCGGCCAGCTCGGCGGCGGCCTCGACGTCGGGCCCGCCCGTCTCCTGCCCGTCCGAAAAGATCACGATCGTTGCCGACGGCCAGTAGCCGAGATCGGGTGCGGGCACGCCGTCCTCGGGCAGCGTGACCGGCTTGCCGGTGATCGTGCCCAGCCCGACCAGGATGGCCTGCCCGAGCGAGGTGCCGCCGCTGGCCGACAGCCGGCTGATCGCGGCCAGCGCGGCGGCGTGGTCGTCGGTCGGGGCCTGAGTGAGCAGCGCCTGGTCACCGAAGACGAGCACGCCCACATCGACCGTCGCGGGCTGCTCCTCGACGAACTGCTTGGCCGCCGTCTGGGCCGCGGCCAGCCGGGACGGGGTCACGTCCTCGGCGCGCATGCTGTTCGACACGTCGAACGCGAGCAGCACGGTCCCCGACACCCGCGGCACGCTGACCTCCGCCTGCGGCCGGGCCAGACCGACGAGCAGGATCGGAAGGGCGAGCAGGATCAGCCCGTACGGGAGATGCCGCCTGATCGTCGCTGTCCGGCTCGGCGCGGGCGCGAACCCGGCCGCGGTGAGCGCGGCCGTCCGTCGTTTCTGCAGTTTCCCGTACGCCGCCACGGCCGCGACCGTGACGAGCGCGGCCACCGCCAGCAGGGCCGGATAGAGGAAGCTCACTCATCGCCTCCGGCCCGAGCGGCCGACCAGGTCGACCAGCGCCGCCAGCAGATCCTGATCGGTGGTGACGCGCTGGGCGCTGACCCCGGCCCGGCGCATGCCGGCGGCCAGCTCGTCCTCGCGGGCCCCGGCCTGTTCGGCCAGCCGGCCGCGCAGCAGCGGATCACTGGTGTCGACCAGCAGCTGCTCGCCGGTCTCGGCGTCCTCGACCAGGATCACGCCGAGGTCGGGCAGCTCGACCTCGGCCGGGTCGACCACGCGGATCACCACGACCTCGTGCCGGTGGGTGAGCCGGGCCAGCGGCCGGTCCCAGCCCGGGTCGCCGATGAAGTCGCTCATCACGAAGACCAGGCTGCGCCGTCTGCTCGTGGTGGCCGCGGCCAGTCGCAGCATCGCACTGAGGTCCGTCGTCCGGCCCGGTTTACCCCTGGCGGCGGGCCGCAGCAGCTCGCGGGTGATCCGCAGAACCTGGTCGCGGCCGCCGCGGGGCGGGATCACCTGGTGGCTGAGGTTGTCGAAGAGGATCGCCCCGACCCGGTTGCCGCCCCGCGAGATCAGCCGCGCGATGCTGACCGCGAGCTCGGTCGCCGTGGACTCCTTGCCGGCGCCCTGGCCGAACCGCATCGACGCCGACCGGTCGATCACCAGCCACGCGGTGAGCTCACGGTCCTCGGTGTACTGACGCACGTACGGCTCGTCAAGCCGCGCGGTGACGTTCCAGTCGATGTGCCGGACGTCGTCCTCGGCCGAATACAGCCGCAGGTCGGTGAAGTCGATACCGGCGCCGTGCCACACCGTGCGGTAGTTGCCCTGCAGCCGCCCGTCGAGGCGCCGGCCGAGCCGCCATTCCAGGCGTCGCAGCAGCCGGTCGGAAGCCGAGGCCATGTCAACGGCCCCGGCCGGCCGGCTCCGGGATCGACACGTTGGCCAGAACTTTCTGCAGGATGACGTCGGCGGTCACGTCGTCCGAGAGCGCCTCGTACGACAGCACCAGCCGATGCCGCATCACATCGAGCACCAGATCGGTCAAATCTTCCGGTACGACGTATTCGCGCCCCCGGATGAACGCGAGCGCCCGGGCCGCGAGCACGAGGCTGATCGACGACCGGGGGCTGGCCCCGAAGGTCACGTACCGGGCCAGGTCGCTGAGGCCGAGGCGGGCCGGATCGCGGGTGGCGTGCGCGAGCTGCACCGCGAACTCGATCAGCGACGGGTCGACGTACACCCGATCGGCCTGTTGTTGCAGCCCGACCAGCGTCTCCGGGTCGATGATGCGCTGGATGACCGCGGCCGGGGCGAGCGCCCGCTCGACGACGACGAACTCCTCGGTGACGCTCGGATAGCCGACGATCACCTTCATCATGAACCGGTCGGTCTGCGCCTCGGGCAGCGGATAGGTGCCCTCGGTCTCGATCGGGTTCTGGGTGGCCATCACGAGGAACGGGTTGGGCACCTTGTGGGTCTCGCGCCCGATCGTGACCTGCCGTTCCTGCATCACCTCGAGCAGCGCCGACTGCACCTTGGCCGGGGCCCGGTTGATCTCGTCGGCCAGCAGCAGGTTGGTGAAGACCGGGCCGAGCTGCACCTGGAACTCGCCGGTCGGCTGGTGATAGACGCGGGTGCCGACGATGTCGGCCGGCACCAGGTCGGGCGTGAACTGCACGCGGTGGAAGTCGCCGCCGATCGCCTCGGCCAGCGACTTCACGGCCAGGGTCTTGGCCAGGCCGGGCACGCCCTCGACCAGGATGTGCCCGCGGGCGAGCAGCGCCACGAGTAGCCGCTCGAGCAGCATGTCCTGGCCCACGATGGTTTTCTTGACCTCGTAGAGCACCTTTTCGATCGGACCGGCTGAGGCCGGCGGGGCGTCGGTCCAGTTGTAGGCGCCGCGTGCCGGCATGTTCATGCGTCCCGTCCCTCTGTGCTCTCGGTGCCCGTTACAGCGGTGGGTTGCGGCCGTCGCCCTCACCGGCGCCGAGCGCGGCCCCGATCGGGACGGCGAAGCCGATGCCGATGAAGGTGCCGGCGTCGGTCGGGTTGGCCAGCGCGACCACGACCCCGATCACCTGGCCCTGGTCGTTGATGAGCGGCCCGCCGGAACTGCCCGGGTTGACCGCCGCGTCGAACTGGATGAGCCCCGTGATGTCGCCGCCCTTGTCGCGGCTCAGTGTCCGTTCGAGCCCCGAGACGACACCGCTGGTGGTGGTCGCGGTCAGCCCGAGCGGGTTCCCGATGGCCACCACGTCGTCGCCGATCCCGGCGCCGCCACCGAGCACCGCGGGCACCAGCGTCTCGGGCAGCTTCTCGGGGGTCAGGGTGGCGATGTCCCGCGCCGCGCTCTGCGACGCGACCGCCGCCGGCGACTCGGTGCCGTCGGCGTACGAGATGGTGATCGTCTTGGCCCCCTCGACGACGTGGAAGGCCGTGAGAATGGTGCCGTCGGCATTGACGACCACACCCGTGCCGGTGTCGGCACCCTGACCGCTGCCGGTCGCCTTGATGAGCACCACCGAGGGCCGCAGCGCCTGATAGACCTGCGGCACCGTGAGCGGCGCGTCCGACGAGGCAGCGGCGGAGGGTAGCGCCCGGGGCGGCGTCCCGGCCTCGCCCCCGTCACGGAGCAGCACCACGGCCGTGATCGCCACGGCCCACACCGCAACCGCGCCGACGAGAAGCTTGCGGCGCAGATCAGCCTTTTTCCACCACTTCGGCGGGGGCTCCTCGGCCCTGGGTGGTGCCTGCTCCCGGCCCGCGGGCCGGAGCACCTCCATCTCCATCCATCGACTGTAGGAGCGTTTCCTCAAAACTCCATCAACGAGTGCGCTTTGTGCCCGTCTGCGAAGCCCGTTTCACGTGGCCGCCGACGGGCATTTGTCAGAGATGAACCAAGCCACGCTGCACCTGGGTTCGCCGCCGCGTCGTCATCGCTGGCTCGCGCTGGCCGGGTTCGGCGTCGCGGTGTTCGTGGCGGCCGCGATCGGCGGGCTCGGGGTGGCCGGCACCAGCGCTGAATACAACGGGCTCGAGCAGCCCGCCTGGGCGCCGCCCTCGTGGCTGTTCGGCCCGGTCTGGACCGTGCTCTACGTGATGATCGCCTTTGCCGGGTGGCTCGCCTGGCAGCGCGCGGGCTTCACGTTGCCGCTCTGGCTCTTCTCGGCCCAGCTCGTGCTCAACGCGATCTGGACGCCGCTGTTCTTCGGCGCCGGGCAGTACGGCCTGGCCTTCGCCGACATCGTGGTGCTCTGGCTGCTGATCGGGGCCACGGTCGTCTCGTTCTGGCGGGTTCGCCGGGCCGCCGCCCTGCTCCTGCTGCCGTACTGGGCCTGGGTCAGCTATGCCACGGCGCTCAACCTGGCGATTTGGCAGCTCAACAACTGAAGATGCCAAATTCGTTCCGCGTCTTCCCTTGAGGACACTCGTCACCGCATGATGATCGCGGGGACACTATGAGTGAAACTGGGCTACCGCAGAGCGTGTTGACCGAGATCGGCAGTCCGATCCGGGAGTCCCGGCTGGCCGGGGTCGAAGGGCTGGCCCGGCTGACCTGGGGCGCCGATCTGGCCATGGCCGCTGCCGCACGGCAGGCCCTGCAGCAGATGACCGACGACGACAGCCGCGCGGTGTCGGCCGCGGCCGCTGCCGCGCTGGAGCGCAGCGCCGTCCGCCTCGATCCCGAACGCCTCGACTTCGGCACGGTCGCCGCCGAGACGCCGCGCCTGGTCGCCGACGTGCGGGTCGAGGGGCCGCCGCTCGCCGTCGCCGGCGCCACCGTCACCGTTTCCGGTCCGGGGCTGCGCGCGATGCTCAACGACCGGACGCTGCGGATCATGTGGCTGCCCCGCTCCGACTGGCTGGACGGCTCGGTGACCGTACGCGGCCCGGCCGGCTGGGCCGACGTACGGGTGACCGGTCAGGTCGGCGGGGCCGGTGCGCCGTTCGCGGCCGTGAGCGCGCCGCCCGCCCGGGGAGCCGTCGACTACGGCACCTCCCGCGGCGGCGAACCCGAGGGCCTGCGGACGTACGACGGAGGGATGGTCGCCGGCGGCTACGGCCCGGCCCGCGTCACCGTCCTGCCCGCGCCGCCCGCACCGGCCCGGCGCCAGATCGGCACCACGGTTCTGGTCGCGATCCTCACCACGCTGGTCGTGCTGGGCGGGGCCGGGGTCGCGATGACCCTGCTCGACGACCGCCGCCCCGCGGACACCCCGCTCGTGGCCGCGCCGCAGGCCAGCGCCCAGGTAAAGGCCGAGATCGAGGAGACACCGGCGCCCGCGCTCACGAAGGTGCCGCTGGCCGCCGCCCGGGTCCGGAGCGTGGCCAAGCCCCTGGTGATCGGCACGATCCGGGTCGGCACCGAGCCCGAGGGCGTGGTCGTCTCGCCCGACGGCCGGACGATCTACGTCGCCAACCAGAACAGCCGGATCCTGTCGATCGTGGACGCCGCCACCCGCAAGGTCGCCCCGGTGGTGTTGCGCAACAAACCGCGCTTCGTCGCCGTGTCCCGCGACGGCCGCACGGTGTTCGTCTCGATGTACGAGGACGACAAGCACACCGGCAGCGGCGTGGCGGTCGTCGACGCGGGCAGCCGCAAGGTCATCCGCTATCTCGACACCGGGCACATGCCGTACACGCTCTCCGTGGCCCCCGACAACAAGCTCTGGGTGCCGATCCACAGCGACGGCCGGCTCGAGATCTTCAGCCCGGGCACGCTGCGCATGGAGTCGGAACTGCCGGTGCGGCCCAACCCGCACGCGGTCGGGTTCTCCGGCGACCAGATGCGCGCGTTCACGGCCAACCACGAGTCCAACGCGGTCTCGGTGATCGACATGCGGACCAACACGGTGATCCGCAACATCGGGGTGTCGCGGGCGCCGCACAGCATCGCGGTCGCGCCGGACGGGCGGATGGCGCTGGTCGCCGGGTACGAGGCGGACACCGCCGACCTGATCGACACGGTAACCCTCAAGCGCACCGGCCCGTTCAAGGTGGGCCGGGATCCGCAGAACGTCGCGTTCTCGGCCGACAGCCGGTACGGCTACGTGGTGAACGAGTTCGACGGCACGGTGTCGGTGATCAACGGCCGTACGGGCACGGTCACGGCGACGATCAAGGTGGGCAAGAGCCCGCGCACGATCGGGGTGTCGCCCGACGGCCGCCTGGCCTACGTGTCCAACGGCGGCGACAACACGATCTCCGTCCTGCGGGTGGGGGAGTGAGCCGACGCGACCGGACCGCCGGTGAGGTGCTCGTCCGGCGGCTCTTCGCCGAGCACGGTGCGGCCCTGGTGGCGTACGCGACCCGGCTGAGCGGCGACCGCGCACGGGCCGAGCGGATCGTGCGCGAGACCCTGCTGCGCGCCTGGTCGTCCCCCGCCGCCCTGAGCGAGGACCGGGGTGCCGTACGGGCGCATCTCTTCCCGATCCTGTGTGCCGTGGCGGCCGAGCAGGGCGTGCCCGCGGCGCCGGCCGGGCCGATGGAGATGCTCACCGCCGTGGGCACGCTTCCGCCCGAGCAGCGGGAGGTATTGAACCAGTTGTACTTCCAGGGGCGTGACGTCAAAGAGGCGGCGGCGTCGCTCGGTCTTCCGGCCGAGACGGTGAAGTCCCGCAGCTACGAGGCGTTGCGCCGGTTGCGGGAGGCGCTGCGGGCCGCCCAACCGACGGGAGTTCCATGAACGGCCACCAGAACGAGCAGCTCGGGGCGTACGCCCTGGGTGTTCTCGACGACGACGAGTGGGCGGCCGTGCACGCCCACGTCGAGGACTGCCCGCAGTGCCGGCGCGAGGTGGGCGACCTGCGCGAGATGGAGGAGCGGCTCGGCGAGATCCCGCCCGAGGCGTTCCTGGAGGGCCCGCCCCTCGACGGCGACCTGCTTCTGCACAAGACCCTGCGGCAGGTACGCGACGAGGGCCGTGGCCACGACCGGCGGCGCGGGGCATTGTGGACGCTGGCCGGGGTCGCCGCCGCCGTGATCGCGCTGGCCGGCGGCCTGTACGCGGGCCGTTCCACCGCGCCCGCGGCCGACGACGCGCAGATCGTGGCGGCGGCGAGCGCGGCCGCGCCCCGGGTGCTGACCGCGCTCGACCGGACGACCGGCACGGCGGTGAACGTGACCATGACCCCGGCCGCGGGCTGGGTGCGGCTGAGCGCCACGGTGGCCGGGGTGCCGGCCGGCTCACAGTGCCGCCTGTTCGTGGTGGCGAACGACGGCCGTCGCGAGTTCGCCGGAAGCTGGCTGGTCAGCGAGTCCGGCGCGAGCGAAGGCACCAAGGTCGACGGCAGCGCGCTGGTGGCGCCGGCCGACGTGGCGGCGGTCCAGGTGGAGACGTACGCGGGGCAGGTTCTGGCCACGGCCACTATCTAGAACCCGCCCACGCGCATATCATCAGATCGTGGTTGCTCGATCGACTCAGCGTCACGAGATCTGGTCCCGGCAATGACCGGCGCCGGATGGGTCGCGTTGTCGATCGTCATCTTCGGCTCGCTCTGTTACGCGACCGCCTCGATCCTGCAGGCCCTCGGCGCCCGTCGCAGCCGCGGCACGGCCCAGACCATGGCCCACCCGCTCTATCTGGCCGGCATCTTCTTCGACATCCTGGCCTGGGTCGGCGCCATCGTCGCCCTGCAACAGCTCGCGGTCTACGTCGTCGAGTCCATTCTGGCCGGCTCGCTCGCCCTGACCGTGCTCGGCGCGCGCGTCTGGCTCGGTTCCCGGCTGCGGCGCCGCGACTCGGCGGCCATCCTCGTCACGATCGTCTCGCTGACCTTCCTGGCCTTCTCGGCCGCCCCGCAGCACGAGGTGCACACGCCCGGCGAGCTGCGTTTCGCGCTGTGCGGCGCGGCGGCCGCCATGGTGCTGGTCGGCTATGGCGCGGTCAAGGTCGACGCGCCCGGCGGGGTCATCGCCGCCTCCGCCGGCCTTTCGCTCGGTGGCGCGGCCCTGGTCGGCCGCTCGCTGCCGGTGCCCGAGGGCGCGGGCGCCGGCGAGACCGCGATGGCCCTGCTCACCGACCCCCTCACGGCCGCCCTGCTGGTCTTCGCGGGCACCGGCATGACCCTGTACGCCCACGCGTTGCAGCACGGCGATGTCGGCCCGGTCACCGCGATCCACTGGACGGCCGAGGTGATGGCGCCGTCCGTCGTGGCCGTCGTCTTCCTCGGCGACACGGTCCGCGACGGCTGGCTGCTTCCGGCCGGCATCGCCTGCGCCCTCACCGTCGGCGCGGCGATCGTGCTGGCCACCGCCCCCGCCACGCACGCCACCCACGTCGAGGCGGCCCCCACCGAGGAACCCGTTCCGGCCCTGCCGCCGCAGGCGCCCCGCCACGCGCTGGCCGCACCCCCGCTGCCGGTGCTGGCTCAGCCGACCGGCGAACGCGTCATCTGGTGGGGCCCGCCCCCGATCTGGCGCCCGCCGGACCGGGGCCGCCCGGTCGAACCGACGTACCGCGCCCTGGCCCTGCCGGCCGCCGCGCCCCGGTTCGTCTGGGCCGCCCCGCCCCGCCGCCGCTAGACCGTCAGCACTTCCACACCCGCGGCTGGGACGACCCGTTGCCGTCCGGCGTCTGGATGTTGCCGACGATCAGGCCCGTGTTCGACACACTTCGCGCGAAGGCGACCCGGTCCTTCGGCGCGGCAAGCTCGATCGGTTTGCCGTCGCGGAAAGCCTGGCCCGACGCCACCACCCACGCGTCGCGGTTGACCGACTCGCCCGGCCCGTCGCCCTCGAGCTGGGTGAGCGCGCCGGTCCGCAGGTTCCACAGCGCCGGCTTCCCGTCCCCGTCGCCGGGCCACAGGCCGCCGGTGGCCCAGTCGCCCTCCACCGCGTGCGCGATCGCCCTGGTGTCCTTGGGGGCGGCCAGCTTGCGGCCCTTGCCGGTGCGGTCCCAGGCGTACGCGTCCTCGCCCTGCCCGTTCACGAAGGTGCCGCCGACAATGGTGCCGTCGTCGGCGATGTCGTAGACGTTGGCTTCGGTGGGCAGCGGCAGCTTGACCGCCGTGGACGAGCCCGCCGCCCAGAACAGCGCGATGCTGTCCTTGCCCTCGATGTTCCCCTTGGGCTCCGCGTTGATGACGATGTCGCCGGTCGCGTTCATCAGCGGCCACGGATAGAGCGTCCACCGGCCGGCCGGGGTCTTCATGCGGACGTAGCGGCCGTTCTCGTAACGGAAGACGTAGTCCTCGTTGCCCTCGGTCGCCAGGCCGGCCACCACCCCCCGCGCGTTCACGGTGGTCAGCTGCACCGACTCCTCGATCTGAGGCAGCCGCCGCGGCACGCCGTCCGTCCACAGGATCGGCCGGAAGTCCTGGCCCCCGACGTCGTGACCGAGGACGTAGCGTCCCGAGACGTCGACGACCTCGGCCGTGGCCCCCTTCGAGTCCTTGGGCAGCCGCAACACGCTGCCCTGGCATTTCTCCGGGGCGGCGGCCACGACCGGAGCCGGCCGAACCGGCGGCGGCGTGCCGGGGTCCTTCATGACGGTGGGCACTGCCACCACGACCCCGGTCGCGAGCGCCACCCCGCCCGCCGCCTGCCACGATCGGCGGCGAAAAGTCCGGCGCCGGCCCGCCTCGAGCAGCGTCTCCGCCTCGAGACGACTGGGCGGCGCTGTCAGGGCCTCGAGTTGGTCCCGCAATTGCTGTTCGTCGTCGTTCACGACCGCTCCCTTTCGGCCACCCGGGCCATGGTTCCGCGGAGAGTGGCCAGCCCGCGCGCGCACTGGCTCTTGACGTTGCCCGTCGAACACCCCAGCGCCTCGGCCGTCTGCTCGACGGTCAGGTCCCCGAAGTAGCGCAGGACCACCACGGCCCGTTGCCCCTTCGGCAGGGTCCGCAGGGCGGCCGTCAGCGTGTCCCGATCGCCGAACCCGGCGTCGGCCCCCGGCGCCGCCTCGGCCGCCTCGGGCACCTGGTCGCCCAGCAGCACCCGCGACCACCGGCGGCGGCGCTCGTCCAGATAGCGCCGCACCATGATCCGGTGGACGTACCCGTCGAGGTTGTCGGCCGCCGCGGCCCGGCGCCAGTGCACATAGAGCGCCGTCAGCGTGGCCTGCACGATGTCGTCCGCCTGGTGCGCGTCCGAGCACAGCATGTACGCCATCCGATGCAGGCGCGGCAACCGCACCCGCACATATTCGACGTACTCCCGGTCCTCTTCGGCCCGCATCCGCGTCCTCCCCGTCCTGTCGCCTCTATGTCGGCGGCGGGGGCGTCAAAGGTTGCAGACTATTTGAATCCGTAGGTCACGTCGGCGATCTCGGCCTGGCCCCGGACGTTGGGGTGGAAGTAGTCGACCTGGTTGACCAGATCGAGGCTGAAGCCGGCCTCGTACACGTCGTCGTCCCACCGGCAGCGCTTGCCGTACTTCTCGCACGCGGCGGCCAGCTCGTCGTTGTAGTCGTTGATCCGCGTCCGCACCAGCCGGCGGCGCGCATCGTCGCTCTCGTCGGTCGAGGCCGGATCGGCCAGCATCGACCGGCACGTGCCGAACCGCTGCCACGCCCGTACGGCCCGGGCGTCGTCGCGCCCCAGCTGCCACAGCCGGTAGAGATCGGGTACGCCCGCCACCACGACGTTGGCCTTGGGCAGCCCCTTCTTGAGCCGGTTGAGCCCGCGGTCGATCTCGCGGCGGAACGTCGACACCGACGTCATGCCCGCGGTCGTGCCCGCGCAGGCGTCGTTGGCCCCGATCAGGATCGTCACGTACTGCGCCTTCATGTCCACGGCCTGCGCCACCTGGGTCGCCAGATCCCGGGCGTGCGCCCCCGGCCGCGCGAAGTTGCGGGCCTTGTTCTTGATCCGCGGGTTCTTGGCCAGAATGCGCGCATAGTGGCTGTCGACCGCGTCGGCCGTCCCCGTGGCCCACGAGTTGCGCCCGCACACCACGAACGCCCCGCAACTGCCGAACCCCGCCGTGATCGAATCCCCGAGCGCCGCCATCGACGAGGGATAGCCTTTCACCGGTGTTCCCGACGGCTCGGACCCTCCGCCCGCGCCTCCCGCTCCCTCGCAGGCCAGCGCGAAAACCGCCAGCACCGCGAACGCCCCCACATGCCAGCGGCGAACCATCAACCCTCCAGAGTGACGGGATGCAACCACTCCGGCACGATATGTCATCAACGCGGCCCGCGGAGTGCCACCTTTCGCCCAGACCACCCCTGAAACCCAGAAATTCCCCTACGTACGCCTCGCCGGCTCACCCGAAAGCACCAGGGCCGTTCGCGCGGCGCCTCGCGGCCCGGGTGCCACACCGGGCCGCAGCGCGCGCTCCGGCCGTGGCGACCGCTCACCCGGGCCGCGCTCAAGCGGTGCCGTCAGGCTCGGGCGAGTTCGTCCCTCGTGACGTTCAGGGTCACCGTGGCCGGTTCGCCCTCGACCGACCCGGCGATCTGGTCGCCCGCGGCGTAGACGTCGTTGGAGAGCAGCCCGGTGCCGTCGATGCGCAGGTAGCCGGCGGCCATCAGGCGCTCGGCCACCCCGGCGGCCACGTCGGGGCGTACGTCGGTTCCGGGCATCTGGACGGCCGTCACCGTCCCGACCTCTTCGCCGGCCGAGTCGGCGACGGACATGCCCACGTTCACGCGGGCGATCGGCAGCGGCTGCGTCGGAGTGTCAGGCATGATCCCCGGATTCCCCGGCCGGGCCGGTAAAAACCTGGGCCGGCAACCGCCATGGGCGGGCCGGGGCCGGGAACATCCGCCGGCAGAGCAGCACGATGACGACCAGGTGCAGCAGGTCGCCGCCGTAGTACATCAGCTGGGCGGCCTGCTCGGCCTCGAGCGCGGGCACGCCGGGCGGCGGGTGGCCGTAGAGACGCTTGGCCAGGATGCCGTGCGCGGCGATGAAGGCGACCAGCACGACCGCGCGGGCGCGGACGCCCGGCCGGTGCGGTGCCGGGTCGCGGCCGATGATCGCGGCGGTGAACAGGTAGCCGGCCAGCAGCATGTGCACCTGCAGGAGGGCGCCGCCCGAATGCAGGCCGGTGGTGTAGACGACCCAGAGGCCGCCGGCGTCGAGGAGCCCGGCCGTGACCGGGTGGGTCAGCACCGCCACCGGACGGCTGCGCAGAACTCGGGACAGCCGGCGCGCCGGTCGTACGGGCAGGGCGCGCAGCGCCAGGGTCACGGGCCGGCCGAGCACGAGCAGGATCGGCGCGCCCATGCCGAGCACGAGGTGGCCGAACATGTGGTCACGGAAGTCGTGCTGGTGTCCGGAGACGGCGGCGACCGCGGCGGCGATGCCGAGATACCAGGCCAGGGACCGCCCGGCCGGCCAGCCGATTCCCCGACGGCTCAGACGGGCGGCCGCGGCCGAATAGGCGACGGCGCCGGCGAGCAGCGCGACGGTCACCATCGTCAAGCGGTCTCCACGGCCGCCCGGGAGCGGACCAGCAGGGTCACACCGGCGACGATCAGCGCGGCGGCGATGATGTTCCAGGTCCAGTCGTACGCGGTCAGGTCCACCCCGTAGCGGATCTGGTGCAGCCGCATCAGCTTGTGCTGGATGGTTCCGTCGTAGAGCTGGAAGACGCCGGCCGCGGTGAGCAGGGCGCCCCACCAGGGCCGGGAGTCGAACGTGCCGGTCCGGCGCAGCGAGGCCAGCATGAACAGCGAGGCCACGGCGGCGAAGAAGCTGACGGCGTGGAAGATGCCGTCGGACACCAGGCCGGCGGACGGGGTCGACTTGTCATAGAAGTGGTGCCAGTGCAGGAGCTGGTGGAACACGGTCTCGTCGACGAAGGCCGCGATCCCCAGCCCCAGCAGTGCCCCCGAGAGGATGTTATTTCTTCTCGTCACGGTCGTCCTCGTCGCGGGCCCCGGTCTCTTCGGACGGAGGGCGCCGGCTCGCCTCGACCTCGGTCGGTGTGACCGGGGTGTCGGAAGCGTCCTCGGCGGCGCCACGCTCGATTCCGTGTTCGTTCATCGCGGTCCCGTCCCTCCATGCATCGTGGACGGCGCGGGTACCCCGGGAACCGGACGGCAAACGGCCGGTCGCCGGGGGCCACGGCAGCCGGTGGCCGCGCTGGGGCCCGGTGGATCGCTCAGGCCGCGAGGCGCAGCGGGTCCGGCCTTGGTGCGGTTGTCGTGGTCGACGAGGCGTACGTCTGCGGTGTGATCTGGTCTTGGCGGTGTCCCCGCACAATTGGCCGGGGACACCGCCAAGCCCGCTAGCTGCCGGTGATGGTGAATTGCGAACCGGGCTGGATGACGATGTTGCCGTCGGCCGAATTGGTGATGGTGACGTTGCTGAGAATCGCGTTTCCGCGGGCGCCGCTCATGGCCAGGATGCCGGCGCCGTTGTTGGACTTGTCGATTTTCACGTTGGTGATGGCGACGTTCGGCATGTTGCCGCCGCCCGTCTTGAACTGGATGCCGTCGTAGGTCGAGTCGATGATCTCGGTGTCCCGGATCGTCACGCCGGGGATGTCCTTGCCCTGCGGGAACAGGGTGATCGCACCGAACTCCTGGTCCTCGTTCCAGAACACGCCACCGGCCCGGTAGAGGCCGTTGTTGGCGAGCAATGTCGTCCCGCCGAACGGCAGCGGATCGTGGTCGGTGGCCAGCATGATGCCGGGGTAGTTCATCGTGTCGTAGACGAGGTTGTTCTCGGCCGAATTGTTCGACCCGCCGTAGATGGCGATGCCGTTCGCCCGCCACGGCAACTGCACGGTGTTGTTGACGAAGTGGTTGTTGGAAGCGACATCGACGGAGGTGTCCTTGACGCGCGGGTTGGCCCAGACGGCCAGCGAATCGTCACCGGTGGTGCGGAACGTCGAGTTGAAGACCCGTGAGTTGCGCGTTCCGTTGCTGAAGTTGATGCCGTCCGCGTACGTGTCCCGGATGCGCATGCCGCTGAATTCGAGCCCGTCGCCCGGATTCCAGTAGGCGGGCGTGTCGGAATAGTCGCGGCCGACCCAGGCGCCGACGTTGACGTGCTCGATCCACACGTTGCTGATCTTCGTGTTCTTGCCGAGCCGGCCGTTGATGCCGTGGCCGCGGTTCGCCCGGTTCGTCGTCATGCCAAAGATGGCCAGGTCGGAGATCTGCGTGTTGTCGTCGATATCGAACCCGACGTTGCCCTCATGCGGGTGGTTGATGTTGCCGACCACGTTCTGCGGCTCGGTGTTCGTATAGAGCTGCGTGTGCCACATGCCGGCGCCACGAATGACGACGTTGCGCAGGCCCTTCTGGTTGTACTGGCCGCGGTTCGGGTCCGGCGACAGGATTTTCTGCTCCTGACGCCATTGCCCGGCCGGGATCCAGACACAGGGGATCACGCCGTTCTCGTCGTCGGTCACCGCGCGCTGAATGGCGGCGGTGTCGTCGATGCCGTCGTTCGGCACCGCGCCGTAAGTCGTGATCGACACGCAGCCGGCGGGCTGGGTGAGGGCCGGGGCCACCTGCTCGAGGTCGACCATGTCGATGACGTAGAACGACGCCGAGTCGGCCGCGTCGCGCTGCAGCTTGAATCGGGTGCCGGCCGGATACGACTGGGACAGCAGCGCGTGCGACTCGTCGAACAGCCGGCGCGCATTGGCCGACGGCGTGTTCGACAGCGACTCGGTGTCATCGGTCGTTCCGTACAGCCAGCTGTTGCGTGACGAGAGCGTCAGCCTCTGCACGAACTGGTCGTTGGCGTACAGGCTGATCGTCGCATTCTGCCCGCCGCCGTTCGGGGCGTCCGGGATCGAATTGCGGACGACGATCGAATTGGCCGCGTTGACCGACGTGAACTCGACGAACTGGCCCGTGCTGTTCAAACGCACCGACTTGCGGCCCGACGATTCGGTGCCGAAGTTGGTGTGCCCGAACGTCCGCAGCGGATCGGCCTCGACCAGGGTGCCCGAATAGCGCGCGGCCTCGGCCTCGTACGACACGTAAGGCGTGGCCGCTCCTCGCCCGACCACGATCGACTGCGTACGCGCGTTGTTGTTCTCGTTGGTCTCGGCGACGACATTGGTCGCGTCGGCCGTCGCTGTGACGGTCGCCCCGCCACTGGTCGCCGTCCAGGGCCCGGCGTTGACCGTGACCGTGGCGCCGGCCGCGATCGCACCGGTGGCCGCGCTCAGGGTGGTGCTGCCCGCGGTGACGCGCGTGGTGCTGGCCGCGGCCTGAATCGTGCCCCGGTTGTTGACCTGCACCGCGAAGGTGACCGCGGAACCGGCCGCCGGGTTGGACGGATTCGGCGTGACGCTCAGAACCTGCAGGTCCGGACCCGCGGCCTGGGCCACGACGAGCTGCGCCGGCGCCGTGTAGGTGTTGTTCGAGTTGTCCGTCTCGGCCACGGTGTTCGCCGGGTCCACGACGGCGGACACCTGATAGCTGCCCTGCCCCCGCCGTCCGGCGCTGACCGCGACGGTGGTCGAAGCCCCGGCCGCGAGCGCTCCCACGTTGGCGCTGCCGATGACGTTGCCGTTCAGCCGCACGTCGACGGTGGTCGCGGTCGAGGCGACGGTTCCGGCGTTGCGTACGGTGGCCGACACGTTGATGGCCGAGGACTCGTCCGGCGTCGAAGGAGTCCAGGTCAGACCGGTCACGACGAGGTCAGCGGCCGGCGCCCACGAGCCGAGCACCTGCATCTCGGCGACCTGCCCGCCGGGAGCGCCCGTGTTGCTGAAGAACTGCAGCTGCAGGTCGGCGACCCGGCCCGTGACCGGGATGCTGACCGTGTTGCCGCTGCCGAACGCGTAGTCGGCCCGCGCCTTGAGCGAGGTGAACGACGACGCGCCCTGCGCACGGCCGAGCACCTGGATGTTCTGGGTGCGCGGACCCCACGACGAGTCGGGGTTGAGCTTGACGACCACGCCGGTGACGTTGGCGTCCGAGCCGAGCTTGGCGGTCAGCGTGGCCGGGAAGCCGCTCGACTCCCAGTAGGAGGCGAGGTTGTTGTCGTTGGCGTTGGCCGCGACGAAGTTGAAGACGCTGTTGGACGCCTCCATCGTCTTGCCCGCCGCGAGGTTGGTGCCGGTCGGCGGGTCCGGGTCGGGATCCGGGTCCTGCCCGGCCACCCCGTAGACCTCGAGTTCCGACAACTGACCCGCGGGCCAGCCGGTGTTGCCGGTGATGGTGACGCGGACATATCGCACACTGGCCGCCGCGAAGTCGACCGTGACAGCGTTGCCGCTGCCCGGATTGAACGTGCGGCCCGCACTGGCCGACAGCGTGCTCCACGCCGAGTTGTTCGTGCTGCCCTGCACGCTGAGCGTCTGCGTACGCGTGGCCCAGTCGGCCGGCGGCGGCAGCTTCAGCTTGACCTGATCGACGTTGACGGCGCTGCCCAGGTCGACCTGCACCCACTGCGGAAACGCGTTGTTCGGGCTCTCCCAGTAGGAGTTCGCATTGCCGTCGGTGACATTGCCGGCCCCGTACGGGCCGTTGACGCCGCTCGCCGTGGCGGTCTTGCCCTGAGCCAGGTTCGGCCCACCGGCGGCGTGTGCGGGGGTAGCGGAAATCCCGGCGGTGACCAGGGCGGTCGCCAGGATGCCGGTGACGAGTCTTCGTCCTCTCATGAATCCCTCTTAGGTGTGCGCACGTGGTCGCCGGGGTTCGGGGTCCCGGCGACCACCGGGGACGGGGGACTTCTGCCACAATCTTTCAACTTGTTGCCAAGTTTTTTCGTGGGCAGGGATTCAAGGTTTCAGATATGTGACCAGAAAGTCAACGACCTGAGTCGATGGAGCTCGCTGGCTACCGTGTGGAACGTCCATCGAGGAGAGGCCGGGCTCACCGTGAACGACATCGACGCCGCCGAGGAGTGGCTGGACTCGTGGGTCGCCAATGTGAACACGCAGGCCGAGCGGAGCGTCGAGCTCTCTCGCCGGGTGGCCGCGCTGAACGGCTCGGCCGAAGGGCGGGACGGCGCGATCCGGGTGACGGTCGGCTCCTCCGGCGAGGTGAGCCACCTCGACCTGGACGATCGCGTGCACGACCTACGAGGCCCGCAACTCGCGCGAGAGATCATGTCGGTGATGCGGCGGGCCCAGGCCGACCTGGCGCGCCGGGTCGGTGAAGAGGTGCGCGAGACGGTCGGCGAAGACACCGAGACCGGCCGCGCGGTACTGCACTCCTTCGATGTCAGGTTCCCGATGCCGGATGACGAGGTGGGCCGGTGAGTGCGGAAGTGGAGTTCCCGGCCGAATCGGTGCTCCGTCATGTGGCAGCGGTGGACGATGCCTCCAGTCAGATGGCGCAGGCGAAGGCCGCGATCCACGAGGTCACCATGGACAGTCAGGCCTACGGGCAGCTCTGCCAATTTCTGCCCGGTTTGCTGAGTCCGGTCTTCGGAAGTGCCGCGGAAGTCATGAACGACGCGGTCGATGCGTTGGGTGAGACGGCGCTCAAACTGCGGGAGACCGTGAGCACCATGGATTCGGCGGATACCGGCAGTGCCCAGCGGCTGAAAGATGCGGCGGGCCCGGGGCTCGTGCTGCCGCTATGAGTAGCAACCCGCTGGTCGCCGAGGCGCAAAGCTCGACCACGTGGTACACCGGCCTCGGGCTTGTCGAGGACGCGGCGCAGATCAGCAGCGGTATCCGCGACAACAGTTGGGTCGACGGGACGCTCGGTACGGTCGGCGGTGGTCTCGACATGCTGGGCATGGCGATCGACCCGCTCGGTTCGCTGGCGGCCTGGGGCGTGAGCTGGCTGATGGAGCACGTGCGGCCCTTGAAGGAGGCGCTCGACTGGCTCGCGGGCAACCCCGACGAGGTTGCGGCGCACGCAACCACCTGGCAGAACGTCTCCGCCGCGACGGCCGGCACGCATCAGCAGTACGCGGATGCCGTCCGTGCGCAGGTTGCGGGATGGACGGGTGCTTCGGGCGACGCCTATCGGAATCATGCCGCCCAGCAACTCGATGCCCTCGGCGGAATTGCCACGGCGAGCCAGGCCATTTCGTACGCCGTCGAAGGTGCCGGTCTGGTGGTCGGCCTGGTCCGAGGCATTGTTCGCGATCTGATCGCCCAGTTCGTGGGAACCCTGGCCGCCCGCTTGCCTCAGTGGCTGGCTGAGGCCGGGCTGACGTTGGGCGTGGCCACCCCGGTCGTCATCGGGCAGGTCGCTGCGCTGGTGGCCAAGTGGGTCAACAAGATCCAGCACTTCATCCGCGGGCTCCTCAACAGCTTGCGGAGCCTCAACGGCAAGCTGGGCGACCTGACCGGCGTCCTGGAGGCGCTCAAGCAGGCCCTCCGCCGGCTCGGTCGCGCCGACCCGGCGAAAAGCGGATCCGGGTCACCCGACTTCTTCAGCAAGAGCCCGGCCCGCAGCAACCGGGACGTCCTCGAGAACGGCCCGGGAACACCGATGACCTTGGACAACGTCCACGACGTCGCCGACCGGATGGACATCGATCTTCAAGATGTCGATGTCGTGATCATCAGTGATCCGGAGGAGATCAGATATCTCGACCACATGGACGCCGGCGCCTACACACCTTCCGAGCTGAACGGCGCGCAGATCCGCTTGGGTCCGGCCAGCTTCGCCGACGACGAATCCCTGGCGGCTACCATCGCCCACGAACACACCCACGTCCAGCAGCAGCGCGCCGGAGAGCATCTCGAGCGCCCGTTGAAGGAACTCGAGGACGAGGCGTACGGCAGCGAGACCCCAGCCCTTGATCGGTTTAGGAACGGCCCGTCATGACAGCAGTCCAATTTCAGGTCAACGAGGTTTTCGACATTCCGGCGCGGGGCGGGCTGATCGCCGTCGGCTCGACGCGCAACGGCGAGTTCGTCGGGATCCCGCGGATCCGGGATGAGGCGAGCGGGCACCCGATCCATGTGCTCGGGGTGGATCATCCGACCCCGCGGACGCAGCGCACCGGCGAGACGATCCTGGTGGTCGACCGCGCCGACGCCGAGTACGTGGCGATCGGGCGAATCTGGACAGCCGACCAGAGCTGAGAGGTCCGCGGCGGTGCCGGCCCGCGTACGTCTGGCCAGTGACCGGCCTTCGATGACATGATCCGCCCGTGAACTGGGAGTCGGCGCGGCTGCACGAAGGCGACTACATCTACGTCTACGGCACCGAGTTCGCGCCCGGCCGGATGACGTTCGCGCACGTGGCCCGGGTCAGCGCGGCCAACCCCGACGGCGCCTGGCGGTACTGGACGGGCGCCACGTGGTCGGCCGACCCGGCCGCGTCGGCCCGTCTGCTCAGCGGGGTCGGCCCCGCCTACGCGGTCCGGAAACTGGATGCCCTGTACGTGCTGTTCACGCGCGAGAACAATCTGCCGTTCGACAGCCAGTTGGTGGCCTACACCGCGTTGTCGCCGACCGGGCCGTTCGACGGGCCACACCATCACGGAACCGTGCCCGAAGCCCTCACCGTGCACGAGGAACTGGACCGCGGCAAGCTGGTCATCTCGTACGGCGGCCGGGCCGAAGCCGGCTGGCCGTTCTGGCCACGGTCCACCACCCCGCCCGCACCGGAGCACCTGACCGTCACCGCCACGGACGATCACGCGTACCTGTCGTGGGGCATGGTAAATCGGGCCACGGCGTACCGCGTCTATCAAAGGGACGTCACCGGCGGGCAGACCCATTTCGCCCGGCTGCCCGATGCCCCTTCCGCCAGCATGTTCCGGGCCAGGCACCTCATCCCCGGCCACGAGTACGAGTTCCGGGTCGCGACCCTGACCGGAAACACCGAGGGACCGCTGAGCGCGACCGTCGCCGCGACCCCGCACAGCACCCGGCGGGCCACCGACGTCATCCGGTTCGCCGGAACGCCGGAAGCCATCGAGGGCACTTACCTGATCAGTCTGCGCGAGAGCGCCGTCCCGGAGGAAAACCTCGAGCCCTTCCTCCACCAACTGCTGGCCCAGTACGGCGCCACGATGACCACTGTTCTCGGTGTGCTGCACGGCTGCGGCGCCGAGATGACGGAAGCCCAGGCGCTCGACCTGGCCGCCCATCCCGACGTGGACGACGTCGAGCAGAACTCGCACGTGACGCTGGACTAGGTCCCGTAGCGAGGGCCGGACGTAGGATGCGACGCGTGCTGACGCTCGGCGTTGACCTGGCCTCGGCCGATGAGCGAACCGCCATGGCGCGGGTCGAGTGGGTGGCGGGTGCGGCGACCGTACGGGATCTGCGGAAGGGTGTCTCCGACGGCGAACTGCTGGAGGCCATCCGTGGGGTCGACAAGGCCGGCGTGGACTGCCCGCTCGGGTGGCCGTCCGCGTTTGTCGACTTCGTGGTGTCTCAGCGGTCCGGCGCTGTCCCGGTCGTGGCCGATGCCGAGTGGCGGCGCACCCTTGCCTATCGGGTCACCGACCAGGTCGTACGGGCTCAGACCGGGATCAACCCGTTGAGTGTCTCGGCCGACCGGATCGCGTACGTGGCCTTCCGCGGCGCCAACTTGCTGGCCCACTTGGGGATCGAGGACCGCAGCGGCGCCGGCGTCGTGGTCGAGGTCTATCCGGCCGCGACCCTGCGCCGCTGGGGGCTGACCCATCGCGGCTACAAGACCGAGGGCCACGGCGCGCTGCTCGACGAGCTGCTCGCCGCGGCTCCGTGGCTCGACCTCGGCCCGTACGGCGAACTGTGCCGCACCAGCCACGACGCGTTCGACGCGGTGATCGCCGCGCTGGCCGCCCGCGCCGCGGCTCTGGGCCGATATCTGCGCCCGGCCGCCGCCCAGCACGACGCCGCCCGCCTCGAAGGCTGGATCGCGCTGCCGGACGGCGGGATCAGAGACCTGGTCGAGGCCCGCTGACGTCGCGGATGGCGGACTCGATCGCGCGGACCCGGTCGGCCAGCAGGCCCACCGCGCCGACCGCTCGGACCATCGGGTCGTCGTCGGCGCCGCCCAGGGCCTGTTCGCGGCGGTATGCGGCCTTGACGTCCTCCCACCGCGCGGCCTGTTCCGGGGTCAGCCGGTCGCGCAGCGAGGCCAGCTTGAGCAGGTTGGCCTCGGCCCCGCCGGCCAGGGTCTGGGCCTCGCCCAGGTAGTGGTCGTCGATCACCGTCTCGAGCTCGTCGTCGTTCATCGCCGGGACGATGCGTTCGGCCAGCTTGTTCATGTTGCGGTAGGAGCCCTGCAAGCGGAACGGGGGCTCGATGCGGGCCGCCTCCGACTGGGCCGCCGAGGCGATGTACGCCTGGTTGTTGCGCAGCACCACCCGCTGGGCCCGTTTCATCTTGCGCAGCACCGACAGCACCTGCTCCAGCTCGGCCGCCGAATACGGGTAGGACAACCGGTCCGCCCGTACGGAGTCGTCGCCCTCGGCCAGGCGCAGCAGCAGCGGCAGGTCGGCCCGGTCGCGACCGGCCAGCGGGGCCAGGGTGGTGTTCGAGGTGAGCGCGTTCTCCAGGTAGGACAGCTCGAACAGGTCCTCGCGACCGGCCAGCACGTCGCCCAGGTTCCACACGTCGGCCCGGTTGGCCAGCATGTCGGGCACCCGGAAACGGCGTCCGGTCTCGGTGTACGGGTTGCCGGCCATGCACACCGCGAAACGCTTGCCCCGCAGGTCGTACGTGCGGGTCCGCCCGTCCCAGACGCCCTCCATCCGGCGCTGGGCGTCGCAGAGCGAGATGAACTTCTGCAGCAGCTCCGGGTTGGTGTGCTGGATGTCGTCCAGGTAGAGCAGCACGTTGTTGCCCATCTGCAGGGCGAACGAGATCTTCTCCACCTCCTGCCGGGCGGTCGCGTCGGGCGCCTCGGCCGGGTCGAGCGACGTCACGCCGTGGCCCAGCGCCGGCCCGTTGACCTTGACGAAGATCAGGCCGAGCCGGTCGGCGACGTACTCCATCAGCGTGGTCTTGCCGTAGCCGGGCGGCGAGATCAGCAGCAGCAGGCCGGACTGGTCGGTGCGTTTGCTGTCGCCGGTGGCGCCGAGCTGCCGGGCCAGGTTGTCGCCGATGAGCGGCAGGTACACCTCGTCGAGCAGGCGGTTGCGGACGAACGCGGTCATCACCCGCGGCTTGAACTCGTCCAGGCGCAGCCGGTCCCGTTCGGCGGCGGCCAGGGCGGCCCGCTGCTTCTGATAGGCGCGATAGGCGGGCATCCGCTGCTCACGCAGCTGCCGGGTCCGGGTCAAAAGATCGTCCAGCCGTACGGTCAACGTGCCGTCGCTGATCCGCGGGTGCACGCCGAGCAGCCCGGTGACGGTCTCGCTGAGCGACGCCGACGCGTCGTAGCGGGTGAGGCTCGTCAGCTCGACCGCCACCGCCTCGACAACGTCCGCGGGGTCTCCGGCGTCCGGTTTGGCGTCGCGGAAGGCGCTCAGCCACGCGTGCACCAGCTGCCGCCGCGCGTCCAGGTCGTCCTCGAGCGCGCGCAGGTCGGCCGCGTACTGCCGGCCGGCCGGGGACTGCGGGCCGCCCAGTTCGCGATGGAACCGGTCGAGCAGGGTGCGGGCCCCGGCGCTGGTGGCGAACCCGTCCGGCGCGGCGGCCAGCTCCTCGGCCAGGTATTCGCCCACGGCCGGGTCGTCGCCGGCGGAAAGCTCCGCGCACAGCTCGTCCAGGGCGGACCCGGCGGATCCGAACATCGTGCGCAGCCGGATCAGTGACGCCGCCCGCAACGTCCACTGCGTACGCTGCTCGGGGGTGGTGCCGAAGGCCCAGAAGATCTGCGCGGCGGCCCGCACCCGCGGCTCGTAACGCAGCAGCCCGGCCCCGGCGTTCAGGCGCACCAGCGCGGCCAGGATCAGCGCCGCGTCGGCGTCGTGCACGCCCCGCTCGTACCCCTCGTCGTATCGGTCCTCGGCGCCCCGGCGGACGAGCTCGCGCAGGGTGTCGTCGGTCAGGGCCGCGGCCGCCGCGGCCGGATCGGCCGCGAAGACCGCCGCGGCCAGGTGCTCGGCCCGAGAGACCTGCGCGTCCTCGGAGACCAGGGGCTGGTCCCAGAAGGCGCGGGTGGCCAGGAAGGCGTCGTCGCGGATCGGCCCGCGGTAGTCGGTGCCGGTGACCGCGAAGGCCAGCTCGCCGGCGTGCGGCACCAGGGTGAGGTCGATGGCGCTGGTGTTGACGGCGAACGAGTGCCGGCCGAGCCGGATCGTGCGGCCGCCGTCGTCGTAGAGGTCCTGCCGGTCGCGCAGGGACCGGCCGGCGTCCTGCCGGGCGGCCTTGAGCTGCCCGTCCAGTTCCTCGGCGCGTACGGTGTCGCCGGAGGTCCGCAGGTCGGCGGTGATCGAGCGCAGCTTGGCCACCATCGGGTCGGTGGCGAAATACGTGTTGACGTGGTCGGTGTCGGTCAGGGTGCCGACCCGGCGGCGCACGGTGTCCAGGATGCGGCGGGCCGAGCCGGCCAGCCGGTCGGCCCGGCGGGCCTGCTCGTCCAGCAGGGACTGGCGGCGGCCGGAGACGGCCTCGTAGACCTCGGTGCGCTTGGCCCCGAGCTGCTCGGCGAAGTCGGCGAACTCGCCGAACCGCGTCTCCAGCGTCTCGATCTGCGCCATCAGCCGGGCCAGGTGCTCGTCGCAGCGTTCCGGCGTGTCGGCCGCGGCCAGTGCGCCGCTGACCGCCTGCCCGAACAGGGCGAACTCGGCCGCGAACTCGGCCCGGCCCTCCTGGGCGGACAGCTCGCGGCGGCGGCCCTCGACGGTGGCCCGGGCCCGGTTGAGCCCGCCCATCACCGTGCCGAGGCGTTCCAGAATTCCCACCCGGACGGTGGCGTCGGCGATGTCCAGGCCACCGATCACCTCGGTGACCGCTTGCAGGCCGTCGAACTGCTCGGCGATGCGGGCGGTGACCGGCTCGGCCTCGGCCGTGGTGGCGATCGCCCCGGCCGCGGTGACCAGGTCTTCCACGGTGGACTCGTAGTCGGCGAACGCGTCCGGCCGTTCCAGATGCTCGACCGCGCGGCGGGCGGTCTCGTCGACCGCGGTGGCCAGGTTGGCGTCCACGGCGTCGATCCGCGCGACGTCGGCGTAGCGCATCTCGCGCAGCCCGGCCAGCCGTCCCTGCTCCTGGCGCAGACCTCCGAGCTGGGCCACCCAGCCGCCGGTGGTGGTCGGGTTCTCGGCGCGGGCCTTGCCGATCAGCGAGGTGGCGCCGGCCTCGGCCGCGGTGACCGCGTCGGCCGCCTGCGCGGTCAGCACCTGCACCGACTCGAACTCGTCGAGCACCTGCTCGGCGGTGGCCCGCACCTCGGCCAGCGGCTCGCCCAGGTTTTCCAGCTCCGCGTCGGCCAGCCAGTGGTAGCTGTCGGCGACCCGGCCGCACGCCGCGATGATGGCCTCGAACACCGGTCCGGACGGGCTCATCTCGTCGACCATGCGGGTCACCGCGAGCGCGTCGGCGATGCCCCGGACCAGGTCGGCGTTGCCGATCCGGTCCAGCGGTCCGGTGCCGGCCGGTCGGGTGGCCGCGTGCGTGTCCGACTCGTACGGCGTCTGCCAGACCTGCATCGGGTGGACCCGGGCCGGCTCGTCCGTGGTCGTGCGGAAGACCACCAGGGTGCCGTCGTCGAACAGCGAGTAGCCGTGGCCGACGATCGGGGTGGCGACCTCCTTGCGGATCACGTTGTAGGGCAGCAGCAGATATCGGCCGGACTCGCGGGCGTGGAAGACGTACAGCACGTCCTCGCCGTTGACCGAGTGGAGGGCGCGTTCGTACTCGAGGTCGGTGGTGTCCGCGTCGAACGTCTTGGCGGCGCCGGTGGCCAGGTAGTAACCGCCGGGGAAGATGACGCCCTGGTCGTCCGGCAGCCGGCGGCAGGCCTGGCCGATGCCGTCGAGGCGGCGGACGTCCTTGGTGCGGGTGTTGAAGACCAGAAAGCGATAGACCGTTTCCTGGTACGGCAGCACGCGCAACAGAATCAGCGGGCCGACCCGGGCGTACGAGATCTCGGCGTCGGCCAGGCTCTGCAGCGGTTCGTCGACCGGCTCGGCGAAGATGCCCTCGCCGTCCTCGGTGTTGTTCTCGACCTTGACGGTGAGCGAGCCGCCGACCGTCTCGACGAACACCTCGTCCTCGATCGAGACGTGCGGGTGCCGGCCCAGCACGTGCTGCTCGCGGCCGCTGACGGTCCACTCGAAGTCGTGCTGCGGCGGGAAGACGTGGTCTCGTTCGCCCCGGTTGTCCAGGTAGGACACGGATCCGTCGAGGCCGACCCGCCAGCGCAGCACCTTGAGGTCGTCGCCGCGCGCGCCGGTCTGGAAGACGGCCAGCAGCAGGCCCTCGACCCGGCGCAGCTGCAGCAGCTTCGTCTGCTTGTAGTACCGGTACAGCTCGGCGAAGTCCCGTTCGAAGCCGGGATCGTCGAGCAGCCCGGGCAGGGCGGCCGGCTCGAACGTCCGGCCGTTGAACCGGTGCACCGCGAACACGTCGGCCACCGACGTCTCGGTCTTCAACCCGATGAAGACGTTGTAGCCGAACAGCATGACGCCGCCGACCTGCGCGATGTCCCGCGGCACACAGTTGTTCTCGGTCCGCACCCGGTCGGTGTGCAGCAGCGTCGTCTGCTGCCCGCCGAACGTGTCGATCCGCCGGGTGTTCAGGGCCTCCGCGCGGCCGGCCAGTTCGCGCGCACGCGCACCGAGCCGGCCGCGCAGCACCTCGTAGGTGCCGGCGTCGATAGTCTCCGCGGTCACCTGTTCGCCGGCACCTTGCCGTCGGCGATACCCATCTCCTGCGCGGCGGCCAGCAGCTCACGCAGCTTGCCGGCGTCCTGGCCGCCGTTCTTGATCTGCTGAGTCAGGAACGCGGCCAGGCTGACGTTGGCCACGTCGGCCGTGGACACCGAGCCGACCACCCGGCCCAGGTCGTCGGCGAAGTTGGCCGTGCCGTCCAGGTAGCGCGCGCCGAGGCCCTGGGCCACCGACGAGTGCTCGACGAAGCCGTCCACGCTCTTGCCCAGCGTGATCGAGCCGATCAGCTTGTCGAAGAACATCGAGTCGCCGCCGACGATGTCGATGTCGGCCTTCTCCAGCCCGGCCGACAGGACCATCGCCTGCGCCTCGGCGATCTCGCGGTGCACGTTGATGCCGGCCAGCCGGATCTCCTTCTCCATCTCCAGCCGCAAGCGGTACTCCTCGTGCTCGCGCGTGGCGTCGTCCAGCGCGGCCATCGCGCCCGCCTTCTCCTGCAGACCTTCGGCCTCGCCCTTGAGCTTCTCGCGGATCGCCTCGGCCACGACCAGCGCCTTGGCCCGCTCCACGGCGGCCTCGGCGCGGCCGGTCTTCTCGATCACCTCGGCGTTGCGCTCGCGCACCTGCACGTCGGCCAGGCCGGGCGCGGCCGCCTCGGCCTGCGTGCCCTCGGCCAGGCGGATCTTCGACCGGGCGTCCAGTTCGGCCGCCTGCTGGCGGGCCTCGGCCAGGAGCACTTCCTCGCGGGCCTTGAACTTGGCCGCGGCCTCGGCCGCCTCGGCCGCCTTGATGTCCTTGACCAGCGACTCCTGCGCCTCGGCCTCGGCCTGGATGACGACGGCCTGGCGGGTGCGCTCGGCTTCCTCGACCATACGCAGGCGCTTGATGTTCTCTTCCTGCTCGGCCACCGTCTTCTCGACCGCGATCCGCTCGCGGATGACCTCGGCCATCAGCCGCTTCTCGCCCTCGACTTCCTTGTCCTTGGAGATCGTGGACAGTTCGGTCTCGCGGTCGCGGCCGATCACCTCGAGCATCCGGTCCTTCTCGATGCGCTCGGTCTCGATCGCGATGACCCGCTCGCGGTTCTTCTCGGCCACGGCGATCTCGCGGCGCTTGTTCTCCTCTTGCACGCCGAGCTGCTGGTCGGTCTTGAGCCGGGCGCCCTCGGCCCGCAGCCGCTCCTCGGCGTGGGCCAGGGCGATCTCGGCCTCCTCGCGGGCCCGCATCGTCTCGATCTCGCGGTGCTGCTTGATCTCCGCGTCCTTCTGCCGGCGTTCCAGTTCGAGGATGGCCTCCCGCGCGTCCACGTTCTGGCGGGTGATCTCCTTCTCCTCGTTGCGGCGGAAGTCGTTCGTGCGGACCGCCTCGATCGCGGTCAGCTCGGTGATCTTGCGGATGCCCTGCGCGTCCAGGATGTTCTTCGGGTCCATCGAGCTCAGCGGCGTCTGCTCGAGGAAGTCGATCGCCGCGTCCTCCAGGCTGTAGCCGTTGAGGTCGGTGCCGATCACCTCGATGATCTGGTCGCGGAAGTCGTTGCGCCGGGTGTAGAGGTCGACGAAGTCGAGCTGCTTGCCGACCGTCTTGAGCGCCTCGGAGAACTTCGCGTTGAACAGCTCCTGCAGCGTCGACTCGCTGCTGGCGCGGTCGGTGCCGATGGCCTGGGCCACCTTGATGACGTCCTCGGTGGTCTTGTTGACCCGCACGAAGAACGTGATCCGGATGTCCGCCCGGATGTTGTCCTTGCAGATCAGACCCTCACGCCCGGTCCGGGTGATCTCGATGGTCTTGACCGAGATGTCCATGATCTCGGCCTTGTGCAGCACGGGCAGCACCACGGCGCCGGTGAACGTCACGTCGACGCGGCGCACCTTCGACACGATCAGCGCCTTGCCCTGCTCGACCTTGCGGAACATGCGGCTGACGAAGAACAGCACACCGATGGCCACGAGCAGCACCACGGCTGCGAGCACACCGAACCCGGTGGAGACAACGTCCATCAATGACCCCTTGTTGCGATATCGGTGGGAACGACCCAGAAGAACTCGCCGTCCGGGTCGAAGTCGTAGAGAAGCGCCTCGGATCCGGCGCGCAGGTCGTCCTGGCCGGCCTGCCGCACCTGGACGATCGCCGACGATCCGTCCGGCGCGTGCACCTCGGCCTGACCGAACGTGCCGGTCACCTTTCCGGTGCGGATGACACAGGTGAGGCCGACGAAGTCGGCGCGGGAGGCGTCCGGGCCGGACGGCAGCATCCGGCGGAGCGGGATCACCAGGATGCGGGTGAGCACCCAGGCGACGGCGAGTGCGGCGATGAGCACGACCCAGAGCGGAACCGGGCCGTGGAACTCGCCGCCGGCCAGGCTGGCGAACCAGGCGAACGCGATCAGCAGGGACAACGTGATCGGGGCGGGCACACCACCCAGCCCGGCGAAGTCGAACGGACCGGCGTCGTTGGCCTCCGACCCCGCATCGGGGTCGGCGCCGCCCACGATGACCACGAGCCAGAAACCGACGACCACGACGAGGAGCGGGGTGAAGAGTACGGTCGGAAAACTCAGCGCAGCGTCGACAAACCCCATGCCCCGGACCGTCCCCCGTCCCGTGATCGTGAATCCATGGTGACAGCCCGTGTCCACACCATGATCGCTCGGACATTCTGGGGGTTGACCGGCCCGGTGAGGGACCCTCCGATCAGCTTTTTCGCAGAACCGTCATACGGCGCAACGGCGGGTCATCGGCGGGCCGGGCGATCCGGCAGCAGCCGTTCCTCGTGGTCGAGTTCGCGTTCCAGCACGCGGAGGCTCTCGTCCGGGAGCCGGCCGGCGTCGCGCCACCGGACCAGTTCGTCGCGCTGGGCGTCGATCGTCACCCGGCGCACGTGCAAGGCGGCCTCGTATCGCGGCGACACCGGCAGAACGGTCGAGTCGGCGTCCCGCAGCAGGTCGATGCGTCCCTGATAGCGCCGGAGACGGGCCCGCAACTGGGCTCGCATCGTCTCGACGACGGGCGCCTCGTTGTCGTCGTGTTCCCGCTCCTCCAGCTCGTCGAGGGCTTCGAGGGCGGCTCGCACCGACGCAGCCCGGGCCTCGTTGCGAAGGCGGGCCCGGTCGGTCTCGTCGGCGTGCAGACCGAGCCGGCGCACGAGCGGCGCGAAGGTCACTCCCTGCCCCACGAGGGTGACCAGGACGACGACGAAGGTGCAGAACAGCAGCAGGTCGCGGTCGGGGAACGGCGCGCCGCTCTCGGTGACCAGCGGCAGGGTGAAGATCGCGGCGAGGCTGATCACCCCGCGGGTGCCCGACCAGCTCAGCGCGATGACTTCGCGGCCACTCAGCCGCTCGTCCTGCGCACCCTCGTTGCCCAGCCACGTGTGCAGCGAACGGGGCAGCGACTGGGTGACGATCAACCAGAGAGGGCGCAGGAACAGCACCGTGCCGACCGAGATCGCCAGGGCGATGACGATGGTCGAGGTCTCGTATTTGGCGAGCCCGCGTACGACCGCGGGCAGTTGCTGCCCGATCAGCAGGAACACCAGGCCTTCGAGCAGGAAGTCGACCAGCCGCCAGACCGCGCTCGTCTGCAGCCGGCTCGCACCGGACCCCGACCGCGGGGAGTGGTGCCCGACGATGAGCCCGGCCACCACGACGGCGAGCACGCCCGAGACGTGGATCCGCTCGGCCAGCAGATAGGCCGCGAACGGGGTGGCCAGCGAGATGGCGTTGGCGATCAGCGGGTCGCCCCCGGCCGGGCGGGACAGCAGGCGTACGGCCGCCGCCACCAGCGCCCCGACGGCGATGCCGCCGGTCGCCGCGAGCAGGAAACTGCCGACCGCGGACGGGACCGAGAAGCCGTCGCCGGTCGCCGCGGCCACCGCCACACTGAGAAGCGTCAGCGCGGTGGCGTCGTTGAGCAGACCTTCGCCCTGGATCAGCGTGATCAGGCGGGGTGGCAGCCCGACCCGGCGGCCGACCGCCAGCGCCGCGACCGGGTCGGGCGGCGCGACCGCGGCGCCGACCGCGACCCCGGCGGCCAGGGTGGCGCCGGTCACGAACCAGGAGAAGCCGAATCCGATGACCATCGCGGTGAACAGGACCAGCACGACGGACAGGCTGACCACCGTACGCAGGTTGCGACGGATGGCCAGCAGCGAGGAATGCAGCGCGGCGCTGTAGAGCAGCGGCGGCAGCACGAGGGTCAGGACGACGTGCGGGTCGAGGGTGACGTTCGGACCGGGCAGCAGCGCGTACCCGATCCCGATGAGCGGGAGCAGAGCGGCCGCGGGTAGCCCGGTCCGATTGGCGATCCACTGCACCACCACGACGACTGCGACGGCGGCCAGGACGAACAGCAGAATCGCTTCGACACTCACCTCAGCGGGGCGCCGACCTCGTGGAGATGCCGGAGGGCCTGCCGGTAGGACTCGATCAGCCCGGTTTCCGCGTACGCCACGCCGACCTCGGCGCAGTGCCGCTGCACGATCGGCTGGGCCTTGCGCAGGTTCGGGGTGGGCATGCCCGGGAACAGGTGGTGCTCGATCTGATAGTTCAGGCCGCCCAGCGCCATGTCGGTCAGCCAGCCACCGCGTACGTTGCGGGAGGTCAGCACCTGCTTGCGCAGGTAGTCCTCGGTGCCGTCCGGGTGCGGCATGCCCTTGTGGTTGGGCGCGAACGTCATGCCCAGATAGATGCCGAACAGTCCCTGGTGCACCACGAGGAACGCGATGGCCTGCAGCGGCGAGAGCACGAGGAAGACCGCGGAAAGGTACGCGACGGCATGAACCACCAGCAGGGCCGACTCGAGCACGGGCCGCTTGACCACGCCGGCCCGTAGCGCCTTGAGGCTGGACACCTTCAGGTCGGTGCTCAACAGCGTCAGCAGCGGGAAGAACAGCCCGGCCTGGTGGCGGGTGATGAAGGCGGCCAGACCGCGCCGGCCGAGCGCCGACTTGGTCGCCCAGATCAGCACCTCGGGGGCGACGTCCGGGTCGAGATCGTCATGGTTGGGGTTGTTGTGGTGGCGGGTGTGCTTGTCCATCCACCAGCCGTAACTCATCCCCACGCCGAGGTTGGCGGCGATCCGGCCGGTGATCTCGCTGGGCCGTTTGGTCCGGAAGACCTGCCGGTGCGCCAGGTCGTGCGCGAGCAGCCCCAGCTGGGTGAACGCCACCGCGAGGAAGGCGGCCACCAGCAGCGTCCACCAGGACGAGCCGATCAGGAAGAAGGCCGCCCAGCCGCCGGCGACCATCGCGGTGACGATGGCGATGCGCAGGGCGTAGTAGGCGGGCTGACGTTCCAGCAGCCCGGCCGCGTCGACCTGTTTCTTCAACGCCGAGAAGTCGCTCGCCCGTGGTCGCACCGTGGTTGCCGTCATCGCTTCAGTCTCGATCACCAGAGGGTGCCCGGTCAGGAGTGTGAGGCCCCACCCCACGGGGGGTGCTAACACCCCCAGGAAGGTCGCGCATGATGGAGCCATGACGATCCGGGGCCGGGTGCTCACCGGCCTGAGCGCGACCGCGGACGGATTGTTCGCGATAGGCCTCGCCGTGCTCAACCCCGGGGTGCTGGCGCTGTGGCTGGCCGGGCTGGTGCTCAGCCCCATCCCGGTGCTCGGCTCCGAGCTTCTCGGGGTGGCCACCACCGTGGTCCGGTGGCGCGCCAACCTCGAACGGCGCCTCGGCACCCGGGGCGGCGTACCGATGCGGCGCCCGTACGATCCTCGCCCCGATCCGGCCGAGGTGGGTGACCGGCGCTGGCTGAGGTGGCTTCTCACCGACCCGGCCACCTGGCGTGACGCCGCCTGGCTCCTGCCCGGCGCGCTCGTGTCGGCCGCGCTGGGCCTGCTGATCGTGGTGATCATGGCGTACGGCCTGGCCGGTCTTCTTCTGGCTCCGTTATGGCTGTTCCTGGGCGATGTGTGGTTCGGCTACGGCCTGTTCTGGCCGACGGCCAACCTGACCGAGGCCTGGCTGGCCATCCCGCAGGGCCTGGTGATCCTGACCGTCGGGCTGACCGTGGCGCCGATGTTGCGGACGGTGCATCTGCGTTTCGTGCGACTGTTCCTCGCGCCGACCCGGGCGGCCGAGTTGCGGCTTCGGGTGGCCCATCTGACGGTGACCCGGGCCGGCGCCATAGACGCACAGGCCGTCGAGCTGCGCCGCATCGAACGCGACCTGCACGACGGCGCGCAGGCCCGGATGGTCGCGGTGGGAATGACGATCGGGTTGGCCGAACGCCTCGTCCGCCGTGACCCCGCCGCCGCGCTCAAGCTGCTGGCCGAGGCCCGCGAGACCAGCACGATGGCCCTGGTCGAGCTGCGCCACCTGGTTCGCGGCATCCATCCGCCGGTGCTGGCCGAGCGCGGCCTCGAAGGCGCCGTGCAGGCCCTGGCGATGAGCCTGCCGGTGCCCACCACCGTCACGTCGCATCTGCCGGGCCGCCTCGAAGCGCCGGTCGAGTCGGCGCTGTACTTCGCGGTGGCCGAGACGCTGGCCAACATCATCCGGCACAGCAACGCCCGTACCGCCTGGGTGACCCTGCGGCACACCAGCGGTGTGCTGTTCGCCGAGGTCGGCGACGACGGCGACGGCGGCGCCGACCCGCAGCGCGGCACCGGCCTGCACGGCATCGAACGGCGGCTGGACGCCTTCGATGGCAAGATGTCCGTCTCGTCCCCACCCGGCGGTCCCACCGTCGTGACCATGGAGCTGCCGTGCGTGTCGTCATCGCCGAGGATCTGACGCTGCTGCGTGACGGCCTCACCCGCCTGCTCGAGGCCTTCGACTTCGAGGTGGTCGAGGCCATCGACAACGGCCCCGACCTGCTGCCGGCGCTGATCCGCCACCGGCCGGACGTGGCGATCATCGACGTGCGGCTGCCGCCGACCCAGACCGACGAGGGGCTGAAGGCGGCCATCGCCGCCCGCACCCGGATTCCCGGCCTCCCCGTGCTGGTGCTGTCCCAGCACGTCGAGCCCATGTACGCCCGCGAACTGCTGACCGATCAGGCCGGGGGAGTCGGCTACCTGCTCAAGGAACGTGTCTCCGACGTCGAGCAGTTCGTCAACACGGTGCACCAGGTCGCGGCCGGCGGCACCGCCTTCGACCCCGAGGTGGTCGCCCAGATGCTGGCCCGTCGCGAGCCGCTGTCCGGGCTGACCGCCCGCGAGCACGAGGTGTTGCGGCACATAGCCGAGGGCCGCTCGAACGCCGCCATCGCCGCGAAGCTGTTCATCACCGAAAAGGTCGTCAGCAAGCACATCAACAACATCTTCACCAAGCTGCGCATGCCACCGTCCGACGACGACAACCGTCGTGTCCTGGCCGTCCTGATGTTCCTGAACCCTGAGGCCCAGCGTTGATCAGGAACCGGCCGGCTCCAGCAGGTCGAGGGCGTTGTCGATCTCCAGGTCGATGAGCCGCTGGACCTCGACGGTGTGGTCGCCCAGCATGCCGGTGAGTTCGAGACTCACGATGCCGTGGATCCGCGTCCAGATGACGATGGCAGCACGGGCGACCCGGGGCTCGGTGTCCGGTCGTTGCCGGCCCCGGGCCCAGCTCCGCAGCTGTCCGTCCAGCGTGCGGTCGCTGCTCGAGTCGTCGCCGGGTGCGCCGGTCAGGATGGGTGCCAAGAGGTCGACGAGCAGCGCCATCGCCTGGTCCAGCGGGGTCCGAGCGCTGCGGTCCCCGGGGACACCGCTGGTCCGCTGGCCGAACAGCATGCCGTATCGGTAGGCGTACCGCAGAGCCCAGTCGCGGTACGCGGCGACCAGCAGCCGCACCCGCTTACGCGGCGCGCGCCGGCCGCCCTCGAGCGACTGGTTCATCGCGGCGGCGAGTTGCCGGTAGGACTGATCGATCAGATGCGTGAGCAACGCGTCCCGGGACGGGAAGTAGCGGTACACCGCCGGCGCGGACATGGCCATGCTCCGGGCCAGCGCCGCGATCGTCAACGCGTGGACGCCGTCCGCGTCGATGATCGCGAACGACGCGTCCTCGATCTCCTGCAGCGTCTGTGCCCGCAGCCGCTCACGCCGGGTCCTGGTCGGCGGGGGGTTCGTCATCGTCGCATCGTAACTATTGCTACGGCCAGTAGCAGACAGCATCCGCCGCTCCGCCTTGACGCTTTGCACCACGTCGATGCATAGTTACGACCATTCGCAGAACTATGGTTCGTAACGCTTCGGGGAGCCGGTCATGATGGAGACGAACACCGCCGCGGGGGTTACCGTGACTGCCACCGAGGTGGTGCTGCCGGGCAAGGTCGAGCCGACCGGGCTCCGGCTGGTCCAGCGCGCGCTGCCCGCGCCGGCCGCCGGCCAGGCCCTGGTGCGCGTCGAGTCGACCGCGGTGTCCTTCGCCGAGAGCGCGATGCGCCGGGGCCGCTACTACGGCCAGCCCAAGTTCCCGTTCGTGCCCGGCTACGACCTCGTCGGCGTCGTCGCATCGGTCGGCCCCGGCGTGGACCCGGCGCTGATCGGCCGCCGAGTCGCCGCGCTGACCAAGACCGGCGCCTGGGCCACGGCCGTCCTGCTGACCGCCGCCGAGCTGGTGGAGGTGCCCGACGGGATCGGCGCCGACGAGGCCGAGACGCTGGTCGTCAACGGACTGACCGCGTACCAGATGTTGCACGGCAGCGCGAAGGTGCGAGCCGGTCAGACCGTGCTCGTGCTCGGCGCCAGCGGCGGCGTGGGCTCGATCCTGGTGCAACTGGCCCGGCAGGCGGGCGTGCGCGTGATCGGCACGGCCAGTCCGCGCCATCACGAAGCGCTGCGCGCGCTCGGGGCCGAGCCGGTCGACTATCACGACTCGGACCTGGCCTCCCGCGTACGGGAACTGGCTCCGGACGGTGTGGACGCGGTCTTCGACCACCTCGGCGGGGCCAGCGTGGACCTCTCGTACCGGCTGCTCAACCGCACCGGAACGCTGGTCTCGTACAGCATCGCGAGCCACCTCGACGACAAGACTCCGGTCTTGCTGACGTTCATGGCCCTGCTGACCAAGCTGGCGTACTGGAACCTCCTGCCCACGGGCAAGCACGCGAGTTTCTACAACGTCTGGGCCGGCGCCGGCAAGCCCGGCTCAGCCAAGCGAGCCGCGTTCCTGACCCGCATCCGTACGGACCTCACGCACGTCTTCGACCTGCTCCACCAGGGCAAGCTCACCGCGAAGATCGCCGCCCGGTTCCCGCTCACCGAGGTCGTCTCGGCCATGGAACTGTCCGAGTCCTCCGGCCGTACCGCCCTCGGCAAAATCATCCTGGTTCCCTGATGTCATCCCTGCCCCGGCCAGTCGCCCGCTGGGCCGGTCTCGCCCTCGTCGCGGCCGTCCTCATCAGCCTGATCGCCGAGGCCGTCGTCGCCGCCGCCTGGGACCGCCGTCCGTACAGCTACCTCGACGACTACGTCAATTTCCTCGGCAGCCCGTACGCCGGGGAATTCCGCGGCTTCCTCATCTCCTCGCCCCGGTGGTGGCTGATGAGCATCGCCTGGATCGTCTCCGGCGCGCTGATGGCCGCCGCGAGCATTGCCCTGGCCCACCGGCTCACCGGCTGGCGGCGCCGGACGGTCGCGGCCCTCGGCCTCACTCAGGCGATCGCCCTGATCCTGTTCGCCGTTTTCCCGCTCGGCCCGGCCCGCTTCGACGACGGGACCCTGGTGCTCTACCTCATCGGAGCCTTCGCCTCGATCATCGGCGGGAACGCGCTCGCCGTCGTCACCGGCCTCTCGGCCCGGGCCCTCGGGCTTCCGCGATGGCTCGGACTCGCCGGCATCACCCTCGGCGGCGTCGGACTGCTCAACATTCCGCTGACGTACGGGTGGGCGCCCACCGGCCTCGCCGAACGCATCTCGCTCTACAGCTACCTGCTCTGGGCCCTGCTCACCGGCTTGACACTCATCCGGTCCGCCACCGTGCCGAACCGGGTGATGCGCCACAACCATGCCGGTCACACCGGGTAAACGCGGTACTGCAGCTTTTCGTCGTACCGGAGACCGGTGACCGCCGTAATGATCGACCAGAGAAAGTCCTCGTCCGGGCCCCAGGACGGCAGGGCGATCTCGGCCTCGACCGGCAGTGGCGTCCCTTCGTCCTCGACGGCCACACCATCGGCGTAGACGTAATGCCGGGTGCGTTGGCCATTCGTGAACAGCGTGAAGCCGTACGTGCTCGAAACGCTGCTGAAGAAGACCACCAAAGCGTCGGCCGGGTCGGTCGGCTCCCAGCCCATGACCACATCCATCATCGGGTTCCAGACCTGCACCCAGCCACCCGACTCGGCGGCATAGAGGGCGTCGGGCTTGAGGGCGCTTGTAGCCTGGTCGGCTCCGACCAGTTCGCCGCTGAAGTCTGTGATGGCGAGATCGTCCACAGCCTCGTCCGCCGTCACGTCCTGACGGAAAAGCACCGAGGTGTTCCAACCCATGACCAAACCTTTCCTCGTACGGCGGGGCCGCCGCCCATTGTTCAGGGCGCACCGTCGAGACAACGAGGGAGGGCGGAACCGGCGCTACCTCGCCGGCGGGCAGCGGCCGCCCCTGCGGTGATCTGCTCGCGGATCTCTTGCTGGTAGGTCGTCGTCGCCGACGTCGAAGCGAGGCCGCCCACACGCGGCCCGCCGGCGTCCGACAAAGAGAAAGGCCGTACAGCTCGAAAGCTATACGGCCTGGTGCTGCATGGTGCGCCGCGTAGGACTTGAACCTACAACCCGCGGATTAAGAGTCCGCTGCTCTGCCAGTTGAGCTAGCGGCGCTCGTCGGCAACGGAGAAAACGTTAGCACGCCCTCGGATGATCAACGAAATCGACCCCCGGGGAGGCGGCGGTGGCCGGACGGAGGACTCGATCTCTTGCATCCATGAGGCAGGATGTCCCCGCGAACTTCAGAAGGGGATCCAGCATGCGACGCACGCTCGTGGCGGTCATGGCGATGGCGGTGATCACGCCGGTCGCGCTTGCGGCGTGTGGTGACAAGGGTGGAAAGAAGGACGACGCGGCGTGGGTCGGCACCCCGCAGGCGAGTGCCAGTGCGAGCGGCGGCGCCAGCAGCGGCGGGCCGGTGACCGAGTCGGCCACCGTTCCGGTCAGCCTGGCCCTCACGCCGGCCACCGGCAAGACCGGTGTGCCGTTGAGCGCCGAGATCGGGGTCAAGATCGCCGGGGCCAAGGTCACCGGCGTCACGCTCAAGGATTCCAAGGGCGCGGCCGTTCCGGGCAAGCTGCGTGAGGACGGCACGGCCTGGGTCCCGGGCCGCACCCTGAGCCCCAACCAGAAGTACGCCGCCACCGTCGTGGCCACCGCCGGCGACGGGCAGACGACGACGCAGACCACGAGCTTCACGACGATGAGCAAGCCGGGCCGCAAGACCGGCACCGGGCTCTACCTGTTCGACGAGAAGACCTACGGCGTGGCCATGCCGGTCGTCGTCGAGTTCAGCCCGGGCATCAAGAAGGCCGAGCGCGCCGCCGTGCAGCGCCGCCTGTTCGTCAGCACCAGCCCGGCCCAGCCCGGCGTCTGGTCCTGGACGCCGAACGGCACCCAGGCCTACTACCGCGGTCCCGAGTTCTGGAAGCCGGGCACCACGATCGCGGTCCGGGTCGCGGTCGGCGGCCTGCCCACCGGCGGCGGGCGCTACGGCGACCGGGACCGCTCGGCCACCGCCAAGATCGGCCGCTCGTTCGAGATGAAGGTCGACAACGCCTCGAAGAAGATGACCGTCCTGCAGGACGGCAAGGCGATCAAGACGATGCCGGTGAGCCTGGGCAAGAAGAGCACTCCTTCGTCCAGCGGCGTGATGGTCGTCATGGAGAAGAAGGCCGAGACCGTGTTCGACACCACGGCCGAGCTCGGCCCGGTCGACGGCTACCGCACCGACATCCAGTTCGCCCAGCGGCTCACCTGGAGCGGTCAGTACATCCACTCCGCCCCGTGGTCGGTGGGCTCGCAGGGCCGGCGCAACGTGTCCCACGGCTGTGTGAACGTTTCACCCGGCAATGCGCGCTGGCTGTTCGACCGCACGCTGATCGGCGACCCGGTCACCGTGAAGGGCACGGGGGACAAGTTGTCGTACGGGAACGGCTGGACTCCGTGGGACAAGCCCTGGTCGGAATACATCAAGGGCAGTGCCCTCCCGGTACCCGCGTCACTGAAGTGACAAATGGTCCCAATGGGACAAAAGCCGATCACTTACATAGGACTGAAAGCCGTAGCGGCACGATTCCGGGATTGGTGAGCGGGGAAGATAAGGGCACTATTGGGCGCTGGGACGACCGACGCCGTGAGGGGACCATGAAGACCTGGGGATTCAAGAAAGCCGCCGTCGCGCTGGCCGCGACCGGTGTGCTGCTCACCTCGGCCTGCGGTGACGGCGACAGCAAGTCGTCCTCGTGGCAGGGCGGCGACGCGAAGCCCGGCAGCAGCGCCGGGGCCGAGGCTCCGAGCTCGCCCGAGGCCCTGCCCAGCACCGTCGCCGTGACCGAGCCGGCCGCCGACGCCAAGAACGTCGTCGCGATCAGCCCGATCAAATACACGAGCGAGGACCCGGACGGCACCGAGGTCAAGGTCACCGACGCCAAGGGCGCGGAGGTCGAGGGCACCCTCGACAAGGACGCCAAGACGTTCACCCCGGCCAAGGCGCTGGCCTACGGCACCAAATACACCGTGACCGTCACCGGCCCGCAGGCCGAGGGCAAGAGCAACACGGCGAGCAGCTCGTTCACCACGATGGCCAAGCCGGCCAAGGAGATCCGGGTCACCAGCTTCATGGGTGACGGCCAGGTCGTCGGCGTGGGCATGCCGCTGATCATCAAGTTCGGCCGGTCGATCCCCGAGAGCTACCGCGACGACGTCGAGCGCCGCATGAAGGTCACGGCCACGCCGGCCCAGGAAGGCACCTGGCACTGGACCAGCCCGACCGAGGTGCACTACCGCCCCAAGGTCTACTGGAAGTCGCAGTCCAAGGTCTTCTACAAGGTGGCGCTCAAGGGCGTTCCGCTGGGCAACGGCTACTACGGCCGGTCCGACCTCACCGTCGACCTCAAGATCGGTCGCTCGTTCGTCATGACGGTCTCCAACAAGACCAAGCAGATGACGGTCAAGCAGGACGGCAAGGTCATCAAGACCATCCCGGTCAGCCTGGGCAAGAAGAGCACCCCGTCCTCGAGCGGCACGATGGTCGTCATCGAGAAGAAGAAGCACACGATCTTCGACACGACCGACGAGCTGCCGGCCGGCGAGGGCTACAAGACTCCGATCGACTTCGCCCAGCGGATCACCTGGAGCGGCCAGTTCATCCACGCCGCGCCGTGGTCCGAGGGCAAGCAGGGCAAGGTCAACGTCTCGCACGGCTGCGTCAACGTGTCGGAAAAGATGGGCGCCTGGCTCTTCGACCGCACCATGATGGGCGACCCGATCACGGTTACCGGCACCGAAGAGAAGCTGAAGAACGGCAACGGCTGGACCGACTGGAACATGAGCTGGGCGGAGTACAAGAAGGGCTCCTACCTCTGAGCGGTCCACCAGAAGCCCGGCCGGTGATCGGCCGGGCTTTTTGCTGCCCTCACCCGTACATGCGCATAACCTGACGAAATGCCGCGAATCCTGGCGCCGATGCTGGTCATCCTGCTGGCCGGCGGCTGTGACAACGCGCCGGAAACATCCCCGGCGGTGCCCGCGCCGTCGCCGTCGATCGCGGAGAGCGTGGTGGACGACCCGCCCGGCGCCCTGGCCTGCGCCGCCCTGGCTCAGGCGCTCGACGATGCCTCCCTGATGAACGCCGGAGTGGTCGACAACATTGTCAAGGCGAGTGAAACGGCCGACGCCCCAGTCGGCGACGCCGCCGAGCGCCTGCTCACCGCGTACGGGAAAGCGGTCTCCTCGGCCGGCGGCGAGGGTGAGCCCGATGCCGTAGCCGCGGTCGTCGCTGCCGCCTCGGACATGTCGAGTGTCTGTTCGGACAGCGGGCTGCGGACCGTCGGTTGATCACCTGAACCGCTTTCCGGGTTCTAATCGTCGGCGAGTGCGCGGCTGGCGGCGAATTTCGACTTTCTTCCGTCGATTCGCGGCGTTTTGCCAGTTGGTGCCGGTTGCTTGGCAAGCGCGATCACGGCCGGAAGTGCATGATGCAGTTTCCTGGGCGGGAGCTGAGAAGGAGAAACCGCGATGGCGCAGATCCATCATTTCGACCATGGGTGGATCACCCCCACTGTCAGCTATGTCCTGTCCGTTCTGGGCTCCATGCTCGGACTGACCTGCGCCGTGCGGTTCCGTTCCGCCGCCGCTCGCGGTGAACGCATCTGGTGGCTCGTGCTCGGATCGGTCTCGATCGGCGGCACGGCGATCTGGAGCATGCACTTCGTCGCCATGATGGGCTTCGCGGTGGTCGGCACGCCGATCCGCTACGACGTCGGCCTCACCGTGGCCAGCGCGATCCTGGCCGTGGTCGCGGTCGGCATCGGCCTGACCATCGCGCTGCTCGGCCGGGGCGCGCGGAACCTCCGCATCGTCACCGGCGGCGTCATCGCCGGCCTGGGCGTCGCGGGCATGCACTACACGGGCATGGCCGCCATGAAGCTCAACGGCGAGGTGACGTACGGGATGACCCGGGTCGGCCTGTCGATCGGCATCGCCGTCGTCGCGGCCGCCGTCGCGCTCTGGCTGGCCGTCACGGTGCGCCGCCCGTTCGTGATCTTCGTCGCCGCGCTGGTGATGGGTATCGCGGTCAACGGCATGCACTTCACCGGCATGACCGCCATGTCGGTCGACACCCAGCCGTCGGACGGTGCCCTGCCCGGCGCGACTGCGAGCGGCATGCTCGTGCCGATCGGGCTGGCCGTGGTCTTCGGCATCATCGGTCTGGCCTACGCGCTGATGTCCGCCCCCACCGAGGAGGACCGCGCCGCCGCGGCCTACCTGGAGAAGCGTCGCGAGGAGGCCGCCGCGCGCATCCCGCAGCAGGCCGCCCCGGGCACGACGATGGGCGGCGGGCTCCGCTCGAGCGCGTGGACGTACCGGGACCGTTCGTCGCGCTGATATCCGACAGAAAAGCCGGCTCCCCGCGTACGGGAGCCGGCTTTTCTCTATCTGAAGACGGTTGCTGACTTGTAACCCGGACCGATTTGTCGTGCTTCTTGTGACGCGGAGTAATGGTGATCTCCACGGAGTGATCGAAGTCGGCGCATTTGGTTCCCAGTTGTTACCGGCCCGTTTCCGGGATGGCCGTGAGTGGGCCGATCGGCCGATATGGGGGGTCCGCACGGCGTGGGATCTTGCCTGCCTGTCATAGCCTAAACCCGATAGCCTCTTTCGCGGGACAGCGGGCGAGTTCGATCAAGTGGGGGCAACATGAGCGTGGGCATCCTGGGTACCGGCTCGTATCTGCCGGCCGAGGTGGTCACCAACGACGATCTGGTGCGCCTCGTGCCGGATGCCGATCCCGAGTGGGTCAGCCGCAAGACGATGATTCAGGCGCGTCGATTCGCGGCGCCGCACGAGGCCGCTTCCGACCTCGCCGCCGAGGCTGCGCGCGAGGCTCTGGAGAACGCCGGGCTCGAGGCGGTCGACATCGACTACCTCATCGTCTCGACCTCCACTGGTGACTCTCCGCAACCGCCGACGTCCACGCTGGTGCAGGACAAAATCGGTGCGAACCGGGCCGCCTGCTTCGACATCAACGTGGTCTGCGCCGGCTTCATCTTCGGCGTCGCCCTGGCCAACAGCCTGGTCTCGATGAACCCGACCGCCAAGGTCCTCGTCATCGCGTCGGATATCTACTCGCGCATCCTCGACTTCGGCGACCGCCGCACGGCCGTGCTCTTCGGCGACGGC
Source organism: Actinoplanes sp. NPDC021490 (assembly GCF_055562135.1). Taxonomy (NCBI): domain Bacteria; kingdom Bacillati; phylum Actinomycetota; class Actinomycetes; order Micromonosporales; family Micromonosporaceae; genus Actinoplanes; species Actinoplanes sp. NPDC021490. The sequence continues at coordinate 123,506 of NZ_JBVHFW010000017.1, forward strand.
GCGGGCGCCGCGGTGGTCGGCACGGTGGCCGAGGGCTACGGCTTCCTCGACGCCGAGCTGGTGTCGCGGGGCGAGGCGAGCAACCTGATCCACGTGCCCGGGGGCGGCAGCCGCCTCCCCGCCTCGGCCGAGACGGTGGCCAACGGCGATCACTACTTCAAGATGAACGGCCGCGGGGTGCGCGAATTCGTGCACAGCGGCGTCCCGCCGACGCTCGAGGCCCTGCTCAAGCGGGCCGGCCTCGACGTCGAGGACGTCACCCACTTCGTGCCGCACCAGGCCAACGGCGTCATGCTGGCCGACCTGGTCGAGGCGACCGGCCTGACCGCGGCCACGACCCACCTCACGCTCGACCGCTACGGCAACGTCGGCAGCGCCTCGGTGCCGGTCACGCTGGACGAGGCCAACCGCAAGGGCGCCCTCAAGGAGGGCGACATCGTGCTGATGGCCGGGTTCGGCGGCGGCATGTCGGTCGGCGCCTCGCTGATGCGCTGGGGCGGCGCCGGGCTCAACGCGGCTGGATCAGCCAGTTCCACGCCCGCTTGAGCGTGTCCTGCAGACCTTCGTCGGCCACTCGCGCCGACGGGTCCTCGCTCGGTTCCGGCAGGTCGGCGGCCGGCACGGTGAGAATCACGCCGTGCTCGAACAGGCCGCTGACCTTGTCGGCGGGCGCGAACCGATGACCCTCGCGGGTCTTGATGATCAATCCGTGGAAGACGTCGGTGTGCTCGTCGGACAGCACATGCTCGACCTCGCCGGCGCGCGCGCCCGACTCGTCGAAGACGGGCGTGCCGTCCTTCAGCACGAGATAGGCGACCGGGGCACCGAGGTCCTCGGGAGCTTCGTTCGTGGTCATGAGCTCCCGATACCCGCGGGCGTGCCGGCTTAAGCTTCGCGGGACCCCGGCAGGGTCGCGATCTCGCGGTAGAACTGGTCGATCTGCCGCACGGTCGCCTCGAAGTCGTCGAGCCCGAACGGCTTGGTGACATACGCGTTGGCCCGATGCTGATAGCTGGCCACGATGTCCGGCGCGGCGCCCGAGGTAGTCAGAATCACCACGGGAATTGCCTTGAGCCCGTCATCCGACTTGATCGCGGCGAGCGTCTCGCGCCCATCCATCCGCGGCATGTTCAGATCGAGCAGAATCAGGTCGGGCCGGACGGCCTGCGTATAGGCGCCCTCGCCGCGCAGATAGTCGAGAGCCTCGCGCCCATCGGCCACCCGATCGACGTTCGCGCTCGTCGCCCCGCCCTCCAAAGCCTCGGAAATCATGAGCGCGTCGGCATCATCGTCATCGACGACGAGGATCTGAAGGCTGCGCACGGAGAGGCCCCTTTGGTTGCTGTGCCGCAAGCATAGGGGTACGGGACGGCATCTCCTATCTCCGGGTGGAGGAATTCCCGTTGTCCGGAGGCTCATCCGCGAACCACTGCTTGACCTGCGCAGGCGTGAGGTCGTATCCGGTCGCCCGCGCCCCCGCCCAATTGACGCCCACCAGCATCCCGTCCGCCTCGATCCGGGGCAGCCACTCGTCGAGCCACTCGTCAACATCCACGGCAATCACCCGAAAGCCCCGATAAGCCTCCACCTGATCCACCATCCGCCCCGCCCGCGTCGCCTTCGACCAGAACGGCACGGTCCGCGCTTCCCCCACACTCGGAGCCGGCAGCCCGCCGTCATCCCGAATCGAGTAGACGCGCCCTTCCCCCGCCGCCTCCCGCCGGAACGCCGCCCGGTGCGCCCCACTGAGCGACATAGACATCTCCCCCTGTGCTGTTTCGTCGCCTCCATCGTCGCGCAGTGTTTTAGGGGCACCAGGCAAAACATTCAAAGACCCATCCCGCGGACGTACGCGTCGTGGCCGCGCGGCAACCGCATCCGGGTCGCGCTCGGCGCTCCTCGCGACCCAGTCGTCCCACCGGGCCGCAGCGCGTCTTTCGCGTGATTGCAACTCACCGACGACACAGTCCCCGGCCGCCACAGCGCTGGCGTCTGGGTGTATCCCTGTCTCTCGCGAACGTCGCCGCCGTTGCTGGGTCGTCGTCGCGAATTCTGCTCGGATTCGGTGCTTCAGTCGGCTATCGGTCTCATCGACTCCCGGCCCACTCCTGCCCGAACCGTTCTCCATCCACCGCGCCCCTCACGTCCGCGACGTCGCTCTTCGTCCGCTGTGGAGTGCTGTCTTCTGAGAACTGTCTATAAGGCCTGCTTGAACGCTATTTCCCCGCCTTAATTGATCTTGCAAAGGGACGGAATTCGGCGTGGGGTCGGGCGTTTCGAGCCTCAGGCTGACCGATGAGCTATCAACATCAACTTTTCGGTTTGCCGGGCCTAAGCATTTAGTACGAGAAAGTGGAAATTGTCCGGATGGGCGTGGCGTAGGGGCGGCAGGATCCAGTGGTGGTCATATTGTCCGGTTTGTCGGGTCGAGCCCGGCGGGACAGTCAACAGTCACTGGAGGAATGCAATGAACAACAGTCGGCGCATCGGAGCGCTGGTGGCCATGGCCACCGCGACCGTCGGCATGGCTACGGTGACCGCTACGGCCCCCGCTTCGGCGGCACCGAAGGGACCGGAGCCGGTTTCCAGCTGGCTGGGCGCGGTCAAGGCCAACGCGGACAGCTGGGTCAAAATCTACTGGCGTACGGGCCAGCGGATCTGCGACGTCGAGGTGCGGGTCAGCGGCCGTGACGTCGACGTCGACTACGCGGCCAACCGCCGCTACGCGTCCTTCACCCGCGGCGACTCGCTGCGCCCCGGCCGCCCGGACTACACCGCCGTCGAGGTCAACCCCGACTTCGACCGGGCCGGCGTCGCCCGCCTGCGCGCCACGATCTCCTACGACCTGTGCGGCCGCCGCGACCGCACCCAGAACCGTTCGTTCGCCCTGACCCTCCCGGTCCTGCGCAACAACGACCACGACGGTCCGGGTCGCCCCGGCGGCCCCGGCCGTCCTGACGGTCCGGGTCGTCCCGATGGTCCGGGTCGCCCTGACGGTCCGGGTCGCCCTGACGGTCCGGGTCGCCCTGACGGTCCGGGTCGTCCCGACGGTCCGGGTCGTCCCGACGGCCCCGGCCGCCCTGACGGTCCGGGTCGCCCGAACAACCCGCGCCCGACCACCTCGGCCCCGTCGAGCCCGACCGCGTCCCCGACCACGAGCCCGACCGCGACGGCGAGCCCGACCGCGACCGCGACCGCGACTGCGACCGCGAGCCCCAGCCCGACCCGGACCTGGACGCGCCCGACGACCGGCAACGGCGGCGACCGCGACAACGGTGGCGACCGAGGCAACGGCCAGGGCGGCGACCGCGGTAACGGCCAGGGTGCCGACCGCGGTAACGGCCAGCGCTAGCTGGCCGCGGTAACGGCCAGGGTGCCGACCGCGGTAACGGTCAGCGCTAGCTGGCCGCGGTAACGGCCAGGGTGCCGACCGCGGTAACGGCCAGCGCTAACTGGCCGCGGTAACGGCCAGGGCGGCGACCGCGGCAACGGCCAGCGCTAACTGGCCGCGGTAGCGACCGCGGTAACGGCCAGCGCTGACTGGCCGCAGTAACGGCCAGGGTGCCGACCGCGGCAACGGCCGGCGCTAACTGGCCGCAGCTCCTGATCGTCGAGTTCGGCTGAGGGGATGCAGGCCGGCGGGTCCCGGGGCCACCGATTGAGTCGGTGAGCCGGGGCCCGTCCTGTGCGGCTTTGTCGCCACGGCCGGTCTCCTGGGTGAGCGCCCCACCCGGGGAGTGATCCGACGTTAGCGCTTCTGCCATTCTCGCGGCGTCCGTTGTCCACAGCCCCGAAAAGAGCGCCCCTAGTTATCCACAACCCCCCGCCGCGGCGGCAGGGGAGCCGGGGAGTGCTAGGGGTGAGGGCTCGCCCCGGCCGGAACGGGCCTACGGCCGTAAGGCACGACGGCGCGGGACTGCTCGGCGCGAGCCAGTCACGACCCGTACGAAATGGTGGGAAAGCTCGTTATAAGCACCAGCCCGAAATCAGCGTTATAGCATGATTCACGGCAGTAACCGCATCAGGGGAGCGGTCGCCAGCGGGGGAGGACCGATATGCCTACGGTCCACCGCGATCCGGGTCGTCGGCCGTGACGTGAGCACCGCTCGCCCACGATCAGCGACACCGACCGCAACCTAAGCATGCCGTCTCACACCAAGAACACCCAGCTCATGCCCGTACGGGCCTGAGCCGAAGACAGCGGCGCACGAATGAGGCGCCGGGACATAGTGGGCGTGGATTCAAACCGCGCCGGATGAACGCGGGGCGGCTCGGGTCCGCCCAGGAGGAACGGCGACCACGTCGCCGCACATAACGCAAGCGGCGCCCGGCCATGACAAGGCCGGGCGCCGCTTTGTGCCGCTGGGTCAGACGCGGGCGAGGATCTGGGTGGCCTCGTCCGACTCCCGCCGCGCCCGCATGATCAGGGCGGACGGGTCGGTGAGGACCATCTCCATCGCCTTCGAGATCAGGTTGGGGTCGAAGGTCGACGCGTGGAACGTGGCCTCGAGGTGGAGCACGCCGTTCATCTCGCTGGTGGTCAGCGTGACGCCCTCGGGGCTGTTCAGCGTGGGCACGCTCAGGTTGACCCGCCACTCGGGGCCGACCGACCAGGGCAGGTCGCCGAGCAGGTCGTGCCGGCCCTGGTTGCTGAAGGTCAGCCGCGGCCGGGGCGGGATCGCCAGCTCCGACGGGTACGGGTCGGGCATGCCGGGCGCGCCGTCCAGAGCGATCTTGCCCTCGCGCAGCACCATCATCGTGAGGATGCGGCCGGTGGCCAGCTCGTTCTTGATCGTCGTGTTGATCGACGCCGGGTCCATCATGTTCTGCGGGGACAGGTAGGGGCCCATGCAGAAGTTGCTGTCGATCCGGGTGTCCTTGTCGAGGAAGCGCCGGCCGTCGGCCAGGAACGTCGCGCCGCCGGTGTCGGGCTTGAGGCCCAGCTGGTCCAGCGCGGCGGTGAAGGCCGCGAACGTGATGGCCGAGGTGGTGACGCCGGGCGAGTACTCGTCGCGCCACTTGCGCATCAGCTTGAGCGTGGTGGCCGAGCGGGCCGAGCGAACGGTCAGGTTGGGCTGCCACTTGCGCATGCGGGTCTCGACCGGCTCCGGCGGCCGGGCGAAGCTGATGCCTTCCTTCCACCGGGCCGGCTTGGTGCCGAACTGCTTCCACCAGGCCTTGGGCAGCGCCATCCGGTTGCGCTCGAGCGGCGGGATCACCGCGGCGCGGCCCTGGCTGGCTGCCATGATCAGCTCGTGCACCAGCAGGTTGACCGGGCCGGCATCCCCGTACGCGTGCGACACCTTGATCGCGATGTAGCCGGCGCCGACGAGGATGCGGATCGGGTGCACACCCCGCGGCTCCGACTGCAGCTTGCGGGTCATGCCGTCCATGTCGAGCGACCAGTCGCCGGAGTCCTGCACGGCGCGATGCACGAACTGCGCGAACTCGGCGCCGTTCATGTGCTCCCAGCGCGCGCCGACCCGGTCGAGCTTCGACACGGCCCGGTGCTTCGGGTCGGCGGCGTGCAGACCGATCAGGGCACGTCGTACGCCGTCGACGGTCACGCCGTACAGCGGTCCGACGGTGCGGATGTACTCCAGCGGCAGCCAGGCCCGCTCGTGCAGGGTCATGGTGGTCGTGTTGGCGCTGTCCCCGCGGCGCTTGGCGCTGCCGAAGACGACGCGCAACACAGTCGGGGCGACCAGCACGGTCTCGACACCCATGACGATCGCGACCCACATGACCAGGTCGGTCAGGCCGCCGGTGTGACCGCCGTACCAGGCGGCGCCCAGCTCGGCGACGCCCGCGAACAGCGAGAAGATGCCGGCGCCGCGCACCCTGTCCTGCACCCGCGAGATCGCCATGAAGAAGTGCAGGAAGACGAACGGCACATAGGTCAGCGAAAGGAGGCGCAGCGCGTCCCCGGCCGTCTCGGCGTACTGCGCGCCGAACACCGACATGATCGGGTTGGCCAGCAGGAAGACCAGCGCCGCGGCCGGCACGCCGCCGCCGAGGCAGATCATCAGGCCGACGCGGACCTTGGAGGTCAGCGCCCGCTTGTCACCGCTGGCCACCGCGAAGAGGGTGAGCGCCACGTTGCCGGGCACCATGGCCAGGAACGACAGCACCATGAAGGCGGTGTAGAACGACGCGTTGGCCTCGGCTGACAGCACCGCGGTGACGACCAGCGGCAGGGCCGCGCGCGGCAGGTACGTCGCCAGGTTGAGCAGGTTGTGGTCGAAGGTCGACTTGCCGCGGCCCTTGAGCAGCGAGAACCGCGGGCGGGCGGAGTCGATGATGCGGCGGCGGCGCAGCGCGACGCTCAGGATGGCGGTCGACAGCACGATGCCGGCGACCCAGGTCAGCAGCAGCTCGTTGCCGGTCAGGGTGATCGGCGCGAGGGCGAGGCCGCCCAGCAGCACCAGCTTGATCACCGAGAACCAGGCGTTGCGCATCAGCTGCAACGGCCCCTTGAGCAGGCCGACCAGGGCTTCGTCGAGGACCAGGGTGACCGAGTTGAGCGCGATGCCGACGACCAGCAGGACCGAGCCGAGGGTGCCGCCGAGCGCCGCCTGCAGGCCCGGGATCCACAGCTGGGCAACGACCACGTAGACGATGCCGCCGACCGTGGCGGCGCTGCCGGCCACGAGCAGACAGGTGGTGATCAGCTCCCACTTGGGGCCGCGCAGCTGCGACAGATCGGAGATCAGCATGGTGCCCATGCCGAACATGCCGATGGTGCCGATCAGCGTCATCGCCGAGACCGCGGCCGAGGCCTGACCCACCGCCTCGGGCGACGCGGATCGGGCGGCGACCCACCAGAACGCGAACCCGAACAGCGACGTGATCGCCGTGGTGGCGATCAGCGAGCCGGCGTTCAGGAACAGGTCGACGTGCCCCTTGAGGGCGGTCAGGATGGCGCTGCGCCTTTTGGCCGGTTTAACCGAGCCCTGCGGTGCGGCGACCTGGGTCGCGGTCACAAAGCCTCCCCACGAGACGACGAGCAAACCGTAATTACTCGTCGGTTTGGATGGCTACGGGAGAGCGGCCGAAACTTCGCGTACTGTCCGGTATGGACGATCATTGAAGCGGCGGATCCGGGTGGCCGTTCGGTCGATATCTGGTGCGCATGAGGTCCCAGATGCATCATCCGACACTTACGCAAACTTGATCGACTGTCACTGTTCGTGACGTGGATCATCACAACCAACCCGCTCGTTTGAACCGCCAGAAGAGGCCACTACAGACGAGAACAATTATCACAATGGTCACCGAGAACCCATACCGGGAGTCGATCCCGGGCATATTTGCGAAGTTCATCCCATAAATCCCGGCGCCCACGGTCGGGACGGCGGCGATGGCGGCCCAGGCGGCGATCATGCGCATGTCGTTGTTCTGCTCGAGCGTCACCTGGGTCAGGCGGGCCTGCAGGATCGAGTTGAGCAGATCGTCGAAGGCGGCCACCCGGTCGACGGCCCGGGCCAGCTGCCCGCGGACATCGACGAAATAGGGCCGCAGGGCCGGCGGCACCACGGCCAGGTCGAGGAGCCGGGCCAGCGGTTCGGGCAACGGCAGCACGGCCCGCTTGAGCTCGACCATCTCGCGCTTGAGCTGATAGAAGTGCGCGATCTCGGCCGATCGGCGGGTGGAGAACGTCTCCTCCTCGAGCCGCTCCAGGTCCCGTTCGACCTGCGCCGCGACGTCGAGGTAGTCGTCGACCATGCGGCTCGCGACCGCGTGCGCCACCGCCCACGGGCCCGCCCGCAACAGCTCGGGACGCTTCTCGACCTCCCGCCGCACCGGCCACAGCGCGCCCGCGGCGCCGTGACGCACGGTGATGACGAACCAGGACCCGATCAGCAGGGTGACGTCGCCGGTGTCGACTACTTCACTCGTGGCGGTCAATTCGTCGTGTTCCACGTATCGGGCCGTTCGCAGCACCAGCCGGATCACGTCGCCGAGCGACTCGATCACCGGCCGGTGCCCGTCCTCGACGGTCTGCTCGATCAGCAGCTCGTGCAGGCCGAACGTCTCGCCGACGGCCCGCATGGTGGCCAGGTCGGGCTCGTGCAGCCCGAGCCACAGGAACTCGCCCCGGTGCCGGCGAGCCTGGCCGAAATGGACATTGCCCGGTTTGCGGGCTCCCGAGCGATAGATGGCGCAGTCGACCACCGCATCCGGATTGCGGCGGCGCGGCGTCCGGTCGGCGGCGTCCGGGCGGGGCGAGACGATCCGCGCCAGCAGTTTGAGCATCCGCCGAAACTAGCGGGCTCAGTCCGACCGGCGCATCGCCCGGACGCCTGCCCACAATCCGAGCGCGGCCGTGGCCGCCGCGGCGATCAGCCCGCCGGCCGTCGCCGAAGTCCAGATGTCGCCGTTGAACAGCGACCGCTCGGCGTCCACGACATAGCTGAGCGGATTGCCCTTGGCCAGCGCCCGTAACCAGCCCGGGCCGTTGTCGATCGGCAGCAGCACCCCGGCCAGCAGCAACAACGGGAAAAGCAGGGTCTGCTGCACGGTCCAGAACAGCCACTCCTGGTTCTTCGAGGCCAGAGCCAGCGTGTACGACAGAGCGCCGAGCCCGATACAGAAGGTGGCCAGAACGATCACCCCGAGCAGCGCGCCCGCGAGGTTGAACCGGAACCCGAACGGCACGCAGACGGCCACGATCAGGGCGGCCTGCGCGAACATCGGCACGATCTCCTTGAGCGCGCGCCCGATCAGCAGGGCCGGCCGCCGCAACGGCGTGACCAGCATCCGCTCGTGCGATCCGGTCTGAATCTCGAAGAGCAGGTTCGACCCGGTCATCGACGAGGCGAACAGGCAGGACATCACGATGATGCCGGGCACGAACCACTGCAGCGAGTCGTCCGGCAGCAGCGGCGTGAACAGCCCCAGGAAGACCAGCGGCTGCACCATCGAAAAGATGATCGTGAACGGGTCGCGCAGAACCGGGCGCAGCTCGCGGCTGAAGACGGTACGGGTGTCGGTGATCAGCGTGGTCATGGCTCAGGCCTCCACGAGTTCGCCGGCGTTGTCCGTGAGCTCGGCGTTCGCGCCGCCCTCGCGCAGGCTGCGGCCGGTCAGCCGGAGAAAGACGTCGTCGAGCGTCGGGCGGGTCACCTCCACCTCGGCCGCCGGATTGCCCCCGGCCCGCAGGTCGTCGAGGATTCCGGTCACGCGCCGCGGTGCTTCCTGCGTCGAGATCAAGAGCCGCGTTCCTTCCCGTACGGGGGAAAGCCCGGCCAGCATCGAGGCGGCGCCCGCGGCCCCGGTCTCGTGGTCGAACCCGAGAACGATCCGGTCGCCCACGTGCTCGGCCTTGAGCCGCTGCGGGCTGTCGTCCGCGATGATCCGCCCGTGGTCGATGACGATCACCCGCTCGGCCATCGAGTCCGCCTCGTCGAGATAGTGGGTGGTCAGCACGATCGTGGTCGCGTGCCGGGCCCGCAGCGCCAGAATGTGCTCCTGCAGGTTGGCCCGGTTCTGCGGGTCCAGCCCGGTCGACGGCTCGTCCAGGAAGAGCAGTTCGGGCGCGTGGATCAGGCCCATCGCGATGTCCAGCCGTCGGCGCTGACCCCCGGAGAGACTCGAGACACGCCGATCGGCCACCTCGCCCAGACCCAGCGAGTCGATCAGCGTGGCGGCGCGCGTCCGGGAGTCGCGCACACTCAGCCCGTACGCCCGCCCCTGGCTGACCAGCTCGTCCCGGCCCCGCTGGCTGTGGCCGGCGCCGTTGCCCTGACCGATGTATCCGATCCGCAGCCGCACCTCACGCTGCTGCCGCACCACGTCGAACCCGGCCACCCGCGCAGTCCCCGAGGTGGGCGGGATCAGCGTCGTCAGCATCCGGAGCGTCGTCGACTTGCCGGCGCCGTTCGGCCCGAGCAGCGCGACGAGCTCGCCCGGCGCGACGGTGAGGTCGATGCCGTCGACCGCCCGTACGTCCTTGAAATGCTTGGTCAGCCCCTGTGTCTCAATCATGAGGCCCAAGCTAGGGTCGCTTGCGGACACTTTCTGACCTCAATGCGGCGGAGGCTGGATTCATGGCCAACACGAGTGCCCGGATGCTGCGACTGCTGTCCCTGCTGCAGACCCACCGCTACTGGCCCGGTTCCGAGCTCGCGGATCGGCTCGAGGTCAGCCCGCGGACGCTGCGCCGCGACGTCGATCGCCTGCGTGACCTCGGCTATCCGGTCGACGCCAGCCGCGGGGTCGCCGGGGGCTACCAGTTGCAGGCGGGCGCGGCGATGCCCCCGCTGCTGCTCGACGACGACGAGGCGGTCGCGATCGCGGTCGGGCTGCGGACGGCGGCGGCCGGGGCGGTGGCCGGGTTCGAGGAGACGTCCGTACGGGCCCTGGCCAAGGTCATTCAATTGCTGCCGCCCCGGCTGCGCCGCCGGATCGACGCGTTGCGGGCGGTGACCGCCCCCGGCGTGTTCGGCGGCGGCCCGACGCTGGACGCGACCGTGCTGACCACGCTGGCCATGGCGTGCCGGGGCGAGGAGCGGCTGCGCTTCGACTACACGCCGCGCGAGGGCGACGAATCGTCCCGATACGTCGAGCCGCACCACCTCGTGCCGATCGGCCGCCGCTGGTATCTGGTGGCGTGGGACCTCGACCGCGGCGACTGGCGGAGCTTCCGCGTCGACCGGCTCGGCGCGCCCGCACTGACCGGCGCCCGGTTCCGTCCCCGCGAGATCCCCGGCGGCGACCCGGCGGCCTGGCTGCGCTCGCGCATGTCGCAGATTCCTTCCCGGTACGACGTGTCGGCCGTCCTCGAGTGCCCCGCCGGCGCGTTGCGCGCGTTGATCGGCCACTACGGGACGGTGGAGGAGCTCAGCGAGTCGTCGTGCCGGATGCGGATGAGCACGGACGATCTCGGCTGGCCGGTCATGGTGCTCGGAGTGATGGCCGTGCCGTTCACCATCGAGTCCCCGGACGAGCTGCGCGCCAGCGTGCGAGCCACCGCCGAAACCCTGCTGCGCGGCGCCGCCTGACTTCAGCCGCCTGGTTGCTCTTGGGCGCCTGGTGCTCTTGGGCGGCTGACCGCTTTTGGGCGTCTGGTCGCTTTTGGACGGATCGGCGCCCCCGTGGCGCCGATCCGCATGAATGAACCTATCGAGAGCCTCCGACATTTTTCCGCGGCGTCTAAGCCTCTGCTTATATAAGAATTGACGGATATGGCGGGCGGCCGCGGACAGCCGGAAAATGTCAGAGGGTCCATGCAGAATCGGGCCCATGACGACGATCGGTGCGATCTTCCTGCCGAGCAACCCGCCCGAGACCCTGCGTTCCGTCGCCCAGGCCGCCGACCAGGCCGGCCTGGAGGAACTGTGGATCTGGGAGGACTGCTTCCTCAACGGCGGCCTCACCGCCGCGACCGCCGCCCTCGCCTCGACGGAGAATCTGCGCGTCGGCATCGGCATCATGCCGATCCCGTTCCGCAACGTCGCGTCGCTGGCGATGGAGCTGGCCACCCTCGGGCGCATGTTCGGCCCGCGCGCGCTGCCCGGCATCGGCCACGGCGTGCAGGAGTGGATGGGCCAGGTCGGAGCCCGGGCCGCGTCGCCGCTCACGCTCCTGCGGGAGTATGCGACGGCCCTGACCGCCCTGCTCCGCGGCGAGTCGGTCACGGTCGACGGGCGATACGTCAAGCTCGACAACGTCCGCCTGGACTGGCCACCCGAGGTGCCACCGGTGCTCTCGATCGCGGCCGGCGGCCCCAAGACGATCGCCCTGGCCGGCGAGGTCGGCGACGCCGTCGTGCTGGCCGGCGGCACGACCCCGGCCCAGGTCGCCGAGGCGGCCAAGGCCGCCCCCGACGCGCAGCTGGTCGTGTTCCTCCCCGCTCTCACGGGCCCCGGCGCCGCCGAAAAACTGGCCCGCGACGCCGAGGTCTACAAGACCGACTACCCCGGCGCGTCCGGCACCCCCGCCGAGATCGCCGCCGTTGTCTCCGAATTCGCAGCCGCCGGCGCCACCAAGGTGATCCTCCAGCCGGTCCCCGGCGAAGACCCGGCCGCCTACGCCCGGTGGGTCGCCCAGGAGGTGAAGCCGCTGGTCGGCTGACCACTTTTCGAGCGGCACGGCAGCCCGCCTGCGGCTCACCGATCCGGCGACCGGCGAGGGGCACGGCAGCCCGCCTGCGGCTCACCGATCCGGCGACCGGCGAGGGGCACGGCAGCCCGCCTGCGGCTCACCGATCCGGCGACCGGCGAGGGGC
>NZ_JBVHFW010000017.1:135832-246733 GCF_055562135.1 Actinoplanes sp. NPDC021490
ACACGGCAGCCCGCCTGCGGCTCACCGATCCGGCGACCGCGAGCGGCACGGCAGCCCGCCCACCGCTCACCGACCCGGCGACCGCGCGGGCCGTGGGTCGATGGGTGCACTGGCCGATGCGTGCGGGGGGTGGTTGCTGCGTGCGGGGTTGCCGCCCGGGGGTGAGTTGCTGTGTGGGCGGGCCGATGCGTGCGGCGGTGGTTGCTGCGCGCAGGCTGCTGCGTGCGGGGTTGCCGCCCGGCGGTGAGTTGCTGCGTGCGCGGGCCGCTGGGCGCGGCGGTAGTTGCTGCGCGCGGGCCGCTGCGTGCGGTGGTGAGTTGCTGGGCGCGGCGGTAGTTGCTGCGCGCGGGCCGCTGCGTGCGGTGGTGAGTTGCTGGGCGCGGCGGCGGGCCGCTGCGTGCGCGGGCCCTGCGTGCGGGGTTGCCGCCCGGCGGTGGGTTGCCGCGTGCGGCGGTGGGTTGCTGCGCGCGTGGGCTGCTGGCGCGCGGTGGGTTGCCGCGTTCGGCGGCGGGGCGCTGCGTGCGCGGATGTGTCACTGCTTCCGGGGTATGACGCTGGTCGCGAAGGCGGGTCCGGCACGAGGGTGTTCGATAGCCTCGGCCGGTGTGTCCCGGGACGGCGTGGCCGGGGCGGTGGCAGCGGAGCGGTTCGCGGGGGCGGGTCGCGGCGGGAGGTTTCGGCGTGATGCGGTACGTGGCGATCGGGGACAGTTTCACCGAGGGCGTGGGCGACGAGCTGCCCGACGGCTCGGTCCGGGGGTGGGCCGATCTCGTCGCCGCCGGGCTGGCCGCGGGCCGGGGTGAGACGGTGCAGTACGCGAACCTGGCGATCCGCGGCCGCCTGCTCGAGCCGATCGTGACCGAGCAGCTCGACGCCGCGCTGGCGCTCGATCCGCCACCCACGCTGCTGTCGCTCAACGGCGGCGGCAACGACATGTTGCGCGGCGGCGACATGCTGCGACTGGCCGAGCTGACCGACAAGGCCGTGCAGCGCTGCGTCGACGCCGGCGTGCGGGTCGTGCTGCTCAGTGGCGGGGACCCGTCCGACCGGCTGCCCCTGGGCGGAGTGATGCGCCGCCGCGGCGAGGCCCTGACCCAGGCGGTCATCGAGCTGGCCAAAAACTACGACATCACGTTCGTGGACGTCTTCCACGACCGCGAGATCCGCCGCGCCGGTTACTGGTCATCCGACCGCCTGCACCTCAACGCGGCCGGACATCGCCGGGTCGCCGGCCTGGTGCTCAACGCGCTGGGCTACGAGCAGGCGGCCCACGTGATCGACCCGGGCCCGGCCGAGAGCCGCCGGGTGCTGGCCGAGGCCCGGTATTACCGCGAGCACGTCCTGCCCTGGCTGAACCGCCGGCTGCGAGGCCAGTCCTCGGGCGACAGCCGGACGGGCAAGTTCGAGACGTGGGCCGACATCAGCCCCGAAATCAGCTCCGTCTGAGGCCCCGAAATTAGCTCCGCCTGAGGCCCCGAAATCAGTTCCGTCTGACCGAGCCCCGGGCGCGAGGTCGTGCTCGGCCCGAACCGGCGGCACTCTCACCGCTCGGGCTCGGACCGAGGCCAGGCCGCGGTCTCGCTGGACGGTGGGGTGTCAGGGCAGTGGGCGGCGGCGGATGTGGTCGTCGTGCCACTCGTGGCCGACCAGGAAGCGCTTCGTGCCGACGATCTCGAAGTTGTGCTTGGCGTAGAACTTGGCCGCCCGGATGTTCTGCTGGTTGACGCCCAGCCAGCAGAACGCGGCCCCCGTCTCGGCCGCCGCGGTCAGGGTGTCGGTCATGAGCGTGGCGGCGGCGCCCGAGCCGTGCCGCTCCGGCGTCAGGTAGAACTTGCTCAGCTCGATGCTGGTGCGTTCGTCGATCACCGCGGACACGTCCGGGTCCTTGATCGGGCCGCTGACCAGCATCGAATAGCCGACGGGCCGGTCGTCGTGCAGCACCAGCAGCAGAATGCGTCCGGGGTCGGCCAGATAGCCCGTGAAGGCGGCCACCGACAGGTGTGTGGCGATGAACGCGTCAATGTCCGCCTGGAGGGTGCCGGGCGGGCAGGCCAGGCCGAACGTCCGTTCGGCCAGATCGTGCAGCAGTTCCGTGTCGGCATCTCCGGCGCGACGGGTCGTGATCGACATGGAAAGACAGTTTATTGTTCGTCATCGTGAGCGCTCCCACGATGAGACAACTCGGTGACGTCATTCCGCTGCCGGCGTCGGTCCGGCCCGACGCGACCGCCGACTTCCGGGTCCCGTCCGACGTGGCGGTGAGTGCCGCCCCCGCGGTGGCCGCCGTCGCCGACGAACTGGCCCGGCTGTTGCGGCAGGTCACCGGCTTCGCCGTGCCCGTCAAGGAGGGTGCCGGCGTGGTCCGGCTACGCCTCGACGAGGCCGCGGACGAGGCCAAGTCACCGGAGTCGTACCGGCTCGACATCGCGGCCGACGGCGTGACCCTCAGCGCGCCCGCCGCGCCGGGCCTGTTCGCCGGGCTGCAGACGCTGCGCCAACTGCTTCCGGTGACGGGACGGCACGAGCCGGACAACGTACGGGATGAGTCCGCGGCCCAGCCGGCCGAGGTCGTGCTTCCCGGTGGGCGGATCGAGGACGAGCCCCGGTTCGCCTATCGCGGCACCATGCTCGACCTGGCCCGGCACTTCTACGGCCCGGCCGACATCCGGTCCTACATCGACACGATCGCCCAATTCAAGATCAATCACCTGCACCTGCACCTCACCGACGACCAGGGCTGGCGGCTCGAGATCGAGGGCCGGCCACGGCTCACCGAGGTCAGCGGGGGCGAGGGCACGGGCATCGACGGCCAGGGCCCGGGCTTCCTCACCGCGCGGGAATACGCGGACCTGGTGGCGTACGGGGAAACCCGGTTTGTCACGATCGTGCCGGAGATCGACCTGCCCGGTCACGTCAACGCGGCTCAGGTCGCCTATCCCGAGCTGACCTGCGACGGCGAGCCGGTGCAGCCGCGCACCGACGCCGAGGTGGGCTACTCCTCGCTGTGCGCGGGCAAGGAGGAGACGTACGCCTTCGTCGAGGACGTCATCCGGGTCGTGGCCGGTCTGACCCCGGGCCCGTTCCTGCACATCGGCGGCGACGAGGCGCTGAGCACGACGGCCGAGGACTACCGCACGTTCATGACGCGGGTGCTGCCGATGGCCGGCAAGTACGGGAAGCGGGCGATCGGCTGGCACGAGATGGCCGCCGTCGACCTGCCGCCCGGCGCGGTTCCGCAGTATTGGCGGATCGAGCCGGCCGACGACGGTGTCGCGCGGGCCGCTCGGGACGGGCACCAGGTGATCATGTCGCCGGCCGACCGTAGCTATCTCGACATGAAGTACGACGAGTCGAGCCCGCTCGGCCTGGACTGGGCCGGACTGGTCAACGTCGAGCGCTCGTACGACTGGGAGCCCGCCGACCGCCTGCCCGGCGTGGGGGAGGAGTCGCTGCTCGGCGTGGAGGCGCCGCTGTGGTCCGAGACGCTGCGCAGCCTGGCCGACGTCGAGTTCATGGCGTTCCCCCGCCTGGCCGCGATCGCCGAGATCGGCTGGACGCCCCGCGCCGACCGGGACTGGTCGTCGTTCCGCCGGCGGCTGGCCGAGTTCGGGCCCCGTTTCCAGGCGCAGGGCGTCAACTTCCACCGTTCGCCGGAGATCGACTGGAAGTAGTGACGCCCTAGGGCACGACGATCTTTATGCCGCTTCGGGGGCGGGCCGGCACGCGGCTCAGGTCGATGTCCGAGTTCTGCGGCGGCAAGTAGTAGTCGAGCCGGGCCAGCCGCTGCACCAGCGTGCCGAGCACGGCGATGGTGATCTTCTCGCCAGGGCAGCGGTGGCCCGTACGCGGATCGCCGCCGCCCTGCGGGATGAGCTCGAACTCGCCGATCGGCCGCCCGAGGAACCGTTCGGGCCGGAACTCGTACGGCTCCGGCCAGACCCGCGGATCGTGGTGCTGGCCATAGACGTCGAGCAGCACGAGCGCGCCCTTCGGAATGTCCGTGCGCTGGAACTGCAGGTCGCGGCGCGCGCGGGCGCCCAGGAACGGCGCGAACGGATAGAACCGCCGCACCTCGTGCACGAATGCCAGCGTGTAGTCGTCGTCGCCGGCGCGCAGGCGGGCCCGCGTTTCCGGCCGTCGGTCGAGCGCGTGGCCCGCGAACGCGACGAACCAGGCCACGGCGGTGGTCGGGCGGATGATGTTGATCAGTTCGACGGCGGCGCTGCGCGCGTCGAGCAGGTATCCGTTCTCGAGGTGGTGCGCGATTTTCGAAATCGGCTCGTCGGTGGGTTCGCGGCGGCGTGCGTCCTCGATCAGTTTGGACAGTTGCCGTTCGCGGCGTACCCGGGCCAGCCGGGCCCGCAGATGCCGCGGCCCCAGCGTCGCGAAGCCGTCGACCATGGCCACCAGGTCAGAGGCCAGACCGGGATCTTCCGGTACGCCGGTCCACCGCGTCACCGCGTCCGCCAGCACCCGGGTGCTCTCGTCGAACAGCGACACCGCCTTGCCGCCCCGCCACCCGTCGGCCGCCTCGTCGAAGATCTTGCCGGCCAGCGAGGCGAGCGTGTCGATGCCGTCCTGGTGCATCAGCAACGCCACGAACAGCGCCTTGCGGGCCCGGTGGGCTTCGCCGTCGAGCGTGTGCACGCCCCGGCCGAACAGCGTGTCGACCACGGGTGCGGGCAGCGCCGTGTGCCGTTCGAGGTGGCCCTGGTCGTAGAAGAAGCGGGCCGCGTCGGGCCCGCTGATCGCGACCGCGGGTTGCCCGCCGATTCGCATCGGGATCGGCCGGCCGTGACTACGGCGACGAAGATCCGGAAGCCAAGCGTACCCTTTTGTCCCGAACGCGAGGGTCTGGTCGAGAAGAGCCATGGCAGTCCGTATCCCCCTCGGTGACGGCGCGAAACCGGCTCGAAAATCTTCCTTATTTTTCCCTCCGCCGGACTGTTCGTCTGCGGTTTCCGTTTCCGGGCGGCCCTAGTCTTGGGCTCGTTCGACGAATGGGGGGCAAGGTGCGACCAGCCGTACGGTCCGCGACGATGCTGGCCGGTTTTCTGGCGCTGGCCTGGCTGCAGGTCGGAGTGGTCCTGCTGATCGTGCTGCTGGTGCTCGAGCCGCTGCCCGGCGAGCTGGCCCTGCAGGTGGCGGTGCCGCTGGTGATCGCCGTGGCCGGTCTGCTCTGGTGGGCGACCGTGCGGGCGCTGCGTCTGCGCCGCCCGGCTCCGGCCGGGGTGCCGGTGCTGCGTCAGCACGCCCCCGCGCTCTGGACGATGATCGACGACGCTTCGGCCGCGGCCGGGGTCAAGCCGCCGTCGGGCGTGACCATCGTGGCCGGGGCGAACGTCAGCGTCGTGCAGGCTCTGCGTCTGGGCGGTCTGGCCGGCGGTCCTCGTCACCTCTATCTGGGTCTTCCGCTGTTGCAGGCGTGGGACGAGTCCCGCGTACGCGCCGTGGTCGCCCACGAGCTGGCCCACGGCTCGCCGGCGCTGGGTGGCCGGTTCGCCCCGATGGCCCGGCGCGGCCGGCTGGCCCTGGGCCGCATCGTCCCGCGCATCCCGCGCCGCAGCCCGGCCGGTCCGCTGCTGAGGGCGTGGGCCCGGTGGTACCGGGCGGTCGACACGCCGTACAGCCACGCGCAGGAGCTGGCCGCCGACCGGGTCGCGGCCACCTTCGCCGGTCCGCACGCCGCGGCCGCCGTGCTGCGCGACGGCCCGGCCCTCGAGGCCATGCAGCAGCTGTTCCACGCCGAATATCTCAGCCCCGGCTGGCAGACCGGACTCGTGCCCGACGACGTGTTCGGCGGCTTCCTGCGGGTGCTGGCCGCCCGCGTCGACGACATGGCCGTGCTCCGAGCGCGCGAGCCGGAGCCGCCCGGCGAGTGGGATCCGCACCCGCCGCTCGCCGAGCGCCTGGCCGCCCTGGCCGAGATCACCCCCGAGGGGCCCGAACCGCCGGGCCGGCCGGCCGACGAGCTGGTGCCCGACCTGCCCGGCCTGGGCCGCGCCCTGCAGGCGGTCGCGTTCCCGGTCGGCGCCCGCGCGGTGGTGAGCTGGGACGAGTTCTTCGGGGTGGCCCGTCAGGCCGAGATGGAGCGCGAGGCCGACGCGTCGCTGCGGGCGCTGTCCCGCGCCGCCGGCACGCCGGTGACCGGGGCGGCCGAGGTGCTCGACCTGGCCGCCGACGGCCGCCTGCGCAAGATCGCCGAGACGGTCTTCGACGACCGGCCGGCCGACGAGGTGTCGGGCCGCGTCACCGAGCTGATCGCGCTGCTGCTCGCGCTGTCCGCCCTGCGCAGCGGTGTGGCCCGCTGGCGGCACAGCTGGGCGGGCACGGCCGAGCTGGTCGCGATGGACGGGTCCTATCTGGAGCTGCAGGCGCCGGCCGAGGCGGCCGGCGATCCGGCCACGGTGGGACAGGCTCGCGAGTGGCTGACCTCGCTCGGCGTCGACCTGACCGCGGCGGCGCCGGCCGCGCGGCACCACTCGGCCCGGGTCCCGGTGCTCGGCGGCGTGGTCGGCGTGCAGGTCGACGGCGCCCGCACCGACCTGCTGGTTCTCGAGACGGGCCTGGTTCTCGTGCCCGCCCTGCCGCGCACCCGTCACCACGAGGCCAAGCGCCGGCTGACTCGCCTGGCCGCCGACGGCGTCCTGACCGACGGCTCTCCGGCGCCCGAGCCGGCCGGTTCCGCCGCCACGGCCACGGCCACCCTGACGAAGACCGACACCACCACCCGGTTCGTGCCGTTCGCCGATGTCGCCACGGCCTCGGCCACGCGCAACGGCCGCCGGTCATGGGAGATCAGCCTGCGGGACGGCGGGTCCTTGACCGTACGCACCACTCTGGACTCCGAGGAGCTTCCCGGCGGCTGGGCCGCGCTCGACGACGCCGTCGATTTCTTGACCCGCACCCGCTGATCGATTTCGGCCGGGTTGAACTTCCGCCTCCCGGCCAGTCGTATAACCGACCATCGAGCGAACACCCCGTTACATCACGTAACAATAACCTCGCGGAACGTTCGCTTTATCGCTCCCGATATCGGGTAGAGAACTGCCTGGGTGCGGCGGATGATCGGCAGTGAGGCGGGGAGGCCAGACATGGACCGGGGACCTTTGGCGCTCTTCGGCGCGATCGTCGCGGTCGGACTGGGCCCGGCGCTGTGGATGGGTGTCCAGCTCGGTGCGGTCCAGCAGGACAGCCCGGTCCGTCCGCCCACGGTGAGCGAGCAGGGCACGGTCGAAAAGGCGGACCAGGATCTGCTCGGCGGCACCGGGGCGGGCGAAGAAACCGGCACCAGCCCCGCCACCGAGCCGCGTGCCAACGTCGTCCCGTTGACCACCTCGCCCTCGGCCTCGCCGTCGCCCAGTGTCAGCTCCGAGCCGGAACCGTCGGCCTCCAGCACGAGCCCGGCGGCCGAGCCGACGCCGACCACCGACGACCCGGACTATCCGCCCACCGAGTCCACGACGACGGCCCCGACGAGCGAGCCGTCCGAGACCACCGAGCCGCCCGTCGACGAAGAGACGGCGCCGCCGTCGCCGCCCGGTGACGAACCGGACGACGACGACTACAGCGGCAAGTAGGTCGCGGCCAGTCCCCGGGCCGTCGCGGCGAAGCATTCGCGCAGCTCGGGCGGCTCCAGCACCTCGGCCTCGGCGCCCAGCTTGAGCAGCTCGATGTGCCCGTGCCGGACCGACTCGATCGGCACGCGCGTGACCAGCCAGCCGCCCTCGTCCGGCGGCCCGGCCTCGGCCCGCGCGACCCGGGACATCTCGGGCGGGAAGACGTACGCCATCCGGGTCAGCGCCTGGGTCGTCATCCGTACGGTGGCCGTCGCGGTGTAGACGCCCTGCTCGTACTGCTCGGTCCACTCCCGCCAGAAGCCGGCCAGGTCGAAGCCGGCGGGACGCGACACGGGCTCGTCCAGCAGCTCGGCCTCCAGGATGTTCGACACCCGGTAGGCCGTCGTCCGGGAGCCGGCCGCCGCGACCAGATACCAGCGTCCGGCCTTGAGCACGACACCGAGCGGGTGCAGCGTACGGGTGACCTCGCGCGGCGCCTTCCAGCGGCGATAACGCACTTCGAGGACGCGTCCGCTCCACACCGCGTCGGCCACGGCCGACAGATGCGGGGTCGGCTCGTCCCCGCGGAACCATCCGGGCGCGTCGAGGTGGAACCTCTCCCGCACGCGGTCGGCCCGGTCGGCCAGCTCGCCCGGCAGCGACGCCCGCAGTTTGAGCTGCGCGGCGGCCAGCACCGAGCCGAGGCCCAGTTCCGCGGCCGGACCCGGCATTCCGGCCAGGAACAGCGTGCCCGCCTCGTCCGAGGTGAGCCCGGTGAGCCGCGTCCGATAGCCGTCGAGCAGCTGATAGCCGCCGGCCGGGCCACGGTCGGCGTAGACCGGCACGCCCGCCGAGCCGAGCGACTCGACGTCGCGGTAGACCGTGCGCACCGAGACCTCGAGCTCGTCGGCGAGATCCTGCGCCGTCATCCGCCCCCGGGTCTGCAACAGCAGCAGGAGCGAGAGCAGACGGTCGGCGCGCACCCCTGCACGCTAACGCCGAAGGGGGAGCCGGTGGCTCCCCCTTCGCCTCGATGGACCGCTCAGAGCGCGGTCAGGCGGTTGATGATGTCCCGGTACGCCCGCAGTTCGACCCGCAGCTTCTCGGTGTCGTCGGCGTTGCCGCCCAGGCTGTCCCGCTGTGCCTTGAGCGCGCTGGTCAGCTTGTCGACCGCCTCCTCGACCAGGTGGGCCGCCTCGGCGGTGGCCTCCTTGGGCTCGTCGACGAAGCGCAGCTGGATCTCCCGGAACCGCTCGGTGAACGAGTCACCGTCCGCGAGCAGCTTCTCCCCGGTCTTGGCGGCCGGCTTGTCGCCGTCGGCCGTCGTGGCGGCTGCGGCGGGGGCCGCGGTGACCGGCACGGCCGCGACCGCGGTGGCCGGGGAGGCGGTGGGCTGGTGCTCCTCGCCGTCGAGCGTGCCGCCGGTGGCCGGGTCGACGGCCTTGGGGCTGTCGAAGGTGCCGTCGTCCTTGATCGCGTCGGCGTCCACGGCCTGACCCTTGCCGTCGAGCGTGTCGCCGGTGGTCGGGTCGACGGCCTTGGGGCTGTCGAACGTCCCCTCGTCCTTGATCGCGTCGTCCTGCGGCGACCGGTCGGCGGGCTCGTCGGTCAGCGGCAGGTCGACCGGCGGGTCCTGCGGACGGTCGCCGTCCGCGTCGGTGTGCGTGGCCCGATAGGAGGTGTCCTCGACGACCGACCCGTCCGGGCCGTACGTCGTGGTCTTGGTCACCTGTTCCTCGGTGCCGTTGCCGTCCCGGCGCTCACTGTCGGCGAACTCGGCGTCGGCCGCGTTCTCCCGGGGGGCGTCGCTCCACGGCGATCCGGCCCGCTGCGGGGGCACGGCCACCGGCTGGGTGCGGTCGGGATCGGTCTGGGTCTCGTTCTCTTTCTCGTTCGAGAAGAACTTCATGGCGGTGGCTCCTAGCGGCGGGTGTCGCGGGCAGGGGAGTCGGAATCGTCGGCGGCCGTACGGGGGGCCGGGGCCGTGGTGTCGTCCGAAGTGGACGTCGAAGTAGTAGTACCAGCCGGAGCCGGGGAGGTGGTGCCGATCGAGGGGACCGGGTCGGTTCCGAGCAGGTCGGCGAAGAGCGCCCGGTAGTGCACCAGCGCCTGCCGCAGATCCTCGGTGTTCGCGTCGCCCGCGCTGTTGCGCCGGCTGATCTCGTGCGCCTTGCGGTAGTGCTCCAGCGTGCGGGCGTGCTCGACGGACAGGTTGGCCAGCCGGTCGTCGTACTCGCCGGTCGGGTAGCCCCGCTCGTCGATCAGCCGGGTGACCAGGTCATCGGCGGCGGTGACGGCCTCCGACGGGTTGTCCACGAACTGGATCTGGAGCTCTTCCCAGTTCGCCGCGTACTCGCTCTGCGCCTCGGGGGACAGCGGCTTCAGCTCGAACGAGGCGTGCCTCTTCTCGCGCTCGCGAAGTTCCTTCTCGGCCTCGGTGCGGCTGCCGGAGTCGGCGACCACCCGGTCGTATTCCGGTCCGAACGTGTTCTGCAGCTGCTTGCGCCGTACCACCTGGACGCCGTACACGACCGCGGCGATCACAACCAGGATGACGACGATCAGGATGATCGTGGCTGTGGTGGACATGGGGCCTCCTCTTATCCGTCCCCGGTATTCCCATCCAGCACCTCCCGTCAATCCCCTCAGCGAGGTCCGGTTTCGATCGATCCCGTCGCCCCTGAGTAACCGCCTGGTCACAGTGTCATAAGCACGACCGGCCAAGACATGCCAATCTCACCGGTTAAAAAGGACTTAAGCCCGTTTTTAGGTACGCCGCAGTGGTGGCTCGGTCCGAAGACATTACGTATTCTCCCGAGGGCGTACGCACAAGAGCGGAGCCTGATGAAGAAGCGTTACTGGTCGATCCGTTCGAAGATCATCGTGTTGGTGGCCGTCCCGTTGACGGCCCTGCTGGCGCTGTGGCTCTTCGCGACGGCGCTCACCGCCGGACCGGCGTTCAACCTGCTGTCCGCCCGTACGGTGCTGGACAACGTCGGCAACCCCGGCATCGAGCTGGTCGGTCAGCTGCAGCGCGAGCGCCTGTTCAGCGTGGAATATCTCTCCGCCACCGGGCCGGCCGGCCAGTCCCTGCTCGACCAGCGCAGCGCCACCGACAAGGCGATCGCCAACTTCCGCCGGCTCGCCGAGGGTGACGAGGCCCGGGGCGCCACGAACGCCGCCCTGCGCGCGCGGATCGACGCCTTCGGGGTCCAGCTCGACAGCCTGACCGGCAATCGGACCCACATCGACCGTCGATCGATGGACGAGATCGGCGCGCAAAACTTCTTCAACAGCGTGATCGCTTCCGGCTTCCAGACGTTCGCGGCCACGGCCACCTTCAACGACCAGCGGATCGACGGCGAACTGCGCGCGCTCACCACGGTCGGGCAGGGCCAGGAATATCTGAGCCGGGTCGACGCGCTGGTCGGTGGCGCGACCGCGGCCGGGCGGTTCACCCCCGAGGTCCGCGGCGAGCTCATCCAGGACGTCGGCACCGCCCGCTTCCTGCTGGCCCGCGGCGTCGAGGACATGGCCGAGAGCGACCGCGCGGCCTACAACAACGTCGAGGGCGGGGTCGCCTTCGACCGGCTGAACAGCCTGCTCGACCAGCTCGTGCAGCAGAGCCGCGACGGCGCCGCCACGCCGGTGAGCAGCGCCGAGTTCCGCCCGTCGTACGTCGCCGTGGCCCAGGAGCTGCGCGAGTTCGAGGTGTCGGCCACCGACGCGCTCACCGACCGGGCCCGGCCGGTCGCCGAGCGGGTGCTGCTGCGGCTCGGCCTGGCCGGCATCCTCGGCCTCGTCGCGCTGGCCTTCTCGCTCTACCTGTCCGTGCGGGTCGGCCGCTCGCTCGTCGGCCGGCTGCGCCGCCTGCACGGCGAGGCGCGCGAGATGGCCGCCGAGCGACTGCCCGCCGTGGTCCGGCGGCTGCAGCGCGGCGAGGGGGTGGACGTCGACGTCGAGACGCCGCCGCTGGAGTACGGGCACGACGAGATCGGTCAGCTCGGCCAGGCGTTCAACGAGGTGCAACGGACGGCCCTGCAGTCCGCGGTCGAAGAGGCCAACGTCCGGCGCGGCCTCAACGAGGTGTTCCTCAACATCGCCCGGCGCAGCCAGACCCTGCTGCACCGCCAGCTCGCGCTGCTCGACCGGATGGAGCGCCGCGAGACCGAGCCGCAGGAGCTGGAAGATCTCTACCGGGTCGACCACCTCGCCACCCGCATGCGGCGGCACGCCGAAGACCTGGTGATCCTGGCCGGCGCGGCGCCCGGCCGCGGCTGGCGCAACCCGGTCCCGGTGATCGACGTCGTGCGCGGCGCGATCAGTGAGGTCGAGGACTACAAGCGCATCGACATCCGCTCGGTCGAGTCGTCCGCGGTGCTGGGCCGCGCGGTCGGCGACGTCATCCACCTGCTGGCCGAGCTGCTGGAGAACGCGGCCTCGTTCTCCCCGCCGCACACCCGGGTGCAGGTCACCGGTCAGGTGCTGCCCAACGGGTACGGGATCGAGATCGAGGACCGCGGGCTCGGCATGACCCCCGAGGCGATCGGCGAGGCCAACCGCCGCCTGGCCGAGCCGCCCGACTTCGATCCGGCCGACAGCGCCCGCCTCGGCCTGTTCGTGGTGGCCCAGCTGGCGCACCGGCACGGCATCCGGGTCTCGCTGCGCGCGTCCGCGTACGCCGGGGTGACCGCGATCGTGCTGGTGCCGGCCGACCTGATGGTCGGGACGGGCCCGGTCGCCGCGCTACCCGCGGGCGGGTCCACGGGGGAGCGCCCGCTGGTCGGCTCGGGCCGGGACGATCCGTCCCGTTCGCTGGCCGCGCTGCAGTGGCAGGGCGGCGAACAGCTGCGGCAGGTCACCGCGGCCGGCCGCCCCATCATCAACGGCACCGCGCTGCCCGGCCCCGAGGCCCCCCGGCCGGTCCGCGGCACGGTCACCGGCGGCCAGCATCGGCCGCCCGCCCAGACCGGACCGTCGCCCAGCTCGGTCGCCGCCGGGCTGAACGAGGAGGGCCTGGTCCAGCGCCGGCGCGTGCCCCGCACGGCCGAACCCGATCCGGCCGCCTTCGATCAAGCGGCCCTCGATCCCGACGCCACCGTGCCCGTGGCCGACCTCGGCCCGCTGCGGGCGGGGCTCGAGGCCCTCAACGCGGCGGCGGAGGCGCCGCCGCTCGACGTCCGGCCCGGCGGCCCCCGCATCCCGGCCCAACGAGCCGTGCCGCGCAACTCGGCGCCCGTCATGCCGGCCTCGTCGCCACCGCGCTTCCCGGCCGCGATGCCGACCGGGGCGCCGCTGTTCCCGGCGCCGCCCGCACCCTCGCCGGCAGGCGGAGCAGGCGGAGCAGGCGGAGCAGGCGGAGCAGGCGGAGCGGGCGGGGCCGGATCGGCCGCGGACGGGCCGGCGCGGACCACTGAGGACGGTTTGCCACGCCGGGTCCGGCAGGCCAGCCTGGCACCGCAGCTGCGGCGCCCGGCCGGCGAGCCACCGGCCGAGCCCGAGGCTCAGCTGCGCTCGCCCGAGCAGGTGCGCAGCATCATGAGCGCCCTGCAGTCCGGCACGACCCGCGGACGCATCGACGCCAGTCGCTATCTCAAGGACGACCGAGATCTCACTCCGCGTAATGGCCCTGCCGCAACCGGCGAGCGGAATGCCGGTGTTGAACGTCATACAAGTGCCAGATCCTCAAATGAAGATCGGTCTAATGCGGATGACACGGGCATTGACGGTCCCGCGCGCACCGCTTCCTTTGCGGATGCGGCTACCGTCAGTTTCCCGGCGATCGTGAACCTTGCGCTCGCCCGGGACGACAAAGCAAGCGGGGATGCGGCCAATGGCGGGCCATCCACCGGAAGCGACGACGTGATCAGGCCGGAAAAGGACGCATAAGTGACACAGACGACGAACCAGCGCGCCCACCTCACCTGGCTCCTCGACGATCTGGTGGAGCGGGTGCCCACGGCGCAGCAGGCGGTCGTGCTCTCCGCCGACGGTCTCCTGATGGGAGCGTCGGCCGGCATGGGACGCGAGGACGCCGAGCACCTGTCGGCGATGGCGGCCGGCTTCCAGAGTCTGGCCAAGGGCGCGAGCCGGCATTTCCAGGCCGGTCCGGTGCGGCAGACCGTGGTCGAGATGGAGGAGGCCTTCCTCTTCGTCACGGCGGCCGGTCACGGCGCGTGCCTGGCCGTGCTCGCCTCGGCCGACGCCGACCTCGGCCTGATCGCGTACGAGATGGCCATGCTCGTCACCCGGGTGGGCCAGAACATGAGCGCACCCGAGCGCTCAGCCGTGATGCCCGATGCAGGCTGACCAGCCGCGCGCGGCGCACGACTGGCTCGACCACGACGCCGGCCCGGTCGTCCGTCCTTACGCGATGACCCAGGGCCGGGTGGCTCCCGAAGGCAGCGAGTTCGACCTGGTCGCGTTCGTGGTCGCCACGGCCGGTGAGGATCCGGAGGGCGCCGGGCTGCAGCCCGAGCACCACGCGATCGTGGCCGCGTCGTGGGAGCCGATCTCGGTCGTCGAGCTGGCCTCGGCTCTCGACCTGTCGATCGGAGTCGTGCGGGTTTTGCTGGGTGATCTACGCTCGGCAGGGCTCATCTCGCTGTACGAACCCCCGGCGGCCTCTCAGCCGCACGATGTCGACGTACTCAAGGCGGTTGTCAATGGACTCCGTGCGCTCTGACCGCAACGGCGCATCGTCGCGCATCCCGGTCGCGCTCAAGATCCTGATTGCCGGTGGATTCGGCGCCGGGAAGACCACGATGGTCGGCTCGGTGAGCGAGATCCGTCCGCTGCAGACCGAGGAGGTCCTGACCGGGGTCGAGGGCGCCGACGACACCGGCGGCGTGGAGGGCAAGACCACCACGACCGTGACGATGGACTTCGGCCGCATCACGATCACCGAGGACCTTCAGCTCTACCTGTTCGGCACGCCCGGGCAGGACAGGTTCTGGTTCCTCTGGGACGAGCTGTCGCAGGGCGCGCTGGGCGCCGTGGTGCTGGCCGACACCCGCCGGCTCGCCGACTGCTTTCCCTCGATCGACTATTTCGAGCAGCGCGGCACGCCGTTCGTCGTCGCGGTCAACTGCTTCGAGTCGGAGCAGCGGTTCGGGGCCGACGCCGTGGGCCGGGCGCTCGACCTCGACCCGGGCGTGCCGGTCGTGCTCTTCGACGCGCGCGAGCCCACCGGGGCCCGCAATGTCCTGATCGAGCTGGTCGAGTACGTCGCCCGCAAGCAGTTGGCCGCGGCCGCGTCCCGCTGACGATCCCGGTGTGATGGGATCACACCCATGGGTGCGAGCGATGAGTACGTCTTCGTCGGTGGCTACACGGCGGACAAGGGCGGTGACGGCGAGGGCATCACGCTGCTGCGGCGCGATCCTTCGGACGGCTCGCTGACCCGGCTGGCGGTGGTGGCGCGCACGCCGTCCCCGTCGTTCCTGGCGCAGCATCCGACCCTTCCCGTCCTGTACGCGGTGAACGAGCTCGACCCCGACGGCACGGTCAGCGCCTTCACGGTGGCCGGCGACGGCTCGCTCACCCCGCTGGCCGCCCGGCCGACCGGCGGCAGCGACCCGGCCCATCTCGCCGTGTCGGCCGACGGGCGGCACCTGCTCGTGGCCAACTTCGGCACCGGTTCGGTCGCCGTCTTCCCGCTCGACGCCGAGGGCGCCCCGGGCGAGCGTTCCGACCTCCTCGGCCTGCAGGGCAGTGGCCCGGTCGCCGACCGCCAGGCCGGCCCGCACGCGCACATGGTCTTCCCGCTGCGCGACGAGGTGCTGATCGCCGACCTCGGCTCGGACAAGGTGTGGCGCGCCCGGCTCGACCCGGTCTCGGGCCGCCTCACGCTGGTGGGGGCGGCGGTGTCGGCCAAGCCCGGCACCGGCCCGCGTCACGTGCGCTTCTCGCCCGACGGCGCGCTGTTCGTGGTGGGCGAGCTCTCCGGCGATCTGACCTGGGGGCGCCCGGGCGCCGGTGGCGCGCTCGAGCCGGCCGGTCAGGCGGCGACCACCACGGCCGCGGGCGAGAACTATCCGTCCGAGGTTCTCGTGCGTCCCGACGGCCGTTTCGTCTACGTCGCCAACCGGGGGGCCAACACGGTGGCAACCTTTGCGTGGGACGGCGAGACCGCGGCGCTGGTGGCGGAGACGCCTGTCGGGGGTGACTGGCCAAGGCACATGATCCTGGTCGGGGATCACCTCTACGTAACCAATCAGCGATCACAGAGCGTGACGACTTTCCGGATCGACCGCGAGACCGGCGTCCCGGCGGTTCAGGGCGAGCCCGCGGCCGAGCCCACACCGACATGCCTGCTGCGCTGGACGCCCGTCCAGGGCCGGTAACGCCCACAACGGGATAGATGGTGATCATCACGGTGGCGGGGACAATTCCGGCACAGGCCGCCACTGATCGAGATGACGCCACCACGCGCAGTCACGCATGATGCCAAGAATTCCAATCCGAGTAACTTTCGCCCGAACGTATATGGCATTCAGGTACGCAGGTGCGCACTATGGAGCGCGTGTCAGGCCGCCATCGTAGAAACTTCAATCTCAGAGGAGCGGGCATCGTCGGAGCTGCGATGGCAATAGTCGTCGTAGTGGCGGGGTCCTACTTCGGATATCAGCAGCTCTCGGATGATGGGTGCTCCGGTTCCATCCGGTTGACCGTCGCCGCGACGCCCGAGATCGCTCCCGCGATCGATCAGGTCGCTCAACGCTGGGTGCAGGACGGCGCCAACGTCGACGGCACCTGCGTCGCCGTCGCCGTCGAGGACGTCATCTCGGCCAACATGGCCGCGGCGGTGGCCGGCGAGCACAAGGTGCAGCTGGCCGGTGTCGGCACCGCGCCGCAGGCGGTCAAGGTGCCGGATCTCTGGATCCCCGACTCCTCGACCTGGATCCTGCGTCTCAAGTCCGAGGCGCCCGGCTTCGTGCCCTCCGACAGCAAGCCGATCGCGCAGAGCCCGGTCGTCGTGGCCATGCCCGAGCCCGTCGCCAAGACGATCGGCTGGCCCAACGGCAAGCTGGACTGGAACCGGCTGCTGCGGGAGATGCTGACCAACACGAGGCTGAACACCGGCATCACCAACCCGCAGCGCGATGCCGCCGGGCTGTCCGGCCTGCTCGCGCTGGGCCAGGCGGCCGGCACCGGCGACGCGGGCCAGGCCACCAAGGTCAAGGCGCTCGGGGCGCTCGCGACCGGCGCCTCCAACCTGCGCGACGAACTGATCGAGACGTTCCCGCGCTCGGCCGACCCGACCGACATCGGCCAGAGCCTCAGCGCGGCGCCGATCTCCGAGCAGAACGTCGTCGCCTTCAACGCCGCCAAGCCGCCGGTGCCGCTGGTCGGGCTCTATCTCGAGCCGAGCCCGATGCCGCTCGACTATCCGTTCGCGGTCATGCCCGAGACCGACCTGCCCAAGCAGCAGGCCGCCGCGGGCCTGCGGGCGCAGCTCTCCAGCACCACGTTCAAGAACGCCCTCGGCGCGGCCGGCCTGCGCTCGCCGGACGGCTCGTTCGGGTCGGGCTTCGCCCGTCCGCTCGGCGCTCCCGACGCGTCCCCGGCCGTCAACAACTCGGTCGGCGGCAACGGCGAGAACGGCGGCACCGCCGCGGCCGGCCTCGACGCCAGCGCGCTCAGCCAGGTGATCGGCAGCTGGACGGCCATCACGCAGCCGGGCCGGGTGCTCGCGGTCTTCGACGTCTCCGGTTCGATGAACACCAAGGTGCCGACGGCGAACAACCAGACCCGGGCCGCGGTGACGCGCAAGGCGGCAGCGGCCGGTCTGCAGATGTTCGGCCAGAAATGGGCCGTCGGCGTGTGGCTGTTCTCGACCGAGATGGTCGGCAAGCGGCCCTGGAAGCAGATCGTGCCGATCACCCCGCTCGCGTCGGGCCGCCCCGTGCTTCAGGATTCGATCAGCCAGATCGTGCCCAAGGAGGACGGCGACACCGGTCTCTACGACACCGTTCTCGCCGCCTACAAGGAGGTGAAGCGGACCTGGGAGCCCGGCAAGGTCAACTCCGTCATCCTCTTCACCGACGGCAAGGACGAAGGCAGCAGCATCAACATCGACCAGCTCAAGGCCGAGCTCAAGCGGCTCGACGATCCGAAGACGCCGGTGCGTCTGGTCATCATCGGCATCGGTGACCAGGTCGACGAGTCCGAGCTCAAGGAGGCCGTGAAGGAGACCCCTGCGGGTGGCGTCTTCATCGCCAAGGACCCGGCCAGGATGAGCCAGATCTTCGTCGAGGCCATCGGCCGCCGCACCGGCGCCACCGGCAGCTGAGTCCCGCACGCACGCGATCAGGGCCGTCACCGCGAGGTGGCGGCCCTGATCAGTTCGCCGGTCCGGTCCAATCGAGGCACACGGCGACGGCGTCGTCCTCCAGCTCGGCATCGCCCACGAACGCCCGCAGGTCACCCAGCAGCGAGCGCACGGCCTGCAACGGCACCAGCGGCCCGGTACGCCGGATGAACCGCGCCAGCGCCGCGTCCCCGTACCGTCCGGTCGCCGCCACCGCGTCGTAGACCCCGTCGCTGACCAGCATGAGCCGGTCGCCGGGCCGGAGCCGGAAGCGCTGCACGCGATAGTCCGTCTCCTCGAACATGCCGAGCGGGAACTCCTTGTCGAGCTTCTGCTCGTGCACCTGGCCGCCGCGCAGCACCAGCAGGCGGGGCGAACCCGCGTCGACGGCCTGCATCTCGCCGGTGACCAGGTCGAGTTCGAGCAGCAGGGCGGACACGTGCGTGGCGCCCCGGTGCTCGGCGAAGATCGCCTGATCGGCCAGCGCGGCCTGGTCTTCCAGCGGGATCCCGGCCCGGCGGGCGTTGCGCAGGGCGTTGGTCGCGAGCGAGGTCAGCAGCGCGGCCGACACGCCCTCGCCCATGCCGTTGAGCACGCTGAGCGACAGCCGGTCGTTCTGGTCGGCCCAGTCGAAGCTGTCACCGCGTACGTCGTAGGAGGGCTCGAGCTGCCCCGCCAGGCCGAACGACGCCCGGGTGCGGCTGCGCGCGGGCAGCAGGTCCCACTGCATCTCGGCGGCCAGCGTGAGCCTCTGCGTACGGGCGACGGCCTGATACCGGTCGGTGCCGGCGCCGGCGGACTGCAGCTCGTGGGCCAGCACGACGGCGATCTCGGCCAGTTCCGCCGTCTCGGCCGGGTCGTCCGGGACGGGCGCGCAGGCGAGAACCCCGATCCGCTCGCCGCGGGCCGACACCGGCAGGAAGATCACATTGTTCTCCCGCACCGCGGACTGGTGGTCGAAGCAGCGCCACGCCGGGTCCCCCGGACGGGTGCGACCGTCCTCGCCGAACACCGGCACGAGGGTGGCCAGACGGTAGTCCACCAGGTACAACTCGGTGTGGGAGACCGAGTACTCCTTGGCCAGTCCCTCGGCCAGGCGGTCCGGAACGGCGTCGGCGGCCGCGTCGGTGAGAACGCGCCGGACAGTCAGTAGCCTGTCGATCAATGAAGTCCTCCTCGAACAGACCGGCCCGTACGAGTAGTCTCTGCTGCACCATGGCCGTTCACCATGGGCCGGACGGGCCTGACCCCACGCATGTCGCGGCGATCGACGACGCCGCGAAAGCCTTGCTGCTCGCCTGGGACGTGGC
The DNA here is from genome assembly GCF_055562135.1 of Actinoplanes sp. NPDC021490. Taxonomy (NCBI): domain Bacteria; kingdom Bacillati; phylum Actinomycetota; class Actinomycetes; order Micromonosporales; family Micromonosporaceae; genus Actinoplanes; species Actinoplanes sp. NPDC021490. The sequence continues at coordinate 155,014 of NZ_JBVHFW010000017.1, forward strand.
CCGCGAGCAGGTGACCCCGCGCATGTCCTCGGTGCAGCTCAACGCCTTGCTCGCCGTCGAGCGGTCCGAGGGCCTCAACCTCGGTGGGCTCGCCGCCGAGCTGGGCATGCTGCTCTCCTCGGCCAGCCGGCTCTGCGACCGCCTAGTGGCCTCGGGCATGGTCGAGCGGGTGCCCGGCCGGGCCGACCGGCGCGAGATCGCCCTCTATCTCACTCCCGCGTCCCGCAACCTGCTGGCCGAGCTGCGTCTCATCCGCCGTCGCGCGCTCACGGGCGTACTGGAAAAGATGTCGGCCGGGGGTCGGGCCGCTCTGCTGCGGGGGCTCACCGAGTTCGCCGCGGCGGCCGAGGAAAACGGTGACTCCGCCTCGGCTCAGACAGCCTGAGCCCGCGCGAGCCAGCTCGCCGGGTCCTCCTGCACGCCCCGGATCACCGCGTCCGCGGCGCCGCGCATGGCCGCGTCGGCGCCCAGGGCGGCGGGCCGCAGCGTCACCGGGGCCAGGCCGGCCGTCAGCACCCGGCGGCGTAACTCCGTCTCGATGCCGTCGCGCAGCCGGTCGAACTCCGGCGCGTAGCCACCACCGAGCACGATCACCCCGACGTCGAGCAGGTTGACGACCGCGGCGAGCGCGATGCCGAGCGCGGAGGCGGCCAGGTCGGGATCGGTGGCGACGGCTTCCTGACCGGCGTACTGCTCGAGGCAGCCGTTCGCCCCGCAACGGCAGGGCCGTCCGCCGGGATAGACCGTGACGTGGCCGATCTCGCCGCTCCAGCCGCGGCCGCCGCGATAGAGGGCGCCGTCGAGCACGATGCCGGCGCCGATGCCGATCTCGCCGGAGACGTAGACGAAGCTGGGCCCGGCGCCGTCGGCCCGCAGTTCGCCCAGCGCGGCCAGGTTGGCCTCGTTGTCGACGGTGATCGGCAGGTCGGCCAGGGCCGGCAGCAGCGCCGGCACGTCCACGTCCGACCAGCCCAGGTTGGGCGCCACCCGCACCAGCCCGCCCGGCGCGACCAGGCCGGGCACGGCCAGCGCGGCCCCGGCCAGCCGCAGCCCGTCGGCCTCGGCCGCGGCCCGCGCCTGCAGGGCCAGCACACTCAGCTCGGCCAGGGCCGCGCCGGGCGCAAGCACCCGCTGGTCGCCGCGGGCGACGAGCCGGTGCCGCACGACGCCGGCCAGGTCGATCACACAGGCGGCCTGGTAGTCGACGTTGATCTCGAGTCCGAGCCCGGCCGGGCCGTCGGGGGAGAGCGCCAGCCCGGCGGCGGGGCGGCCGGCCCCCGTACGCGGAGCCGGGTCCATCTCGGTGAGCAGCCCGCCCGCGATCAGGTCGTCGACGAGCGCCGAGACCGTGGCCCGGGTCAGCCCGGTCGACCCCGATATCGCCGCTCGGGACGGGCGATTCGTGCTGTTTGCCACTGTCTGCAACACGAGCGCGAGATTGTGGGCTCGCACGCTCGATTGCCGGACGGGGGCCCGGGAAGAACTCATCAGGCGGCCGCTCACGTCTTGACAATGCCACATCGCCGCCAAATAATTCAACCAATAAACAAATCGAAGCTGTTTCGTGGAGGTAACCGTGACGGTCCAACCGACCCGTGAAGACAAGTTCTCCTTCGGCCTGTGGACGATCGGGTGGCCGGCCCAGGACGCGTTCGGTTCGGCCACGCGTCCGGCGCTCGACCCGATCGAGGCGGTGCACAAGCTGGCCGAGATCGGCGCGTACGGCCTGACGTTCCACGACGACGACCTGGTCCCGTTCGGTTCCGACGCGCAGACCCGCGACGGCATCCTCGCCGGCTTCAAGAAGGCGCTCGAGGAAACCGGCCTCGTCGTCCCGATGGTCACCACCAACACCTTCAGCCACCCGGTGTTCAAGGACGGCGCGTTCACCAGCAACGACCGCTCGGTCCGGCGTTACGCGCTGCGCAAGGTGCTGCGCCAGGTCGACCTGGCCGCCGAGCTGGGCGCCCAGACCTTCGTGCTGTGGGGCGGCCGCGAGGGTGCCGAGTACGACGCGGCCAAGGACATCAACGCCGCGCTCGACCGCTACCGCGAGGGCCTCAACCTGGTCGCGCAGTACTCCGAGGACAAGGGCTACGGGCTGCGCTTCGCCATCGAGCCCAAGCCGAACGAGCCCCGCGGCGACATCCTGCTGCCGACCCTGGGCCACGCCATCGCCTTCACCTACGAGCTGGAGCGGCCCGAGCTGTTCGGCATCAACCCCGAGGTCGGCCACGAGCAGATGTCCAACCTCAACTTCACCCAGGGCATCGCCCAGGCGCTGTGGCAGAAGAAGCTCTTCCACATCGACCTCAACGGCCAGCACAGCGTGAAGTTCGACCAGGACCTGGTCTTCGGCCACGGCGACCTGCTCAACGCGTTCTCCCTGGTCGACCTGCTCGAGAACGGCCCGATCGGCGGCGGCCCCAAGTACGACGGCCCCCGTCACTTCGACTACAAGCCGTCCCGCACCGAGAACATCGACGGCGTCTGGGAGTCGGCCAAGGCCAACATGCGGATGTACCTGCTGCTCAAGGAGCGCGCGCAGGAGTTCCGGGCCGACCCGGTGGTGCAGGAGGCGCTGCGCGCCAGCAAGGTGCTCGAGCTCGAGACCCCCACGCTCAACCCCGGCGAGACCTACCAGGACCTGCTCAACGACAAGAGCGCCTGGGAGGACTACGACGTCGACGCGGCCGGTGCTCAGGGCTACGGTTTCGTCAAGCTGCACCAGCTCATGATCGACCACGTTCTGCGCGCCAACTAAGCGCCGAGCCAAAGGGACAAAATGACTCTCGTAGCCGGGATCGACAGCTCCACCCAGTCCTGCAAGGTGGTCATCCGCGACGCGGAGACCGGCAAGCTGGTCCGGCAGGGCCGCGCCGCGCATCCGGACGGCACCGAGGTGCATCCGGACGCGTGGTGGGCCGCGCTGCAACAGGCGATCGACGAGGCCGGCGGCCTCGACGACGTGGCCGCCGCCTCGGTGGCCGGCCAGCAGCACGGCATGGTGGTGCTCGACGAGAACGGCGAAGTGGTCCGCCCGGCGCTGCTGTGGAACGACACCCGCAGCGCCGGCGCGGCCGCCGACCTGATCCAGGAACTCGGCGGCGGCGACAAGTGGGCCGACGCGGTCGGCATCGTGCCGGTCGCCAGCTTCACCCTGACCAAGCTGCGCTGGCTCGCCCGCAACGAGCCGTCCAACGCCGCGCGAACGGCGGCGGTCTGCCTCCCGCACGACTGGCTGACCTGGAAGCTCTCCGGGTCGACCGACATCGCCACGATCAAGACCGACCGCAGCGACGCCAGCGGCACGCTCTACTGGTCGGCCAAGACCAACGAATACCGCCCCGACCTGCTCGAGCTCGGCTTCGGCCGGGTCATCGGGGTGCCCGAGGTGCTCGGTCCGACCGGCATCGCGGGCCGGCTGCCCAACGGCGCCCCGCTCGGCCCGGGCGCCGGTGACAACGCGGCCGCCGCCTTCGGGACGGGCGCCGGCACGGGCGACGTCATCGTCTCGATCGGCACGTCGGGTACGGTCTTCGTCTCGTCCGACGTCTCGCCCAACGACCCGACCGGCACGGTGGCCGGGTTCGCCGACACCACCGGCCGCTTCCTGCCGATCGTGGTCACGCTGAACGCGGCCCGCGTGCTCGACGCCGCCACCAAGCTGCTCGGCGTCGACCACAACCGGCTGTCCGAGCTCGCTCTGAGCGCCCCGGCCGGCGCTGACGGGCTGGTCCTGATCCCCTATCTCGAGGGCGAGCGCACGCCGAACCGGCCGAACGCCACCGGGGCGATCCACGGCCTCACGCTCAAGACCTCCGACCCGGCGCACCTGGGCCGGGCCGCGGTCGAGGGCATGCTCTGCGCGCTCGCCGACGGGCTGGACGCGCTGGTCGTCAACGGCGCCACGGCCAACCGCATCGTGCTGGTCGGCGGGGGCGCCCGCAGCGAGGCGGTCCGGCGCATCGCCCCCGAGCTCTTCGGGCTGCCGGTGCTGGTTCCGCCGCCGGGCGAATACGTCGCGGACGGCGCCGCCCGCCAGGCCGCGTGGGTCGCGCTCGGCGGCGAGGAGCCGCCGGTGTGGTCGGCCGAGCAGCCGGAGACGTACGAGGCCCAGCCGGTTCCGCTGATCCGCGAGCAGTACGCCGCCGCCCAGGACGCAGTCGTCGATAGGTCCCGCTAACCTTTCGTGGTGACCAGGGGAGGGAGCGCCCATCGCGCGTACAGCGTGGTGGTGTTCGTGGTCCTCGCCTCGCTCGACAACGTCGCGATCGGACTGGTGCCGCCGCTCTACGGCAGCATCGGTGACGCGTTCGGGGTGGGCGAGGGCCATATCGCCCTCTCCACCACGATCATGTTCCTGACCAGCGCGATCGCGGCCATCGGTTTCGCGTACGCCGGTGATCGCACCGACCGCAAGCCGGTGCTCGTCGCCGGCACGCTGATCTGGATCGCCGGCACCGTCTGGTCCGGCTTGTCCGGCAGCTACCCCAGCTTCCTGGCCGGCCAGGTGGTCGCCGCGTTCGGTCTCGGCGCCGTCGCCTCGGTCAGCTTCGCCGTGGTCAGCGACCTCATCTCGCCCCGGCGCCGCGGGCTGGTGATGAGCTTCTGGGGCCTCTCGCAGGGCGTCGGCACGCTCGGCGGCACCCTGGTGGGGGGCCTGCTCGGCCACGCCAACTGGCGCCAGCCGTTCCTGGTCACCGCGGTGGCCGGCGCCGTCGCGACCGTGGCCTACCTGTTCACCTACAACGTGCCGCGCGGCGACAGCCAGCCCGAACTGGCCGGGGTCGACTACGACGAGCGGATCCACCACGACGACCTGCCGGTGATCCTGCGCCGGCGCACCAACGTGTGGCTGATCCTGCAGGGCGGCACGGCCCAGATCGCGCTGGGCTCGCTGGTCTGGCTGCCGGTGCTGTTCCGGGCCCGCGCCGAGGACCAGGGCTACACGGCGGGCACCGCGGTGCTGGTCGGCAGCGTCTTCGCCACCCTGTTCCAGTTGGGCGGCGCGCTCAGCATCCTGGGCGGCCTGGCCGGCGACCGTTTGCAGCGGCGCACGCCGCGGGGCCGGGCCCTGGTCGCCGCGGTCGGAGTGCTGGCCGCCGTGCCGTTCTACGTCGTGCTGTTCTTCGTGCCGATGCGGATCGACGTGCCCGACGGCGGCGGTTCGGGCGAGGTGATCAAGGCGGTGCTGTCCGACGTCTTCACCCAGCCGACCGTCGGGCTGTGCCTGATCACCGCCGTCTTCGCGCTGATGCTCACCTCGGCCAACTCGCCGAACTGGTTCGCGCTGATCGCCGACGTCAACCCGCCCGAGCATCGCGGCACCGTCTACAGCCTCGGCAACCTGGTCAACGGCTTCGGCCGGGCCGGTGGCAACGCCATGGTGGCGGTGGCCTTCCGCGGGCTGGCCGGGGCCTTCCCGCCGCCGCTCAACTACGCGGTCGGCCTGGCCGCCTTCCAATTGTTCTGGATCCCCACCGGGGTCATGTTCTGGCTGGCCAGCAGGACGGTCGCGCGCGACATGGCCGACACGCACGCCGCCCTGCTGGTCCGGGCGGCCGGACTAGATGTGCGCCCAGACGGTGACGTCGGCGGGAACCCGCCCGTCTCCGTCGAGGGGTTCGCTGCTCAGCAGGACCCGGGCGCCGGACGGTAGCTCCACGGCGCCGGCGGAAAAGTTGGTCAGCACCAGCAGGTCGCCGTTGCGGAAGGCCAGCGTGCCGTCCGGGGCGTCCTGCCAGGCCACGGCGCCCCGGCCCAGCCCGTGCTCGCGCCGCAGACCCAGCGCCGAGTGGTAGAGCTCCCATGTCGAGCCGGCCACACCCTGCTGGCGGTCGAGCGCGAACTCGGCCCACGAAGCCGGCTGCGGCAGCCAGGACGCGTCGGCCGGGCCGAACCCGTACGAGGGAGCGTCGGCCTCCCACGGCAGCGGCACCCGGCAGCCGTCGCGCCCGCGCTCGGCGTGCCCCGAGCGCTCCCAGGCCGGGTCCTCGCGGAACTCGTCGGGCATCGTGGTGTGCTCGGGCAGCCCCAGCTCCTCACCCTGATAGAGGTAGGCCGAGCCGGGCAGCGCGAGCATGAGCAGCGTGGCCGCGCGGGCCCGCCGCAGTCCCAGCGCGGTGTCGGGCTGCGGGTCGTCGGCCCCGATGCCGGGCATGCGCGGGGTGCCGGGCGGGAAGCCCAGCCGGCTGGCGTGCCGCACGACGTCGTGGTTCGAGAGCACCCAGGTGGTGGGCGCGCCGACCGCGTCGTTGGCCTGGAGCGACTCGTCGATCACCGCGCGCAGAGCCGGCGGCGTCCACGGGGCGTCGAGGTACGGGAAGTTGAACGCCTGGTGCATCTCGTCGGGGCGCACGTACCGGGCCAGCCGGGCGGCCGGAGCGACCCACGCCTCGGCCACCAGGATGCGGCCGCCGGGATACTGGTCGAGCACCCGCCGCCACGACTGGTAGATCTCGTGGACGCCCTCCTGGTCCCACATCGGCGGGGGCGGGCCGGCCGGGTCGAGACCGCCCAGGATCGTGCTGGTGTTCGTCCAGTCGGCCAGGTTCTCCTCCTTGACCAGACCGTGCGCGACGTCCACCCGGAAGCCGTCGACCCCGCGGTCGAGCCAGAACCGCAGCACGTCGAGGAACTCCTCCCGCACCTCCGGGTTGCCCCAGTTGAGGTCGGGCTGGCTCACGTCGAACAGGTGCAGATACCACTGGCCGTCGGGCACCCGCTCCCACGCGTCGCCCCCGAAGACGCTCTTCCACGAGTTCGGTGGTTGCGACCCGTCCGGTCCCCGGCCGTCGCGGAAGATGTACCGCTCGCGCTCCGGGCTGCCCGGCGCGGCGGCGAGCGCGGCCCGGAACCAGGCGTGTTCGCTGGAGGTGTGGTTTGGGACCAGATCAACGATGATCTTCAGGCCCAGGTTGTGGGCCTCGCCGATCAGCTTGTCGGCGTCGCCCAGGTCACCGAAGCGCGGGTCGACCCCGCGGTAGTCGGCCACGTCGTAGCCGGCGTCGTGCTGCGGCGACGGATAGAACGGGGACAGCCAGACGGCGTCGATGCCGAGGTCCCTGAGGTGCGGCAGACGGCTGGTGATGCCGGGCAGGTCGCCCATCCCGTCACCGTCGCTGTCGGCGAAGGAACGGGGATAGACCTGGTAGATGACGGCGTCGCGCCACCATTCGTCACTGTCGAGCATGCCCACCAGGCTAATGAACGAGCCCGGCTAGTCATCGAGAAGTGCGGCGAACCTCTCCTCGGCCAGGTCGAGCTGATCCATGATGTGGTCCTTGGCCGCGATCGACAGCGGGGTGTCCGGCCGGCCCACCAACTCGCGCAGCTTGGGCACTAGCGGGCGGTATTTCGTGGCGGCCCGGACCGCCTTGTCGAGGGTGGTGTGCACCACACCCACGCCGTTGTCGGTGAAGTCCGAGACCTTGATCACCCGGGCCCACGGGTCTCGTTCCAGGCTGGCCGCCACGTGCGCCCGGTACTGCTCGTGGCGGTCCTGCCCGGGGTCGTACTCCGGATTGGTGACCGAACTGACGAGCTCGGCCACCCGCGGACCGAACCGGCGGGCCAGCTCGGCGATCGCCGCCCCGGTCAGCTCGTCGAAGGTGCCCGAGGCCAGTCCGGAGAGCTCGTCCGGGTGATCCTCCACCGCGTCGTGCAGCAGGGCCGCGGTCAGCACATCGACATCCCGTACGCCGTAGTACCGGATGATCCGGATGGCCACCCGCAGCAGGTGGTTGAGATAGGGCTCGCGGACCCGGCGGTCGCCCGCGTGCAGGCGGGCCGCCAGGTCGAGCGCCTCGGTGAGCTGCACGCGCTCGGGCTCGGGGAACGTCTCGAGCTCGAGCACGAACCGCTCGCGGAGGCCGGCCTCGCCGTACACCTCGGTGATCGCGTGCAGCGGCATCGACAGCAGCATCCGTGGCGCCATGCCGAGAACGTACCGGAGCGTCAGCCGTTGGTGGGTGTGCGGATCGGAACCGGGCGAGGCGAGGGCCGGCGTACGGCCGCCGTCGCCGCCGTCGCCTGCTTGAGCGACCACGGGTTGGCGCCCGGTTCGGCGTGCGCCCCGCGCTTGGGGGTGCCCGCGCCGTCGGTGAACTCCTCCTCGGTCATGGCCTGCAGAGCGCTCAGCGCCACCCCGACGATCGTCGCGGCGGTGATCAGGGTGATCGGCACGATCATGGTGAGCGGCCGGAGCCCGGTCACCTCGGTCGGCATGCCCGGGTGGAGGTGCACCGACATGGCCGCCATCCCGGTGTAGTGCATGCCGCACACCGCGATCGCCATGATCGCGGCCGCCCCGCTGATCGGGGCCCAGCCGTGCACCGAGACGGTGAACCAGAGCGCGACCGTGGACGCGACGATCGCGATGATCGCCGACGCCGCCACCAGCGTGAGGTCGTAGCGCATCTGGCCGGAGACGTGCATGCCCCGCATGCCGGTGTAGTGCATGGCCAGCACGCCGCCGCCGGTCAGCACGCCGGCCGCGAGCACCTTGGGCAGGCTGCGCCGTCCATGACCGACGATCAGCAGCCCGGCCCCGACCGCGAAGACGGCGAACGCGAGGCTGCCGACGGTCATCGGCACGTCGAAGCGGACCGGGCTGGCCGGCACCTCGAAGCCGAGCATCGCGGCGAAGTGCATGAGCCAGATCGCGCCGCCCCCGATGGCGAACGCCCCGATCAGCAGCCACCGGTTGCGGCGGCTCCGGGTGCGCGCGCCCCGGGCCCGGGCGGTGCTGAGCAGCCCGAAGAACGAACCCAGGAAGGCCAGCAAGAAGGCGGCGATCGGATTGAAGACGCCGTACGTGAAGTGATGGACTTCGGCCACCGGCACTCCTCGCGGAAAAGATCGACAGGTTTCCGCGAGTGATTCAGTCAGCGAAACGGAGCGGTCCATCGCACGACGAGTGCGGCGTAGCGGACAAACGGAACCGGGCCACCCGTTCGGGGTGGCCCGGTTCTCGATTGTGGGGGGGATGGAGCGGGATACGAGGGGGCCGATCAGGTGAAGATGCTGACGCCACCGGGGCCGACGAGGAGGCCGATGATGATCAGCACGATGCCCCAGAGGAGCTGCCGCCGGAAGAGCGCGAGGATACCGGCGACCACCAGGATGACTGCGAGAATCCAAAGGATTAGGTCCATGCAGATCGGATACCCGATGCGTGAAAATCAGAAACCTGATTCGCGGGTGCCGATCAATGTGGCGTCGACCTCTTCGGACAACAGCTGGTAGACGTTGTACGCCTGCTTGATCACTGGGTGCGCGACGTTGCGGACCGGGACCCCTCCGGGCGTCCGGCCGCGCTCCGAGCCGTGGTGGGCGTGCCCGTGCAGGGCGAGCGCCGTCGGGGCCGAGTCGATGGCCCGTCCGAGCTGGTAGCAGCCGAGGAACGCGTAGATCTCCAGCGGCTCGCCGACCAGCGTCTCGGGCACCGGGGCGTAGTGGGTGAGCGCCACCAGGGCGTCGCACTCGACCGACTGCAGCGCCTTCTCCAGCGCCGTCGCGTACCGCTCGCTCGTGCCGACGAAGTCCTTCATCTCGCGCTCGCCGAAGTTGCTCGCGCAGGCCCCGGCGAACCCGCCGCCGAAGCCCTTGGTGCCGGCGATGCCGAGCCGCTGCCCGCGGATCTCCAGGACGGTCGCGGCGCTCTCCAGCACGGTGATCCCGGCGTCGGTGAGCACCTCGGTGACCTGCTCCTGCTGGTCGCTCTGGTGATCGTGGTTGCCCAGCACGACCACCACCGGGACGGCCAGCCCGCCGAACTCCTTGGCGAAGCAGCGCGCCTCCTCCGGGGTGCCGTGCCGGGTCAGGTCCCCGGCCACCAGCAGCGCGTCGGCCCGGTCGGGCAGTTCCTCCAGGGCGGGCCGGTAGCGGCCCACCACATCCTTGTCCACGTGGACGTCGCCCACGGCGGCGATCCGGATCATGAAATCTCCTCCACCTCGCTGGGCGCCGCGGCCCTGGTGATCCCGATGTCACACGTGATCTCCACGTCCGGGAAGTGGGCCGAGATCTGCTTGCAGATCTCGTCGCGGCGCTGCGTGCTCTCCACCTCGCCGCCGAGGACGATCAGGTGATCGCGGCGCTGCACGGTGATGCCCTGCTCGGCTATCCGATCGTGCTCGGTGAGCAGGCGCTGGATCTCGGCCTCGAGATCGGTGTCGGTGGTCATCGGCCAAACCCTCCGGTTTCGGTTAGCGGGTGAGTGCTTCCTCGTCCGGGAACGGCACGACGTCCAGCCGGTCCAGCAGGATGAGGAACGCCTCGGCGTACGGTGACTTCTCGGTCTCACGGCGGACCCGCGGCCAGTCGATCAGTTCCCGCAGCGAGCGGGCCACCGGCAGTCCGGTCGCGAAGTCGCAGTAGTGCTGGCTGTAGCTGAGCAGCTTGTGCACCATCAGCTGGGTCGCCGACAGCACCGGCATATAGATGGCCTCGACCGAGATCTGCTCGGTGTCGTTCAAGGTCTCGTCGGTCACCGGCGTCTCGACGGGCCGATAGATGAGGTCCACCATCCGGTCCTCGTCGTAGACCTTGACCAGCCAGTCCTCCGGCGGCTGCTCGGTGCGGAACCCGACCTTGGACAGCTCGGCCAGGGCCTGCTCCTTGTCCTGCTCACGAATCAGGAAGTCGACGTCGTGGTCGCTGGAGTGACCGCCGTGCGCATAGACCGCGAAACTGCCACCGAGGGCGAACGGTATTCCGGCGCTCTTCAGGGTCGATGCGACCATCTTGAGTGTGCCGGCCAGCCCCTCGTCCACCCGGTGCGGCATGGTTATTCCCCCTGTCGACGTGTGCGATTCTGTGTCGGATACGACTACCCGGGCCGCCTGCCGTTGAATCGCCACCCGTGCGGGTCACCGGACAAAACCCCATTTTGGTACGCCGGACCGGTCGCCGCCGGAGAACGGCGCGTGCGCCCCCCGGTTACCGTTGGTTGGCATGACCCACGGCAAGGTTCCGGCCCCCGGCATGATCGCCCTGGTCGGCATCGACGGCTCGGGCAAGACCACTCAGGCGCACCGGCTGGCCGACGAGCTGAGCGCCGCCGGAGTGCGCGCCGCCTACCGCCGTAACGCGGGTGGGCGCCACTGGTTCGGCCGTCTTGCCGGTGTGTTCGGCCGCAGCGACGGCGAAGCTCTGCTCGGGCGTCGCGGCATGCTGGCGGTCGAGTCGGTGCTGCGCTGGCTGGCCATTCTGCGCACGCTGCTCCGCCGCGCGGTCACCGGAGGCACGGTGGTGATGGATCGGTACGCCTTCTGTCAGTACGCGAGCCTGCGCGCCCGGGATGCGAAACCGGCCGCCGAGCGCCGGGCGCGACTGGCCTACCGGTTCTTCCGCGCCCCCGACGTCACGTTCTTTCTCGACGTCGACCCGCAGGTGGCCCACGACCGTATCGAGGCGCGCGGCTACGACAGCGAGACGATGGACTATCTGAACGCGGCCCGTGCCGCCTATTACTCCCTGCCCGAGTTCGCCGGCTTCGTGGTCATCGACGCCAACGGCACCCCGGACGAGGTCTCGGCCGCCATCCACGCCGAACTGGCCGGGGGCACCACGCCCGACCCGGGCCGCTCGGTCGTCGGCATGCTCCTGGCCGGCGGCCCGCTCGTCGCCGCCCTGGCCGTGGCCGGCTCTCAGCTCGCCGAGGCGCTGTAGAAACCCCCGGCCTAGGCCCGGCCGTAGACCGGGATCTGGGCGCCGCTCGTGGGGGCCGACGCGTCCGAGGCCAGGAACAGGATGGTGGGCGCGATCTGCTCGGGCCGCACCCACTTGGCGAAGTCGGCGTCCGGCATCGCGGCCCGGTTGGCCGGGGTGTCGATCACGCTCGGCAGCACCGTGTTGCAGCGGACGTTGCGCGACCTGTACTCCAGGGCGACCGAGCCGGCGAAGGCGAGCACGGCGGCCTTGGAGATCGCGTACGCCGAGCCACCGGGGAAGGGCGACAGCGCCGTACGGGAGGAGACGCAGACGACACTGCCGCCGCCCGCCTCGACGAGGTGGGGGAGGGCGGCCTGGGTGACCAGGTAGGTCGGGCGCAGATTGATCGCGAGCTGGGCCTCGAGCGCCGAATAGGGCGCGTCGGCGATCAAGGGGCCGCTGGCGAACCCGCCCACCAGGTTGATCACCGCACGCAGCGGGGATCCGGGGTCGCCGGCCCCCACGGCCGTGGCCACCGCGGTGGTGATCTCGGTCTCGTCGGTGAGGTCGGCCACCAAAGGCACGGCGCCCTTGGGCAGTTTGTCGACGGACCCCGCGCGTACGGGAGCGACGACCCGCCACCCGTCGGCGACAAATGCCTCGACCACAGCGGTCCCCAGACCACCCGTGCCGCCGGTGATGAGAGCCGTTCGCCCGTTCTTCATGACGCTCATCGTCTCTCGCCGGCGATCTCCGGCAGTGTGTTGTTCGTCACCTCGCCAATCGGATGGCGGGGCGGCTCCGAACCGTTGTCAAAGGGGCGTCACTCGTGCGGTTGTCACTCGTGCGGGCTAGTGAACTGCGCCGCCGCGTGCCGCATTGTGGCAGGTGGTCCCGTTCGGCGCAGGCGTCGGGATCTTTTTGATGTCGGCTTTTGTTTCAAGCCCGTCCCGAAGCTGTCGATCCAGCACGTGAACCTGGCGAGCCCGAGGAACGTACTGGGTGGTGACGGACGTCCCAAGGCCCTTGGTGATGGACGTCGCTGTGAGGGACGAGGGGCCGGTGGTGTCATGAGAGTTGCAACGGGTATGCCTCTGTCTGTACGACCCCGTGTGGTCGCGCAGCCGAATGCCGGAGCACTGGAGCCCTGTACAGCAAGTACGCACGCGGCTCACAGCAATCCCCCAGACATTCGTGACACTTTCGACCCACCAGCCGGAATCAGTGCGGGCAGCCATTTGTTGTGTAGATGCCAGTAACCGCAATGTGCGAACTGCGGACGTTACGGGGAGGAACTGATGGATACAGGGATCACCCGTAACGGGGTAAGTAGTGAAGGCAATGAGGGGACCGTGGGCAACGTGGAGAAGAACACCGTGATGCGGACCGATCAGGTCGCCGAAGAGCGTGACCTGGTCGGCGTCTACCTGCACGAAATCTCCCGGACTCCGCTGCTGGACGCCGCACGGGAGGTCGAGCTCTCCAAGGCAATCGAGGCCGGCCTCTATGCCGAGCACCTGCTCGACAGCGGCGAGGTCCGGCGCGGGGTGAGCCGGGAGGAACTGGAGCGGCTCGTCTCCGAGGGTCAGAAGGCCAAGGATCTGTTCATCCGGGCCAACCTGCGACTGGTCGTGTCGATCGCCCGGCGCTACGTGCGCTCCGGCATGCCGATGCTCGACCTGATCCAGGAGGGCAACACCGGTCTCGTCCGAGCCGTCGAGAAGTTCGACTACGAGCGCGGTTACAAGTTCTCGACGTACGCCACCTGGTGGGTCCGTCAGGCCATCAGCCGGGCCATCGCCCAGCAGGAGCGCACCGTGCGCCTGCCCGTGCACCTGGTCGAGGACGTCAACCGGATGCGCAACGTCACCCGTCAGCTCGTTCGTGAGCTCGGCGGCGACCCCGAGCCCGAGCAGGTGGCGGCCGCTCTCGGCGTGACCGTCGAGCGCGTCAACGAGCTCACCCGCTGGGCCCAGGACACGGTCTCGCTCGACACCCCGGTCGGCGACGACGGCGACACCAACCTCGGCGACCTGGTCGCCGACAGCGACGCCCCCTCGCCCGAGGAGATCGTGCTGACCGCACTGGAGCGGCAGCGCATCGAGGGTCTGCTCAACCACCTGGACGACCGTTCGGCCGGCATCATGCGGGCGCGCTACGGCCTCGAGGACGGTCGCGAGCACTCGCTCACCGAGGTGGCCTCGCGCTTCTCGCTGAGCCGCGAGCGGATCCGTCAGCTCGAGATCCAGGCGCTCGGCCGGCTGCGCGAGCTGGCCCGGGCCGAGGGCCTGCAGGCCGCCTGACGGCTTCTCCTTCCCCCGGTTACTCACGACACAGAAGGCCGGTACCCCGTTCGGGTACCGGCCTTTTTCGTGCGCAGACTTCAGACGACTCGCCCGAATCCGTACGGGGTCATGATGTTGATCGTTCGTTTCTTGACCACCGTGCCGGAGTGCGGGGCATCGATGATCTGGCCGTCGCCGACGTAGATCGCCACATGCCCGAGGCTGCGGTAGAACACCAGGTCGCCCGGTTGCAGATCGTCGCGGTCGATCCGTTTCGTCTCGCTCCACTGCGACTTGGTCTGGTGGGTCAGCGACTTGCCGGCCGCCCGCCACGCCGCCGAGGTCAGACCGGAGCAGTCGAAGCTGCCCGGACCGTCCGCGCCGAACAGATACGGCTTGCCGATCTGGTTGTAGGCGAACGTGACCGCCACGCCGGCCTTGCCGGAGATCTGCGGGATCGGCCCGTCGTAGCCGCCGCTCGTCTCCTGCGCCTGACCGAAGGCGGTCTCGCGCATCTTGAACAGCTTCTTGAGATCCTTCTGGATCGAAGCCTTCTGCGTCGAGAGCGCCCGGAGCTGGGCGGTCTGCTTGGTCTGGGTCGCCTTGAGGGCGGCCTGACGCTCGGTGAAGTTCTGCGTCGCCTCGGTGAAGGTGTCGATGTCGCGCTGGTTGGCCCGGGTCAGCATGTCCAGATAGCTCATGCGGTCCATCAGGCCGTCCTGCCCGCCGGACAGCAGCGCGCTCATCGGGCCTGCACGACCCTGCTTGTAGGACGTGGTGGCCAGGTTGCCCACCTGAGCGCTCGCGGCCTTCAGGGCGGCCTGAGCGGGGGCCAGGGACGCCTGCAGCTTCTTGGCGTCGGACTGGGTCTTCTTCAGGCTGACGTTCATGGCGTTGTACTGCTCGGTGACATCCTCGAGCTTGTTGGACGCCGCCTCGATCTGCTTCTTCAGCTCCGTGGCGGACGGTGCCGCTTGCGCGGGCGTCACGAAGGAGCCGGTGATCGCGGCAGCCATCGCCGCGACGACGAGGACACGAAGCCTCGTACGGGGGTGGGGCACCGGTCAGTGGCCTTTCTTCCGCTTGGCCGCCTACCGGGTTAGCTGTCGGGTTCGGGCTGGAAGATGGCCCTACCGCTGACGCGGATTCACCCCAGAGACTCGGTTCCCCGGTTCGCGCGAGGCGATTCGGCAGCGTTGGCCGGCGCCACCAGGGGGAGTGGCTGCGGACCGAACCAACCGCATCAACCTATCGGCGAAAGATGCAAATGCAAGGGGTCACAGAGTGATTTAAGACAATGGACCGCTTTGTTGGAATGATCCCGATAGCGGTTAGTAATTCGACGGAAGCGAAGCGTCGAAGCGGGCTGTCAAACCGGACTATTCGCCAACTCGGCGGCCGGCACCCATTCCCGGCTCACCTTACGCTCGGCCCAGAACGAGAGGAACGGGATCGTGCCCGACAGCATCACCAGAAGCATCCGGCCGAAGGGCCAGTGCGCGCGGCGGGACAGATCGAACGTGGCCACCAGATAGACCATGAACAGGAAGCCGTGCGCCGGGCCGACCGCCTCGACCACGATCGGGTTGTCGCCCAGGTATTTCAGCGGCATGCCCACCACGACGAGCGCGAGCAGGACCACGCCGACGATCCACGCGATGATCCGGTAACGGGTCAGGGCACCCTTCACGTTCGTCTTTTCCTATCCGGGATAGTCGCTCGGGCGGGCGCCGGGATGGGCGTTCAGCCAGGCGAGATAGTCGTTGTAGGCGGTGAGCTCTGGATCGTCGTCATTGGTGGCGGATCGATGGGCCACGCGCACCGGCCGGCCGACCGTAACAGCCGAACCTGGGAGTTTTTTCTCCGCCGGCTTCTCGGGCGCCTCGGGCCGGCCCTTGCGGGCCAGTTGCACCTCGCGCCACCACAGGAAAACGACGAAGGCCGCGAACACCGGCCACTCGAACATGTAACCCCAGCTGATCGAATTGCCCTCCTGAGCGCGGCTGAACTGCCACCAGCCCAGCACCAGGCAGCCGGAGGCGAGAACCAGCGCCAGGACGTGCCGGGCGATCCACGCCGGGGTCCACAGGCCCTTCATGCCCAGAAGCGTACCGGCGGGTGTTTGTTGATCGTCTGCATGGGCAACTCGGTGTGACGCTGAGGCCCGTTTTCGACCGGAGGTGCACCGTGACCGACGCCCGTGGCGACGCTCCGCTGATGGAGACCGGTATAGATCCGGCCACCCTCGGCGACGACGACCTGTTCCGCGAACTCGCCAGCCTGTACCGCGCCCGCCTGGCCACGCTCCGGCACGGCCCGGACGCGGCGCTGGACAACCACTTCAAGCGGACCGCGGAACTGGAAACCGAGTACATGACCCGTTACCCGGGCCGGGAGGTCGACCGCGACCGGCTCACCCAGGACTTGTAGGGGTTCCCTTGATGCAGACGCTGCGCGCCCGGATGGCGCGCGTCGGGCAGTCGTACGCCCCCCATGATCACCGGCCGCTGGGCGGCTACTCCGTGGCCATGGGGGCCTTCGGCGCCCTCGCCGCCTCGCTAGCCGTCGCGGCCCGGGCCACCGGAAAGCCCGTCCCCGAACGCCCGTCCACCTCCGACGTCGTCCTGCTGTCGCTGGCGACCCACAAGCTGAGCCGGCTGCTGGCCAAGGACTCGGTGACCAGTCCGCTGCGCGCCCCCTTCACCCGTTACACCGAGCCGGCCGGTGCGGCCGAGCTCAACGAGGAGGTGCGCGACCACGAGAGCTCGCTCAAGCACGGGATCGGCGAGCTCATCACCTGCCCGTTCTGCCTGGCCGTGTGGGTGGCGACGGGCCTGACCGGCAGTCTCGTGCTGGCGCCCCGCCTGACCCGGCTGGCCGCGGTGACCCTGACGGCCACGGCGGTCTCCGACTTCCTGCAGCTCGGCTATGACGTGGCCAAGCGCCACGCCGAGGGCGATTAGACCCCGGTTCCCGTACGCGAGAAGGCCCGGGTTCGAACACCCGGGCCTTCTCGCGTCGTGTCCGTCAGGGCGGGCCGTCCTTGTCGAGACCGGACCAGCCCTCGGGGCTCTCGGGTTCGGCCTCGTCGTCCTGCCCGGCGGTGACGTCGGAATCGACTGTCGTGGCGTCGTGCTCGCCGGCGAAGTCCTCCTGCTCGTCCGGGTCGCCGATCGGCTCCATCGCGGTCTCCTCTCAGACTTCCAGCGCGCGCAGCGCCTCGGCCGCCTCGTCCTGGGCGTATTCGCCCTCGGGCAGCGCGTCGACCCGGGTCAGGGCCAGGGCGGGCAGGTCGGCCGCGATCGCCCGGCGCTGCAGGTCGGCGCTGCTCAGCCGTTCCTGCCCGTCGTAGGCGTCGTCCAGAAATGCGTCAAGCTCACGGATCTCGTCGGTCACGGACTCGGGCTACCCGGCCCCGGGTCGCCGAAACTTTGTGGTCGGCGTCACATTCGCTAACGGAATCGGGGTGGGGGTCCGACCGTTGATGACAGATGTCGGTGTGCCCAGTGTCCCCGGGCCTCACCCAATGCCTTCACGGAATACCGTTCGGCTGGAGCCGTGTTGAGCCACTCGCCGCGAGGCGACCTGCACACCGACATCTGCGCCGCCCCCGGTTAACGCCGAGGGCGGCGCTCTGCTTTCCGGCCGCCGTGTTTCTCGATCCTCACTACGGGTAGTCGATCTCTCATGACTGACGACCGGATCGGGCAGCGCGCGGCCGAGCTACTTCCCGAGGAGCAGGTGGCCGGAAGCGCGGACCCCCGGGCGCAGGCCGAGGCGATCCTCGCGGAATCCGACGAGCGCGAGCACGATCCCAACGGCGCGCCCGACACCTTCCTGGAGCGGCGGCGCTCGGACCAGACGGCCGAAACCACTCCGTAGAGGCACAAGACTTACGTGAGCGTCGATGGCCATGGCAGGATGCCCCGCGTGTCCGCCCCATATCGCCGGTTTTCGCCCCCGGATCGTGGTCCCGCCCGCGTCGTGACCCGGCGCCGGCGCACCCGTTCCGTGGCCCGGGCGGTGCCGGCCGGGCCGCACCCGGTGGAACTGGCCGGCCTGCTGCACGAACTCACCGCGTCCCTGCTGTCGGCCGACAACTTCGCCCAGGCGCTGGAACGCTTGGCCACCTTCGCCGCCGGCGCGGTCCCCGGCGCCGTCCGCTGCTCGATCGTGCTGATCGGCGAGGGCGGCCCCCTGACCCACGTCGGCCACGGCCCGGCCGGAGCCGCGGTCGACGACATCCAGTACACCGCGGGAACGACCGGCCCCGGCCTGGAAGCCGCCCGCACGCGCACCCTGCTCACCGTGCCCGACCTGGCCACCGACACCCGCTGGCCCGACCTGGCCGAGGCGGCCGGGCGCGAGGACGTGCACGGCGTGGCCGCCCTGCCCCTCGACCTGCCCCGCGCCGAGGTGGGCGCCCTGAGCCTCTACTTCGACGTGCCCGCCGCTCCCGGCCCCGACGACCTGCTCACCGCGATGGCCCTGGCCAACCAGTCCGAGGTCCTCCTGGACGAACTACGCCGCCGAGACGCCCTGAGCTCCGGCGCCGCGGTCGACCGCGCCGTCGGCGTCATCATCGCCCAGCGCGGTTGCGGGGTGCAGGAGGCCTACACCGTCCTGCGCGACACGGCCCAACGCCTCGGCCTGGACCGCCGCGCCGTCGCCGACCGCCTGATCGCCGTGGCCGCCCGAAACGCCTGACCCCTCCGAGCCGCCGCCCTGCAACCCCGACCGGACCGGTCGCCGTCGTGCCGTCGCGACCGCCGGACAGATGGCTGTCCACACTCAGAGCCGCTGACTCTCCAGTCGGGCTGCCGTATCGGCTTGTTCGCCCTCTCGCCCTGTGGCCGGTCAGTCGGTGGGCTTCTCGACGTGCTGGATGACCTCGAACTCGAGCAGGGACGCGCCGGTGGCGACCGGACGGGGTCGCTCGCCCTCGCCGGCGTGGGCGGCCCGGCCGCTGCCGCTGGACCAGGCCTGGAAAGCCTCCTCGGACTCCCAGCGGGTGTAGACGAAGTAACGCGTCTCGCCGCCGACCGGCCGCAACAGCTCGAAGGCCAGGAAACCGGGCGCCTTCTCGACCATGCCCTTGCGCGCGGCGAACCGCTGCTCGAACTCGTCGGCGCCGCCCTCGGGAACGTCAATCGCGTTGATCTTCACAACAGCCATGCCGCAAAGCTAATGCGTGCCGCGCGGCGATGCCGGTACGAGGGCCCCGGCCTGTGGATAACTGCACCGCCTGTGGACAACGGCGGGAGCGGGCTTGACAACGGTTAGGGTCGAGCCGATTTGCCCTTGGGTGGGCGGGGGAGGCGGTGGCACCCCGCGCAGGAGGCGGTGGCACCCCGCGCAGGAGGCGGTGGCACCCCGCGCAGGACGCGGTGGCACCCCGGTCCAGGTACAGAAACGCCTGCGCCGCCCACGAACAGATCGTGAGCGGCGCAGGCGTGTGTCGTGGCGGGGCTACTTCGGGGGTTCCTTGCTGGCCCGGACCGGCTCGGCGGATCCGTCGCCGAGCGGGCCCGCGCCCACCTCGCCGGGCACGCCCATGCTGTTTTCGGCGGCCAGCGCGTCGTCGGCCCGCTGCTGCTGGGCCGAGCGGAGGCTCAGGGGGATCTCGGGGAGGAACAGCACCACGACCAGGCCGACGATCATTACCGCCAGGGCCAGCAGGAAGACGACCTGGATCCCGTCGGAGAAGCCGACCTTGAAGGGGTGCGCGACCACGTCGGTGAGCCGGCTCAGGAACGAGGTGTCGCTGAGGTCGCCGCCGCCCTGCAGGCCCTCCAGAATCCGGCCCTGCGACGGGTCCGACTGCAGCGCCTGCTGGAACTCGGGGGTGCCCTGGGCGCTCTGGTAGGCGCTGCCGATCTTGCCGGGGAGCACGTTGAAGAGCACCGACAGGAAGATCGCGGTGCCGAGCGTGCCGCCCATCGAGCGGAAGAACGTGACCGAGCTGGTGGCTACGCCGATCTCGCGCGGGGACACCGCGTTCTGCACGGCGGTGATCATCGGCTGCATGTTGCCGCCAAGGCCGAGGCCCATCAGCACCATGATCAGCATGACGCGCCAGAGCGGGGTGTCGGCGCCGATCGTCGCGAACAGGCCGAGCGAGGCGACCATCAGCGTGCTGCCGATGATGGGGAAGATGCGGTATCGACCCGTACGGGCGATCAGCTGGCCGGAGACGATCGAGCCGGACATGATGCCGAACACGAACGGGATCATCTGCAGGCCCGCCATGGTGGCCGACGAGCCCTTCACGATCTGCAGGTACAGCGGGACGGTCATGAGGCCGCCGAACATCGCCATGCCGAGGATCGTGCTCGAGGTCGCGCCGACGGCGATGGTGCGGTTGCCGAAGAGGCGGAGAGGCAGCAGAGCTTCGTTCCCGTACGCCCGTTCGGCGAGCACGAACGCGACGAGGCCGATCGCGCCGATGATGTAGCAGAGGAACGCGCGGCCGGAGTCCCAGCCCCAGGCCCGGCCCTGCTCGGCGATGGTCAGCAGCGGAACCAGACCGACGATCAGGGCGACGGCGCCGGGCCAGTCGATGCGGTGGTCGACCCGGTGGTGCGGCAGGTGCAGCACCCGGGCCACGACGACCATGGCGGCGATGCCGATCGGGACGTTCAGGTAGAACACCCAGCGCCAGCCGTCGACCCACAGGATGTGGTCGGCGCCGGCGAAGAAGCCGCCCAGGATCGGGCCGAGCACGCTGGCGGTGCCGAAGACAGCCAGGAAGTAGCCCTGGTATTTGGCGCGCTCCCGGGGCGGCACGATGTCGCCGATGATGGCCAGCGCGAGCGACATCAGACCGCCCGCGCCGATGCCCTGGATCGCCCGGAACGCGGCCAGCTCGTACATGTTCTGCGAAAGGCCGCAGAGGAACGAGCCGACGACGAAGATGCCGATCGCGAACAGGAAGAACGGTCGCCGGCCGTAGATGTCGGAGAGCTTGCCGTAGAGCGGCGTCGAGATCGTCGACGTGATGAGGAAGGCCGTCGTGGCCCACGCCTGGATGTTGAAGCCGTTCAGGTCGTCCGCGATCGTACGGGTCGCGGTCGCCATGATCGTCTGGTCGAGGGCGGCCAGGAACATGCCCATCATCAGGCCGCCCAGGATCGTCAGGATCTGACGGTGGGTGAATTCCGTGGACGCCTTGGCCGGCGGCGCGGTGGGACTGGAGTTGCTCACGCGTTCTCCCGTGGTGTGGCGAGGTGAGCCTCGACCGAGCTGTTGAATTCTGAGAAGAGACCGGCGAAGGCGGCGATCCGGTCGGCGGGCCAGTCGTCCAGCGCCTCGCGCAGCCAGGCCTGCCGGGCCTGCTGGAGCCGCTCGACGGCGGCCAGGCCGGCCTCGGTGATCGCCAGCCGTGAGGCGCGGCCGTCGACGGGGTCGGCCTCGCGGCGGGCGAGACCGGCCTTGACCAGCTGGGCGACCTGGCGGCTGACCGTGGACGGGTCGGCCTGCTTGATCTCGGCGAGATCGGTGGCCCGGAGCGGACCCCGGAAACGGAGCGGGAACAGCAACATCAGCGCGGAGAACTCCGCCCCGAGGTCTCCGACGTTCAGCATGCTCTTGGCCCGCGCGACGACACGGGCGAACCGCATAAGTTCGTCGGCCAACTGCGGGATGGTGTTCTGAAAGTCGGATTCGTGCACGGTAACCGTTCCATCGGTCAGTCAGAGATGCATGTAACGTACAACTGGTTGGGTGATGAACGCATTAGCGCATCCGCCAAACCCCTGTGACGAGCGTCTCGGCTTCCTCCAGAGCGGCCGGTACGGGCACGGCGTACTCGGCGATCCGCTCGAAGAGCCGTTCCGGGAAATACCCCCGACCGGGGTCGCCAACCAGGACTTCGGCCCTGTTCCGGCGGGCCGCGCGAAGCCGCTGGGTCATCTCGGCGGCGACCGGCGGGCTGTAGAAGACGTCCCCGGCCAGCAGAACCTCCGGTCCCTCGATCGAGGGGCTCAGCGTTACGCCGTTGGCGGCGGCGTTGCGGCGGGCCGCTTCCTCGGACGCCGGATCGAGATCGCTCGCGGCCACCTCGGCCGCGCCGGCCTTGGCGGCGGCGATGGCGGCGATGCCGCTTCCGGTGGCCAGATCGAGCACGCGGCGGCCCGCGACCGTTTCCGGATGGTCGAGCAGGAATCGGGCGAGGGCCTGGCCGCCCGCCCAGACGAACGCCCAGAACGGGGGCGGCTCGTCGCTGCGGAACTCACCGCCGGCCGAGTCGAACAGGCCGGTCGAGTCGGCGGCCAGATGCAGAGAGATCTCCGGAGCCAGGGGCACCGTACGGAGTGTGGTCGTGGGCTGCGGCACGCGGCGATTCTGCGCCTGGCGGGGCCGCGCCCGCGCGCTAATTGACCTGGGTCACATGCTCGAGCTTGGTGCGGTACGCCGCCCGGGCCTCGGTGGCCCACGGCAGGTCCTCCTCCTCGAGCAGCGGACGGCACGCGACGAAGGAGGCGGCGGTCAGCGGCTTGACCCGGCGCTCGGCCGGTCGGCCCAGCGCGGCGGTGATCAGCTCGTCGAAGCGCGCGACGTCGATGCGGACGCGCTCGGGGTCGAGCGACCACCGGCCGTCCCGCCGGCGCACCACGGAGTCGCGCGGCGCCGTTCCGGGCTCCAGGCGATCACGCAGGACCGACATGTCGGTTTCGACGCTGTTCTTCTTTTCTCCCAGCAGGCCGGCCAGCTCCGAGGTGGACATTTCGCCCCGGAGGGCGAGCAGGGCCAGGATGCGGCGCGGGTGGTCGCCGCCGAAATCGGTTCCCGCGAGGAGGACACCCCTGGTCCGGACCTCGACGCGACCGAAAAGCTGGATGTCGAACATGGTGCCGAACTCTGCTGGTGAGACAGTTATGGCGGCAAGCCCCAATGCGGGGGGTGCTCTCACCCGAAAGATTGGTTATAGCGGCCGCTCGGCCTCATCTGATCATCGGGCGTACCGGCGGATCGGATCCGGGCCGGTGCACCACCCGCCTGTTGGTACGGCAAAGATGAGTGCGGATACTCCTTAGACTTCCACGGGTCGGATCGGGGAAAGGTGGCGCATGACTAACGGCGATGCGATCAGCGTGCTCGTCGTCGACGGCCACCAGACGTTTGCCGAGCTGCTCGGACACGCCCTGGCAGGCCAGCCCGACCTGCAATACGTGGGCCATGCGCTCACCGGTGCCGAGGCCCTGCGGCTGGCCGCCGAACTGCGTCCCAACGTGATACTCCTCGATCCCGATTTGTCCGATGCGGACGGAATCGCGATCGCCGAGCTCCTTCGCGTGCGTCAGCCGGACACTCGTGTGGTGATCCTCACTGCCAGCGATGAGTCGGCGCTGGTCGGGCGGGCCACCGCGGCCGGGGCGGCCGGTTTCCTGTCCAAGAACGGCGCGCTCGGTGACGTGCTCAACGCGTTGCGCACGGCCCACGGCGGCGGCATGACGGTCTCGACCGACATCCTGGCCCGGCTGCTGCGCAGCACCAGCCCGGTGGTCGGCCCGCGCGGTGGCGGTCTCACCGCGCGTGAGGACGAGGTGCTCCAGCTGATGGCGGCCGGTCTGGACGCGCGCGCCATCGCCCGGCGGCTCGGCATCAGCCTGCACACGTGCCGCGGCTATGTGAAGGCGGTCCTGGCCAAACTGGGCGCGCACAGCCAGCTCGAGGCGGTGGCGATCGCCACCCGGCGTGGCCTGGTACGACCCGGCCGGCAGTAACGGTAAGTAGTTCTGCTCAGTACTCATCCGGGAAGACGTGAGATCCGTACCTGTTTGCGGGATCGGTGCCGCACGGCGGCGCCGGTCAGGGATCAGGGGAAGGGCTACACGTGGACCGGACAGCAGCTGACCGAGCAGCGGCTGGCGGAACACCGTCCGATGTGGCGGTGGTCGAGCCGTCGACAACGGGATCGCCAGGCGGCGGGTCCCGCGACACCATGTACCGGCGGCCGCCGGCCCGCCCGGCGGCGGACGAACCGCCGTGGTTCGGGTCGTCCGAGCCGTCGACCGGCGAGACTCCGGCGGTGACGGCCCCCGAGTACGGTCCGGCCACCCCCGGCGGAGCCAGCCGCATCTCATTCGGGTTCACGTCGAGCCCGATCTCTCCCGTACGTCACCCGGCGTCACCGACCTCCCCGGCTGCTCCGGCCGCGTCGTCGGTGCCTGCGGTGCCCGAGGTCGCCGTTCCGGCCCCGGGACTCCCGCCGGCGGAGCCCGAGCTGCCGGTGCGCCGTGTCTCTCCGCACACCGGTGAGCAGCGCCGCCCGGTGCCCACCGGTGAGCCACGCCGGGTCACCGGCGACCCCTCGTACCCGGGCGATACCGGCGAGTTCCGCCGGGCCGTCGACCCGGCCGAGTTCCGCCGGGCCACCGACGCCGGCGAGATGCGATGGCCCGCCGATGCCGGTGAATTCCACCGGGCCCCCGACAGCGGAGAGACGCGCCGGACCGCCGACACCGGCGGTTTTCTCCGCGCGGACTCCAGCGAGTTCCGCCGCGCGATGGACGCGCGGGCCATGGACGCTCACACCATGGATCCGCGCCCCGCGGAATCGCGTGTTCCGGAGCCCCGCGGCGCCGACACCGGCGAGTTCCGGCGTTTCCTCGAGACCAGCGACCGACCGCCCGGCCCCGGCGAGCAACGGGCGGCCGTGTCCGCGCCGCCGTCGCCTCCGCGCCAGTCGCGCGCCGTCACGGTCGGCATCGTCCTGCTCAGCCTGGTCGTGCTGGTGGCCGGGGGCATCGTCGGCGTCGCCTACTTCACCGGCTCCGACGACAAGCTCGACGAGGTGCTGCAGCTCGGAGCGGGCAGTAAGGCCGGCGAGCGGGTCGTCACCGCCCCGCTCGACAACCGGAGCCAGGCCAGCTTCGAGGTGCTGGCGGCCAGCAACCGGGTCAACGTGTCGATCGGCGAGCTGGGCGACGACCTCTATCGCATCTCCACGCCGGAGGACGCCGGCATCCTGCCCGACCCGGTGATCCGCGACGACGACATCAAGCTGCAGGTCACCAAGGACGGCGACGGCGGCACCGGTGGCGAGATCAACATCGTGCTGGCGGCCAAGGTGCGCTGGGCGCTGCGCTTCTCCGGCTATGCCGAGGAGCAGGTCATCAACCTCAGCGGCGGGCAGATCAGCGGGCTCGAGATGGTCGGCGGGATGCGTACGGCCCAGATCAGCCTGGCCCGCCCGGCCGGCACCGTGCCGATCAAGGTGAACGGCGCGGTGGAGAAGCTCGTCGTGACGTCGCCGACCGGCAGTCCCGTACGGGTCAAGGTCGGCGGCGGCGCCAAGACCGTCGTGGCCGGCAGCCGGACGCTCAAGGACGTGCCGCCCGGCTCGACGCTCACCCCCAAGAACTGGGCGGTGCCGAACCGCTACGACATGGGCGCCGGGGCACCGATCACGACCCTGACCGTCGAGAACGGCTGAGACGCGTACGGGAAAGGGCGCCTCCCCAACGCGGGGAAGCGCCCTTTTCCGATGCCGGGATCAGGACAGGACGCGCAGCCGTACGGTCTGCTCCATGGCCCGCAGCCGGTCGAGCACCTCGCTGCTGAAACCGCCGCCGATGTCGGTGATCAGGTAGCCGTATTCGCCGCGGGTGCTCAGCAGCTGACCCTCCACGTTGACGTGGTGCTCGGCCAGAATGCTGTTGACCTTGGCCAGCACGCCCGGGGTGTTGATGTGCACGTGCCCGATGCGGCTCTGCCCGGCCTGCTCGGGCAGCGAGACGCCGGGGAGGTTGACGCTGAGGGTGGTGTTGCCCTCCTCGACGAAGGCGGCCAGCTTGTTGGCCACGAACCCGCCGATGTCGGACTGAGCCTCCTCGGTGGAGCCGCCGATGTGCGGCGTGAGGATGACGTTGGGCAGGCCGCGCAGCTCGGAGACGAACTCGTCGCCGCGGCCCTTGGGCTCGGTCGGGAACACGTCGACCGCCGCACCGGCCAGGTGGCCGCTCTCGAGGGCCTCGCGCAGGGCGACGTGGTCGACCACGATGCCGCGGGACAGGTTGAGGAACAGGGCGCCCTCGCGCATCCGTTTGAACTGCTCGGCCCCGAAGAAGCCGGAGTTGCCGGGACGGCCGTCGACGTGCAGGGTCACGATGTCGCTGGTCTCGAGCAGTTCCTCGATCGTGGCGCAGCGGTGGGCGTTGCTCAGCGCCAGCTTGTCGGCCGTGTCGTAGAAGGACACGTACATGCCGAGGTTTTCGGCCAGCACGGACAGCTGGGTGCCGATGTTGCCGTAGCCGATGATGCCGAGCCGCCGGCCGCGGATCTCGTGGGCGCCGTCGGCCGACTTGTCCCAGACGCCGGCGTGCATGAGCGTGTTCTTCTCGGTGAGCCGCCGGGTCATCGAGATGATCTCGGCGATGGCCAGCTCGACCACCGAGCGGGTGTTGGAGAACGGCGCGTTGAACACGGCCACGCCGTTGGCCGAGGCGGCGGTGAGGTCGATCTGGTCGGTGCCGATGCAGAACGCGCCGATCGCGACGAGGCTGTCGGCGGCGTCGAGCACCTTGGCCGTGACCTTGGTCTTGGACCGGATGCCGAGGAGCTGGACACCGGCGATGCGGGAGATCAGCTCGGACTCGTCGAGGGCGTTGCGAACGGACTCGACCTCGTAGCCCTCGGCCTCCAGCCGGGACACCGCGTCGGGATGGATGCTCTCCAACAGAAGGACTCGCACCTTGGCCTGGTCGCTCATCTTGTTCCGATCCGTTTGAGGTTTGGCCGGTCCGGGCCGCCACGCCGAAGCCCGACCACCCAGCCTAATGCCCTGCCGTGCCCACCCCGGGCCGGTGTGCTCGACCTCCCATCTGCTGCGATGGCCGTGCGCGGCCACGGTCCCGGCGGGCGTTGATACGGAGGTGACCTTCCTTCGGTTCACGCCGATGGATTCGGGGTCACCACGTGCGGCTTTCCGTCACAGCCGGCCACGAAGCCAGGGCAGCAACTGGTCGGCTTGCCACCGCTGGAACGAGCGCACGGACGGCAGCGAGGGCGGCGGCGGGAGCAGGGAGAGGTCGAGGAAGAATCCGGCGAACCCGGCCATCACGGCGACCACGTTCCGCCGGTCGAGGTCCGCGATCACCCGTTCGGGATCGCCTCCGTGCACGATGACGGCCGCGTCGATCTCGCTGTCGACCCACGGCCGTGCCGGGCGAGAAACCGCCGGTCTGCGAGACGGCCTCGACGACCGGCCCGCCGATGATGGCCTCGATCCGCCGCCGGACCGGGGCGGGCAGATCACGCCGGCCGATCCGGGTTCCCGCCGCCTGCACCATGGGGTGATCGTGGCAGCCGGGCCCGCCGCGGAGCGAGAGGATTTTCTGTCGTACCTCCGCGGCAGACTGCCGTCATGTCATGGAGATTCGCCGGCAACGAGCCGGAGTCCTGGGAAGCGCGGCTGCGCGCCGCGGTCGAGCAGTCGAACCACCGCCGCGGGGTCCGCGAGGCCGAGCGGCGCGAACACGCCCGGCGCCGCGCCCACGGCATGATCGACCGCAACGCCGCGCGCCTGGCCGAGGCCCGGCGGCGGCCTCGACCGGGCTGACCCCTTCCCGCGGGTCTGGCAGACTCGGGTGAGGGGGTGCAAATGGGATCGCTGGGGTGGGCGGTCGCGCTTTCGGTGCTTTCCGCGGCCAGTTACGCAGCCGCGGCGATCGCCCAGGAGCGCCTGGCCGAGCACGGCCAGCGCGGCCTCGCCCGGTGGGCCGTCGCCCTGCTGCTGACCGCCGGTGGCGTAGTGCTGCACGTGGTGGCGCTCAACTTCGGCACGGTCGCCGTGGTGCAGGCGCTCGGCACGCTCACGCTGCTGTTCGCGCTCCCCATCGCCGCCGTGCGCTACCGCGTCCCCATCAGCCGCGCCTCCTGGGTGGACGCTGTCCTCACCGTCGTCGGTCTCGCCCTGATCCTGTCGCTGTCGGTCGAGTCGTCCGTGCCGGTCGTGCTCGCCCAGCCCGGCGACCGCCGGCTCGCGCTGATCACCCTCGCGGTGGTGGCCGTGCTGACGGCGGCCGCCTGGCCGGCCGGTCCGCGGGTGCGCTCGGTGCTGCTGGCGGCGGCCGCGGGCACGGCGTTCGGCATCTCGTCGGTGCTGTCCAAGGCGGTGCTGACCTCGTTCACCGAGGGCGGCGCCGGCGCGGTGTCCCCGTTCGCCGGCGTCTCGGTGCTGGTCTTCGCCACCGGGGGTTACGTGCTGGGCCAGCTGTCGTACGGCCGGGCCGGTCTGGCCGCCCCGCTCGCAACGGTCAGCGTGACGAACCCGATCGTGGCCGCCACAGCCGGGGTGGTGGTCTTCGACGAGGGCTTCCGCTTCGGCCCGGCCGGCCTGGTCGTGGTCGCGTTCGCCGCCGCGGTCATGACCGCGGGCGTGATCGGCCTGGCCCGCCAGGCCGCGGCGACGTCGCTGTCGGAGGGCCGTGACGGCCGGGCCGCGGCCCCCGTCTCATAGCGCCCGGGGGAGCGTGACCGTCACGATCAGGCCGCCCTCGTCGCGGGCGTCGGCCCGGGCGTCGCCACCGTGGGCGCGTGCCACCGCCCGCACGATCGAGAGCCCCAGACCGGCGCCGGGCGAGTGCAGTCGTTCGGCGCCGTAGCGGTGGAACGGCTCGAACAGGCCGGGCACCTCGTAGCGCGGGATCACCGGGCCCGAGTTGCTGACCTCGAGCACGACCCAGCCGTCGAGGCGGGTGCCCGTACGGACCCGGACCCAGCCGTTGGCCGCGATGTTGTGCCGGACACCGTTCTCGACCAGATTCTGCACGAGGCGCTCGAGCAGCACGGAGTTGCCGGCCACCGTCGCCTCCTGCGGCTCGGTGAGCACCTTGACCGTGTCCGACACCGCCACGTGCTCGACGATGTCGGCCAGGTCGACATAGGACCGCTCGGCCACCGGACGCTCCGACTGGGCGAGCAGCAGCAACCCGTCGATCAGCCGTCCGTGCCGTTCGTTGATCGCCAGCAGGGTCGAGCCGAGCTGGCGCACCTCCTCGGACGCGGCCTCCCGGGTGAGCGCCACCTCGAGCAGGGTGCGGTTGAGCGTGAGCGGCGTACGCAGCTCGTGCGAGGCGCTCGCGATGAACCGGCGCTGCCCGTCGAACGAGTGGTCGAGGCGGGCCAGCATGACGTCGAAGGTGTCGGCCAGTTCCTTGATCTCGTCCTGCGGCCCGGTCAGCGCGATCCGCTCGTGCAGACCGCGGTCGGCGTCGGGAGCGTCGGCGATCCGGCGCGCGGTGGCCGTGATCTGCTGCAGCGGCTGGAGCATCCGCCCGGCGACCAGCCAGCCCAGCGCGATGGCGGCCGCGCTCACCACCACGAGCGCGATCGCCCCCTGGGAGATCAGCGTGGCCAGCGTGCCGTCCCGGCTGTCCTCGATGAACTGCCGCGACTCGGCCACCCCGGACGGCGGCGCCGCCACCTCGGCCCGGGCCAGGACCGTCGGCAGGCGTTGCGAGAACAACACGGCGGTCGACCCCAGCAGCACCAGGCCGGCCAGCACGAACAGGCCGCCATAGACGAGGGTCAGCCGGCCCCGCACGGTGAGTCTCATGGGATGCGATACCCCACTCCCGGTTCGGTGAGCACGACGGGCGGGTCACCGAGCTTCCGCCGCAACTTCAGGATCGTCATCCGTACGGCGTGGGTGAACGGATCGGCGTTCTCGTCCCACGCCTTCTCGAGCAGGGTCTCGGCCGACACCGCCGTGCCGTCCGCGCGCAGCAGCTCGGCCAGCACGGCGAACTCCTTGCGCGACAGCGGCACGTAACGCCCGTCGCGATACACCTCGCGCCGATGCGGATCGAGGCTGATGCCCGCGCGGCGCAGCACCGGCGGCGCGGCCGGACGGGAACGCCGGCCCAGCGCGATCACCCGGGCGCTCAGCTCACGCAGGGCGAACGGCTTCGGCAGATAGTCGTCGGCGCCGAGCGACAACCCGGTCACGCGGTCGTCGATCCCGGCCGCGGCGGTCAGCATCAGCACCCGGGTGTCGCCCTCGCGTTCGACCAGCGCCCGGCACACGTCGTCGCCGTGGACGCCGGGCAGGTCACGGTCGAGCACTACGACGTCGTAGTCGTTGACACCGGCCCGTTCCAGCGCGGAACCGCCGTCGTAGACCACGTCGACCGCGTGCGCGTCGTGCCGCAGCCCCTGGGCCACGGCCTCGGCCAGCAGCGGTTCGTCCTCGACCACCAGGATCCGCATGGGCCCATCCTCCCGCGCGGCGGCGTCACCTGGGCGTCACGTTTTTCCGTGACGGCCGGGAAACGCCGCGCTCGCTTCACTTCGACCCCAGGGCAGCGCTCCGGCTGCCGGTGAGGAGTCGATGATGCGTACGGGAAAGGTCGTCGTCGCACTGATGACAGTGCTCGTCGCCGCGGGCTGCGGCGCCCGGGCCGACGACAAGAACGGCGTGGCGACCGCGCAGAGCAGCACCGCGAGCCCGCAACCCTCGGCGTCGAGCACCGTCGAAGACGAGGACGCACCGCTCAAATTCGCGCAGTGCATGCGTGAGCAGGGCATGACCTGGTTCCCCGATCCCGACCCGGACGGCCGAACGATGATCAAGACGCCGAAGGGCATGGACCCGAAGAAGATCCAGGCGGCGCAGGAGGCGTGCCAGGAGTTCGCCCCCGACGGCAACGACGCGCACAAGCCCGATCCCGAGATGATCGAGAAGGCCCGGCAGATGGCCAAGTGCATGCGCGCGAACGGCGTGCCGGATTTCCCCGATCCTCAGTCGAACGGCTCGATCCAGCTGGACCGCGACAAGATCAGCACCGGTCCCGGCGAGCCTGCGTTCGACAAGGCCCACGAGAAGTGCGCGAAGTACATGCCGCCGGCCCGCAGCGAACGCAAAGAAACGGGCAGCGGCAGCGGCGGGACGACGGCATGAGTCGCCGGCGCACGACGGGCGTGGTCGCGGGGGTGCTGACCATCGGTGCCGTCGCCGCGGCGGTCACCGTGATCAACCTGCCCGCGGCGGAGAGCGGTGACGGCACGCCGAGCAGCAGCGGGCCCGCGGAGACGGCCGACATCACGAAGGAGACGCTGATCGACCGCGAATCGCACGACGGCACGCTCGGTCACGGGGACACCAGCACCGTCGCCGCGCGTGCTTCGGGCACGGTCACGGCCCTGCCGGCCAGCGGCGCGGTGATCACCCGGGGTAAGCCGCTCTATCGCCTCGACAACAAACCCGTTTCCCTCCTGTACGGGACTCTGCCCGCCTATCGCACCCTGCGGCCGGGGGTGGAGGGAGCCGACGTGCGGCAGTTCGAGAAGAACCTGCGCGCGCTCGGCTACAAGGGCTTCACGGTCGACGACGAGTACACGTCCGCGACCGCCGAAGCCGTCGAGGAGTGGCAGGACGACCTCGGGCGCAAAGAGACCGGACGGGTGGAGACGAGCCAGATCGCGTACGGGAAAGGACCGGTCCGGATCGACTCGCTCAGCTCGGAACCCGGCACCCTCGTGCAAGCGGGCACCGAACTGCTCAAGACGACCGGCACGACGACCGTGGCCACGGTGCAGCTCGAGGTCGACGATCAGCGGCTGGCCCGTAAGGGGGCGGCGGTCCAGGTCGAGATGCCCGACGGCAGCACCTCCACCGGCAAGATCACCGCCGTCGAGACAGTGGTCGAGCCGGGCGAGGGCAACGAGGACGACACCACGATGATCGACGTGACGATCGCGTTCGCCAAGTCGCCTCCCGGCCTGGACGAGGCGGCCGTCAGCGTCGACTTCGTCGCATCGAAACGGCCGGACGTGCTCACCGTGCCGGTCGCGGCGCTGCTCGCGCTGGCCGAGGGCGGATACGGGCTGGAGATCGTCGAGTCCGGCGCCACGCGCATCGTCGCCGTCCGGACCGGGCTGTTCGCCGACGGCCGGGTCGAGGTGTCCGGCGGCGACCTGCGGGCGGGACTCAAGGTGGGGATGCCGTCGTGAACGCGGTGATCGAACTGGACGGCGTCACGAAGGCGTACCCGGGCGGGGTGACCGCGGTCCGATCCGTCGACCTGGCCGTCGAATACGGCGAACTGGTGGCGATCGTCGGGCCGTCCGGATCGGGCAAGTCGACGATGCTGCACCTGATCGGCACGCTCGACCGGCCCACGCAGGGTTCGGTGCGCATCGACGGGCACGACGTGGCGACGCTCAGCGACCGGCAACTGTCGGCGCTGCGGGCCGGCCGGATCGGCTTCGTCTTCCAGCAGTTCCACCTCGCGCCGGGGCGGACGGCGATCGCCAACGTGGCTGACGGGCTGCTCTATTCCGGCGTACGGCGAAAGGAGCGTGAGTGGCGCGCCGAGGCCGCCCTGGTGCGGGTCGGCCTCGGCAATCGGCTCGGACATCGGCCTGACCAGCTCTCGGGCGGGGAACGCCAGCGGGTCGCGATCGCCCGGGCGGTGGCCGGAGACCCGGCCGTGCTGCTGGCCGACGAACCGACCGGCAACCTCGACTCGGTCTCCGGCGCCGGGGTGGTCCAGCTGCTGCGCGAGCTGAACGAGGCAGGCACGACCGTCCTGGTCATCACCCACGACCACGAGATCGCCGGCAGCCTGCCCCGGCAGGTGCCGATGCGCGACGGGCAGGTGATCTGACATGGCGCTCACCCCGGCCCGGTTGCGGCCGTCCGACCTGCTGCGCCTCGGCGGGTACGGATTGCAGTCGCGACCGTTGCGGGCCGTGCTCTCGGCCCTCGGCATCGCGATCGGCATCGCCGCCATGACCGCGGTCGTCGGCATCTCGTCGTCGAGCCGGGCCGACCTCGACCGCGAGCTCGCCGCCCTCGGCACCAACATGCTGACCGTGAGCCCCGGCCAGACGATGTTCGGCGAGGATGCCGTCCTGCCCGGCGAGGCCCTCTCGATGATCAAGCGGATCGGCCCGGTGCGATCGGCCACCGCGACCGGACGGCTCCCCGACACGGCGGTCTACCGCACCGACCGGATCCCGTCCGGGGAGACGGGCGGACTGGGCGTGCTGGCGGCCTCGCCCGACCTGCTGACAACCGTCGGCGGGGCACTCGCCCACGGCAGCTGGCTCAACGCGAAATACCCGACGGTGGTGCTCGGGTCGACGGCGGCGCGGCGGCTCGGAAATGTGCCGTCCGTCTACATCGGCGGACGCTGGTGGACGGTCACCGGGGTGCTCGACCCGGTGGCGCTGGCCCCCGAGCTCGACCAGTCGGTGCTGCTGGGCTGGGAGTCGGCCGCGTCCTACCTCGGCTTCGACGGACGCCCGACGACCGTCTACACGCGCTCGGCCGACGCGCTGGTAGAGGCCGTACGGGGGGTGCTGGCGCCGACTGCCAACCCGTCGAACCCCGACGAGGTCCAGGTGTCGAGGCCGTCGGACGCGCTGGCCGCGCGACGGGCCACGAACGACGCTTTCACCGCCCTGCTGCTCGGCCTGGGCGCGGTGGCCCTGCTGGTGGGCGGCATCGGAGTCGCCAACACGATGGTCATCTCGGTGCTGGAAAGGCGGGCGGAGATCGGTCTGCGGCGGTCCCTCGGGGCCACACGGGGGCAGATCCGCACTCAGTTCGTCGCCGAATCCCTGCTGCTGTCCCTGCTCGGCGGCGCGGCCGGGGTCCTGCTGGGCTACCTGGTCACGGGCCTGTACGCGGTGACCCAGGCCTGGCCGACCGTGGTCCCGCCGTGGGTCCTGCTCGGCGGCGTCGGCGCGACGCTGGTGATCGGGGCGGTGGCCGGCCTGTACCCGGCCGTGCGAGCGGCCCGGCTGTCCCCGACGGAGGCGCTGACCGGGTAACTCTCAGCCGGGGCAGGCACCGGACCCTGTCGTGCCGGCGCCGGCCGGGGTGGGGGCTGCCCGCGTGGCAGCCTCCCTCGGCTTCTACGCGGCGCTGCACTTCCTGCCGCCGTCGGCCTCGCTCGACTGGAGTTGCTGCTGATCGCCGCGTGGGCGGTGCGCGGGCAGGCGCATTCAGCGGAACCCCGACCGGGTGCCGCTGTATGGACGGTCTTCGTCGCCGCGTGGCTGAGGTGTCGCAGGACAACCCCCGAGAAGCCCCCAGGGACACGCACGATCAACTTTAAAGAGCTGTGAGACGTGTGTACTCTGCTGTCCGCTGATGGAAACCAGCGATTTGCAGATTGCCAGTCGCATCCGAGGGTACCCTCGGACTGTATGGGGGGCTTGACGATGACGAAGATGTTCGACGACCTGCACGACTCCGAGGCCTTTGCCCGGCTTCGGGATGTCGAGAAAGTCGCCCAGAGCATCTTCTACAACGCGCCCAGCTTCTTGCCGGGCGTGCTTCAACTGCCGACGGTCTCGCAAGAGACGTTCGGCGGCGTGTCCGGGCTCCCAGCCTCTGACGAGAAGAGCGCAGACCGCGTACGGCTTCGTAACGAACGGCATGCCGCATTCCTCGAGCGGCTCAATGGCGCTGACGCCCCGCAGGTCCACGTGGTGATCGACGAATCGGTGCTGCGCCGTGGATCGGCCGCGAAGCGCGAGCAGATCGAGCATCTCATCGAGCTCTCCCGCAAGCCTTCCGTGCACGTCGGCGTCGTGCCGCTCGACCACGGCGCCCACCCGGGCCTGGCCGGCACGTTCGAGGTTCACGACACGGCGGACGGCAGCCTGGCGTTCTCCGAGGGACCTTTCGGGGACATCATCTCGGACGACAGCAGCCAGATTGACCCGCTTCGGGAAAAGGTGCGCATGCTGATGGGCGCCGCTGTGTCCGGCGACGAGGCACGCACGCTGATGACCAAGCTGATCGGCGGCTAGTCCGAGCCCCGCTCCGGCAGGTCGAACTTGCCTTCCTTCACATCATCGAGGAAGGCGCCGAACGCGTCGTCATCGAAGTCGAGCACGGGGCCGGAGCGGTCCTTGGTGTCGCGCATCAGGGCCCGCTCGCCGTCTCTGTTGATCTCGACGCAGTTCCCTCCGGCGCTCCTCGTGCTCTTGCGCCATCCAGGCGCGATCCCGTTGTCCACTGTGCCTCCCGTGAACGGTCGCCCATGGAATCGAACGGCCATGTCGCATGGGCGGCGTAGTGGCGTAGTTGAACGCCTTGAACTGTGCTCAGGCTCGACTGCCTGAACGCAGTCGGCCGATCACTCACAGTACCTGAGATTCAGCTCTTTGGATCCTTCGGAGCGGCAACAGCGGCACCATTCGGCCTGTGGCGATAATTGACATCAATCCCATGCGGTAGGATTCTGCGGGTGGGCTTCGGCCACCTGCATATTGCAGATTCGAGCCGTGACTAGTTGCGGTCTCCGGGAGGGTGCTGGCATGTCGGATGCTTCTGACCAGTCCGTCATGCCGTCCGAAGAGGTCGGGCCGAAGATTGCCCGAGCGAACGTGGCGCTGCGCCTGAAGTCCTTGCGCGAGGGGCTGGGTCTCAACGTCGCCGGGGTCGCCAAGATCATGGACTGGTCGGTCTCGAAATTGACCAGAATCGAAAAAGGCGAGGTGACGGTCCAGCCTTTGGAGGTGCGTGCACTTCTGGGGCATTACCACATCACCGACGAAGCGGTCGTCGCCGAATTGTCGCGGCTCGCCCGCACGTCGCGCTCTCGTCAGTGGTACAGCCGGCACCGGCTGACCGGCGCTTTCGCCGATTTTGTCGCGTACGAGAACGAAGCTTCCCGCATTCATACCTGGCAATTGCTGTTTGTCCCCGGACTTTTGCAGACCAAGGAGTACGCGCGGGCTATTACGGCGCGCACATTGCGCACCGACCCGAACGACGAGCAGGTAAGGGCGCGGGTGGATCTGCGGGTCGACCGCCAGCAGGCCCTGTTCGAGCGGCAGCGCGGCGAGAACCCTCCGCAAATGACGATGATGATCGACGAGTCGGCGCTTCGGCGCCCCACCGGCGGACGAGAGGTCATGGCCCGTCAACTCGACCATCTCCTGACGCTGGCCGAAGACCCCGACCGATTCGTCTTCGGCGTGGCCCCACTCGACCTCGAACACCACTCCGGCCTCGGCGGTTCCTTCGAGATTCTCAAGTTCTCCGGCAACACGCACGACGACGTGATGTTCGTGGAGGCCGCCGCCGGATACGACTTTCTCGTCTTCGACCGCGAGGTCACCGACCGGCACAACGCCCTCTTCAAGGATCTGCTCGACTACGGCCGCACCGGTGATCGCGCTCTGCAGATGATCCGGTCCATCCGGGACGAGATGCGGGCGGGCTGAGCCGCGCCGGCCGCCGCCTCCGATCATCGCCATGCGGCGCGACCGGAGCAGCGGCCGGTGATCAGGGCGTCGGCGGGCCGTTGGCCTCGACGGCGCGGACGACTGCCCGGCGGACCTGTTCGAAGACGCGCTGATTGTCCGAAGTGAACAGCACGACTCGGCGCCCCCGATGCATGGCGGTCAGTTCCATGTTGCGCGGGTTGCGGTAGTCGTCGATCCAGATCGCCCCGCCCAGGCCCATGGCGGCGAACACGCCGGCCGCGCAGAGCAGCCATGCCGCCGAGCCGTTGATGGCGGCGACGCCGAGGGTCAGCAGCAGCTCGAGAGCTCCGCAGTAGAGGGCCACCGCTCGCGCCGGGTGGGCGTACAGGTAGGTGGGGTCCTCGACGACGAGATCGCGAACCCGGTAGATCGAGTCTTCCGTCTCGATGTACGTGCGGGTGACCACGATGCCCGGGCCCGGGTAGTAGATCGGCCGACCGGTTGCTGAGGTGTCTGAGTTCAGTGTCATGACGATCCTCCTGACTGTTATCGTCAGGCGTCTGTCGGCCATCAGCAACCCTCTGTCCTGTTCGGGCCGTCGGCAGGACGCTATCTGCGGTTAGCAGATAAGGCAGTATGAGGGCTTTCACCCAGGTTTGAAGCAAAGCAGTTTGTCCGCTTGGCGGTACTTCGCCTCTTGCAACACTGAACGAACGCTAAGTGGCATCGTGCCAACTTGCCAGAGTGTGGCGCCCAGCTGAGTCAAAGCCGCCTGGCAGTCAGAAGCGCGCCAGGCAGAAGCGCGCCCGGCAGGATTCGAACCTGCGACCGACGGATTAGAAGTCCGTTGCTCTATCCGCTGAGCTACGAGCGCATGGGGCCCACAGCTTATCTTGCCGAAGGCGGCCCAGGGGTAACCGCCGTCCGGCCGTTGCCGGAGCGGGCGCGGCTATGTTGACGGGTCGTCAACAGGGGTGCCGGCGGCGTAGGGCGGGCGGTGTCCGGCCGCCGACGTGGGGTCGCCCGCGGCCTCGTACAACGCGGCCAAGCCGGCGTGGGCGCGGGCCTGCTCGGCCGGGTCATCGATCAGACGGGCGGTGCCCAGGGCCACCTGGAAGGTCGTGAAGGCTTCCTCGTTGCGGCCCGCGGCGGCCAAAGCTTCGCCGCGGCCGTTCAGCGCGCACGTCTGCCCATACCGTTCGCCCAGCTCGCCGAAGATCGCGATGGCCTTGTCGTACGAATCGAGCGCGGCCGCGTTGTTGCCCAGCTCGGTGTCGGCGTCGCCCAGGTTGGTCAGGGCCGTCGCCTCGCCGCCGCGGTGCTGCAGGTCGCGGAACAGGGCCAGGGCGCGGCGGTGGTGTTCGGCCGCCTCCGGCACGCGGCCCATCCGCACGTACACGTCGCCCAGGTTGGTCAAGGTGTTCGCCTCGCCCACCCGGTCGCCGATCGCCGCGAACTGTTCGAGCGCCTGCGCGTGATGTGCGGCCGACTGCTCGTGGTTGCCGAACGCGTTGTGCACCACGCCCAGATTGCCGAGCGCGCGCGCCTGACCGCGGCCGTCGCCCAGCCGGCGGAACAGGGTCAGCGCCTCGGTCAACTGCTCGAGCGCCTCCGGATGCCGGCCCAGCTGCCAGTGCACGACGGCCAGGTTGACCAGCGCGTTCGCCTCACCCGCGTGGTCGTCGACGCGCGCTGCGGCATGCCGGGCCTCGGAATGCACGGCGATCGCCGCCGAGGGATAGCCGCCGTTGTCGAGATACGTGTACAACGTCGCGGCCAGACGCACACTGTGTGACGGCCAGCCGTTGCGCGCCGCGTGCAGGCAGATGGCCACCAGGGTCGCGCGTTCGGTGTCCAACCAGTGCAGCGCCGCCTTCGGATCAGACAGATCGGGTCCCCGTACGTCGTGAGGTTCGAGCACGGGACGGCGGTGCTTCTCGGCCGGGTGCAGGGCGTCCATCGCGGCCGAGGCGGCGTACAGGTAATGGTCGAAAAGTCTGGTGAGAGCCGCGCGGCGATCGGCGGGACGCTCCTCGTCGGCGGCCCGTTCGGTCGCGTACGCCCGCACCAGGTCGTGCAGCACGAAACGGCCCGGCACCGGTTGCTGGATCAAATGCTCGGCCGTCAGGCGCCGCAGATGCTCCTCGGTCTCGCCGAGCTCGGCGTCGAGCAGCGCGGCGGCCGCGTACGCGTCAAGATCCTGACCTGGATGACCGGCCAGCCGGCGCAGCAGAATCCGCCGGCGCTCGGGCAACCCCTGCTCGGACAGGTGCAGGGCGAGCTGGACACCGTCGTCGAGCCGATGGTTGCGACGCCGCTCGTCGAGCCGGTCGGCGTGGTCGGCCACCGACCAGCCCGGCGTCGCCGCCATCTGACCGGCAACCACCGTCAGCGCCAGCGGCAGATAACCGCACCGCTGCGCGACCCGCTCGACCGCATCCGAGTCGGCGTCCGGCGGCACCGCGCCCGCCAGCAGCTCGGACGCCTCCTCCGACGAGAACACGTCCAGGTCGATCCGGGTCGCCGGGCCCAGACCGCCGAGGTCGCGACGCGACGTGACCAGCGTCAGCGCATCCGGCGTCAGCAGCGGGCGCACCTGCTCCTCGTCGACGGCGTTGTCCAGGATCACCAGCGCCTGCCGGCCGGCGACCTGATCGCGGAACAACGCGGACCGCGACCGGAGATCGTGCGGAATCTGCCGCGCGGGCACCCCCAGAACGCGCAGAAACCCGTCGAGCACGGCCCCGGGCTCGGCCGGTGGCTGGCTCTCGTCGGGATGGAAGCCGCGCAGATCAACGAAGAGCGTGGTTTCCGCCGTACGCCGGTGACCGGCATGAACGGCCAGCTGAGTCTTGCCGACACCGGCCATTCCGGTGATCACGCAGACCCCGGCGGCCCGCTCGATCGAGGCGAGGTGCGGCTCCCGGCCCACGAACGAGGACGCCTCGGTGGGCAGACCGGCAAGGACGCGTACGTTGGCCGCGGCCTCCCGCTCGGCCAGCAGAACCCGGATCGCCTGCCGCCAGCGGGCCAGATAGGCCTCGTCGTCGTGCAGCGCCGCGGCCACCGCGACCACCAGCTCCGGATTGATGCGGCGGCGGCCGTCGCGGAAACAGTCGACGACCGTGCCCCGGCCCGCCGGCCCGTGACTCGCATTGACGCGCCTCGTGATCGTGTCGTACGAGGGATCGCCCGCCCAGGCCTTGAGCGAGCGCAGGGCCGCGGCCAATTCGTCCAGGCTGCGGCAACCGGCCGGGTCGGGCCGCGGCGAATCCTGTCCGGTACGTCCGTCATCCATCAATCGCGAACGATAGCAATCGATGTTCGGAATCGTTCGGATTTTCCGGCTCGCACTCCGGCCGGAGGACGGAGGGCTATTCCCGTGATCCGCCGCCGTCCTCGGGGGCCGGCGGCACGTCGATCTCGGGGGTGCCCACAGGCGGCACAAACGCGTCGACCCACCGGGCGAGCTCGCGGAAGACTTCGACCCGAACCTCCTTGCCGGAAAGCGTCAAATCGTGCATGCCGCCGTCGAAGCGGGCGATCGTGACCCGCGGTCCGAGGCGCGGCGCCCACCGCACGATGTGCTCGACGTCCAGCACGGAATCGCTGACGTGCAGATCGTCGTGCCAGTCGCGGC
The DNA here is from genome assembly GCF_055562135.1 of Actinoplanes sp. NPDC021490. Taxonomy (NCBI): domain Bacteria; kingdom Bacillati; phylum Actinomycetota; class Actinomycetes; order Micromonosporales; family Micromonosporaceae; genus Actinoplanes; species Actinoplanes sp. NPDC021490. Next base: position 194,770 of record NZ_JBVHFW010000017.1, read on the forward strand.
CCCGGAACGTACGGGTGGAACAGGCGACCATCACCGGGGCGTCGATGCCCAGCCCGGCCCGCAACCGCCGCTGACCCCGGCGGATCGCCTCCAGCCAGCCGGCCGTGACCGGGAATCCGAACACCGGCTTCCACGCCAGGTCGTATGTCCACTCACCACGGTGGTCGCTGTGCAGGCTCTGCCCGTAAAGGCCCAGTGACGCCATCGGGATCTTCCGATACGGCGTACGGCGGGTGGCCGCGATCGTCGCCGCCATCAGCGGGCGCTTCACCAGCCAGGGCACGTTGAAATCGAAGAACGGGCTGTTCAGGAATAGTCCGTCGACGATGCCCTGCCGCTGGCGCGCGTGCGACCACAACGACGTGATCAGGCCGCCCGTCGAATGGCCGGCCACCAGCAGCTGATCGTGGCCGTCCTGCTCGCGGATGATCCGCGCCGACTCGTCCAGCTCGGGAAAATAGTCGGTCAGGCTGCGGGCGAAGTTCGGCGTCTGATGGGGCAGCAGGCTCCGGCCGTACTTGCGCAGATCGAGCGCATAGAAATCCCATCCGCGCTCGACGAAGAAATCGGCCAGATGGGTCTGAAAGAAGTAGTCCACGAAACCGTGGACATAAAGAACGGCCCGGCGCGACGGGCTCTCGGCGCGCCGCCGCACCAGCGTGGCCACCACCTCGCCCTCGTCGTCACTGCCCAGGTCGATCGTGTGCCGCTCATAGGGCGGTCCCAGGACGTCGATCTCCACGCGACCAGGCTACCGACCGGTACGCGCCCGCGCTCCTTATCAGAAACAGCCCCGGCCCCGGCCGTTGTCCACAGGCCCCCGCCTTGTCCACAGCCCCGGCCCGGAGATCCCCACGACCAGCCCCCGAGCGGCGAAGCTTCCGTCCTCACCGACACACCCCTGGAGGTCACCAGATGTTCGACACCAACCTCGTCGTCGTGGGCAACGTCCTGGCCGCTCCCGAATGGCGGCGCTTCGAGAGCTCCGGCTCCGTCGTGGCCAACTTCCGGATCGCGTCCACGGCACGCCGCTTCGACCGCGAGAGCAACAGCTGGGTCGACGGCAACAGCCTGCGAGTCCGCGTGACCGCATGGCGGCGGCTCGCCGAGGGAGTGATCTCGTCGATCTCCGTCGGCGACCCCGTGATCGTGTACGGGCGCCTCTACACCCGGGACTGGAAGGACGACAGCGGCAACAACCGGATCTCGTACGAGATGGAAGCGTTCTCGATCGGTCACGACCTCGCTCGCGGCCGGGCCAAGTTCGCGCGCAACCGCACCGCGGCCCTGGGCGTCAGCGCGGTCGACGACAACGAGGAGGAGATGTTCGTCGGCGGCGAGATGTCGCTGCCGGTGCCGGCCGACGAGGCGCCGGTCACCTTCGGCGAGGGCGTCCCCGAGGAGGAGGCGCCCGCGTTCGCCGAGGTGGAGGCGGCCGCCGAGGCCGAGTCGCCGGAGCCGGGCGAACCGCCCTCCGACGAGGAGATCGCCCTCGAGGTCGAGCGGCTGACCGCCGAACAGCCGGCTCCGGCCCGCCGCACCCGCCGCACCCGGAAGGAGACCGTCGCAGTCTGACCCGGTCAGGTCCCATGGTCCGGCCGTCGCGCGGCGGCCGGACCGACCCGGGCTGAATCTTTTTCCCGGGCGCTTCCCCCTGACGGATGACACGCCCCCGAACGGGGTGGTCCGATCGTGCCCGAGTTACCGGCCGCCCGGCCGACCTGCCCGGTTGGTCCCCGGCCGGGTCCGACCGGCAGACTGGGGCGCGTGCTGTTGAAGGAGATCCGCGCGATCGCGGGCGAGACGCTGGTGCTCGCCCCGCACGACCAGGACACCGAGACCGCCAACACCAGCTGGTTCGGCGCTCCGCCGCACGAGCGCATGGGCCTGTCGGCCGAGGAAGTGGTCAACGCCTTCGAGGAGACGGTCGCGCAACTGCGCGGTCAGGTCGCCGGCATGGGGCATGCCGGGCCGGCGACGTTCTATGTGTGGCACGACCTGCAGGCGGGGCAGTTGCGCTGCTCGACGGCCTCCTGCGGGCGTGACGAGCTGCCGTTCACGCAGAAGTACCGGACGACCGACGACCTGCGGCCGATCGTCGTGGAGTTCCTGGAGGACCGGGCGCCGGGCGCGATCGTCTGGGGCCAGTTCGACCCTGTGCCGATTCCGGACGGGCCCGGCGCCGGGTCACCGGAAATCCCGGTATGGGTGTGCGACCTGTGCGCATGATCAAGTAGCCGGAGCAGCAATCACGAAAGGATCCAAGGCGTGGCGGGGGCGGGGGCGGGGCCCTGGACAGGGCCCTGGATGGGGCGCGCGGCCCGATGGGCTGGATCTTCGGCCCGGGTGGCGGCTTCGGTCGCGGGGCGGGCGGCGACCCGGCCCGGGACGGCGGACGCGGCGGGACTGGTGACCGGATATCTGCTCGACGCGGTGCTCGGCGACCCTCGGCGGTTCCACCCGGTGGCCGGCTTCGGGACGGCCGCGGCGGCCCTCGAGAAGCGGCTCTACCGGGACAACCGGACCGCCGGCCTCGCGTTCACGGTGATCGCCGTGGGGGTGCCGGCCCTGGCCGGAGTGGCGGCGGCCGCGGCCACCAAGCGGGTGCCTCTGCTCCGGACGGCGCTGGTAGCCGGCGCCACCTGGGCCGTGCTGGGCGGCCGGACGCTACGACGGGAGTCGCGGATCATGGCCGGGCACCTGGCCGGTGACGATCTCGAGTCGGCCCGCGGGCGGCTCAACCACCTGTGCGGGCGGGATCCTTCGGGGCTGGACGAGAGCGAGCTGGCCCGGGCGACCGTGGAGTCGGTGGCCGAGAACACATCGGACGCGGTCGTGGCGCCGCTGCTGTGGGGTGGGGTGTTCGGGCTTCCGGGGCTGCTCGCCTACCGGGCGGCCAACACGCTCGACGCGATGGTCGGGCACCGGTCACCGAGGTACGCGCGGTTCGGGACGGCCTCGGCCCGCCTCGACGACGGGCTCAATCTGCTGCCGTCGCGGCTGACGGGGGTGCTGACGATCGCGGCCGCGCCGGTGGCGGGCGGGTCGCCGCGGGAGACGTCGCGGGTCTGGCGCCGCGATCGCAACGATCATCCGTCGCCCAACGCGGGGCAGTGCGAGTCGGCCATGGCGGGGGCTCTGGGCGTACGGCTGGGGGGTCGCAATGTCTATTTCGGACGCAGCGAGACCCGGCCCTTTCTGGGGGACGGCCCTCGTCCGTCGGCCGTGCACCTGCGCCGGGCCGCCCGCGTCTCCGGCACGGTCGGAGTCGCCGCCGCCGGGATCGCCGCGGGGATCGCGGTGCTGAGGGGCGCGCTCGCCGGGCGAAAGCGGCCGAGGTCATGAGCACCCAGCGGCGAGGGCGACGATCAACGGCCGAGGTCATGAGCACCCAGCGGCGAGGGCGGCGATCAACGGCCGAGGTCATGAGCACTGGGCGGCGATCAACGGCCGACGTCATGGGCACCCGGCAGCGAGGGTTGCGATGAGCGGCGGGCTGCTGGTGGCCGGCACCACCTCGGATGCGGGCAAGAGCATCGTCACGGCGGGCATCTGCCGCTGGCTGCACCGCCGGGGTGTGAAGGTCGCTCCGTTCAAGGCGCAGAACATGTCGAACAACTCGGTTGTCGTGGTCGGGCCGGACGGGCGCGGCGGGGAGATCGGCCGGGCGCAGGCGATGCAGGCGGCCGCGGCCGGGATCGGGCCCGACCTGCGGTTCAATCCGGTGCTGCTCAAGCCGGGCAGCGACCGGGAAAGCCAGGTGGTGCTGCTCGGCGAGGCGATCGACACGGTCACCGCGGGCAACTACCGCTCGATGAAACCCCGGCTGGCCGAGACCGCGTACGCCGCCCTGGACGGACTTCGCACCGAGTACGACGCGGTGATCTGCGAGGGCGCCGGCAGCCCGGCCGAGATCAATCTGCGCGACGGCGACTTCGTCAACATGGGGCTGGCCCGGCAGGCCGGCTTCCCGGCGATCGTGGTCGGCGACATCGACCGGGGCGGCGTGTTCGCGGCCTTCCTCGGCACGGTCGCCCTGCTCAGTCGTGAGGATCAGGCCCTGGTGGCCGGCTTCGTGATCAACAAGTTCCGGGGCAGCCTGGAGATCCTCCGGCCGGGCCTCGACATGATCACCGGCGTCACCGGCCGCCCGGTTCACGGCGTCCTGCCGTTCCACGAGGGAGTGTGGGTCGACGGCGAGGATTCCCTGGCGTACCACAATGTGATCGGGCGGGCCAAGAGTCCGAACGGGACCGAGTGGCTGCGGGTGGCGGTCATCCGGCTGCCACGGATCTCCAACGCCACCGACGCCGAGGCTCTGGCCTCCGAGCCCGGCGTCCGGGTGCATCTGACCACCGACCCGGCCGAGATCATCGACGCCGATCTGGTGGTCCTCCCGGGTTCGAAGGCGACCGTCACCGACCTGGCCTGGCTGCGCGACACGGGTCTGGCCGACGCGGTCCGCACCCACGCCGCCGCCGGGAAACCGCTGCTCGGCATCTGCGGCGGCTTCCAGATGCTGGCCGAGTCGATCCACGACGAGGTCGAGAGCCGCCGGGGAACCGTACGGGGGATGGGTCTTCTGCCCGTCGAAATCACCTTCGAGCGGGTCAAAACGCTCGCCCGCTCGTACGGTGCGGCCCTGGGTGCTCCGGTCAGCGGTTACGAGATCCACCACGGCGTCGTCACCAAGTCCAGTTCCACACCCTTGCTCCGGTACGCCGATGGCCGCCCCGAGGGTGCCGCGGAGGGTAACGTCTTCGGCACTCACTGGCACGGCGCCTTCGAGTCCGACGAGTTCCGCCGCCGGTTCCTCACCACGGCCGCGCGCCTGGCCGGCCGGTCCGGTTTCACCGTCGCTCCCGGCACGCGCTTTACGGCCGTACGGGAAAAGGCTCTTGATCTGCTGGGTGATCTCGTCGAGGAGCATCTCGACACCGGCGCGCTCTGGCGGTTGATCGAGGGCGGGCCGGGAGCCGACCTGCCGTTCCTGCCGCCCGGGGCCCCGACGAGTGCCTGAGCCGAGCTTTCGCGAGCTGGCCGGGCACGTGATGACCCGGAAGCCCCGCCTCGGGAGTACCCGCCTGATCGCCGTGGACGGGCCGAGTGGCGCGGGAAAGACCCGGTTCGCCGATCAGCTCGCCGCGGCGCTGAACTGCCCGGTCGTGCACACCGACGACCTGCTCAATGGCTGGGACGACCAGTTCACCTTCTGGACCCGGCTCGAAGAAAACGTGCTCGCTCCGCTGCGCGAGGGCGTGAGCGCCACCTACCGGCCCTACGACTGGGGCAAAGGCCAATTTTCCGGTACGCCGGTGACGGTGCCCGCCGGGGAAGTCGTCATGTTGGAGGGGGTGAGTGCCGCCCGGCGCGACATTCGTCCCGAACTGAGCCTGGCCGTCTTCGTCCACGCGCCCGCCGGACTTCGCTGGGAGCGCGCGATCACACGCGACGGGGACGACAGCCTTGCCTATCGGAAGTACCTTGAGCGCTGGCGGGCCGCCGAGAACCGGCACTTCGCCACCGACGAGACGGCCGCGCACGCCGACCTGATCGTCGACGGCGCGACATACGCCGCACCGGGCTATTTCTCGAAGGGGTAGGCATGACCGACGAAGAGAACCGCCCGGTCCGCCGGCGGATCACGCTGACCGGCATCAGCTCGCGGGCCTGGGAACACCCGGCCGATCGCGGCGCGCTGACCGCCCTGCGCGAACTGCGCGGCTTCGACGACGTGGTCAAGGCGTTCTTCGGCATGTGGAACGAGCGCGGCTTCCGGCTGCAGTACCTGGCCGGCTCGATCCGCGTCGACCACCGGCAGTACCCGCGGGTCTACCAGCGCTTCACCGAGGCCGCGACCACCCTCGACGTGGTCGAGCTGCCCGAGCTCTACGTCACTCAGGATCCCATCATCAACGGCTCCGCGATCGGCCTCGACAAGCCGTTCATCGTGATCACGACCGGGGCCGTCGAGCGGCTGGACGACGACGAGCTGCGCGCGATGCTCGGTCACGAGATCGGCCACGTCCGCAGCGGTCACGCCGTCTACAAGACGATCATGATGATTCTGACCCGCTGGGCCGCCAGCCTGAGCTGGCTGCCGGTCGGCGCGATCGCGCTGCGGGCGATCATCACGGCGATGTTCGAGTGGTGGCGCAAGGCAGAGCTCTCCGCCGACCGCGCCGGGCTGCTCGCCGGTCAGGATCCGGCCGCGTCCACGCGCCTGCTGATGAAGCTGGCCGGCGGCGGCGACCTGTCGCAGATCGACACCGCGGCCTTCCTCGAGCAGGCGGCGGAGTACGAGAGCGGCGGCGATCTGCGCGACAGCATCCACAAGATCGGCATGACGGCCTGGAGCACCCACCCCGTCCCCGTGGCCCGCGCCTCCGAACTGCGCAAGTGGGTCGACTCCGGGGCGTACGCGGAGATTCTCGGTGGCGACTACCCGCGCCGCGACGGCGACGGCGACGCCTCGATGGCCGACGACGTCAAGGCGGCCGCGAACTCCTACCGCGAGACCTTCAACAACTCGCAGGACCCGCTGGTCGGGCTTTTGCGCAAACTGGGCGACGGCGCGGCCGACCTGGCCGGATCCGCAGCTCGCGGCGCGCGCGGCTGGGTTGGCGACGCGTCCCGTCGCGGCCGCACGGACGGCACCGACTCCTGAACGACCCTTAGGATCACTCCTATGAGCTTGAGTGAGACCGATCTGCGTGCCGCTATCGCGCGGGAGATGCCCGGAGTCCGTGCCGACCTGGAAGGGCTGGTCCGCATTCCGGGCATCGCCTTCGAGGGCTTCGATCACTCCCACGTCGAGCGGTCGGCCGAGGCGGTGGCCGGGCTGCTGCGCGGCTGCGGGCTCGACACGCAGGTCGTCCGGCGTGGCGGCCAGCCCGCCGTGATCGGTCGCAAGGCCGCCCCGGCGGGCGCGCCTACCGTGCTGCTCTACGCCCATCACGACGTGCAGCCCGCGGGCGACGTGGCTCAGTGGGCCAGCGACCCGTTCGAGCCGGTCGAGCGGGACGGCCGGCTCTACGGCCGCGGCGCCGCCGACGACAAGGCCGGCGTGATGGCCCACGTGGCCGCGCTGCGGGCGTTCGGCGACCAGCTGCCGGTCGGCGTGGTCGTCTTCGTCGAGGGCGAGGAGGAGTACGGCTCCGATTCGCTCGACGCGATCCTCGAGGAGTTCCGCGAGGAACTGCGGTCCGACGTGATCGTCATCGCCGACTCCGGCAACTGGGACATCGGGCAGCCCGCCCTGACCACCTCGCTGCGCGGCCTGGTCAACCTGTTCGCCGAGGTCCGGGTGCTCAAGAGCGCGGTGCACAGCGGCATGTTCGGCGGTCCGGTGCCCGACGCGCTCACCACCCTCGCCCGCCTGCTCTCGACCCTGCACGACGACCGCGGCGAGGTCGCCGTCGACGGGCTGGTCGGCCGCGAGGGGGCCAGTGTGGACTATCCGGCCGACCGGTTCCGGCACGAGGCGGGCATGCTCGACGGCGTCGAACTGATCGGCAAGGGCTCGATCACCGACCGCATCTGGACCAAGCCGTCGATCTCGGTGCTCGGCGTCGATGCGCCGCGCACGTTCGAGGCGGCCAACGCCCTGCAGCCCACGGCCAAGGCGAAGATCAGCGTACGGCTGGCGCCCGGCGACGACCCCAAGTCGGCGTACGCGGCCGTCCGCGCTCACCTCGAGAAGCATGTGGCCTGGGGCGCGCAGGTCGAGGTGACCCTCGAGAGCGACGGCTCGCCCTGCGTGATCGACGCGACCGGTCCGGCGTACGAGGCCGCTCGCGCCGCCTTCCGTTCGGCGTGGGACGGCACTGCCCCGGTCGACATGGGCGTGGGTGGCTCGATCCCGTTCATCGCCACCTTCCAGGAACTGTTCCCGCAGGCCGCCATCCTGGTCACGGGCGTGGAAGATCCGTATTCGGGTGCACACGGCCCGAACGAGAGCCTGCACCTCGGCGAGTTCGAGCGCGTCTGCTTCGCCGAGGCCCTGCTCCTCAAGAACGTGGCGGAGACGTTGACTTCGAAGTAGGGAGCGGCCCATGGCCGAGCTGTCGTGTGACGTGCTGGTGGCGGGGGCCGGCCCGACCGGGCTGATGCTCGCCAACTGGCTGGCCAGACTCGGAGCCGCCGTGATCGTCGCGGACGGCAAGGAGGGGCCGACGCGCGAGTCGCGGGCCCTGGTCGTCCAGGCCCGCAGCCTCGAGATCTACGACCAGCTCGGCCTGCGCGATCAGGTGGTCGACGCCGCCCACCGCGCCGAGGCGGTCGCACCCGGCTTCCTCGACCGGGCCTTCGGGCGCATCCCGCTGGGCTCGCTCGGCGGCGAGCTGACGCCGTACCCGTTCATCGAGATCCTCGAACAGAGCCGCAACGAGGAGATCCTGTACGAGAACCTGCAGAAGCTCGGCGCCGACGTGCTCTGGGAGACGCCGGTGACGGCGGTCAAGCAGATCGAGGACGGCGTCGAGGCCAAGGTCGGCAACGACACCGTCCGCGCCCGCTTCTGCGTCGGTTGCGACGGGTCGAACTCGGCGGTCCGCAAGGCTCGGCGCATCCCGTTCGAGGGCGTCACCAACCCGCACCGCTTCTACGTCATCGATGCGCTGGGCGTCGGTGGCCTGGTGGAGAACGCGATCAACGTACGCCCGGGCCCGTCCGACTTCCTGCTCGGTTTCCCGATGCGCGGCCGGCACGCGTGGCGGCTGATCGGTCTCGTCCGCGACGACGACGGCGACGGGCAGCTCACCGAGGAGGACGTGCGCCCGAGGCTCAAGAACTTCGCGGTCACGTACGCCGAGTCGCGCTGGTTCGCGACGTACAAGGTGCACCACCGGGTGGCGGCGACGTTCCGTGACGGCCCGTTCTTCCTGGCCGGGGACGCCGCCCACGTGCACTCGCCGGTCGGCGGACAGGGCATGAACACCGGCCTGCAGGACGCGCACAACCTGGCCTTCAAGCTGGCCGACGTGCTGCAGGGCCGCCGCAAGGACGCCTGGCTCGACCGTTACGAGGCCGAGCGCCGCCCGGTGGCCCTCACGCTGGTCGCCACGACCGACCGGCTCTTCGGGGCGATCACCTCGCAGCGGCCGCTGCCCCGCGCGCTGCGCCGCGTCATCGTGCCGCTGGCCGCTCCGCTCGCCGTCCGTCTGGTGCCCCGCGCGCCGGGCGGCTCGCGGCTGTTCCAGTACGTCTCGCAGACCCGCATCCACTACCGGATGATGCCGGTGCGGGCCGCGGCCCGTGGGCGGCGCGATCCCGTCGTCGGGCGGCGGCTGCCCTGGAGCGGCGGCAACTTCGAGGTGCTCCGCGACCTGCGGTGGCAGATCCACGCGTACGGGGGAGTGGCCGCGGAGGACGTGCCCGACCTGGGCGTGGCCGTGCATCTGTTCCCCGCCGCGCCCGCCGCGACCGGCCTCGAACCGGACCGGCTCTATCTCGTGCGCCCCGACGGATTCGTCGCCGCCGAGGCCGAAGTGGGCGAGGCCGCCGAGCTGTTTCCGGCCCTGATGAGGGCCTGAGTGACGCTGCGTCTCGGGCGGCCCGTCACGCAGAGCAAACCGGTGCGGCCCGAGGTTTCGTCCTGTTAGGATATCGAACATGCGTTCGAATACTGCGTCTGCCTCGGTGTCCTTGGTGGTGCGGCCCAAGCTGGCCGGGCCGCGCAACTCGATCGATCGCCTGCGTTCTCACGACCGTCTCGAGGCCATCGCCCGGCTGCGCGCGGCCGTGCACGCCATGGACGAGGTCGACGTGGCCGACTGGGACGACGGCGCCCTCACCGACCACCTCGAGGAACTCTCGGCCACGCTCTGCGCCATCGACGCCCAGGTGGCCCGCGTGGCCGACGCGGTCCGCGCCCGGGGCTTCCGCATCTCCGAACCCCGGGCCGCCTGACCCGGTGCCCCCCGCCGCCACACCCCGATTGCCGTTCCTCTGCCGCGGCCGGAGTCGGTGGTGGAGGCGCAGGTCGGCGCGATCTTCGGGCCGAAAATGTCAGAGGGTCCTGCCAGGATGAGGGTGTGCGATTTCTGGATCTGGCGGCGACCTCGGCGGCCGTCGCGGCGACCTCCGGGCGCAAGGCGAAGGTCGAGTTGCTGGCCGACGCGCTGCGCAAACTCGACCCGGGCGAGATCGCGCCCGGCTCGGCCTATCTAGCCGGCGAGCTGCGGCAGCGACAGACCGGCGTGGGTTATGCCAGCCTGCGCGAGCGCCCCGCTCCGGCGGCCGAGCCCACGCTGACCGTGGCGGCGGTCGACGCGATGATCGCCGAGATCTCCGTGGTCGCCGGGGCCGGCTCCCAGGCCCGGCGGCGCGATCTGGTGGCGGCCCTGTTCGGTGCGGCCACAGCCGAGGAGCAGCGGCTTCTTGTCGGTTTGTTCAGCGGCGAGCTGCGGCAGGGCGCCCAGGCCGGGCTGCTCGCCGACGCCATCGCCAAGGCGGCCGAGGTGCCACTCACCGCCGTTCGCCGGGCGCTGCTGCTCTCCGGTGATCTCAAGCAGGTCGCCGTGGCCGCGCTGACCGGTGGCGCGGCCGCTCTGGCCGAGTTCAACCTGCGGGTCGGCACCCCGCTCACGCCGATGCTCGCCCAGAGCGCGCCCGACGTCGGCGCCGCGCTGCTGGCCACCGGCACGCCCGCGACCGTCGACGTGAAGCTCGACGGCATCCGCATCCAGGTGCACCGTTCCGGCGACGACGTGGCCGTCTTCACCCGCAGCCTCGACGACATCACCGCCCGCATGCCCGAGGTGGTCGAGGCGGTCCGCAAGCTGCCGCTGCGCGAGGTGGTGCTTGACGGCGAGGCGATGACGCTCGACGCCTCCGGCCGTCCCCGCCCGTTCCAGGAGACGTCGAGCCGGGCCGCCACCCGGGGAGCAGCCTCGGCCGCCCTGGTTCCGTTCTTCTTCGACGTGCTGCACCTCGACGGCGCCGACCTGCTCGACGAGCCGGGCCGGGTCCGCTGGCAGGCGCTGGCCGACGCGCTCCCGTCCGAGCTGATCGTCGGGCGCACGAGCGTGACCAGCGAGGAAGAGGCCGCGGCGGCCTTCGCCGCCGCACTGGCCGCGGGGCAGGAAGGCGTGGTGATCAAGGCGGCCGAGGCGCCCTACGACGTAGGCCGCCGCGGCTCGGCCTGGGTCAAGGTCAAGCCCCGGCACACGCTCGACCTCGTGGTCCTGGCCGTCGAGTGGGGGCACGGGCGGCGCAAGGGCTGGCTGTCCAACCTGCATCTGGGCGCCCGCGATCCGGAGTCGGGCGGCTTCGTCATGCTCGGCAAGACGTTCAAGGGCCTGACCGACGAGCTGCTGCGCTGGCAGACCGAACGCTTCCAGCAGCTGGCGACCGGCGACGACGGCTGGGTGGTGCGGGTGCGCCCCGAGCAGGTGGTCGAGATCGCCTTCGACGGCGTGCAGACCTCACCGCGCTATCCCGGCGGCGTCGCCCTCCGTTTTGCCCGGGTCCTCCGCTACCGCGACGACAAGCCGGCCGCCGAGGCCGACACAATCGACACGGTCCGCGCGATCGGAGGCCACGCCACACCCGAGTGAGAGAGCAATGCGGGCAATGTCGCGCGCGGAACCGGGCACACCCACGCCTCGCCGCGCGGGTCCGGTCAGTCCTGGTGCGGCCGGGGTCCGGTCAGTCCGGCTGCGGCCGGCCCGGACCGGCGGCCTCGCGGGCACGGTCAGCGTCCGACACGCGGTCACCCTGAGTGGCCGTCGCGGCAGCCCGCTCGCGGTCGGCTTCCGCAACGCGGTCACCAGCGGCAGCGCGGCGGCGGTCGGCCTCTTCCACGCGGTCACCGGTGGCGGCTGCGCGGCGGCGGTCGGCTTCCTCAACACGGTCACCTGTGGCTGCGCGGCGGCGGTCGGCTTCTTCTACCCGGTCACCTGTGGTTGCGCGGCGGCGGTCGGCTTCTTCTACCCGGTCGCCGCCGGGGGCGCGGGGGCGGTCGGTCGGGCGGGACGACGGTGAGCGTTCCGGGCCCGGGCCGTGGGCTTCCTTGCGGGCGTAATAGACGTATGCGCCCAGCGCCATCAGCGCGAACAACCACCACTGCACCGCATACCCCCCGTTCTGCCACGAGTCCTCGTGGTCGATCGGGATCCGCGTGAAGGCCGCGTCGGCGGCGGGCGTCTGGGTGGTGAGCAGCACGTAGGCGCCGTACACGGGGTAGGGCATCTCCGGGGCCAGCTTGGGCAGGGAGATCCGCCGCGTGTCCAGCCGCCCGTTGCGCCGCTCGATGGGTGCGGGTCGGCTTTCCGACAAGTGCACCTGGCCGACGACCGTGACCGGGCCGCTCGGCGCGGCGGGCACCACCGGAGCCGCGAGGGCCCCGCCGTCGGGCGCCGGCACCCAGCCCCGGTCGACCAGCACGGCCGTGCCGTCGTCGAGCACGAGCGGCGTGACGATCTCGAACCCGACGTCCCCGTCGACCGTGCGGCCTCGCGCCTGGATCTCGTGTGCCGGGTCATAACGCCCGCTCACTGTGACCTTCGTCCAGGCCAGGCTCTTGCCGGGGGCTTCGCCGGCCGCTCCGGGGCCGGTCGGCCGGGTCAGCACGGAGGTGAGCGGCACGGCGTCGACGGAATCGGCGGCGTCGATGCGATCGTTGATCGCGCTGCGTTCCTCGTAGCGCCGGAGCTGCCAGTTGCCGAGCATCACCATGACCACCGCCGCCGCCACGGCCAGCGCGGCTGCGGCGAGCCAGCGAGGGCTCAGCAGGAAGCGGTACACGCAACGAGGCTACCCGTCGCCCGGATGACCGCCGCCGGACCCGGGTACTGTCCCACTCCGGCAGTCGACAGCAGGCGATACACGCACCGGGAGAGTCATTGATGAGCGCCCAGCCCCGTCTGGTCGTGAGCGCCCCCGCCTCGGGGCACGGCAAGACCGCGATCGCGGTCGGCCTGCTCGCGGCGTGCGCGGCTCGGGGCATCCCGGCGGCCGGGTTCAAGGTCGGCCCGGATCACACCGATGCCGCCTATCTCGGGCTGGCCGCCGGTCGTCCCGGCCGCAACCTGGACCCGAGGCTGGTCGGCGCCCAGCGCATCGCTCCGCTTTTCCTGCACGGCTCGTCCGGCGCGCAGATCTCGGTGATCGAGGGCGCGATGGGCCTGTTCGACTCGCTCACCGGTCAGCCCGAGATCGACGGCACCGCCGCGGTCGCCGCCGTGCTGCACGCCCCGGTCGTGCTGGTGGTCGACGTCGCCGCGATGGGTCATTCGCTGGCCGCCCTGGTGCACGGCTTCCGCATGTTCGACGAGATGGTGCACCTGGGCGGGGTGATCCTCAACCGGGTGGCGTCGCCGCGTCACGAGCAGATGTTGCGTACGGCCCTCGACGACATCGGCATGCCGGTGCTCGGTGCGTTGCGTCGCGGCGAGCTGCCCAACGTGCTGCCCGCGCGGGCACACGGCCCGGTGCCGGTCGCCCACCGTACGGTCGAGGCGATCCGGGCCGTACGCCGCTTGGGCGAGACCGTCGGCGCCGGTCTCGATCTCGACCGCATCATGGCCCTCGCCGGCTCCGCGCCCGCGCTGCCCGGCCCGATCTGGACCCCGGGGGAGGCGGCCGGCGGCGAAGTGTTCGAGCAGCGCCCGGTGGTCGCGCTGGCCGGCGGGACCGGGGCGCCTTACACGTACGTCGAGACGGCCGAACTGCTCACCGCGGCCGGCGCCGACGTCGCCGTGGTCGACCCGCTGCGCGACGAGGGACTGCCGGCCGGCACCCGGGCGCTGGTCGTCGGGGGAGGGCTGCCCGAGGGGTACGCCGAGGAGTTGTCGGCCAACCGCCGCCTGTGCAACGCCGTCGCCCAGTTCGCCGCCGACGGCTGGCCGGTGATCGCCGAGGGCGTGGCGCTGCCGTGGCTCGGCCGCGATTTCGACGGCCGGCCGATGTGTGCCGTCCTCGACGCGTCCGCGGTGACCGGCGAGCAGACCGTGGCCGGCTATCGCGAGGCGACCGCGCCCGCCACCTCGCCGCTGGCCCCGGCCGGCGCGCGCATCACCGGTTACAAGCAGCACCGGGCGATCGTCACGCCGCGTGCGGGCGCCGTTCCGGCCTGGACCTGGTCGGGTGGCAACCCCGAGGGCTTCGTCTGGCGTCAGGTGCACGCCTCTCAGCTGGGCCTGCACTGGGCGGCCGCGCCCGAGATCGCCAAGCGGGTCGTGTCGGCGGCGATCGCCGGCCCCGCGCAGCTGTTGCCGCCCATTCCCGTACGCCCGGTGCCGCCGTTGCAGGCGCAACCCGTGCCGCAGCCCAGCCTCAACGACACGGTCGACATCACCACGTCTTGAAAAGTCCGGGCCGAAATTGCAAGATCGACATGCGGAAATGCAAGTCGCAGGGAAGCATCCGTGAAAACGCCCTTCAGCGAGCGGGAAACTGTCGTACCCCAGCCGTAACGTGGGGTTAACAGGTACGACGCGAAGGAGGATGGCCGTGGCCGATCGTGTTCCTCTGGATTTCGACCCTCCGGTCCGGGGTCTGCGGGCCCTTCTTCTCGGCATCGACGATGGCGAGTTGGCGAATCCCACACCCTGTCCCGGTTGGACCGTGGCCACCCTCCTCGATCATCTGATGGGCCTGTCCGTGGCGTTCACGCAGGCCGCCCACAAACGCGTCGGCGCGGCCGAGACCTCGTCGGCGCCCACCCCGTCCGCCCAGCGTCTGTCCCGCCACTGGCGCAGCCGCCTGCCCGTCCTGCTCGAAGACCTGTCCACCGCCTGGAAGGATCCGGCCGCCTGGACGGGCACCTCGCAGGCCGGCGGCGTCACGATGCCCGCCGCCGCGCTGGGCCACGTCGCGATGAACGAGTTGATCATGCATAGCTGGGATCTCGCTCGCGGCACCGGTCAGGAATACTTCGCCGACCCGCGCACCCTCGAGGTCCTGATCGAGTTTCTGTCCGAGGGGCCGGCCGAGGGCACGCCGGGCTTGTTCGGCCCGGCCGTGCCCACCGACGACGAGGCCACCCTGCTCGACCAGGCTCTGGCCTTGGCCGGCCGCGACGCCAACTGGCGCCCACCACCCCGCCGCCGCCCGGCAGCGGCGTAAGGCGGCCACCGGCACAGAGACGGCACGCGGGCCTCAGTCGCGCTCGTTGTCCTGTCCGTTGTCGCGATCCCGGTCGCGGTCTCGGTCCTGGTCTTGGTCCTGGTCGCGGTCCCGATCCTGACCCCGGTCGCGGTCGCGCCAGCGGGAGACGAGGTCGTCCGAGGGCGGGGTGAACTTCGCCTTCGGCTGGCCCTTGAGGGCGTCCTTCAACGTCTCGGCCACGGTGAACTTGGAGGTGGTCGACCGGTTCGAGCCGACGTTCATCTCCGGGTTGTCCGGGTCGGCCACGAAGGCCGCTGCCGCCAGCTGGGGCGTGAAGCCGCAGAACCAGGCGCTCTTGTTGCTGTCGGTGGTGCCGCTCTTGCCGGCCACCGGACGCCGCAGCGTGCCGTAGACCATCTCGGAGGTGCCCCAGCCGCCGCAGCTGCCGCGGGCCGCGCCGTATCCGGTCACGCATCGGGCCGCGTCGGTGGCCGCGCGGGCGACGTCGGGGCTGACCGCGCGGTGGCAGCGCGGCGCCGCGATCACCTTCCCCTTGTACGTCGCGTCCTTCCCGTCCCGGTTCTTGATCGCCCGTACGGGAAGGGGCTCGCAGTAGTTGCCCTCGGCGGCCAGCGTGGCGAAGACGTTGGCCATCTCGATCGGCGTGACGTCGCTGACGCCCAGCGTGAACGCGCCCCACCCGTCGGCGTGCTCGGGCGAGGCCAGCCGGCGGTCGATGTCCGTACGCCACCGCAGGCCCAGCCGCTCGGCCATCCGGACCGCCTTGTCCGCCCCGACCTTCTGCTCGAGCTGCACGAAGTAGGTGTTGACCGACTTGCCGAACCCGCTCCACATGGTCTGGTCGCCGGTCATCGAGGCCGTCGAGTTCTTCGGGCACCAGTGCACGCCGCAGGTCGCCGGCCCGGGCGCGGTGATGTATTTCGAGTAGAACCGCTGCGGGCTGTAGTACGACGTGCTCAGCGGCATGCCCTCGTCGAGCGCGGCCAGCATCGTGAAGATCTTGAACGTCGATCCGGCCTGGTAGCCGGCCATCGTGCCCCCGCCGAGCAGCGGGTTCACCGTGTTCGGATAGTTGCCCTTGGCGTGGCGGTAGCGGCTGTGCTTCTCGTTGTTCTTCTGGTCGAGCGAGTAGCGCCGGTTGACCGCCATGCTCACCACCCGCCCGGTGTTGGGCTCGATGATGACCTGGCCGTGCGCGATCCGGCTGCGCCGCTTCTCCTTGTCGAGGATGTGCTCCATCGCCGACGCCTGGACCTTGGGGTCGATCGAGGTGATGATCCGGTAGCCGCCGCGGCGCAGGTTCTCCTCGCGTTCCATCGGGCTGCGGCCGAACGCGGGCTGCTCCTTCCACCACGACTTCAGGTAGTCGCAGAAGAAGCCCCAGTCGTTGCGCTTGTCGGCGATGCTGATGCAGTCGTTCGGCGGCGAGCTGAGCTTCAGCTTGATCGGCTCGCGCTTGGCCGCGGACGCCTGCGATGGCGTGATCGACTTGATCTTGAGCATCTGGTCGATCACGTAGTTGCGCCGGCTGGTCGCGGCCTGCCGGTCCTGGGTCGCCGGGTCATAGGCCGAGGGCGCCTTGACCAGGCCGGCCAGCAGGGCGGCCTCGTTCAGGTCCAGGTCCCGCGGCAGCTTCGAGAAGAAGACCTGAGAGGCGGCGAAGATCCCGTACGCCCGGTGGCCGTAGTACGCCGCGTTGAGGTAGCGCTCCAGGATCTCCTGTTTCGGCATGCGCTTCTCGAGCTCGATGGCCATCCGCATCTCGCGCAGTTTGCGCTGGGTGGTCTGCTCGGTGGCCTCCAGCGCCTCCTTCGGCGTCTGCGCGCCGTCCCGCAGCGCCATCCGGACGTACTGCATGGTCAGCGTGGAAGCGCCCTGCGACACCCCGCCGGCCTTCTGGTTGGCCACGAACGCGCGGGCCACGCCCTTGGCGTCCACGCCGTTGTGCTCGTAGAAGCGGGTGTCCTCGGAGGCGACGATCGCCTGGGTGATGTACGGCGACATGTCGGCGATGTCGATCGGCTTCCGGTGTTCTTCGTAGAACATCGTCAGCAGAGTCTTGCCGTCCTTGGCGTACACGTAGGTGGTCTGGGCGGTCGGCACCTCGATCAGCTCTTCGGGTAGGCCCTGAAGTGCCTCGGTGCCCGCCTTGACGCCGAGTCCGGCGAGAGCGGCTAGGGGGTAGGCGAGACCGGCGATCACGAGACCCGCGATCAGGCCGGCACGGACGAGGGGTGCGACTTTTCCGGCTGCCACCATATGAAGGTATGACAAAGACCTTCATATCCGCACGGATCGGCCGAAAGTAAGACGCCGAACGGGTCGGGCATGCTGAGGCCATGACTGTCGACCTCGGCCATCACGGCGACGCGGAGGTGGGCGCCGGGCTGATCGATCTGGCGGTCAACGTGCGCCACGAGCCCATGCCGTCCTGGCTGGCCGAGCCGCTGCGCGAGTCGCTGGGCCACCTCGCGGCCTATCCCGACGCGACCGGGGCGACCGCGGCCGTGGCCGCCCGGCACGGCCGTGACCCGTCCGAGGTTCTGCTCACCGCGGGGGCCGCCCAGGCGTTCGTGCTGCTGGCCCAGGCGCTGCGCGGCGCCCGTCGCCCGGTCGTCGTGCACCCGCAGTTCACCGAGCCCGAAGCGGCCCTGCGCAACGCCGGGCACACCGTCGAGCGGGTGCTGCTGCGCGAGGAGGACGGGTTCCGCCTGGACGCGTCGCTGGTGCCCGCCGACGCCGACCTGGTCTTCGTCGGCAACCCCACCAACCCGACCTCGGTGCTGCACCCGGCGGCCGAGATCGCCCGGCTCGCCCGTCCCGGCCGCGTGCTGGTCGTCGACGAGGCGTTCTCCGACACGACCCACCGTGCGGGGGTGCCGGGCGAACCGGAGACGCTGACCGGCCGGTCCGACCTGCCCGGCCTGGTGGTGCTGCGCAGCCTGACCAAGACCTGGGGACTGGCCGGTCTGCGCATCGGCTACCTGCTCGGACCGGCCGATCTGCTGCCGCGTCTGGCGGTCGCGCAGCCGCTGTGGGCCGTTTCGACGCCCGCGCTGGCCGCCGCCACGGCCTGCGCCTCCCCGGCCGCGGTCGAAGCCGAGCGGGAGATCGCGTCCCGTCTCGCGGCCGAGCGCTCGCATCTGATCCACCGGCTCCGGCACGTGCCGAAGCTCACGCTTGCCGGTGATCCGGCCAGTGCCTTCGTTTCCGTACGCCTGCCGGGCGCCGACAAGGTGCGTCTTGAGCTGCGGGAACGGGGCTATGCGGTACGCCGCGGCGACACCTTTCCCGGGCTGGGCGCCGATTGGCTGCGGATTGCCGTGCGCGACACTGCCACTACCGACGCCTTCGTCGACACCCTGACCACCGTGCTGGAGGAGCGCCCGTGACCGCCCATCCGGAGCAGCCGCCCGTGACCCCCGCCCCTGGCGCTCAGCTGGAGGAGGCGCTGGCCGCGATCGGGCCCGCCGACGAGAAGGCCATGGCGGCCGCCCGCGATCACCAGGCCCGGCTGACCAAGCCGGCCGGTTCGCTGGGCGCGCTCGAGGAGCTTTCCGTACGCCTTTCCGGCCTGGCCGGCGTCTGTCCGCCCCCGCTGCCCACGCCCGCGACCGTGGCCGTCTTCGCCGGTGACCACGGCGTGCACGCCCAGGGCGTCACCCCGTGGCCGCAAGAGGTCACCGCCCAGATGGTGGCGAACTTCGTGGCCGGCGGCGCGGTCGTCAACGCCTTCGCCCGGCAGGCCGGCGCGGACGTGATGGTCATCGACGTCGGCGTGGCGATCCCGCTGCACGGCGGAGCCACCCTGCTCGACGCCAACGTCCGCCGGGGCACCCGCGATCTCTCCACCGGCCCGGCCCTGACCCGCGACGAGGCGCTGGCCGCCGTCGAGGTCGGTCTCGGCGTGGCCCGCGCGCTCATCGACTCCGGCGCTAAATGCCTGCTCACCGGGGATATGGGCATCGCCAACACGACCCCGGCGGCGGCTCTGATCGCCGCCTTCACCGGCAGCGGCCCGGACACGGCGACCGGTCGTGGCACCGGCATCGACGACGCCACCCTCGAGCACAAGATCGACGTCGTGCGGCGCGCGCTCGCCCTGCATCGTCCCGACCCGTCCGACCCGCTCGCGGTGCTGGCCAAGGTCGGCGGTCTCGAGCACGCCGCGCTCACCGGTCTGATCCTGGGCGCGGCCGCCCGGCGGATCCCGGTGATCATCGACGGCGTGATCGCCGCGTCGGCCGCCCTAGCCGCGGCCGCGTTCGCCCCGGACTCGGTGGCCGCGATGGTCGCCGGTCACCGTTCGGCCGAGCCCGGCGCCTCCGTCGCGCTCGCCCACCTCGGCCTCGAGCCCCTGCTCGACCTGGGCATGCGCCTGGGCGAGGGCAGCGGCGCCGCGCTCGCGCTGCCGGTGGTCGAGGCCGCCGTACGGGTGTTGCACGAGGTCGCGACGTTCGACTCGGCCGGAGTGTCGGAGAAGTGAGCAGGCCCGAGGTGGCCGGAGGGGCGGAAGCGGAAGTGTCGGAGAGATGAGCGTGTACCCCCTCGGACTCAAGCTGACCGGCCGCCGCGTGCTGGTCGTGGGCGGCGGCGCGGTGGCCACCCGCCGGGTGCCGGCCCTGCTCGCCGCGGGCGCGGTCGTCGACATCGTGTCGCCCGAGCTCACCCCGGCCCTGCGCGGCCAGGTCGACGCCGGCCGGGCGAGCTGGAGCCCGCGCCGGTTCGAGCCGGCCGACGTCGACGGCGCCTGGCTTGTGCATGTGGCGATCGACGATCCGGCCGCGGCCGAGCTGGTCAGCGCGGCCGCCGAGGAGCGCCGGGTGTTCTGCGTACGGGCCGACGACCGTGACGCCGCGACGGCCTGGACCCCCGCCGTGACCCGGCACGGGCAGGTCACCGTGGCCGTGACCGACGGCGGCGACCGGCGGCGCGCGATGGCCGTACGCGATCTGGTCGCGCACGCCCTCGAAAGCACCCCACCCGCCGCACCCGAGCACAAGGGCGTGGCCCTGGTCGGGGCCGGCCCCGGCGACCCCGAGCTGATCACCGTGAAGGGCCGCCGCCTGCTGGCCGCGGCCGACGTGGTGGTGGCCGACCGGCTCGTGCCCGGCATGCTGCTGGGCGAGCTGCGGCCCGAGGTCGAGTTCGTCGACGCCGCCAAGATCCCGTACGGGCCGGCGGCCGCGCAGGAGGAGATCAACCGGATCCTGGTCGAGCGCGCGCTCGAGGGGAAGTTCGTGGTGCGGCTCAAGGGCGGCGACCCGTTCGTCTTCGGCCGCGGCGGCGAGGAGGCGATCGCCTGCGCCGAGGCCGGTGTGCCGGTGCTCGTCGTGCCCGGCGTGACCAGCTCGATCGCCGCCCCCGCACTGGCCGGCATCCCGGTCACCCACCGCGGGGTGGCGCACGAGTTCACCGTGCTCAGCGGGCACATCCCGCCCGACCACGCGGATTCGCTGGTCGACTGGGCGGCGCTGGCCCGGCTGCGCGGCACCCTGGTCGTGCTGATGGGTCTGAAGAACCTGAGCCGGATCGCCGAGCGGCTGATCGCCGAGGGCCGCCCGGCCACGACACCGGCCGCCGTCGTGCAGGAGGGCTCGACGAACCACCAGCGCTCCCTGCGCAGCACGCTGGGCGAGGTGGCGGGCGCGGTGACCGAGGCGGGCATCCGGCCGCCGGCCGTCGTGGTGATCGGCGAAGTCGTTAACGCAGCGGTATAGAACCGTCACTATGTGGGTAGGTCGTTCGTCATGGACGAACGGCCGCAGATGACGCTGACCGGAGTGGTGCTGGACGCGCCCGACGCTCGCGAGCTGGCCGCCTTCTATCAACGGCTTCTGGGCTGGAGCGCGACCCAGGACGAGGACGACTGGGTGGTGCTCGGCGCGCCCGGTGGCGGCGCCGGGCTGTCCTTCCAGACCGAGAAGCTGTACGTGCGACCGGTGTGGCCCGCCCGCCCGGGCGAACCGCAGATGAGCGTGCACCTCGACATCCGCGTCGAGGATCTGGAAGCGGCGAGCGAGCACGCCACTCAGGCGGGGGCGACGCTCGCCGGCTTCCAGCCGCAGGAGGACGTCCGGGTCTTTTTCGACCCGGCCGGCCACCCGTTCTGCCTCTACGTGGACTGATCCTGGTCGATCTTGGGGTCGCGGCCCTCGGCCGCCTCCTCCAGGGCCTCCAGGAACGTGTGCGCCCACTGCGCCACGTCGTGGGTCCGCAGGTGCCGCTGCATCACGCGCATCCGCCGCTTCAGCTCGGCCGGCTCGGCCGCCACCGCCCGCAGCAGCGCGTCCTTGACCCCGTCGGGGTCGTGCGGGTTGCACAGGAACGACTGACGCAGCTCGGTGGCCGCGCCCGCGAACTCGCTCAGCACCAGCGCCCCGCCCGTGTCGGCCCGGCAGGACACGTACTCCTTGGCGACCAGGTTCATGCCGTCGCGCAGCGGCGTCACCATCATGACGTCGGCCGCCACGTACATCGCCGCGAGTTCCTGCTTGCTGTACGACTGGTGCAGGTAGTGCACGGCAGGCACGCCGACCCGCCCGAACTCGCCGTTGATCCGCCCGACCTCGCGCTCGACCTTGACCCGCAGCGTCTGGTAGTGCTCGACGCGCTCCCGGCTCGGGGTCGCCACCTGCACCATCACCGCGTCGCCGACCTTGAGCTTGCCGTCGGCCAGCAGCTCGCGGAACGCCTTGAGGCGCAGCTCGATGCCCTTGGTGTAGTCGAGGCGGTCGACGCCCAGGATGATCGTCTTGGGGTCGCCGAGCTCAGCCCGGATCTCCTTGGCGCGGGCCTGCACCTTGGGGTCGGCCGCGAGGCGCTCCATCTCCTTGGTGTCGATGCTGATCGGGAACGCGCCCGCCTTGACCTTGCGCCCGTCGACCTGGATCGACTGGCCCTCGTAGCGCAGGCCGAGAAGGTGCCGGGCCAGCCGGACGAAGTTCTGCGCCGCGAGCCGCTGCTGGAAGCCGACCAGGTCGGAGCCGAGCAGGCCGCGCAGCACCTCGGCCCGGAACGGCATCTGCATGAACAGCTCGATCGGCGGGAACGGGATGTGCAGGAAGAACCCGATCTTGAGGTCGGGCCGGAGCTCGCGCAGCATCGCCGGCACCAGCTGGAGCTGGTAGTCCTGCACCCAGACGGTCGCGCCGTCGGCCGCCACCTCGGCCGCGGCCTTGGCGAAACGCTGATTGACCAGCCGGTACGTCTCACGCCAGCGGCGCTTGTAGACCGGGGTCTCGACGGCGTCGTGATAGAGCGGCCAGATTGTCGCGTTGGACTGGCCCTCGTAGTAGCGCTCCAGCTCCTCGCCGCTCAGCGGCACCGGATGGATCCGGATGCCCTCCAGCTCGAAGGGCTCGGGCGCTTCGCCGGTGCCACCGGCCCACCCGATCCAGGTGCCACCGTGCTCGGTGAGCACCGGGTGCAACGCTGTGACCAGGCCACCCGGACTCGTGCGCCACTGGCGCTCCCCGTCCGGGGTGGTGACTTCATCGACGGGCAGACGGTTGGCGACTACGACGAAGGAACTTCGTTCGGCCACGCTGAGTGCACCTCCGGGTCGTTTCTGTTCCCCCTGTGAGCCTACTGTGCGTAGCAGCACGGGGCGTGCCCAGTCTCTGCCTCCGCCGATGGACCTCGGTGGCGGCCGGGTGCCATTCTGGGCGCGTGACACCGTCCGCTGATCTTTCCCCGCCCCGGCGGCCGATCTTCTTCCCTGTGGTCATTGCCACCGTTTTCCTCACGATCATCGCCATGACGGGCGGCTACGTGCTCGGGGAGCAACAGCGGAACGACGACCGGTCGAGCAACGCGGGAACGGTGACTCCCACCGGGACGACCGAGTCGCCCGAGCCGGGCTTCACGCCGCCCGGCGACTTCTGCATCGAGGAAGCGCGGAAAACGGCCGAGGAGGAGAAATACACCTCCGAGCTCTGGCAGGTTCTCAAGGTGCATGTCGACCGGACCAACAGCACGTTCTGGATCTGCACCGACGCTCAGGACAACCTGTACTACCAGGGCTGGACCGACGTCGACGAGCCACTGGTCCAGCACAAGAACGGCCTGTTCCTGCCGGATGTGAAGCGGGTCGGCGAGGACAGTTACAAGGTCACCGCGGCCAACGGGAACGTGATCGAGGTCTCCTCGACCCGGTTGACGGTCACCTTCGCCAGCGGCAAGGCGACGCAGCGGGACAAGGCCCGCCCCATCAGGTGAACGGGGAATCCGGAGGGCCCGGCCGGGGTTGTTGAGAGCGGCCGGAGAGCGACCTGGAAAGATTGCTTCTGCATTCTGCGACCAGTCCGGCCTCATTCGGCTTGAAATCATCGATCACGGAGGTAGGGCGCACCGTGGCCCAGTTCATTTACGTCCTGGAAAAGGCGCGCAAGGCGCACGGCGACAAGGTCGTGCTCGACAACGTGACGCTGAACTTCCTGCCGGGCGCCAAGATCGGCGTTGTCGGTCCGAACGGCGCCGGTAAGTCGACGCTGCTCAAGGTCATGGCCGGCGTCGAGACCCTCAGCAACGGCGAAGCCCGGCTCATGCCCGGCTACACCGTCGGCATGCTCGCTCAGGAACCACCTCTGAACGAGGAGAAGACCGTCCTCGGCAACATCGAGGAGGCGGTCGCCGAGACCAAGGCGAAGCTCGACCGGTTCAACAAGATCGCCGAAGAGATGGCGACCGACTACACCGACGAGCTCATGGAAGAGATGGGCAAGCTGCAGGAGCAGCTCGACAACGTCAACGCCTGGGATCTCGACTCGCAGCTCGAGCTGGCGATGGACGCGCTGCGCTGCCCGCCGCCGGACGCCGACGTCACCCAGCTCTCCGGTGGTGAGCGCCGCCGCGTCGCGCTCTGCAAGTTGCTGCTCGAGGCGCCCGACCTGCTGCTGCTGGACGAGCCCACCAACCACCTCGACGCCGAGAGCGTGAGCTGGCTGGAGCAGCACCTGGCCAAGTACGCCGGCACCGTCATCGCCATCACCCACGACCGGTACTTCCTCGACAACGTGGCCAACTGGATCCTCGAGCTGGACCGCGGCCGGACGTACCCGTACGAGGGCAACTATTCGACCTATCTGGAGAAGAAGGCCCAGCGTCTGGCGGTCGAGGGCCGCAAGGACGCCAAGCTCAAGCGGCGCCTCACCGAGGAGCTCGAGTGGGTGCGGTCGAACGCCAAGGCCCGCCAGACCAAGAGCAAGGCCCGCCTCGACCGGTACGACGAGATGGCCAGCGAGGCCGAGAAGACCCGGAAACTGGACTTCGAGGAGATCCAGATTCCGCCGGGCCCGCGTCTGGGCAGCACGGTCATCGAGGCCAAGGACCTGACCAAGGGCTTCGACGGCCGTACGCTGATCGACCACCTGTCGTTCTCGCTGCCGCGCAACGGGATCGTCGGCATCATCGGCCCGAACGGCGTCGGCAAGACCACGCTGTTCAAGACCATCGTCGGGCTCGAGCAGCCGGACGACGGCTCGGTCCGGGTCGGTGAGACGGTCAAGCTGTCCTACGTGGACCAGAGCCGTGAGGGCCTGCAGGGGCCGCAGACGGTGTGGGAGGTCGTCTCCGACGGTCTCGACCACCTGATGGTCGGCAAGGTCGAGATGCCGTCCCGGGCGTACGTGGCGGCGTTCGGCTTCAAGGGGCCCGACCAGCAGAAGCCGGTCAAGGTGCTCTCCGGCGGCGAGCGCAACCGGCTCAACCTCGCGCTGACGCTCAAGATCGGCGGCAACGTGATCCTGCTCGACGAGCCGACCAACGACCTCGACGTCGAGACCCTGGGCAGCCTGGAGAACGCGCTGCTCGAGTTCCCGGGCTGCGCCGTGGTCATCTCCCACGACCGGATGTTCCTCGACCGGGTCGCCACCCACATGCTCGCGTGGGAGGGCACCGAGGAGGAGCCGGACAAGTGGTTCTGGTTCGAGGGCAACTTCGAGGCGTACGAGAAGAACAAGATCGACCGTCTCGGCGCCGACGCCGCCCGTCCGCACCGCGTGACCTACCGCAAGCTCACGCGTGACTGAGCCGGCCCCGCGGCGCTTTGTGCATCACGTGCCCGTGCGCTGGTCCGACATGGACGCGTACGGGCACGTGAACAACGCGCGCTTCCTCACCCTGTACGAGGAGGCGCGCGTCGCCATGTTCTTCATCGGCGCCCGCGAGCACGGGCTGGGGTCGTTCGAGGAGGGCATCGTCATCGCCCGTCACGAGATCGACTACCTGCGTCCGATCGACTACGGCGATCCCGTACGGGTCGAGATGTGGATTTCCGAGCAGCGCGCGGCCTCGTTCACCGTCTCCTACGAGATGTTCGACGATGACGTGCTGGCCAGCCGGGCCCGTTCCGTCTGCGTGCCCTATCACCTGGCCAACGGGCACCCGCGCCGGTTGTCGGAGGCCGAGCGCGACTTCCTGAAGCCCTACCTCGAGGCGGCCTCATGACCTTGCGTGGCCGGTCATGAGTTCCCACGGCCTGGCCGGCGTGCCCGACGCGGGCGCGTTCCTGGCCCGGCTGACCAGGCTGGACCCCACCGCCCCCGTACGCCTGCGCAACACCGGCGGCCGGGTGGCGCTCTGGGCCCGGCTGCCGTGGGAGGTGCTCGTCACCCGCGAGGTCGCCGGGCACGGCCCCGACGACGCCACCGTCTCGGCCAACGAACTGCTCGCGGTGCTGGCCCGGGGCGGCGACGAGCTGCCCGCCCGGCGCGACGCCCAATGGCGCTGGCCGCTGCCTCCGCCCGCCGGCGAGACGGTCGAGTCGGTGTCCGGCGCCGAGCTGAGCCGTCTGGCCGCCGCCGCCGCGGGCACGCTCCGTGAGGTTTCGACCGGCGGGCTGGCCGGGCGGTCGGTCGGTCAGCGAGCGGTCCGCGACGCCCTGCTCGATCACGTAGCGCTGGTGGCCACCCCGGCCGGCGGACGCCCGGTGGAGGTCTCCCAGCGACTCGTTCAGGCGATCTCCCGGATGGGTTTCCTCGGTCCGGGGGAAGCTGAGGGTCTCGAGGTCCGCGTCCGGGTGGCCGGGAACTGGGTGGGACTTTCTGCACCATATGGAGTGGCGTGGCTACAAGCAGTCAAGAAATTGACCGTTATGCCTATAGGTAGTCACCCGAAAGGGTGATGGTCGATCGGACGTCCGGTCCCGCCCTCCGGTTGGGGGGATGACCTCCGCGACCGGTACGGGTACCGTCGCCATTCGGATCCACTCGCTACGTCCGGCGGTGGGTTCGCTGGGGAGTGAGGTGCACAAAGATGCCGTGGTGGTCATGGCGTCCGGGTTCGGCCGCGGGCAGCGCGCCGGAGACCGACGAGGATTCGACGGTTCGGAGCGGCACGGTGCGTGTCGGAGTTCCGGCGCAACGTGAGCCGAGCCGGCTTCCGGTTCCGGTCGAGTCGGTGGCGACCGAGGAACCCGAAATTGTCGCCCCGGTGACGCTCACGCGCATCGGCAAGGCGCTCGATCTGCTCGACATCCGGTTCCTCGCCGACGGCGGCGGGAGCCTTCTGGCGATGTGGGAGCGGCACGCGGTGCTGTTCACCCTCGAGGGCCCGGACGACGAGATCCTCGTGATGCGCGCCCGCCCGCACGCCACGGTCCCGCCCGACTGGGCCGACCGGGCCTATCGCGTGGTCAACGAGTGGAACCACACCCGCCGTTTCTGCAAGGCCTACGTGGGCGACCCCACCGAGCGAGGCCAGCTCCCCATCTACGCCGAACTGCAAATCCCCTTGGCCGCAGGCACCCACGACCCTCTACTCGTAGAGCTCCTCGACTGCGGAGCAGCAGTAGCCACCAGCTTCGTCGACTGGCTACACGACGAGGGAGCCCTCCTCTAACCCGAAGACCAGCCGGGGTTTCGCAGCAGCGCAAGACGGCGAGGACACCCTGCTCCAGCAACAGCAGCCGGTCTTCCCCAGTTGCGCCGGGACGGCGAGATCAAGTCGGCCAACCCCGTAAAACGCCGCCGGTGAGTTGGCAGCTATTTTCCCGACGTCCGCCGGGTTTGCGGACGGCGGGAAAATACCTGCCAACTCACCGGTTACAAGGCGTTTTACACGGCGGAGCGAAGCGAAGCCCAGAACGACAGTTGCTCTTGTAGACGCCCTAGGTTCTTGCTTCTAGGCGCGGCCACAAAGGTCTCGAGCTTGCAGACCCCGCACTGCTCAGCGCATAGGAAACAACCCCACCCGCCCGTGGAACTCCCGCCCCAGCTCATCAGTATCCGACCCGACCAGCAGCCCCTGAGGAACCGCCACAAACACCCGAACCCCCACCCCACGCTTCCGGGTCGGGTTCCACGACAGAGCCCGCCCCGTACTAGGGCTGACCGCTCCGATGCCCGGCCGTGACACTGCTCCCGGCCCCGGCCCCTTGGCGTCGGTGCCGTACGGGTTGTCGAAGTAGCGCTGGTGCCCGCCGAGGTAGACGGCCGATCCGGTCACCGCGACCGCGTAGAGCGAGTCACCCCCCGTGCGCTGAACCCAGGTCGGGTTGTGCCGGCCGCTGCCGCCGGTTTCGAAGCGCGCCGCCGAGTCGCAGAGCCGGTCCGGCGAGGACGCGCGTCCGGTCGCCGCGACCACGATGTACGAGCCGTCGGGCGAGAACTTCACCTGGCGCAGGTAGGTGTCGAAGCCCTTCATGCACTGCGGCTTGTACGCGTCGGTGTACCAGCTGGTCAGCTGGGCCGAGGAGCCGCCGACGTCGAACATGGCGATCTGCGTACGGTCGTATCCGCCGGCCCGCAGGAGGGCGCCCACCGCGACGAGTTTGCGTCCGTCGGGGGAGATGTCGAAGTGCTCGACGCGGGTGCGGGTGAGGCCGGGGGCGGTCAGGCGGGCGTCGAATCCGGTGTCGACGGCCCCGGTGTCGGCGTTCAGCCGGGCGAGTCCGGCCCGGTTCACGCCGTTGATCACCTGGAAGGTGCCCGAGGCGTACAGGCGGGAGCCGCGGGTCTGCAGCGACCGCACGTCTCCCCAGCCGATCCGGGCCGAGAAGGCGCTGACCCGCTGGCCGCCGAGGGTGAGCCGGGTGAGGCCGCGCTGGGCGGCGCCGTTGACGGTCTTGAACGCGCCGCCGGCGTAGACCGTCCCGCCGGCGCCGGGCGTGAGCGAGTAGACCGCGCCGTCGACCTGCGGGGCGAAGGTGCGGATGGCCCCGTCGTGCAGGTCGAACGCGAAGAGGTTCTTGCGGGCGAAGGTGGTCCGGCGGGTGCTGTCGGCGACCTTGGTGAAGGATCCACCGACGATCACGGTGTCGCCGACCACGGTCATCGACCAGACCGTTCCGTCCATGACGTGGGGTGTGTAGTCGACCGGGTTGGTCGACACCACCGTGGAGTGGGCCATGTCGGCCGCGGCGGGGTGCGCGCACGCCACGGCGGCGGCAACGACGGTGGCGGCGGCGAGCAGGCGGCGGCGCATGGCGGGGCTCCCTGGTCGTAGCACCCGAATGATCAGGTGATCGGCGGGTTTGTCACCCGATCAACGACCGACTGGTGCTCCGGGGAACTGGGATCAGGCGTTGACCATGAAGTACGCGGCGCGTTCCAGGTAGTTCCACAGCTCGTCGTGCTGAGGCTGGGGGAGTTCCAGGGAGTCGACGGCGTCGCGCATGTGCTTGAGCCAGGCGTCGCGCGCGGCCGCGTCGACCTGGAAGGGCGCGTGCCGCATCCGCAGCCGTGGGTGCCCGCGACTGGCCGAGTACGTGTTCGGGCCGCCCCAGTACTGCATCAGGAACAGCGTCAGCCGCTCGGCCGCCGGACCGAGGTCCTCCTCGGGATACATCGGCTTCAGCAGCGGATCGTCGGCGACGCCCTGGTAGAACCGGTCGACGAGGCGCCGGAACGTGGGCTCGCCGCCGATGGCGTCGAAGAAGCTGGCCTCTTTCGGAGTTGGCGCGGTCACCCGTCCATCCTGCCAGCCGCGCGGCGCGACGACCGCCGCGGTCAGGGCCGCTCGGGTGTGACGCTGGTCGTGGCCACGATGGGCCGGGGCGCCGCCGGTGCGGGGACGACCGGCGCGGGGGCGGCCTCGGCGGCCTTGGTCGCGGCGGCGAACGTGGCGGGCCGCGGCCACCGCTGCGCCAGCACGGTCAGCGCGACCGTGCCGCCCACGCTCCAGAACCCGACCACCAGCGGCAGCCAGAAGTGGTCGGCCAGCAGCCCGGTGACCATCACCGCGCCGAACTGGCTGAACTGCAGGCCGGTCTGCATGACGCCGTACGCCCGGGCGCGGTACCCGTGCGGCAGGATCAACACGAACTTGCTGTTGAGCGTGGGCATGACCCCGCCCTGGGCGATGCCGGACACGGCCACCAGCATGGCCACGACCGGCGCGGGCGGCGCGGCGATGGCGGGCACCAGGGCGAGCGCCGACAGGACGGCGAGCGGCCGCACCAGGCGGTCGCGCAGGTCGGCCCCGGCCAGCCGGCTGATCAGCAGACCGCCGACCACGAAGCCGATCGGCCCGGCCGCCATGATCATGCCCTGGTCGAGGCCGCGGGTGGCCGGGTCGCCGTTTCCCTCGGCGGCCCAGGCGGCGGCCAGGCCCTCGGGCACGATGGCGAACATCGTCAGGACGAACACCATGATCGCGATGGCGCGCAGGGCGGGGACGCCGAACACCAGCCGGAAGCCCTCGGCCGACTCGCGCAGCAGGTGGCTGCGGTGGCCCGGGGTGTGCGCGGCCGGCCGGTGCTGGACGAAGAGGGCGACCAGGGCGGCCGAGACCGCGAAGGTGGCCACGTCGATGACCAGCGCCACCTGCGGGTTGATCGCGGTGGCCAGGGCCGCGCCGGCCAGGTAGCCGAAGACCTGGGCCGCCTGCACGCTGGTGGCGTTGGTGGCGACGGCGATCGGCAGCTTGTCCCGGCCCACCACGAGCGGCTGGAGGGCCGAGCGGGCCGCCTGCGTGGGTGGCGTGCCCAGGCTGGCCAGGAAGACGATCAGGAGCATGACTGGGATCGGCGTGTGCGGAATCAGCAGCAGCGCGATGAGCGCCATGCGGTAGACGTCGGCCGTGATGAGGACCCGGCGGTACGGATATCGCTCGGCCAGCGCGGAGAGCAGGGTGCCGCCGATGATCCAGGGCAGGAAGCTGACCGCGAACGCCGCCGCCGACAGCAGCACCGACTTGCTCTGCTCGTAGACCAGGACGGTGATGGCGGCGCGGGCCAGATAGTCGCCGATCCAGTTGGTGACCAGGGAGAGATAGAGCGCCCGATACTCACGGATGGCGAACAGATCACGAAAAGTGATCGGGCGTTCGCCCTCCGTGGTCGCGCGATGCCGACCGATCGGACGCGCATCGGGGTCCTCGGACACCAGGCCCTCCATCGCTCTCGGCGTTCCGCCAGGTCACAGCGGTCACCGGGCACGCCCACTTCGAGGTCTGTGCCCGAAAGGAACGTGATGCCGCAAGTGCAGATGCTCAAGCGGATTCTGCCCGATCGTCCGAGCCGATGCTAGGGCGTACGGGCGAATTGTCGGCCGTTCGGTCGGGCCGGACCTCACCCGGAAGAACTAATCCCAGCTCAGGTCGCCCCGCCCGGCTGCCGGTCGCTCCCCGAATTCTGGAAGTAGGCGGGCGGCACCGCGCCGCGCGGAAGCAATCGAGAGGCGGCGATGCGCTCGGACAGCCCCGAGGTCTCCAGCGACTCGGTGAGCGCTCGCCGGAGGTCGCGCTGCACGGCCACCTGACCGTCGGCGGTGGTCTTGGCGATCGTCCGGATCACCGCGCCGTCGACGGTCAGCTGCTCGACGCCGATCACGTCCGGCGGCTCGAGGAACTCGGTCTGGTGCTCGGCCTGGTTGGCCACGGCCCCGGCGGCGTCGCGCAGCACCGCGATCGCCTCTTCCGAGCTGACGAAGCCGATCGGAATGTCGATCACCACCATGGCCCAGCCCTGGCTCTTGTTGCCGACCCGGACGATCTCACCGTTGCGGATGTACCAGAGCACGCCGCGCGCGTCGCGGATCTGGGTGATGCGCAGGCCGACCGTCTCGACCACGCCGGTCGCCTCGCCCACGTCCACCGTGTCGCCCACGCCGTACTGGTCCTCGAGCAGCATGAACAGTCCGGCTATCAGGTCCTTGACCAGGCTCTGCGCGCCGAAGCCGAGCGCGACGCCGACGATGCCGGCGCTGGCCAGCAGCGGGCCCAGGTTGAAGCCGAGCTCGCCGAAGACCAGCAGCGCCGCCATCGTGAAGACCACCGCGCTGACGAAGCTGCGCAGCACCGACCCGATCGCCTCGGCCCGCTGGCGCCGGCGTTCGGGGATGAACTGGCCCTCCTCGGCGTTCGCCGACACCCGCTCCTTGAGCGGCTTGAGCAGGGCGGGCATCGAGGCCCGGCTGGAACTCGCGGTCAGACGGTCGATGGCCCGGTGGATCATCCAGCGAATGAGCAACGCGATCAGGATGATGCTGATGATCCGCAACGGCTTCACGATGATCACGTAGCTGCTGTTCGCGAGCCACTGGTTGCCGCCTGACCACTCGAAGACACGGCTGCACACCACGTCGGTGTTGCAGATCGCCGTCACGTCGGGCGTGACGTAGACGTCGGTCGGAGTGAACGGGTCGGGGGTGGGGGCTAGCAACAACACGGGGAGCCACCGTACCGGGCGAACCTGGGCCGGCTTTCAGCCACCGCACAGCGCTGTGACCTCAGACGTTTACCGCCCGGCCACGGATTGTGCTCGCAATTTGTCGATTCATCAGGGACTATTGGCGCACGAGGCAGCGTTGACGACGCCTCGCTACTCGACCACGGATTCCACCAGGAGCGGTGACTAGCACTACACCGAAGGGTGATCGCGATGCCTGACATACGACCCACAGTGGGCTCATCCGCGTTGGTTCTGAACGCCACCTACGAGCCGCTGTGCGTCGTATCTGTGCGTCGAGCGACCATCCTCGTCCTGACGGCCAAGGCCGAATGTGTCTCCGACGGCGACGGCATCCTGCACAGCGTGCACACCAACCTCCCGGTCCCGTCCGTGGTGCGCCTGACCCGGTACGTCAAGGTCCCCTACCGCACCCATGTCGGGCTCTCCCGCCGCGCGATCTTCGCCCGGGACGGCGGCCGCTGCGCCTACTGCCGCGGTTCGGCCGAGACCATCGACCACGTCTTCCCCCGCAGCCGGGGTGGCCTGCACGCGTGGGACAACGTGGTCGCCGCCTGCGCCAAGTGCAATCACAGCAAGGGCGACAAGACCCCGGCCGAGCTCGGCTGGCGGCTGCATCAGATACCGGCGGCGCCCCGGGGGGTGGCCTGGCGCGTGCTCGGGCACCGCACGCCCGACCCTCGTTGGGCTGATTGGCTCGACCTTCCCGCCGCCCCGGCCGCACAAGCCGAGGCGGCGTAATTTTTGCCCTCCTCAGGGCTTGGCGGAGACCAGGGAGGCGAAGACGACGATGTTGTCGGAGTAGCCCGTGCTGCCCCCGACCCATCGCCCGCCGCAGGTCATGAGCCGCAGTGACGGCCGGCTGAAGTCGCCGTAGACCCGCTGCACCGGCAGCTTGCCCTTGTCGAAGTGCTCGACCGAGTTCACCTCGAACACCGCGACCGAGTCGTCGGCCCGGGTCACCTCGATGCGCTGGCCCGGCTTGAGCTTGGGCAGTTGTTTGAAGACCGAGGGTCCCGTACGGGTGTCCGCGTGCCCGACGATCAGGGCCGGCCCGAACTGACCGGGGGTCGGCCCGCCGTCGAACCAGCCGGCCTCGTTGTGCCGCTTCAGGGGCGGCACGCCGACCGAACCGTCCGCGGCCAGGCCCACCTCGAGGATCGGCGCCTGCACGTTGATCGCCGGGATGCTCAGCCGCTCGGGGCGGCTCGGGTCGAGCACCGGGAAGGCGCGTGGCGGCGGCCGGTTGCTCTCGGAGCCGCTGAAAATGCCGCTCAGGTCGAGGTTGGTGGCCGCGCCGAGGCCCATCGCGACCACGAAGAGGCCGAGGAAGAGCAGCGCCAGCGCGATCAGCCCGATCGGCCACGGCTTGCGGCCGCGCATGGGCCGGGGTGGCGCCTTGGGCTGGGGCCGCGGCGCGGGGGCGCGAAAGGGCGGACGCCCGGGGGCCGGCCGCGGGGCCGGCAGCGGGCCCGTGATGACACCGGGCGGCGGGGCGAGGATCTGGGCCGGGCGCTTGCGCAGCACCGACTCGGGCATGCGGGGCCCGTTCGCGTGGGGTGACTGACGGCCGGCCATCCGGGCCTCAGCCGAGTCGCCGCCGGCGCAGCGAGACCGCGCCCAGTCCGATGGCCGCCGCGACGATGGCCAGGCCGCCGCCGATCAGCATGGGGGCGTGGCGTCCGGGTGCCGTGCCGCCGGCCCCCGTCGCCGGGCCGCGGGCGGGCTTCACCTTGGCCACCACGTGCAGGGTGGCCGCGGCCTCGGCGCCGTCCGGGCAGCTCAGGTCGACCCGGTAGTCGCCCGGGCGGGTGCTGCCGGGCACCTGTGCGGTCGCGGTCAGGAACCCGTACCGCGGCGCCACCGTGACCGCCCCGAACAATCCCGAGGTGACCGTGGCCGCCTTGAGATTGTCGTCACACGAGGCGCGCAGCCCGACCTCGTCGCCGGCCGGGACCGTGCTCGGGCTCAGTTCGAGGAAGATGGCCGCGCGGGCGGCCGCCGCGGGCCGGGCTTCGAGGGCCGGGACGAACAGGACAGAAAACCCCAGAACGAGCACCGCCAGGGCGGCGGGGACGGGCAGGCGCATCGGTTCCCCCTCCTGCCGCCCGTGGACGCGTGGGCACGAACGGCTCGTGAGGGTGATTTTCGCACCCCGGGGCCGATTCCGCGTAGATCCCGACGGCGTGAGAACCCGGTTCGACACCCGACGCTCCGGGACGACCAGCGCTCCGCTACCGTGACAGTTGTTCGGATCAACTGGGAATACAGACGCCTGGGGGCGTTGAGGTTGTCGATTTCTATCACCGTTCTGGTCTACGTGATCATTCCGGCTGCCGTGATCGGGCTGATCGCCGCGCTCTCGCTCGCGGGCACGCGTGACGAGAAGCAGCCGGATCGCCGTTACCGGCCCGGCCGTCCCTACGAGTTCCGGCCGATCTGGTTCCTGGCCGCGCCGGAGCAGGTCGTCGGCCCGGCCGGCCACAGCCCGGCCGGCGAGGGCCGGATGGCCCTGACCGGTCCCGTGCTCGAGGACAGCAGCGGCACCCGCGTCAAGCCCGGTTCCACAGGAGGCGCAAGTGACAGCTGGTGACCTGGCCCGGCAGGGTGGGCAGGATCAGCCCCTGACCGAGCTCGAGCACGCGGGCGGCGACACGATCGTCGCCCATCAAGGGCACGACGTGGCCGCCGCCGAGGGTCCGTTCACGACCCGCCAGCTGCTGCGGCTCGACCACGCGTTGCGCATCGCCAACACCGAGACCGGTCTGACGTTCAGCGTCTACATCGGCGAGTTCGAGACGACGCCGGCCCGCGATTACGCCGAGCAGCTGCACAGGCAGATCGACCGGGCCGACACCGCCGTGCTCATCGCGATCTCGCCCAACCAGCGCAAGCTCGAGATCGTGACCGGCCGGGAAGCGCGCAAGCGCATCTCCGACCGCGACGCCAAGCTGGCCGGCCTGTCGATGGCGGCCGCCTTCGCCGGTGGCGACCTGGCCGGCGGCGTGGTCGCCGGTATCGACCAGCTGGCCAGTCACGCCGGACGTTCATAGTCGGATCTAGGACAGAGCCCTCGCCCCGCCGCTGGTGGGACGGGGGCTCTTGTCGTGCCCGGGCAAGCTTTTCGCGGGCGAAACGCGGCGGTAACAACGGGGTGTAGGTAGGCTCGTTACTCCGCGCGACGACGCGTCGGGTGGCCGTGGAGGTGGTCCCGTTGGTGATGACGAGTCCGGCTACGAGCACAGTGCCGCACCGGTGGACGACACCGGACGGCCGCTGGACCGAACCCGATCTTCACCTGTTCCCGCAGGACGGTCACCGCTACGAGATCGTCGACGGCAGCCTGCACGTCGCCCCGCCCGAGCCCGAGTCGCACGAGGCGATCGTCCGCTCGGTGGTCGCCACGCTGCGGGCCGCCGCCCCGGACGGCTGGTGGGTCTGTGACCGGCTCGGCGTCGGGATCGGCGACAGCAACCTGGTGCCCGACGTGACGGTGCTGCGCCCCCGCTCGTCCGGGTCGATCTGGAGCGACCCGGAGGACGTGGCCCTGGTGGTCGAGGTCGAGACGGTGGCCACCCGGCGTTTCGACCGCCTGCTCAAGCCCTCCCTGTACGCGGAGGCGGGCATCGCCGCGTTCTGGCGGGTCGAGCCGGGCCGGACGAGCCCGATGCTGCGCACGTACGAGCTGGGGGCCGCCCGCTACCGGGCCGTGCACAGCATCGAGGGCGCCGAGCCGGTCAAGCTCGACGCCCCCTATCCCGTCCAGGTCGCCCCGGCGACGTGGATCTAGCTCAGTTACCGCCCGCGGCCTTGTCCTTGGCGCGGGCCTTGAGAGCGCGCACGACGCCGTCGCGGCCCTCGGCGACCAGCCGGCGCAGCGAGGCCGGGTTGCCCTCCCGGGCCAGCCAGGCGTCGGTGAACGCCACCGTCTCCTCGCTGATCTGATAAACCGGGTAGCCCATCATCACGAACTCCTGCGCGGGCTCGCTGTCCGAGCGGGCCCACACGTCTGCGACCACGTCGAAGTACTTCTCGGCGTAGGGCGCGGTCAGGTCGGGCCGCTTGGCGCTCTGGAAGCCGCTGAGCAACGACCGGTTGAGCCAGTTGGGCACGTCCTTCTCGCCGGTCAGCTCGGCCCACACGCGGGCCTTGTTCTCGGCCGTGGGCACCAGCGCGCGGGCGATCGCCGCCTCGCGCTCGCCGCTGGCCGTGCGGTCCGAGTTCAGCTCGTTCTCGATCTGCTCGTCGGTCGCCTCGCCCAGCGACGCCAGCGCCTGCAGCAGTGACCAGCGCAGCTCGGTGTCGACGACCAGGCCCTCGGGCACGCCCTCGCCGTCGAGCCAGCCGCGCAGCACGGCCTGCTCCTCCGGAGTGCGGGCGGCGCCGATGAACGACCGGGCCCAGGTGAGCTGCCAGCCGCTGCCGGGCTCGGCCGAGGCCAGCGACGTGCGGGCCAGCTCGGCCAGCTGGGCCCAGCCGGTGGGCTGCCAGGCCGGGTCGGCGTACTGCGCGACGGCGGTGGCCGCCTGCCGGGCCGTCCAGGTGGTCAGGTTGATGTCGGTCTCGGCGGGCAGGCCCGAGCAGACCAGCGTCACGTAGTCGCGGGCGGCGAGCTCGGCGTCGCGCAGCATGTCCCAGGCCGCGTTCCAGCAGAGCGCGCGCGACAGCGACGAGTCGAGCCCGTCGATGTGCCGCACCACGGTGGCCATCGAACGCTCGTCGAGCCGCAGTTTCGCGTACGAGAGGTCGTCGTCGTTGAGCAGCAGCACGTCGGCCGCCTTGACGCCGGCCAGCGCGGGAATCTCGGTGCGCTCGCCGGTGACGTCGATCTCGAGCAGGTCGCGCCGCACCAGACGGTCACCCTCGAGGTCGTAGAGGCCGACCCCGATGCGGTGGGTGCGCAGCGTCGGATAGTCGGCCGGCGCCTCCTGGTGCACGACCACCTTGTCGTACGTGCCGTCGGAGCCGATCTCGACGAGCGGGCGCAGCGTGTTGACCTGAGCCGTCTCGAGCCACTGGGCGGCGAACTTGCGCAGCTCGCGGCCGGACGCCGTCTCGAGCTCGCTGAGCAGGTCGTCGAAGGTGGCGTTGCCCCAGGCGTGCTTGCCGAAATATGCCCGCAGGCCGGTACGGAAGGAGTCGAGCCCCACGTACGCGACCAGCTGCTTGATGACGCTGGCGCCCTTGGCGTACGTGATGCCGTCGAAGTTGACCTCGACGGCCTCGAGGTCGGGCATCTCGGTGTAGACCGGGTGCGTCGACGACAGCTGGTCCTGGCGGTAGCCCCAGCTCTTGCGGACCGACAGGAACGTCGTCCAGGCGTCGGTGAAACGGGTGGCGTGCGTGTTGCACCAGTGGCTGGCCCACTCGGCGAACGACTCGTTCAGCCACAGGTCGTTCCACCAGCGCATGGTCACGAGGTCGCCGAACCACATGTGGGCCATCTCGTGCAGGATCGTGTTCGCGCGCTGCTCGTACTCGAAGTCGGTGACCTGCGAGCGGTAGATGTAGTGCGCCTCGGCGTGCGTGACGCAGCCGAAGTTCTCCATCGCGCCCGCGTTGAAGTCGGGCACCCACAGCTGGTCGTATTTGGGCAGCGGGTAACGCACCCCGAACTGCTCGTGGAAGAAGTCGAAGCCCTGCTTGGTCACCAGGAACAGGTCGTCCGGGTCGAGATATTGCGCCATCGACGCCCGGCAGAAGACGCCGAGCGAGATGCCGTCGTGCTCGTCGCGCACCTCGTGGTACGGGCCGGCGCAGAGCGCGGTGATGTAGGTGCTCATCCGGGCCGACGTCTGGAAGTGCACGGTCTTGGCGCCCGGGCCCGCGGCCTCGTCGCGCTCGACCGGCATGTTCGAGATGACCTTCCAGTGCTTCGGAACGGTCGCGTGCCAGGTGTAGACGCTCTTCAGGTCGGGCTGGTCGAAGCACGCGTAGACCCGCTGGGCATCGGCCGTCTCGAACTGGCTGTAGAGGTAGACCTCCTTGTCGACCGGGTCGGCGCTGCGCTGCAGGCCCTGGCCGCTCGCCGAATAAGCGAAGTCGGCGTCCACCACCAGCTCGTTCTCGGCGGCCAGCCCGGTCAGGGTCAGGCCTTTCTCGGCCGAGAAGCCGGTGAGGTCGATCGCCTCGCCGTTCAGCGTGGCCGACCGCACCGAGGCGGCCGCGGTCTCGATGAAGGTCTCCGCACCGGGCTCGCGGCAGGCGAACGTCACCACCGTGGTGCTGCGGAAGGTGCCGTCGCCGGGATTGCCGTGGCCGTCGGTCAGATCCAAGGTGATGTCGTACCCGGTGACATCCAGCAGGCGCGCCCTCTCGGCTGCCTCCACCTGGGTCAAATTACGAACTCCGGCCACAGTCACTCTCCTCTGAGCGCACAAGCTTTCCCCTGCCAGCCTAGGCGTCACCCTGGTGTCGCACCTCACCCGGAGTCAGGCTGCTCCCCACGGGACACCAGATAGTTGCGGGGAGGAGTATCTGATTCATGACTGAACGCGCCACGGTCGACATGTGGTTCGACCCCGCCTGTCCGTGGGCATGGATCACCTCACGCTGGCTGCTCGAGGTCGAGAAGGTGCGCCCCCTCGACATCCGCTTCAACGTGATGAGCCTGTCCGTCCTCAACGAGGGCCGCGACCTGCCCGACAACTACACGTCCTTCCTGGCCCAGGCCTGGGGCCCGGTGCGGGTGTGCATCGCCGCCGAGGAGGCGGCCGGCCCGCAGGTGCTCCGCGATCTCTACACGGCGCTGGGCACCCGTATCCATCTGGGCAAGTACGAGTTCGGCCCGCAGCTCTACACCGAGGCGCTGACCGAGGTCGGCCTGGACCCGGCGCTGGCCGACGCGGCCGGCAGCAACGCCTGGGACGACGCCCTGCGCGGCAGCCACGACGCAGGCATGAAGCCGGTCGGCATGGACGTCGGCACCCCGGTGATCCACGCGCCCGGACCGCGAGGTGGCGACGACAAGATCGCGTTCTTCGGCCCGGTCGTCACGCCCGCTCCCAAGGGCGAGGACGCGGGACGGCTCTGGGACGGCGTGATGCTGGTCGCCGGAACTCCCGGGTTCTTCGAGATCAAGCGCACACGTGACATCGGTCCCATATTTGACTGAACATTCGGTGTCGCGGCGAAAGCGACACCCGGGCCTCCGCCATCTCGTTGGATGAGGTGATGCACACCTCATCCAACACGGAGGCGAAGATGGCGGACTCCGACGCCGTCGCCCTTTCCAGCATCGCCGTTCACCGCGGTGACTGGACGAATCTGCCGGACGACCTGGCCGCCCTGGTGGCGCCGCCGGTGACGGTCTCGGCGATCCCTCTCGAGCGCCCGGTCGGAAGCTGGCGCCGGGGTCAGCTGGCCAGGTCACGCGGCAACATGCCCGTCGGCAAGCACGCCCGGGCCGCCCGGTAGTTTCGTCCCCATGACGGTCGTGCACCCGATCAGCCGCGCCTGGGTCACCACAGGTGGCACCGGCGCCCAGAACTACGACGAATTCGCCGACGACGCCGAAATCACGTCCATCATCGCCGACAATCCGCATAGTTCTCTCGCGATCGAGATGCCGCACCTGGCTCCCGATTCCCTCGGCCGGTCCTTCCCGCAGTCGCTGCCGGACGCGGTGGCCCGGCTCGCGCTGCAGCGGGCCGAGGGCCTCTACACCCCGGCC
Source organism: Actinoplanes sp. NPDC021490 (assembly GCF_055562135.1). NCBI lineage: Bacteria > Bacillati > Actinomycetota > Actinomycetes > Micromonosporales > Micromonosporaceae > Actinoplanes > Actinoplanes sp. NPDC021490. The sequence goes on from NZ_JBVHFW010000017.1 coordinate 234,144, forward strand.
GACGAGGTCGTCGTGCTCTACCGGATCACGGCGCCCGGTGAGCCCGCGGCGTACGGGCTCTGGAGCATGGTCGACACCGATCAGATCTCCACCCGCGCCGACGAGCCCGGCCTGGTGATCCGCAACGAGGACGTGTTCCTCGAGAAGGTCCGCGAGCGGGTGGCCCTGGCCGAGGCGGTCGCGACGCTGCTGTCGCCGGTCCTGCTGCTGCAGACCACCAAGGGCGAGGAGCTGCACGCGGCCCTGGCCGCCGCCACCGAGCAGGCGGGCGCGCCCGCGGCCACCGACGTCGACCAGACCGGCCGCACCCACGCCATCTGGGTTCTCGGCCCGGGCCCGCTGCAGTCCCAGCTGACCGCGCTGGCCGGCGGGGGCGAACTCGTCGTGGCCGACGGCAACCACCGCAGCCTGGCCGCGCAGTCCGCGGGCCTGCCCCGCTTCCTGGCCGTCGTGACGACGCCCGCCTCGGTCGCCATCCAGCCCTACAACCGGCTGGTCACCGAGCTGCCGGTCAGCGTGGAAGACCTGCTGGCGCGGCTGCGCGCGGCCGGAGCGACGGTCACCGAGGTGCCGCGACCGGCGCAGATCCCGGCCAAGGGCACCGTGGAGCTCTACTCGGCGGGCCGCTCGTTCACCGTCGGGCTGCCGGTCGACACCAGCCTCGCCGACGTCGACAACCTCGACCACGCGCTGGTCGAGCGGGTCCTGCTGCGCGACGCGCTCGGCCTCGAACCGGGCGACAAGCGGATCAACTACGTGGGCGGCGACTACCCGGCCGAGTGGCTGCGCGGCGAGGTCGACGGCGGGCGGTCCGAGCTGGCCGTGCTGATCGCGCCGGTGACCGTGGACGACTTCGTCCGGGTCAACCTCGAGCGGCAGAAGCTGCCCCGCAAGAGCACCTGGTTCACGCCCAAGGCGCGCGGCGGTCTCGTCCTCGCCCAGCTCGACTAGAGATGCTCAACCCTCAGATCACCGCGGCGGGCGGGGTGCGGGCCCCCCCCCCCGCCTCGCTGACCGAGCCGAACGAGGTTCTGGCCTTCATCCGGCAGGCGATGGAGGACGCGAACGAGGCCGAGTGCGGCCCGGCGCTCCCCCTGCCGGTGGTGGTCGACGTCGACGCCGGGGGAGTCCCGGCCCGCCTCTACGCCACCCGGGTCGACGCACCGCTGTTCGTCTATGTGCACGGCGGCGGCTGGTGCTACGGCAGCATCGAGACCGTCGACCGGTTCTGCCGCCGGGTCGCCGACCGGTCCGGCTGCGCGGTGCTCTCGGTGGGCTACCGGCTCGCCCCCGAGCATCCCTTCCCGGCCGCCCTCCAGGACGTCGAGGCGGCTCTGGCCTACGTGCGCAAGGCCGGCGCGGCCGAGCTCGGCGTGGACCCGTCCCGGCTGGCGATCGGCGGTGACAGCGCGGGCGGCCAGCTCGCCACGGTCGTGGCCCGGCGGCAGCGCGACGCGGCCGTCCCGCTCGACCTGCAGGTGCTGATCTACCCCGCGATCGACCCGATGACCGCCTCGGAGTCGTTCGACGAGGTCGGCTCGTACGGGCTGGACCGCGCCTCGATGAAGCTGGCCTGGGAGACGTACGTGCCGGACGCGATGACCCGGTTCACGCCGGACGTGGCGCCGCTGGCCGCCGAGGACCTGTCCGGCCTGCCGCCCACCCTGATCATCACGGCCGAGTACGACGCCCTGCGCGACGAGGGCGCCGACTACGCCGACGCGCTGCTGGCGGCCGGCGTGCCCGTCGTGCACACCCGCTACATGGGGGTGAATCATGGGTTTGCCCGCAAGCTCGCGGTGATCGACGACGCCCGGGTGGCCGCCGATCAGGTCGCCGCGTACCTGCGCGCCGGCTTGACCTTCTGACCTCCGAATTTTTGAGAGAGTGAGACCATGCGCGTCTACCTGGGTTCCGACCACGCCGGTTACGAGCTGAAGATGCACCTCGTGAACCACTTGATCAAGCAGGGGCACGACGTCGTGGACGTCGGACCGCACGTCTACGACCCGGAGGACGACTACCCGGCGTTCTGCCTGCACACGGGGGCCAAGGTCGTCGCCGACCCGGGCTCGCTGGGCATCGTGATCGGCGGTTCGGGCAACGGCGAGCAGATCGCCGCCAACAAGATCGACGGCGTCCGGGCCGCCCTGGTCTGGCGCACCGAGATCGCCCAGCTCGCCCGTCAGCACAACGACGCCAACGTGATCAGCATCGGCGCCCGCGAGCACACCCTCGACGAGGCCACGGCGTTCGTCGAGACGTTCCTGGCCACCTCGTTCTCGGGCAACCCGCGCCACGCCCGCCGCATCGGCCAGCTCGCCGAGTACGAGGCCGGCCGCCCCGAGCTTCCGGCCCTGCCCGCGGGCAACTGACCGGTCACCGGTTCCGGGGCAGCTCCTCGCGGGGCACCCAGTTGCGGCGGACGATCGTGAGGTTGGCGTCGGCGTCGGCCAGGTCTTGATCGGTGGGGCGGGCGGCGTCACGGGCGCGCAGCGCCGCGCCCACGCTGACCTGCGACGATCCCGACCCGACGAGGCCGCGCAGCCCGCGCTCGACCTCGCGGTCGTCGCCGTTGCCGGGCCCGGGGCGACGAACGCCGCCGTTGCGGGGCGGGCGCACGACCCGCTCGACCGGCACGGGCGCCGGCACGGGCGCCTCCACCTCCGCCGGGTCCTCGATCGGCCCGGTCAGGGCCGAACCCGCGGCCGGCTCGGCGGTCTCGTCGGCGACCGGCGGCGGGGCCGGCGTGGCGCCGGAGGAGGAGGGACGCAGGCGGCGGCGTCGGCGTTCGGGCTCACCCATGACGCCGACGCTACCCCGGGCCGGCTCAGAACACCTCGATGGCGCTGGGCTGGCGATACCAGGTGAACGCGGTCGAGGGCAGGTTGTCGGTGAACTGCCGGATCCGGCCCGCCGTGACCAGCGTGGCCAGGGTCGTCCCGCCCAGATAGGCCGCGCCCAGTTCGGTGATCGAACACGCGAGGTCGGGCGCGTCCTGAGTGCGTACGCAGGAGGCCTTGTCCGGACCCCCGGTGAGCCGCCACCGGCCGTTGTTGGCCTCGATGATCGGGTCGGTCACCTCGATCACCGCGTCGAGCGGCGACGCGTAGCGCCGGGCCTCGAGCGCCGCCGGCAGGTCGACCAGGCGCACCCAGAGCGAGTCCTGGAAGCTGCGGCCGAGCTTGCGGGGCTCGTCGACCATGAACTGGAGCTGCTCGTCGATCGCGCCGAACTGGTACGACGCCGTGCGGGCCAGGTCGAGGCTGAGCAGGAAGCGCCAGAGTTCGGCGTAGACGCCCGGGTCGCCCGCCACCACCTCGCGCACGCGCACCTCGGCGGCGGGGCCGTGCATGCCCCAGTCGTCTTTCACGCGCCACAGCGCGTACCCGAGGGGCCCGTCGGCGCTCTCGTAGAGCACGGCGTGCATCTCGGTGCCGCCGTTGCGCTGGTTGTCGAGGTCGGCGAGCAGGTAGTCCCACCAGTACCCGGGGCGGCTCGACCAGCCGACCCGGTGAACGCGCAGCCGATCGTGCAGGGCGGTCAGCTCGGCCTGCACGGCCTTGGGCTCGGCCAGCCGCAGCCGGCCGGCCGGAGCGGCCGGGCCGGTGATCCGCACCTCGCGGTTGAGGATCTCGAAGCGCAGGCGGCTCGCGGCCGGACCGTACCCGAAGCGCGGGTAGATCGCGGTCTCGCTGGCCCACAGCACGGCCAGCGGCTCGCGCCCGGCCTCGGCGATCTCCGTCAGCTGGCGGCGCATCATCGAGGTCAGAATGCCGCGGCGGCGATGGGTGGGGGAGACGCCCACCCCGGTCACGTGGGCGGCCGGGACGACCGCGCCGGGAACGGTCAGATCGCGGGTCTGGACGGCCGCCGTGCCGACGACGAGGCCCGCGTCCTCGGCCACCAGCGAGCGCCCGGGTTCGATGATCGACTTCTCGAGCCGGCGGGCCTCGTCGGTGGCGTGCTCGTGGAAAACGTGGAGCAGCAGGTCGGCGATCGCGCGCCGATCATCCTCGGTGGCTGCGCGCACCGGTACGGATTGGTCCATGGGCACTTGTGTAACGGAACGCGGCCACGAGGGCGAACGATTTGCCGGCTCGCTACTCTCGATGTGGTGGGCGGTACGCACCGCTGACCGGAGGGGGATTCGATGCCTGAGCAACCGCAGTGGTCGGAGCGGACGCTCGACATGCCACCGCAAGATCCGTGGGCCGACGCGCCGACGACGCCGACGCAGGGTCCGCCGCCACCGACGGCGCCCTTCCCGGCCGTGGAAAACGAGCCGCAAGCGCCGCGGGCGCCATTCAGCCGGGGCCGCGCCCAGGTGAACGCGCGGCCCCATCAGCCGTTCGCCGAGCATGAGCCGACCGGCACGGGCTGGCCTGCCACCGCCCCGCCCGCCGCGCACCCCAGCATGAGCTGGAAGTGGAGCGAGTTGCGCCTGGGCAGCGAGTGGACCAGCGCCGCGGTGCTGTTCGCGTTCGTCTGCTGGGGCATCTGGGCGCTGTCCGGCGACGGCCCGTTCGGCACGCCGACGGTCGTGCTGGTCGTGACGCTCGCGGTCGCCGTCGGTGTCTTCTGCCTGGCCCGCCTGGTCGGTCACCTGGTGCTGGAACGCCAGTTGGGCCGTGTCCGGCGCACCGCACGCGGATCGCACCTGGTCACGGCCCTCTTCCTGGCCGGTGTCGGCGTCGCCTGGCTGCAGCAGACCGAGTGGGTCGTGGACGCCTTCAACTGGGTTACCGGGCTGTTCTCTAACTGACCGGCTTGCCGCCCGTCACACCCAGCACCTCGCCGGTCGTGTAACTCGATTCCGGGCTGGCGAAATAGACGTACGCGGGGGCGAGCTCGGCCGGCTGGCCGGGCCGCCCGAGCGGCGTGTCCGAGCCGAAGCTCTCGACCTTCTGGGGCGTCATGGTGGCCGGGATCAGCGGCGTCCAGATCGGGCCGGGCGCGACCGCGTTGACCCGGATGCCCTTTTCGGCCAGATCCTCGGCCAGCGCCTTGGTGAACGCGACGATGCCGCCCTTGGTGGTGGCGTAGTCGAGCAGGTGGCTGGACGACTGGTAGGCCTGGATCGACGCCGTGTTGATGATCGTCGAGCCAGCTCCCATGTGCGGCACCGCGGCCCGGCAGAGCCAGAACATGGCGTACAGGTTGGTCTTCATCACCCGGTCGAACTGCTCGTCGGTGATCTCGGTGATCCCGCCCGGCTGGGACATCTGGTACGCCGCGTTGTTGACCAGGATGTCGACGCCGCCGAGGTCGGACAGCGCGCGGTCGATGATCGTCCGGCAGTGCGCCTCGTCCCGGATGTCGCCCGGCACCCGGACGGCCTTCTGACCGGCCTTCTCGATGAGCTGAGCGGTGTCGGCCGCGTCCTCCTCTTCCTCCGCCAGATAGGAGATCAGGACATCGGCGCCCTCGCGCGCGAACGCGATGGCCACCGCCCGGCCGATGCCCGAGTCGCCGCCAGTGATGATCGCCTTGCGTCCGGCCAGGCGCCCGGAGCCCTTGTAGCTCTCCTCGCCGTGGTCGGGACGGTCGGGCATCGCCTCGGTGGAGCCGGGCGGCTGCTGCTTTCCGCCATCAAGAGGTGACTCCGGGTATTGGTTGCGCGGGTCCACGCGTGGCCTCCTCGTCATTGTGGGAACGAGCACGGTATGCCCGGAAGAGGTCCGGGTAATCCGGCCGCCGTGATTGATCAGCGGATAGGCGTCGTCGTCATTACGTGGCAGCGGCGCGACGAGGCGGTGGCGGCCGTCCGGCGTCTTCGCGAGCTTCCCGAGCAGCCCCCGGTCGTGCTGGTGGACAACGGCTCGACCGACGGCACGGCCGAGGCCGTACGGGCGGAGTTCCCGGAGGTCGACGTGGTCGCCCTGACCGAGAACCTGGGTGCGGTCGGCCGCAACATCGGGGTCGAGCGGCTGCGTACGCCGTACGTGGCGTTCTGCGACGACGACACCTGGTGGGAGCCGGGCTCGCTGACCCGGGCGGCCGACGTCCTCGACGCGTACCCCCGGCTGGCCCTGGTGAACGCCCGGATCGTGGTCGAGCCGTCCGGCGTCGAGGACCCGATCGTCGAGGAGCTGCGGGACTCGCCGGTGCCCGGTCCCGACTGGCTGCCCGGCCCGGCGATCGGCAGTTTCCTGGCCGGCGCCTCGGTGGTCCGGCGGGAGGCATTCGTGCGGGCGGGCGGGTTCAGCGCGCGGCTGTGGCTCGGCGGCGAGGAGGAGCTGCTGGCCACCGATCTGCTCAGCACGGGCTGGGAGCTGTGTTACCTGGAGGACCTGGTCGTGCACCACCGGGCGTCGGTGCTGCGCGACGCCACCCATCGGCGGCGGGTCGGCCTGCGCAACACGCTGTGGTTCGTCTGGCTGCGCCGTCCCCTGGGCCCGGCCCTGCGCCGGTCGGCCTTCCTGGCCCGCACGGTGCCGCGGGACCGGACCTCGGCGCTGGCGGTGTGGGACGCCGTACGCGGTCTGCCGTGGTTGCTGCGTTCGCGGCAGCCCCGCCCGGCCGACGTCGAGGCCCGGCTGGCCGTGCTGGACGAGACTCAGCGCCGGTCGCGGGCGCGGCGTTACGTCGGCTGACCGAGCGGCTCGGAGACGTGGGCGGCCACGATGCGCCAGCCCTCGGGGAGCCGCACCCACGTCTGGGACTGGCGGCCCAGCACCTCACGGCCGGGATATCCGAACTGCGTGTTCACGACGACGACCTGGTCACCGTACGCCCGGATGATCGTGTCCTTGAGGTAGCGGCCGGCCGGCAGCGGGGGCTGGGCGAGCCGCCAGCGTCGCTGCTCCTCCAGGCCGACCTGCTGATCGGCCAGGCCGTAGCGGACGGCGTCCTCGGCGAAGAAGCCGAGCATCGCCTCGACGTCGTTGCGGACCAGGGCTTCCTCGTACGCCTCGAAGGCCGCGGCCACCTCGTGCTGCATGTCTCTCCCTGTCGTCGTCGGGGGTGGCGACCCGGCTCGGCAACGCCGGGCCGCCACGCTCATCACTAGATCGCCTTGACCGGGACCCCGCCCTCGGGCGCCTCGGTGAAGGCGTTGCCCTGCACCTCCTCCTCGCGCAGCAGCTTCAGCTCGTCCTCGTCGGGCTCGCGCGGGGCCGGCTTGCTCAGCGCGAACAGCACGCACACCACCCCGAGGAACAGGTAGCCCAGCGCCACCTGCCCGTCCGCGTTCCACTGCACCTTCTCGGCGTGGATCAGGCCGACGAAGCTCAGCACCGCCCCCGACCCGGCGAAGATCGCCGCGTGCCAGAACCGTTTGTCGATGATGAACGCGACGATCGCACCGAGGACCAGACCGGCCAGGATCGCGCCCTCGCCGAGCGTCTTGAGCCCGTCATAGACCACCCCCGCCCCGGCCAGCGCGCTCACGCCGACCTCGGAAGCCGTCGTGCCAGCGGCGGCCAGCGCGTTGTCCATCTGCCCGGTGGCCCATTGGGCGATGTTCGGGATGAGCGCCGCGACCACCGCCGCCGCGTGCGCCCGGGGCGTCGCCTGGAAGGCCTGGGCGCCGATCAGCAACCCGATGTAGAGCAGGATCGGCACGATCGCCGGGGTCGGGAAGATCGCGCCCAGCAGCCCGAACAGCCCGAAGAAGCAGAGCAGCGCGATCACGATGCCGGTGGCCATCGAATAGCCCGTGCGGCCGCCCGCCGCCTTCCAGCCCGGGTGCCCGACATAGACGGCCGGCGGGAACGGCGAGCCCAGGCAGGAGCCGATGATCGCGCCCGCGCCGTCGGCCAGCAGCACGCTGCGCAGGTTGTACCGGTCACCCGCCGTCGACGCGCTCTCCACGTTGGTCATCGCCTCGGTGAAGTTGTAGACGCCCAGCGGGATGGCCGTGGCCAGCAGCGGGGCCATGTCGGCCAGGCCGTCGAACAGCAGGTCGAACTTGAGATGCGGGAAGGCGAACGCGATGTCCCGCGCGGCCGAGGTCACGTCGGGCACCGACATGGCCCCGCCGACCCAGCCGACCGCCGTGCCGACGAGCAGCGCGGCCAGCCCGATCGGGAAGTTGTAGGGCAGCTTGATGTCGGTCAGCAGGCCGATCAGCAGCAGGGCGAGCACCGGCAGCGCGATCCACGCGTAGTTCCACATGGTCGCGGCCGGGTTCATCGAGATGAACGTGATCGAGATGCCGGCCAGGGTGCCGAGCAGGGCCGCGCGCGGGGCGTACTTGCGGATGTACGGGCCGACGAACGCGCCGATCAGCACGATGACGCCGATGATGAACGCCCACGCGATGCCCGCCGTCCACGCGGCGATCGGGTTGCGGGTGGTCAGATAGATCGGCAGCATGATCACGAAGATGACGATGAACATGTGGGGCACGCTCGGCCCGTACGGCAGCGCCGTCACGTCGGAACGCCCCTCGCGCGCGGCCAGGCGCCGGGCCAGGAACGTGTAGTAGACGTTGCCGGCGACCAGGGCGATGCCGAGCGCGGGCAGGATGACGCCGAAGACGTCGGAGGCCGGCATCTGGATGACTCCGATGCACAAGGCGGTCAGCGTCAGCACGTTGACCAGCACGTTGACGCCGAAACCGAAGAAGGCGTTGGTGTCCCCGCGCACCCACAGGGGCAGCCGGGCGGGTGTCGTTGTCGTCATTTCCGCTCCTCGAGGGCAGCGATGAGGGTGGGGGAGTCGGCGACCCAGCCGAAGATGCCGCCCTGCGCGGCGATCATCTCCAGCCCGACGCGCTGGAATTCCGGGAAGTACGAGCCGACGCAGTCGGACAGGACCAGGCAGTCGTAGCCGCGGTCGTTCGCCTCACGGACCGTGGTGTGCACGCACACCTCGGTCGTGACCCCCGTGACGACCAGCTTCCCGACGCCGAGCTTGTCGAGGATCTGCGCGAGATCGGTCGCGTAGAACGCGCCCTTGCCGGGTTTGTCGACGACGACCTCGTCGCCCCGGGGTGCGAGTTCGTCGACGATGTCGTGGCCGTACTCCCCGCGTACGAGAATCCGGCCGAAGGCGCCCTTCTCGCCGATGCCACCGCGCGCCAGCTTGGACGGTGGGCAGTCGGACAGATCGGGCAGATGTCCCTCGCGCGTGTGGATGACCGGCAGACCGGCCGCCCGCCAGACCGCGAGCAGGGCGCTGAGCGGCTCGATCGTGCGGCTGAGCTGGGATACGTCGTTGCCCAGGCTCTCGCCGAAGCCGCCGGGCAACAGGAAGTCACGCTGCATGTCGATGACGAGCAGGGCGACGGAATCGAGTTCGAAGGAGAAGGGTCGGGGCAGGGCGTCGACTGCAGGCATTCAGGCCTCCGTAGCCGAGATCACGTCGTCCGAGGTGGCGACGCAGCCGAAGACGCCGCCCTGCATGGTGACCATGTGCAGGGCCGCGGTGTGGTTGGACGGGTCGGTGGCGCCCGTGCAGTCGCTCAGGATCAGGCACTCGTAACCGCGGTCGTTGGCCTCGCGCATGGTGGTGTGCACGCAGACGTCCGTGGTGATCCCGGTCAGAATCAAGTGCGTGATGCCGTGCGTACGCAGCACGAGGTCGAGATTGGTGGCGTAGAAGGCGCCCTTGCCCGGCTTGTCGACGATCACCTCGCCGGCCACGGGCGCGACCTCGGGCACGATCTCCCAGCCCGGCTCGCCCTTGATCAGGATCCGGCCGCACGGCCCGTCGCTGCCGATCTCGGCCCCGATCCGCGCCGACCGCCAGCGCTTGTTGGGCGGCAGGTCGGAAAGGTCGGCGTCGTGGCCCTCGCGCGTGTGGATCACGAGCATGCCGATCTCCCGCGCGTGGTCGAGCAGCCGCGCGGTGGCCGGCAGCCCGGCCCGGGTGAGCTCGATGTCGTAGCCCATCGAGTCGACGTAGCCGCCCTTGCCGCAGAAGTCGGTCTGCCAGTCGATGCAGATCAGCGCCGTGTTCGGCACGGGCACCGACCCGTCGTACGGCCAGCGGTAGGGGTTCGCTTCCACCGGCCCGATGCGTGCGGTCATAACGGTCCTTCCGAGCGGTAGTTCCGCCAGCCACCGCTGGCGGTGATGTCCGGGGCGCCGGCCACCGCGTACGCCTCGCAGAGGAAGCCGGTGACTTCGGTGCCGTCCTCGAGGGCGATCCGGCCCAGCGACAGCGGCGCGGGGATGCCGGCCAGGAACCCGCCGACCTGCGCGGCGGGCAGCTGCCAGAGTTCGACCTCGATGCTGGTGGCCGAGGCGGCGTCGCGGACCAGTCCCGGCGCACCCGACGGCAGCAGATGGAGCCGGTAGCAGGGCGCGGTGCGGACGGCGCCGACCAGGGTGGCGCCGCGGTCGAGCAGCTCACCGTTGCGCGGCTCACCGCTGAGGTGCAGCCCGGCGACGGCCAGCGTCATGGTGTCGTCGACGGGCATCGTCCGGGCCAGCAGCGCGAGCGTGTCGTCGCTGAAAGCCGGCCCGAACAGCGTGATCGACGCGGGCCGCCCGTCCGCGGTGAACCCGTTCGGCACGGTCACGGCGGCCATGTCGAGCAGGTTCGCGAACTGCGTGTACCGGCCCAGATTCAGATTCCGCCCGATCGGGTCCCCGGCGATCTCGGCGTGCGTGTAGGTGGTGCCGATCGTCGGCAGCGCCAGCACGTCGATCCGCTCCCACATGCGGCCGGCCGCGTTCCTCAGCTCCTGCAGCCGATGCCGGCCCCGGAACGCGTCGGCCGCGGTGAACCCGAGCCCGGTCTCCAGCACAGTCCGCGTCACCGGCAGCACGGATTCCGGATGCGCGGCCAGGAACTCCCCGAGATCGGCCAGCCGCTCGGCCACCCAGGGCCCCCGATAGAGCAGGTCACCGGCCTCCAGCAGCGGTCCGATGTCGACCGCCACGTCGCCCCCGAACCGCGCGAAGGCCTTTTCCTGCCCCGAGTCACCGAAGAAATCCAGCGTTTCCGGTACGCCCACCCGCGGCCGGGCGATGAGCGGCCGGTTCCCTTCCCGCGACCAGGGGTCTTCCCGTACGCGTCCCCGCGCGACCCGCATCACCCGGTCGGCCATCGGCAGGTCCCGCGCGAACACCGACACGCAGTCCAGCGACCGGCAGGCCGGCACCACCCCGAGCGTGCTGAGCAGCCCGCGCGTCGGCTTGATCCCGACGATCCCGTTCAGCGCCGCCGGCACCCGGCCCGACCCGGCCGTATCGGTGCCGAGTGAGAACGCCACGGTCCCGTCGGCCACCGCCACCGCCGACCCCGAACTGGACCCGCCCGAGATGAGCCCGCCGCCGAACACGCTCTCCGGACTGCCGTACGGCGACCGCGCCCCCGTCAGTCCAGTAGCGAACTGATCGAGGTTGGTCTTGCCGACGACGATCGCCCCCGCGTCGATCAGCCGCTGAACAACCGGCGCGTTCCGTTCCGGCATGTACGCGAAATCGGGGCATCCGGCCGTGGTCGGCAGCCCCGCCACATCGATGTTGTCCTTGACCGCGAACGGCATCCCGGCCAGCGGCAGCCCCGGATCGACCCGCGCGGCCCGCTCCCGCAGCTCATCCACCCCGACGAGCGAGATCCAGACCCCTTCGGCCCGTTCCGCCCGCTCTACAACCGCGTCGACATCCACATAGTCGATTGTCGACAATCCTGTTACGCCCAGCGCTACGCTTTGTAACGCTCAGATTTCCCGCTAGCTCAGATATGTGCGGGCGCCGTGGGCGTTCAGCGCATCGAGGACGGCCTTGGTGTCGCCGGCCGAGACCGCGGCGAACAGTCGCTCGTGCCGCAGCACGCCGTCTTCGGCCCGGGCCGCCTCGGCCTCGCGCCGCATGTTGACCGCCATGTAGAGCTGAATCCGCACCAGCACCGAGCTGTACAGGTCGGCCAGTTGACGGTTGCCGCCCAGCGCCACCACTTCGGTGTGGAACTGCCGGTGCGCGTTGGCCAGCTCCAGCCGGTCGCCGGCCTCGGTCGCCTTGCGCATCACCTCGAGCGCCGCCCGAAGCGCGGTCAGGTCGGGCCCAACCGGCATCGCCGCCACGGCGTGTCGTTCCAGCACATCGCGAACCTCATAAAGCTCGCGCACGTCCTCGGCGGACAGGGTGGCCACGCGGGCGCCCCGGCGCGGAATGTGCTCGACGAGCCCTTGCTGAGCCAGCAACCGCATGGCTTCACGCAGCGGCGCCCGGCTGATTCCGAGCCTGCGCGTGAGCTGTTCCTCGACGAGTCGCTCGCCCGGCTCGGTGCGTCCGCTCAGGATCTCGCGGCTGAGTCGTTCAACGGCAAGCTCGACGAGGCTGTACGACCGCAGCTCCCCGTTGCTCACGCGTGCAGTCTGCCAGTCCCACCCAACCCCCGGCCCAGCCACCACTCATCGGTCACTCATCGTCACGCTCGCGCCCCCGCCCACTCGGCCACACCGCAACGACGACCATGACCACCCCGATCACCACGAGCGCAACCCAGACCCACGTCATCGCGAGAGACTAGCCCGCCCCCACATCACAGACGTCAATGCAGCTCCACTGATCCGGACAGTCGTGGGGGCGCGGGGCCCCGCCCCCCCCCCCGGCCGGCCCGCTCGGCGCGGGGGGGGCCCGCCCGGGGCGTGAGGGGGGTGGTCCGGTGCCCCTCACCCCGGGGTAACAAGT
>NZ_JBVHFW010000017.1:246743-257205 GCF_055562135.1 Actinoplanes sp. NPDC021490
CCCCACCCCCACGACATCGCCAGATACCCCCCCCCCCCCACAACACACCCTACAATCCACCCCCCCTCACCCGCACCGTGGGGGGGGCGCGGCGCGGGGCCCCCCCCCGGCGCCGCGCGTCTCGGCCGGCGGTGCCGCGGCCGGGAGCTTCTGGAGCTTGACGCGTTCCAGATACCCGCGGAAAACCTAGTCGCCCGCTTAGACGAACGTCTATTAGCAGTTCCTTAAATTCGAACCGACAGATCAACACCCAATCACACACCGCAACCCACCCACCGGCCCAGCCAGCTCACCGCTCGTGCCCCGCCGGCACCCCCACCGAACCCCCGGGCAACATCCCGACACCCGCGCAACGGCCGCAACCCCCCACCCCCCTCGCGAGGCGCAGCGAGCACACGACGATGCGCCCGTACTCCCCACGAGGCGTACGGGCAAAAGCTTTTGACTTGAAGGACCAGCCGAAGGCGAGGTCTGCTCTGACAGTGACCCGAGACGGCGAGTGACCAGCCGGAACGCTCTTGACTGAAGGGCCAGCCGAAGGCGAGGTCTGCTCTGACAGCGACCCAAGACGGCGAGTGACCAGCCGGAACGCTCTTGACTGAAGGGCCAGCCGAAGGCGAGGTCTGCTCTGACAGCGACCCAAGACGGCGAGTGACCAGCCGGAACGCTCTTGACTGAAGGGCCAGCCGAAGGCGAGGTCTGCTCTGACAGCGACCCACGACGGCGAGTGACCAGCCGGAACGTGGGGTCTGGGGGCTCGGCCCCCAGGGGAAAGGTGAGCCGGCCAGGTTCGCGCTTTCTGCGAGCAGGAAGGCCCACCGGCGAGCGGGCGACGAGAATCGAACTCGCGTAATCAGTTTGGAAGACTGAGGCTCTACCATTGAGCTACGCCCGCGCCGACCCTGCCCGTGGACGGGGTCGTTGGGGATAGCTTACTGAATCATCTCCCGTCGGCGCGAACCGGATTCCCCACCAGGTGACTCCTGCGCACGCGCGAGCAAGCGGACCGCATACACTGGCCGACGCCACGGGGTGTGGCGCAGCTTGGTAGCGCACTCGCTTTGGGAGCGAGGGGCCGTGGGTTCAAATCCCGCCACCCCGACTGACAACAACTATTCGGCAGCAACAAGGAGTACGCCTGTGAAGAGCACCGTCGAGACTCTGAGCCCGACCAGGGTGAAGCTCGCCATCGAGGTGCCGTTCGACGAGCTCAAGCCGAGCCTGCAGAAGGCGTACCGGGAGATCGGCGCGCAGGTGCAGGTGCCGGGCTTCCGTCGCGGCAAGATTCCGGCAGCGGTCATCGATCAGCGTGTCGGGCGTGGCGCGGTCCTCAACGAGGCGGTTCAGGAAGCGATTCCGCAGCAGATCCTGGCCGCCGTGCGTGAGCACGACGTCAAGACGCTGGGCCGCCCCGAGGTCGAGATCACCGAGTTCGCCGACAACGAGCCGCTCAAGTTCACGGCTGAGGTCGACGTCCGGCCCGAGATCGCCGTGCCCGATCTCAAGACCATCTCGGTGACCGTCCCGGCCGTCGAGATCGGCGACAACGAGATCGACGAGCAGATCAACGGCCTGCGCGAGCGTTTCGCCACGCTCAAGACGGTTGACCGGCCGGCCGCTGAGGGCGACTACGTGCAGCTCGACCTGAAGGCCACGGTTGACGGCCAGGAGGTTCCGGGCGGCTCGGCGACCAACATCTCGCACGAGGTCGGCAGCAAGCAGCTGCTTCCGGGCCTCGACGAGGTGCTGGTGGGCCTGGTCGCGGACGCCGACGCCCAGTTCACCACCCAGCTGGTGGGTGGCGACTTCGCCGGCCGTGACGCCGACGTCGAGGTCAAGGTCCGCAGCGTCAAGGACAAGCAGCTGCCCGAGGTGGACGACGACTTCGCGCAGATGGCGAGCGAGTTCGACACCCTGGAGGAGCTGCGCAACGACCTGCGTGAGCGGCTGACCAAGGTGAAGAAGGTCGAGCAGATCTACGCGGCTCGTGACGAGGCGCTCAAGCAGCTGGTCGAGGCCGCCGACATCCCGGCGCCCGAGGGTGTCGTGAAGGACGAGGTCGACGGTCGCAAGCAGGCCATGACCGACCAGCTGGAGCGGATCGGCGCGACCCTGCAGGACTATCTGACCTCGGAGGACAAGACCGAGGAGCAGATCGACCAGGAGCTGACCGAGGCCGCTCAGGAGGGCGTCCGCATTCAGCTGCTGCTCGACACGATCGCCGACGCCGAGGACGTGCAGGTTTCGGACGACGAGTTCGGTCACGAGATCGTCCACCGGGCCCAGCGCGCCCAGATGCAGCCGCAGCAGTACTACGACCAGCTGGTGCAGTCGGGCGCCGCGGCCGCCGTGTTCGGCGACGTGCGCCGGGGCAAGGCGCTGGCCTCGGTCATGGAGCAGGTCGAGATGAAGGACTCGGAAGGCACCGTCCTGACCCTCGACGACCTCCGTGCCGCGTCCGAGGACGAGCACGCCGGTCACAACCACTGAGCTTGCTGGACCGCGATCGCCCCTCGGCGGGGCGATCGCGGTTCTGGGTTCTGCGGCCGCCTGCGCTGTCAGCGAACACCTGCCCGAGCGGGAAGCTGATGCGCATTCGACCGGTTAGGTTGGTCGTACGACGGACGACCTGCCGGCCACGAACCTGAGGCCGACACAGTTAGCTGTGAAGGGCTGCCATGACCGATCTTCATCTCCCCGCGAGCCCTGTGCTGCGCGGTGAATCCCTCAGTGGCAACCTCGACGACTCGGTCTTCAACCGCCTGCTGCGTGAGCGCATCATCTTCCTCGGCAGCGAGGTGACCGACGCGGTGGCCAACCGCATCTGCGCGCAGCTGCTGCTGCTTTCCGCCGAGGACCCTGAGCGCGACATCAACCTCTGGATCAACTCGCCCGGTGGCTCGGTCTACTCGGGCATGGCGATCTACGACACGATGCAGTTCATCGACAACGATGTGCAGACCGTGGCCATGGGCATGGCCGCGTCGATGGGGCAGCTTCTGCTCTGCGCCGGCGCTCCCGGCAAGCGCTTCTCGCTGCCGCACGCGCGCATCATGATGCACCAGCCCTCGGGCGGCATGGGCGGCACGGCCGCCGATATCGCCATCCAGGCCGAGCAGATGCTTTACACCAAGCGCATGTTCCAGGAGCGGGTTGCCTTCCACACCGGGCAGACTCAGGAGCAGATCGAGCGCGACTCCGACCGGGACCGTTGGTTCACGGCGGAGGAGGCCAAGGACTATGGCTTCATCGACAAGGTGATCACCGGGGCCACGCAGGTTCCCGAGGGCGCCGGAACGCTGAACTGAGGAGCTGAACAATGACTGACCTGACCTTGCCCTCCGGGTTCGCGCCGGTGCACAACCGCTACGTGCTGCCCTCCTTCGTCGAGCGTTCTTCGAACGGGATGATGAAGGAGACGAACCCGTACAACAAGATGTTCGAGGACCGGATCATCTTCCTCGGCGTGCAGGTGGACGACGCGTCGGCCAACGACGTGATGGCCCAGCTGCTGACGCTGGAGAGCTCCGACCCCGACCGCGACATCCTGATGTACATCAACTCGCCCGGCGGCTCCTTCACCGCCATGACGGCGATCTATGACACGATGCAGTATGTCCGCCCCGACATCTCCACGGTCTGCCTGGGGCAGGCGGCCAGCGCGGCCGCCGTTCTGCTGGCCGGTGGCACGGCGGGCAAGCGGATGGCGCTGCCGCACTCCCGGGTGCTGATCCACCAGCCGGCCACCGAGGGCGGCTACGGACAGGGCTCGGACATCGAGATCCAGGCGCGTGAGATCCTCCGTATGCGTACGCAGATGGAAGAGATGATTTCGCGTCACTCGGGTCGCACGCCCGAGCAGGTCCGCAAGGATGTCGATCGCGACAAGATCATGACGGCCGACGAGGCCAAGGAGTACGGTCTGGTCGACGTCGTGCTCGCGAGCCGTAAGAAGAGCCTCCAGTCGGTGGGCTGAGGCATCGTGTCGGGGGCCGGCCGGAGCGGATAAACTGGCCGACCCCCTGACACGCCCGTTTTGGGGGGTCGGAGAACGGCACCTTTGCGGGTAACGTCGAGCATGCAGCCTCAGTTACACGGCTCGGCAGACGATGAGATGGCAACGGGACAATCAGTCCCCGGGATCTGGGGTTGGCGCGAGCCGGCCGATGAGCTCAAGGAGAACGTAGGTGGCACGGATCGGCGACGGCGGCGACCTACTGAAGTGCTCCTTCTGTGGGAAGTCACAGAAGCAGGTCAAAAAGCTCATTGCGGGCCCTGGGGTCTACATCTGCGACGAGTGCATCGACCTCTGCAACGAAATCATCGAAGAGGAACTGGCTGAGACCGGCGAAGTGAAGTGGGAAGAGCTTCCCAAGCCGATGGAGATCTGCCAGTTCCTGGACCAGTACGTGGTGGGCCAGGAGCAGGCTAAGAAGGCTCTCTCGGTCGCGGTCTACAACCACTACAAGCGGATTCAGGCCGAGTCGAGCGGTGCGCCCGGTGGGGGCAGCGACGTCGAGGTGGCCAAGTCCAACATCATGCTCATCGGGCCCACGGGCTGCGGCAAGACTCACTTGGCGCAGACGCTGGCCCGCATGCTCAACGTGCCGTTCGCGATCGCGGACGCCACGGCGCTCACCGAGGCCGGCTATGTGGGTGAGGATGTCGAAAACATCCTGCTCAAGCTCATTCAGGCCGCCGACTACGACGTGAAGCGCGCCGAGCAGGGCATCATTTACATCGACGAGGTCGACAAGATCGCCCGCAAGAGCGAGAACCCGTCGATCACCCGGGATGTCTCCGGTGAGGGCGTCCAGCAGGCCCTCCTCAAGATCCTTGAGGGCACGGTGGCGAACGTTCCGCCGCAGGGCGGCCGCAAGCACCCGCACCAGGAGTTCATCCAGATCGACACCACCAATGTGCTGTTCATCGTGGGTGGCGCGTTCGCCGGGCTGGACCGCATCATCGAGTCCCGCGTCGGTCACGGCGGTGTCGGTTTCGGTGCCCACCTGCGGTCGATCTCCGAGCGGAACACCGATGACATCTTCAGCCGGGTGATGCCCGAAGACATGCTGAAGTTCGGCCTGATTCCCGAGTTCATCGGTCGTCTGCCGGTCATCACCACGGTGCGTAACCTCGACCGCGAGGCTCTGATCAAGATTTTGACCGAGCCGCGCAACGCGTACGTCAAGCAGTACCAGCGTCTCTTCGAGCTGGACGGCGTCGAGCTGGAGTTCGACTTCGGCGCACTCGAGGCCATCGCCGACCAGGCCATGCTGCGCGGCACGGGCGCCCGCGGTCTCCGCGCGATCATGGAGGAAGTCCTGCTCTCCGTGATGTACGAGGTACCAAGCAACCCCGACGCCGCCCGCGTAGTCATCACGCGCGAGGTAGTCCTCGAAAACGTCAACCCGACGATCGTCCCGCGCGAGTTCGTGGGCCGCCGTCGCCGCGAGCGCGAGGAAAAGTCCGCCTGATCCCCGGTGCGCGGGTGTGGCTCCCACAAGCACACCCGCGTCCCCGGACGCCGCTGACCTCCGCAGGCCGCGCTCCTTCGCTGTCCGCGCACGCCGGAATTGCTGGTCCTCCGCTGTCCGCGCACGCCGGAATTGCTGGTCCTTCGCTGTCCGCGCACGCCGGAACTGTTGGTCCTTCGCTGTTGGCGTAGGCCGGAACGGCCGGTCTTGCTCTGTCCCGCGCAGGCGGAATCGCTGTTCCTCCGCTGCCGGCGCACGTACCGCCAAAGTCGGGCGGACATCCGCGCAGGCCGGAACTGCTAGTTGTCCGCTGTCCGCGCAGGCCGGAACCGCCAGCCACGCTCGTCACCCAAGCGCGGCCGAGCCATGCCGCTGGGGCCGGCCCGGTCACCCGGCTTCCGGCTGGCTTCGCTCCCGTCGTGAGAGCGTTTCGATCACCTTCGCGGCCCAGCGGATGTTCAACTGCTCGTACTCACGCCCGGCCATGAGCGTCAGGTAGGGGCCGACCTCGTCGCTGTCCCGCAAGTATTCGTCTTCACTGCGCCCGTCGAGCAGCCGATCGCGCAGCTGGTCATAGCGGGCCAGCTTTTCGCGCGACCGTGTTTCCCGTGCTCGCGCCGCCTCGATGAGCGTTGCCGGTTCCCCGGTCCGGTCGGCCGCCTGCAGTTTGACGAGCAATTCGTCGCGCATGGCCGGCGGCTTGGACGGCCGACGCCCGAATTCGCGCAGTTCATCGAGTCCTTTTTCCGTCATCGTGAACACGCGTTTGTTGGGCCGCCGGGTCTGCTCGACGACGCGCGCCTCGACCAGGCCGTCCTGCTCGAGCCGTTCCAGGTCCCGGTACAGCTGCTGCGGCGTTGCCGTCCAGTAGTCCGCGACCGCCACGTCGAACCGCTTGGCCAACTCGTACCCGGACGCCTCGCCCTGCGACAGGGCGGCCAGCAGTGCGTGGCGCAGCGACATCTGGACTTCCTCCCGTACGGCGGGCTACTTTAATTCGCACCTATTCAATTAGTTGAGTATAGGGGTCGCGCCGTGCATCCGTTCCGAGCCGCCATCGAATCCCGCGACGTGGAGGCCGCCCTGGCCCTCCTCCACGAGGACGTCGTCTTCCGAAGCCCGGTCGTCTACACGCCCTACCGCGGCCGCTTCGCCGTGGCGCCGATCCTCCGGGCCGTGATCCAGGTCTTCGAGGACTTCCAATACACCCACGAACTCTCCGACGCCCCCTCCCACGCACTGCTCTTCAAGGCCCGCATAGGCGACAAGCACCTCGAGGGCTGCGACTTCCTGCACGCCGGCCCCGACGGCCAGATCGCCGAGTTCACCGTGATGATCCGCCCCCTGAAGGGCATCCAGGCTCTGGCCGAAGCCATGCGGTCCCGGCTGACATGACCACCGCCCGCGAGATCGACACCCCACCCGAGCTGGAGGCCTTGGCCGCCCTGACCCCCACCCACTACCGCGAGTCCTTCACCCTTCCGATCACCCCCGCCCCATCACCCCAACCAACTCCGTCCCCGTCCTCCGCCGCAGCCCCCGCCCCGGCCATGGCGTCGGTCTCGGCCCCGGCCTCAGTGCAGGCGTCAGCCCCGGCGTCCGCGCCCGCCCCGTTGTCCGCCTCCGCCGCAGTTTCGGCCCCGACGAGCCCGCGAACGGCCGAGGAATGGGCACGACTCGTCCTCGAGCGCGCTTCCTGGAAGGCTCGCGCCCAGATGGTCACGGTCTGGATCCTCCTGGGCATCCCTCTAGCCCCGCCGTGGTACCGATCCCAGGTGCTGGGCTGGCGCATCCTCCACAACACGCCAACGGCCATCGTTCTGCAGTCCCGCGCCGCCGTAGGCATCACCGCCCGCCTCGTCTTCGCCATCTCGGAGACGCACCTGATCCAGGCGATGCTGATTCGCTACGACCACCCGCCCGGTCGCCAGGTCTGGTCGCGTCTGGCGCCCCAGCACCGCCGTTTCCTCCAGGCCCTGCTCACTCGAGCCGCCCGGTTTCTTCCCGCCTGACCTTCCATCGCATTTCCCTTCTGATCCGAGCCGACGGACCTCTCCCACTGCGGCACGGGAGCACCGGCGCCGGCAGGATCCCCCGCGGTTGGCCGCAATTTTGGCCTCGCCGGGGCGTCTTGCCCAGATCCTTTTGTACTGGTTCAAAGGGTGGCTTTGGGAGGTTGGTCGAAGGCGCCCACGCTCGTAGGCTTCACCCATGCGAGTAGCGGTGTGTCAGGTCAATTCGCGAGCCGATCGGGATCACAACCTGCAGGTCGCCCGCGAGCTGCTCGATCGGGCTGCAGCCGCCGGCGCCGAGCTGGCCGTGCTGCCCGAATACGTCGACTACCTGGGCCCCGGCGACACCGCGCCCAAGCCCGAGGGCATCGACGGCGAGTTCGCCCAATTCTTCGCGAACGCCGCCCGCGACCTCGGCATCTGGGTACACGCCGGCTCTTTCCACGAGACCGGCCCCGATGACCGCCGCACCTACAACACCTCGCTGGTCTTCGATCCGCGCGGAGAGCTGGTCACCCACTACCGCAAGATCCACCTGTACGACGTGGAGATCGCCGGCCGAGTCTCCTATCAGGAGTCCCGTTCGGTGGCCCCGGGCGACGAGACCGTGGTGGCCGACATCGCCGGAGTCCGTACGGGCCTCTCGATCTGCTACGACCTGCGATTCCCCGAGATCTACCGCCGGCTCGCCGTCGAGGGCGAGGCCCGCATCCTGGTCGTCCCGGCCGCCTTCATGATGCACACCGGCCGTGACCACTGGGAGGTTCTGCTCCGGGCGCGCGCGATCGAAAACCAGTGCTACGTCGTGGCCGCTGGCCAAATCGGAGACCACGACCCTTCCCGTACGTGTTTCGGCCGCAGCATGATCATCGACCCCTGGGGCACGGTCCTCACCCAGGCCCCCGACTCCGTAGGTATAGCCACCGCCGACCTCGACCTGGCCCGCCTCGACCAGATCCGGTCCGAACTCCCCAGCCTGGCCAACCGCCGCCTCTGACCACTCCATGGTCTCTGCGGAACCGCCCGTACGAGCCGCGGTGGTCGGGCGGATCGCTGGTGTGCGGGGATCGGGTGAGTCTCGGCGCCGGTATGCATCTATGGCTCGGTGTAGACGCTCGCGCGTAGTGGCCGTGCCCCGCCCGGTCCACGGCGGCGGCCCGGTCCACGCTGGCGACGGGCGGGTCTTGGGGGAGTCCCTCAACGCGCTCGTCCCGGCCAAGACGCTCATGGCCAGGCGGTAGCGGTCGGTGGCCGGCAGAGCCCGGGCCGTGGTGGTGGAGTTCAAGACTCGGATGCGCCCGCGAGGTCGCGGCTGACCTTTCGGCGTATCTCGCACAAGAGCGGCGCGCGTCTACTAACTGCTCAGGACCTGCTGTTCTAGAAGCGCGTCGACCGGCTGGCATCGCCGGCTCGCCACTGTGCTTGGCGCAGCAGGGCACAGGCACGACTGGGATTCCCCGGGCAACCCATTGCGGTCACCGCTGTGTTCAGGACAGGAATGGTGTTGGAGCCCGGGAGGGATGAGGCGTAGGGATTCAGAACCTGCGTGAGGGGAGCCTTCAACCTGCACGGTGTGTTTCGAGCCTGTGCGGGGAGCGTATGAGTCTGTGCAGGGGAGCTTTGAGCCTGCGCGGCGGTCTGCCCCTGGGCGGGCGCGGGGGAGTCTGAGCCTGTGCAAGGGAGCTATGAGCCTGCGTGGTGTTCCGACTCTGCGCAAGGCGCGGGGGAGTCTGAGTCCGGGCCTGTGCGAGGGAGCTTGACCCTGCGCGGAGCTCTGACCCTGCGAGGGCGCGGAGGTTTTGAGTCTGAGCCTGTGCGAGGGAGCCTCTGAGCCTGCGCGGCGTCTGACCCTGCGCGGGGATTCTGAGGTTGGGCCTGTGCCAGGCCCGTGTCCGCGCGGGCGCGGGGATTCTGGGTCTGAGCCTGTGCGAGGGAGCTTTGAGGCTGCGCTGGGTCTGACCCTGCGCCGGGTTCTAGCCTGGGGGCCCGGAGGATTCTGAGTCTGAGTCCGTGCGAGGGAGGTTTGAGGCTGCGCGGGCGTCTGACCCTTCGCGGGGACCGGAGGCAGTGAGCCTGTGCGGGGAGGCTGAGCTGCGCGAGCAAGCTTTGAGCCGGCGGGGGTCTGACCCTGGGTGGGGAAGCCTTGAGCGCGGACGGCGTGACTCAAAGCCTGCGCGGGAATCGGGCGGGCTGCTCTGCATAGTCGATATTGGCCTGTGTCAGCGGCGTCACAGGAGCTGCACTAAGTAACCGACCAGTGCCAGACCGATTACGGCGCCGCCACTCAGGAGCATGGCCCCGCCCATGCGGGACGGACCCCGTTCCAGGAGCCGGCGTACGGAGACCACCAGCGTGACCAGCACAAGCGTGCCGATGAGGAACTGTCCGAAGGGCATGATCATGTCAATGAACGCGTCGGCCGCCAGCGTCCCGGAAGCTCCCATGCATCCACTCTTTCACGATGTGAAGCGGTTTCGGGGCGTCTCCGCGCAGGGGCGGGGACGGGGGTCGATTTGCATGCGCGGTACTCGGTCGCGTAACTTTCTCTCTGCCCGAGGGAAACCCGGACGAACGGAGCGAAAGCGACGGTCGCCAGGCAGCCCGAAAGGCAAGGCGTTAAGCTTGACGAAGTTCGGGCGGAGCGGAGCAAGGCAACTTGCGCCAGCGAAACCGACCGGGTAAGGTAGTCAAGCCAGCGGGAACCGGGCAAGCAGATCACTGAGTGATCGTCGGCCGGTCCGCGAGGCCACCCTCACGATCTACCCGCCGGAAAGCGGGTTCGACTCGTGAGGCAAACTTGGGCGATGCAAGCAAGATCCTGGATCTTGCGCTTGCGAAGTCGACCGGGTAAGTTTGAGCGGTTGCCCCGGAGCGGTTGGCCGGGTGTGGTTGTTCTTTGAGAACTCAACAGGGTGCTTGATAAGCCAGTGCCAATTAGTTATACCCCGGCCGGCTTCTTTCGGGAAGTTTGGT
>NZ_JBVHFW010000018.1:0-127533 GCF_055562135.1 Actinoplanes sp. NPDC021490
ACGGATACCGCCGTTCACGCTCCACCCCGACAGCATCACGGCGTTCCCGAAACGGGCAGGGACACGCCGTGCGACACCACTCTCAAACACTCACTGAGGCCCCGACTCATGAGCAGCCAGACCGACCGGTTCGAGCTCTACATCAAGGCCACGCTCTACAGCAACGTGCTGCTCGTGCCGCTGATCGCCGGCGGGGCGGTGCTCTCGGCCGATCAGATCGGCTCCGAGGTCGTCCCGGTGGCGGTCACCACCACCGTCCACGTTGTCCTGTGCGTCCTGCTGATGCGCGCGGGCATCGCCTCCTACCCCACCGGCCCGCGCCCGGTCCGGCTCATCGCCGCCGGCGCCTTGTCGGCCGCGGTCACCTGCGCCGCCACCGTCATCGCCTATCGGGGCACAGCGCCCGCCGACCCCGACAGCCCCACCGCCGCCGTCCTCCTGATGATCATCACCCTGTACGCCGTAGCCTTGGCCACGGTCCTGCGGGCGGCCATCGTGGTGTGCACGCTCGGACTGGCCGGCGGCGTCACGCTGGCCGCGGTGACCGGCCCCGGTTCCGCGATCGCCCTGGCCGGCGTGCTGCTGGTGCTGGCTCCGGCCACCCGCGTCACGCTCTGGGCGCTGGGCCTGGTGCGCGAGCTCGACGAGGCCCGCCGCGTCCAGGCCGGCCTCGCGGTGGCCGAGGAACGCCTGCGCATCTCCCGCGACCTGCACGACGTCCTCGGGCGTACGCTCTCGGTCGTGGCTCTCAAGGCCGAACTCTCCGCCCGCCTGGCCCAGCGCGGCCGCCCCGAGGCGGCGGACGAGATGCTCGAGGTCCGCCGCATCGCCCAGGACGCGCTGGCCGACCTGCGCGCCGTGGTCGGCGGCTACCGCACCACCGACCTTCCCGCCGAAATCTCCGGCGCCCGCTCGTTGCTCGAATCCGCGGGCATCGCCTGCCAGGTGACCGCCGACGCCACCGTCCTTCCCGGCCCGACCCAGACCGCCCTGGGCTGGGTCGTCCGCGAGGGCACCACCAACGTCCTGCGCCACAGCGAGGCCCGCGCCTGCCACATCACGCTGACCACCACTCCCGGCGCGGTAACGCTGACAATGTCCAACGACGGATCGCCGGCCGGCCCGCCGGTGCTGCTGGGCAATGGCCTGACCGGCCTGACCGAGCGGATCACCGGCCTCGGCGGCACGGTCAGCGCCGAACGGCAGCACCCCGACGGCTTCCGCCTCACGGTCTCACTCCCCCGGACGGAGACGTCGTGATCCGGGTGCTGCTGGCCGACGACGAGCACCTCATCCGCGGGGCCATGGCCGCCCTGCTGGCCCTCGAGGACGATCTCACCGTCTCGGCCCAGGCCGCCACCGGCGCGGAAACCCTGGCGATGGCCCGCGCCCTGCGCCCCGACGTGGCCGTGATCGACCTGCAACTCCCCGACATGGACGGCGTCGCCGTGGCCGCAACCCTGCACCGCGACCTGCCGGCCTGCCGCACGATGATCGTCACCAGCCACGGCCTGCCCGGCCACCTGCGCCGCGCCCTGGCCGCCGGGGTCCGCGCCTTCCTCCCCAAGACGGCCGCGGCCGAAGTGCTGGCCGGCGTCATCCGCACGGTCGCCGCCGGCGGCCGCTACGTCGACCCCCAGCTGGCCGCCGAGGCCATCAGCGCCGGCGACAGCCCCCTGACCGCCCGCGAAACCGACGTCCTCGTCCTGGCCGCCTCGGGCGCCCCGATCGACGAGATCGCCCGCCGGGCCAGCCTCTCCCCCGGCACGGTCCGCAACTACCTCTCCGCGGCCGCCGGCAAACTAGGCGCCGCCAACCGCCACGAGGCCGCCCGCCTGGCCCGCGAACAGGGCTGGATCTAGCCGCCCGCAGGCCCCGCAAGCCGCATCGTTCCACCCGCGCCCGTATGGCCCCGCCACACCGCCTAAAGCATCCTAGGATCCTGGTTCGCTTCTTCATCCCCAAGCCTTGCCACCCCCGCCGCCCCCTCCTAGAGTGAACGTACCGGTTCGTACATAAAGGGAGACGACGGCCATGACGCGCACGAGCATCGCCACCGTCTGCCTCTCCGGCACCCTCGAGGACCGCCTGGAAGCGGCCGCCGCCGCCGGCTTCGACGCCGTCGAGATCTTCGAGAACGACCTCATCGCCTCGGCCCGCTCCCCCGAAGAGATCCGCCGGCGCGTCGCCGACCTCGGGCTCACCATCGATCTCTACCAGCCGTTCCGCGACGCCGAGGGAGCCGACCCGCAGCGCTTCGCCGCGACCGAGCACCGTTTCCGGGCCAAGCTCGACCTGATGGCCCGCCTGGGCACCGACACGATCCTCATCTGCTCCTCCGTCGCCCCCGACACGATCGACGACGACGCCCTGGCCGCCGACCAGCTCCGGCATCTGGCCACGCTGGCCGCCGAACGAGGCATGCGCATCGCGTACGAGGCCCTGGCCTGGGGACGCCACGTGTCGACCTGGGAACACTCCTGGGACCTCGTGCGCCGGGCCGACCATCCCGCGCTCGGCCTCTGCCTCGACTCCTTCCACGTCCTCTCGCGCACCGACGCGTACGGGGAAATCGCCCGTCTGCCCGGTGACCGCATCTTCTTCCTGCAGCTGGCCGACGCGCCCCGCCTCGACATGGATGTGCTGCAGTGGAGCCGCCACCACCGGCTGTTCCCGCTGCAGGGCCGCCTCGACCTGGCCGGCTTCACGCGCGCGGTGCTCGACGCCGGTTATCGGGGCCCGCTCTCGCTGGAGGTGTTCAACGACGTCTTCCGCCAGGCCGATCCGCACCGGACGGCCGTGGACGCCCGGCGTTCGCTGATCGCGCTGGCCGGCGATCTCACCCCGGCGCCGCGCCTGCACGGCATCGCCTTCGCCGAGCTGGGCGTGGACCCCGAGACCGGTCCGCAGCTCGAGAACGTGCTGCGGTCGCTCGGTTTCGCGCACACCGGCCAGCACCGCTCGAAGGCCGTCCAGCTGTGGGAGCAGGGACGCGCCCGCATCCTGCTCAACTCGGGCGCGCCCCGGCCCGACGAGGGTTCGGCCGCGATCCGCGCCTTCGCCCTCGAGAGCAGCGATCCCGCCGCCGGCGCGCAACGAGCGGCCGAGCTTCTGGCCAAGCCCCTCCCCCGGCGCCGCCGCCGGAGCGAGGCCGATTTCACCGCGGTGGCCGCCCCCGACGGCACCGAGATCTTCTTCTGCCGGCACGACGCCGAGGACTGGCGGGGCGACTTCCTGCCCACCGGCGAACGTCCGTCCCAGCAGCTCATCATCGCCATCGACCACCTCTCGCTGGCCCAGCCGTTCGACCGCTACGACGAAGCCGCCCTCTTCTACCGGAGCGTGCTCGGCATGACCGACGACGAGGCGGGCGAGTTCGCGGCGCCGTTCGGGCTGATGCGCACGCTGGCCATCCGCAACGAGGACCGCAGTGCGCGCCTGTCGCTGAGCGTCCCCCTGCTGCGCCGCGGCGACTGGGCCCCGGCCGTGCCGCATCCCCAGCACATCACGCTGCTCACCGACGACATCACGGCGTTCAAGGACACCGTTCCGATCCCGGCCAACTACTTCGACGACCTGGCCGCCCGGGGCCGGACGGCGAGCACCCTGTACGACGAGGACGAACACGGCCACTACCTGCAGCTGTTCACCCCGGTGATCGGTCAGCGGGTCTTCTTCGAGATCGTGCAGCGGGTCGGCGGCTACCGCGGTTACGGCTTCGCCAACGATCCGGTGCGGATGGCCGCCCAGCGTCACGAGCGGATGGCGTCGGCGAACGGCCGCTGATCCGGCACGACCGGCTCCGGCTGCGGCTTGCTCGTCATTTTCCGGACCACGATTGCGTACGCGGTGAGCACCACGACGTCGACGGCGGCCATCTGCCACGGCATGTCGGCCGCCGTCTCGGTGATGGTCAGCTGCCCGTAGGCCGCCGCGAGTCCGGCGCTGACCAGGTTGTTCATGACGTGCAGGGCGATCGCCGCCTCGAGACCACCGGTCCGTACGGTCAGCCAGCCGGTGACCGCGCCGAACACGAACAGGTCGGCGAAGCCCCACGGCGTGCCCCAGCCGTGCGCCGCCGCGAACACCAGCGCCTGGAACGCGATCGGCACCCACGGGCGGCGGAACCACACGCCGGTCGCCTGCAGCAGCCAGCCGCGGGTGAAGTACTCCTCGGCGGCGGCCTGCGGCGGCACCACCATGACCAGCAACAGCATCGACACGGCGAACGGTCCCCAGCCGGCGAGCTGGTCGTCGAGGCCGAGGTCGCCTATCCCGCCGGTGAGGGCCGACAACCCGACGGCGCCCGCGATCAGCACCACGACGGCGATCAGCGCGACCGGAAGCAACCTCAGAAGCAGCCGCCACCGCAGGCGGCCGGTGACCGACGACAGGGTGCCGGCCGGGCGGCGCTGGACCCAGCGGGCCGCGAGCAGGGTCAGCGGCAGCACCACGGCGATCGTCAGGAAGGCGATCGCCAGGTCGGCATGCTCGCCGAAGCTGGGCAGGCCCTCCGCGTTCTCTCCACGACCGGCCAGCACCGCGGCCGCGGTGAGGACGAGGTAGCCGGCCACGGTGGCGAACGCGCCCGCGGCCAGGATGAACAGGGTGCCGAGGACGGGCCGCCACCAGCGGTGGGCGGAGGTCCGGGCGAGGCGGTGGTACGGCGTGGCTGACATGGGGAAAGTCTGTCGATTCGGGCGTCCCGGCGAATCGGGCCGCGGACGGAAAACCGTCCCTGCCCCAGGGCATAGATAAGCTGTCGCCCATCATGGCCCGCTGGAAGGTTTGGTTGCTGCCCGCGCTCGTCGCGGCGGCTCAGCTCGCGTACTGGCCGGGCCTGGATTTCTCCGTACGGGCCGCGGCCGGCCTGGCGATCGTCGCGGTGGTCGTCGCGGGTCTCTGTCTGCGCCGGCGGCGCCCGGTCGTGGCCGCGGCGCTCGTCACCGGCGGGCTGGCGCTCGGCACGTGGGCCGTGCCCCAGCAGGAGTACTTCTTTCCCGGCGACGCCCTGCTGGTGCTCTCGTTCACCGAGTCGATCGCGCTGTTCAACGTGGCGCTGCGCTGCTCGCGCCGCACGACGGTGTTCGTCGTGCTGGGCATGCTGGCGATGCAGGCGATCCTGGTCGTCGACGACGAGCCGCTCGACCTGCTGGTCAGCCTGGCGATGTATGCGCTGGTGGGTGCGGCCGGGCGGGTGCGGCGGCGCTGGCTCGGCGACCGGTCGGCGGCGGCGCACCGGCTGGCCGAGGCCGAGGCGGCCCGGCAGGACGCGGCCGCGGCCGAGCAGCGGCGGCTGGCCCGCGAGCTGCACGACGTCACCGCGCACCACCTCACCTCGATCGTGGTCAACGCGACCGCGGCCCAGTTCGTCGGCCGGCCCGAGTTGCGGGCCGAGTCCCTGGCCTTCGCCGCGCGCACCGGGCGCGAGACGCTGACCGCGCTGCATCAGCTCGTCTCGGTGCTGCCGGACACCCCCGAGGCGGTGACGCTGGCCGATCTGGCCGACGACTTCCGGCAGCTGGGCCAGGTGGTGCAGCTGTCGGAGTCCGGTTCGCCGCCGCCGGCGCAGGCCGAGGCGCTGCACGGCATCGCGCGCGAGGCGCTCACCAACACCCTGCGATATGCGCCGGGTGCGACCGTCACGCTTTCCCGGACGTACGACGAGACGGGCGCGACGCTCGTGGTGGCCGACGACGGCCCGGCGGGCGCGGCCGGTCCGACGGCCGGTCTCGGTGGCGGGCGCGGCCTGTCCGGGATGCGGGATCGCGCGGCGGCGTTCGGCGGCACGGTCGAGGCCGGGCCGCGGGAGCCGGGCGGCTGGGAGGTGCGGGCCCACCTGCCGGTCGAGGCGGCGCCCGCGCGGCTGCGCGTCTGGTTGCGGAGCGAGGCCGTCCTGGACGCCGGGCTGGTGCTGCTGGCTCTTCTGCTGCCGCTGGCCGGGGTGGCGG
Source organism: Actinoplanes sp. NPDC021490 (assembly GCF_055562135.1). NCBI lineage: Bacteria > Bacillati > Actinomycetota > Actinomycetes > Micromonosporales > Micromonosporaceae > Actinoplanes > Actinoplanes sp. NPDC021490. The sequence continues at coordinate 5,952 of NZ_JBVHFW010000018.1, forward strand.
TGCTGATCGACGAGAGTGGGGTCTCCCCCGCGGCCGCCGCGCTGGCGTTGCTGGCGGTGGCCGCGCACGCGGTGCCGTTGCTGTGGCGGCGGCGGCGCCCGTGGACGGTGCTGGTCGCGGTCGCGCTGACCGGCTGGTCGGGCCCGTTGCTGGTGGCCACCGAGGTGTTGCCGGCCGCCGACGCCTGGTTGTTCCTCTACAGCTCCGGGGCGGACTTCGCGGCCGTGTACGCCGTGGCGGCGTACGGGAAAAGGCCGGCCCTCACCTGGATCAGCCTGGTCGGATCGATGTTCTCGGCCGCGCTGGGACTGGGTGCGCTGGTGGTCGTGGCCGACGACACGGGCGCCGGCACGCTGGTCATGTTCCTGTTCACGGCGGTGCTCGGCTGGTTCGCGCTGGCGGTGCCGTTCTCGGCGAGCTGGATCGCCGGCTACGCCACCCGGCGCCGGCGGGAACGACGGCTGGCCGGCGAGGAGAACGCGGTGGCCGTGGTGTCGGCCGAGGCCTCGCTGCGTGCCCGCGACGAACGGGCCCGGGTGGCGGCGGGTCTGCAAGCGACGGTGCTGTCGGCGGCGGCCCGGGTGCCGCGGGCGGCCGAGGACAATGATCTCGACGGCGTGATCGAGGCGGCCCGGGACGCCTTGGCGGCGATGCGCGGCCTGCTCGACGGTCTGCGCCCGGCTCAGGAGGTGTCATCATCACGATCCGCGTGATGGTCGTCGACGACCAGGCCATGGTCCGCGCCGGGGTGTGCGCGATCGTCGGCTCGCAGGACGACCTGACGGTGGTGGCCGAGGCGGCCGACGGCGCCACCGCCCTGACGGTGGCCGGCGAGGTCCGCCCCGACGTGGTGCTGATGGACGTGCGCATGCCCGGCATGGACGGCCTGACCGCCACCGCCCGGCTCACCTCGGCGCCGGGCGCACCCCGGGTGATCGTGCTGACCACGTTCCACCAGGACGCGTACGTCTATCAGGCGTTGCGGGCGGGCGCGTCCGGCTTCCTGCTCAAGGACTCCGACCCGGCCGCCCTGGTCGCCGCGATCCGTACGGTGGCCGCAGGCGAGGCCATGCTGAGCCCGGCCGTGACCCGGCGCCTGATCGACGCGTTCGCCGGCGGCGCGGTCGCCCCGGTGAACGACGACGACCCGCGGCTGACCCGGCTGACCCCGCGCGAGCGGGAGGTCCTCGTCGAGCTGGCCAAGGGCTTGTCGAACGCCGAGGTCGGTGCGGCCCTGGGCATCGGGGCCGGCACGGTCAAGGCCCATGTGAACGCGTTGCTGCCCAAGCTGGGCGCCCGCGACCGGGTGCAGGCCACGATCGTCGCGTACGACCTGGGCCTGGCCCGCCCGCGGGTGTAACGGAAACGGGGTGCCGCGCGCTCTTGAAGCATGACGACACTGCACGTGCGAGGTGATATCGATCTGACCAACCGCGAGGCCTTCGAGGCGACGATCGAGCGCAGGACGGGCACCGGCGACGACCTGGCCATCGATCTCAGCCAACTGACCTTCATCGACGCCGGTGGGCTGCGCATTCTCGCGCGGGCGGCCACCCGGATGGAACGGCACGGCCGGCTGTTGCGGCTGGAGCAGCCGTCCCGGCACCTTCGCCGGATGCTCAACCTGGTCGGCCTGGCCCATCTGTCACCGTGACGCGGCGCGGTCCGGACGGCGGCGTACGGCCGGGTCGGTCACGGCCGGAGGCACGTACGCCTGGTCGAGGCGGGTGACGTCGGCGCCGGGCGGGACGATCTCGTCGATCCGGTCGAGAATGTCGTCGCTCAGCACGACCTCCGCCCCCGCGAGCAGATCGTCGAGCTGGTCCAGGGTGCGCGCCCCGAGCAGCGTGCTGGTCACACCCGGATGGGCGGCGGTGAAAGCCATGGCCAGGTGGGCCAGGGGCAGGCCGGCATCCGCGGCCACCGGCAGCAGCCGTTCCACGACGTCGATGCGGCGCTCGTCGGTCAGGTGCCGGAAGAAGCGGGCGCGGCTCAGGTCGTTGGGCCGGCCCTTGCGCACCCGGCCGGTCAGCATGCCCTGCCCGAGCGGGCCCCACACCAGCGTGCCCAGCCCGTATCGCTGGGCCGCGGGCAGCACGTCGTTCTCGGCGCCCCGGTTGAGGATGGAGTACGGCAGCTGCTCGGTGTGGAACCGGGCCAGTCCCCGGCGCTCGGAGAGCCAGTGGGCCTCGGCGATGTCGGCGGCGGGAGTGTTGGACGAGCCGATCGCCCGGACCTTTCCCGTACGGATCAGGTCGGTGAGCGCGGACAGCGTCTCCTCGAGGTCCGTGTCCGGGTCGAGCTGGTGCACCTGGTAGAGATCGATGTGGTCGGTCCGCAGGCGGCGCAGCGAGTTCTCGACGGCCCGCATGATCCAGCGCCGCGAGGCGCCCTGCTGATTGGGATCGGTGCCGGTCGGGCGGCCGAACTTGGTGGCGAGCACGACGGTGTCCCGCCGGCCCTCGATCGCCCGGCCCACGACCTCCTCCGAGTCCCCGTACGCATCCGAGGTGTCGATCAGGTTGAGGCCGGCGTCGAGCGCCTTGTGGATCACCCGGATCGAGTCCTCGGGGTCCGGGTTGCCGACCTGGGTGGCGAACATCAGCGCGCCGAGCGCGTACGGGCTGACCTTGATGCCGGTCCGGCCCAGGGTGCGGTATCGCATGAGCGTCTCCTGGCGGTATCGTGACTGAAGCGGAAAGCTTTTCCGGAACTATACGGAAAGCTTTTCCGGATCAGCAAGAGGAGGTTCTGTGTCCGGCACCACCGAACCGGCGAGCCCGCCCCGCCGGATGCGCACCGACGCCCGGCGCAACGTCGAGGCGCTGCTCGACGCGGCCAAGACGGTCTTCGGCACGTCCGGGGTCGACGCGCCCGCAAAGGAGATCACCGACCTGGCCGGGGTCGGCGTGGGCACGCTCTACCGGCATTTCCCGCAGCGCGCCGACCTGATCAAGGCGGTGCTCGAGCGCGAGATCGACGCCTGCGCCGCCGCGGCCCCGGAACTGGCGGCCGAGCACGAGCCCGGGGACGCCCTGGCCTTGTGGCTCGACCGGCTGGCCGTGTTCGTCGCGACCAAACGGGGATTCGCCGCCGCGCTGCACTCCGGCGATCCGGCGTTCGACGGGCTCGCCGCCTTCTTCATGGCGAAGCTGGAGCCGGCCCTCGGGTCGCTGCTCGGCCCGGCGACCGCCGCCGGTCAGGCCCGGCCCGGCCTCAGCCCGCCGGATCTGCTGTACGCGGTGGCCAAGCTGTGCGCTCCCCGGCCGGACGAGGAGCCCGATTACGGCCGTCGCATGGTCGCGCTTCTCGTCGACGGGCTGCGGTCCGGCCGGCCTCCGGGAATTGTCGTACCGGGGTCGTAGGTTGTCGCCATGACCGAAACGGGGCTCTCCGAGGCCGACTTCGCCACTGCTGTCGGGCAGGCTCAGGCCGCCGCCAAGTCGTATTACGACACCGGCGATGTGCTGATGACCGACGCCGGCTACGACGCTCTGCTCGACCGCATCGCCGAGGCCAAGCGGGCCCACCCCGAGTGGGACGACGGCGGCCTCACCACGCGGGTCGCGGCCGGGGCGTCCGGCGGCGGCGACGTGCGCCATCCGGTCCCGATGATGTCGCTGGAAAAGATCAACGGCGACGAGGGCGTACGCGGTTTCGTCGCGACCCTGGGCGGCGAGCCGTGCCTGGTCGAGGTCAAGCTCGACGGGCTGGCGATCCGGGTCGAATACGAGTCGGGGCGGCTCGCGCTGGCCGCCCTGCGCGGTGACGGCAGCACGGGTGAGAACGTCACCGCCCAGGTGCTCCGCGGTGTCGCCGGTCTGCCCGCGCGGCTGGAAACGCCGTGGACGGGTGAGGTCCGCGGCGAGGTCTACATGACCGTCGGCGACTTCGAGGCGGCCAGTGCCAACCGGGTCGCCGCCGGCGGCAAGCCGTTCATCAACTCGCGCGGCGCGGTCGCCGGCTCCATCCGCACGGTGGACCGCGCCTACGACGCGCCGATGACCTTCTCGGCCTACGACATCTCCGGCGACTTCGGCTCGCATCGCGAACGCATGGGCCACGCGGCCGGGCTGGGCTTCCCGGTGGCCGGGCGGCTCGCCACCGGTGACGTCGTGGTCGCCGAGGATGCGGAGGCCGCGCTGGCCGCCATCGCCCGGATCGGCGAACTGCGCCGCGATCTGGAGTTCCCGATCGACGGCGCGGTGCTGACGGCCGACCGGGAATCGACGCGCCGGCGGCTCGGCTCGGGCAGCCGCACCCCGTACTGGGCGGCCGCCTTCAAATATCCGGCCGACACCGGCTCGACGGTGCTGCGCGACATCGAGGTGCGGGTCGGCCGCACCGGTCGCATCTCGCTGCGCGCGGTGCTCGACCCGGTCTTCGTCGACGGCACCACGATCTCCTACGCGACGTTGCACAACCCCAAGTTCGTCCAGGAGCAGGGCCTGGCGATCGGCCAGACCGTGGCGGTGTGGCGGGCCGGCGACGTCATTCCCCGCGTGACCGCACCGATCGGCGAGCAGCCGCACGGGCTCACCCCGTGGGCGCCGCCCGAGACGTGCCCCCAGTGCGGCGAGCCGTGGGACAAGTCGAGCCTGCTCTGGCGCTGCCACACCGCCTCGTGCAGCGCCACCAACGCCCTCGAGTATTGGTGCAGCCGCGAGGCCATGGATGTCGAGGGCGTGGGCGAGGCCCTGTGCGTGGCGCTGGTCAGCACCGGGCTGGCCAACGACGTGGCCGACCTCTACACGCTCACCGAGGAGCAACTGGCCGGTCTGCCGGTCGGCAACACCAAGGCCGGCGGCGTCGTCCTGCTCGGCAAGCTCAACGCGGCCAAGGTGGTGGCCTCCCTCGAACGCAGCAAGGCCCAGCCGTTCAACCGGGTGATCACCGGCCTCGGCATCCGCATGACCGGCCGCAGCGTCGGCCGCTGGCTGGCCGCCCGTTTCAAGACCATGGAGGCGTTGCGAGCGGCCACGGTCGAAGAGATCGCCGAGATCGACAAGATGGGCCTGATCAAGGCCCAGCACGTCGTCGACGGCCTGGCCGCCATGGGCGGCGTCATCGACCGCCTCGCCGCCGCGGGCGTCACCATGAGCGTCCCCGAAACCGAGGGCGAGAAGCCTTTCGAGGGCCGCACTTACGTGGTGAGCGGCAGCGTGCCCGGCTACACCCGCACAACCGTCAGCGAGCGCATCGAGCAGCTGGGCGGCCGCGCCACCGGCAGCGTCTCGGCCACCACGACAGCCCTGATCACCTCCGAAACCACAACGGCCAAGGCCACCAAGGCCGCCAAGCTCGGAATCCCCATCATCGACCCAGCCGACTTCGCCCAGATGCTGAGCTGATCCACCACGCCCCAGCCGGCCGGGCCACGCGTACTCGGGCAAGGTGGAGCACCCAAAGCCCGCAAGCCTGCGGTCACCGACCGAAAACCCGCGCCGCCGGCAGTTTTGGCGCCGACCCACCCGGCGCTGCTTGCCTCCCTGGCCGGTCGGCACCCGGACGCCCGGGTGCCGATTGGCCGCGCCGTCACCACCGCCTATTTGCCCCTGAGGCGTTGCCACCACGTCTGTTTGGGTTCGGGCTGTTTCGGACCGGCCGGCAGAGCGCCCGGCACCGTCGCCGAGGTCGGTGGCCGTTGCCCGGAGACGGTCGTCTGGCCCAGTGGACCGCCCAGATCGTCGTCGTCGAGATGCCCGGAAACAGACGGCGGATCCGCCGGTTTCGGTCCATTTTCGTCCGGCATCTAGTACCCCCTCAGTCTATGGACACTCGACTCCGGCTCCGCCTAATGTGCACTGAAATTGCATCCTGGACCTCGGAGAGCGCATGCCCACGACGGTTGTGAGTCTGTTGTTGACAATCGTCTTCGCACTGCCCGGCCATATCTACCACAGGATCACGCAACGCAAGAGACCCGAACGCGTGGAAAGCGCCGTCCAGGAGGTGCTGGTCACCATCTTCACGGGCGCCGTGATCGATCTGGTGGCGATCGCGGTACTGAGCATCGTCGCCCGGGTGTTCTCACTTCCGGTGCCGGACTTCTCCCGCATGCTGCTCGGTTCGAGCCGCTACATCTCCGCGCACCTGCCGCTGGTCGCCACCTGGGGCGTGGCCCTGGTCGCCACCACGATCGGAATCGCGGTCGTGGCCGGTCTGACCCGCTGGGAAAGGGTCCTCCCACCCGGCATCCGGCGGCGGCGAGCCGATTGGCTCCGGCGTACGCAATCCCAGCAGTCGGCCTGGTGGCTGCTGTTCCATGAGCACAGCCACGCCGACATCCACGTCGGATGCTCGCTCGACGACGGCAGCTACGTCGCGGGCAAGCTGCACTCCTACAGCCGCGCGCCGGTCGAGAACAGCGATCGTGAGCTGACCTTGAGTGGCGAGATCTTCTACCGCCCGTCGGGCGAGCCGGACGGCGCGGTGCTGCCCGACGTCAACGCGGTGTCGATCAGCGCGCGACGCCTGGTGCTGATGACGGTCACCTACGTCGTGCCGCCGGTAACCGCGCCGCAGGTCGCGCCGTGACCGCGACGGTTCTGCTGGCGGGCGAGTCCTTCCCGGTCAGTCATGTGGTCGCGACCGCGCTGGCACAGGCGCGGTCCCGATCGGAGGCCCACGACGGGCGCCTGCCCGACCCGGCTGAGTTGGCCGTCGCGGTCCTCGCCGTGCCGGACGCGCTGGTGGCGCGGGCGCTGATCGCGACCGGCCGGGATCCGGACGATCTCATCCGCGCGATCCGCTCGCCGTCGCACCCGGACGGGCCCGGGCAAAAGCGCGATGGAACGCTGGTGGCCGTGCTGCGGCGCGCCGACGAGGAACGCCGCAGCCGGGACGACGTGGTGCTCGGATCGGTGCATCTGATGTCGGCGCTGGCCGAGTCGGGCGATCCCGGACTGACGGCGCTGCGCACGGCCGGGATCGACACCCACCTGCTGCGCACCGGGCTCGCCCGGGTCGCCGACGGTGAGCCGCGAGATGACGACGACGCGTACCGGGCCGCGCCGGCGCCGCCGGTCCTCGAGATCCCGCCGCTGCCGGACCTGGACGACCTCGGCACGCGGAGCCCGACCCCCCGATCGGGGGACCTCAAGAAGATCCTCGACGCCCAGCTCGTGTCCGGACGGAACGCCGTGAGCTCGCCGTACGGGCAGGTGCGGGCCAACCGGTGGGCCCTGATCAATGTCGTGCAGCAGGTGATGATGATCGCCATCGTGCTCGTCGCGATTCGGCAGCACGCGCCCTGGTACGCGTACCCGCTGATCATCGGCGGAGCGACCATCACGACGCTGGCGCCGGCCTGGTTCATGGTGGCCCAGATCGTGCTCCCGGTGATCTTCCTGCCGACCGGCTTGCTGGCGCCGGTGATCGCGGCGGCGCTGGTGTCGATCGTCAAGTGCTGGTACGACCTGTCGATCAAGCGGGTCGATGTCGGCGAGCCCGCCCTGACGCTGCGCGGGTTGCGGGCGCAGGCCGGCGGCACGGCGAGGTCGATGTTGATGAGGCGGTTCGGGCTCGATGACGACTGACCGGACCGTCGGCACCAGGCGGCAGCTGCACGAGTACGCCGCCGAGGAAAAGCGGATCTTCCAGCTGGCGACTCCGGTCGAGGTCTTGCTCGCCGCCCGGAACTTCGGACCGAAGAACGCGGTCGAGCAGTTGCTGGCCGCGTTCGACGCGAGAAGCGAGTTGCGGTCCGCGCGGACCACCGGCGAGCGACTGGGTTCGTTCCACGCCGACGCGGTGCGGCCGCTGACCCGGACGGCAGCTCGTCCACTGTGGTGGCGGCTGGCCGTCGCGACGGGCATCGTCGCCGCGCTGGCGGCCACCCGCTGGCCGCTGGATCTGCAAGCGGCCGCACAGATCGGTTTGGCGGCGCTGTGCGTCCCGTTGGTCGGCCGGCGCGATCGCCGTGCCGTCATGGGCCTCTGCGCGGTGGTGATCGCCGCGGCGGCGGTTGACCATCGCGCTTGGTGGGTCGGCGTGCTCAGCGTCTACGCTGCCTGGCTGTTGATCAGCTACGGCGCGATGGCCCCGGTGCGGGACGCGCCCTGGTGGGCGCGGGGGCCGGTGCTGGGCATGGTGCCGCTGCGTCTCCGGTTGCGGCTGGCGATCACCGGCCGTTCCGTACGCCTGGCCAACGCGGTTGACCTGGCCACCTCCTCCCGGGCCCACCTCGCTGAGCCGTTCGTCGCCACCTGCGCCGACCTGCCGGAAGCCCTGCGACCGCTCGTCGACATGTGCTCGGCGCTGGTCGCGTTCGATGAGGGCGAGGTGGACACCGCGCTGTCGCTGGCCTCGACGGCAACCGAGCCGCGTGACGGCACGCCGGCCACCGTTGAGGGATGGTGTCTCGCCCAGCTGGCGACGATCCTTGAACACAGCGGCGCAGCCAACGTCGCGCAGGTGCGGGCACGCGCGCTGGGCCTGCTGCAACCCCGGTCCTGCCGGCGGTACGCGCGGGCGTTGGAGCTGATCGAGGCACAGCGCCGGATAGCCGAGGCGCCGGTCGCCGAGGCCCTCGCCACCGTGCACGAGTACCGGATGCTCGGCGTCCGCCTGAGCGACTTCGACGTGCTGCAGACCACCGAGATGTGGATGGCCCGGCTGATGATCCGCGAGGGGCTGACCACCGACGCCGCGGTGCTGCTGGAGTTTCTCGTCGGCGGCGAGGACGGCCGGATCGGCATGTTCGCCGCCCGGGACGAAACAGCCGGCAACCTGCTGTTGCGGGCGAGCGTGCAGGTCGGCCGGCTGGCCGAGGCGCGCACCGATCCGCGGAGGGACGTCGTGGCAGCGCTTGCCATGATCGACGCCGACAGCCGCCCGCTGGCCGCCACCACCGGCCGGCTGTTGCTGGCCAAGCTCGACCAGGCCGCGGGCGAGCCGCGGCGGGCGCTCGCCTACGCGGCGTCCGCCCTGGTCGCGGCCCAGCACGGCCGATACATGCTGCCCTCGGCCGAGTGGCGCGAGTCTTGGAGCCGGACGCAACTCGACGCCCACGCCACGATGCTGGCCTTCGCCTCCGCGGACGCCGACAGCACGCTGGTCGCCGAGGTCATCGAGCTGACCCGCGGCGAGGCACTGCCGGCGGCGACCGACTCACGCGCACTGTCGGCCATGGGCGCGCTGGACGCGGTCGCCGCCGGGAGCCGGCGAGCCGGCGAGCCGGTCATCGTCTCCGGTCCGGTGGCCGAGGACACCGAAGCGGTTGCTGTCCTGCAGGGGCTCAGCCCGGTTCGACAGCCACCCAGGGTCCGGGTCGGCTCGGGTCTCCGGCTGCCGCGACTCGACGACTCGGCCGCCGAGATCGTGCTGGACCGGGAACTGGCCGCGATCGGGCCGCGCACCTGGTATTGGAGTGCCGCGACCGTGCTGGACGACTGCTTCTGGGCCGTTCGGGATCCGGGAGGCACCTGGTCGCACGGCCGGATCCCGCTCGGTGCGGACTCGGCGGCCGCCGAAGCGTACGCCGCCTTGCTCGCGGCGCTGCCGTTCACCCTGCCGGAAGAAAGCCCGGACGACGTGCGCGAGCGCCTGTCCTCGGGCGCCCTCGGCCCGAAGGCCACCCGGGAGGCGGAGCGCGAGTTGCTCGCCCGCGTCACCGCAGCCTTCCTTCCCGAGCCGCTGGCCGACGGCCTGCTCCGCAGCCACGACGGCACCCTGGTCGTGTCGCTGCCAACCGCGCTCGGGCACCTGCCGGTCGCCGGGCTGCCGCTCGGGCCCGGCACCGATCTGCGCGTGGTCGACCGCGCCGCGGTCATCCACATGCCGTCCTGGGCGGTGATCTATGCGAGGCCGCGGCCGGGAACAGCCGACCGACCCGGACGCCGGCCCGCCCGGCTGGCCGTCACCGCTCCACATGGCGACACCGACATGGAAATCCTCACCCAGCCCGAAGGCGTCGATCGGGTGGTGCGCGGCCCGCTCAGCCGCGAGGACTGCCGCCATCTGCTATGCACGTTCGCGGACGACCGGGCGTGGACGCTGACCGTCGTCGGCCACGTCGACGCCGAACCCGGCAATGCCACCCGCAGCGGCCTGCGGCTGGCGTCGGACGGCAACGAGGGCAACGAGCGGCTGACCATGGCCGACCTCGTGCCGTCCGGCGACGCCGGGCCGGGGTTCGCCCTGCCCGAGCGGGTGGTGCTGATCGGTTGCGGCAGCATCGGCATCGGGACCGCGCCCGAGCTGGTTTCCGGGCAGACCCCGACCAGCGAGTGGCTGGGTCTGGGCGCCGCCGTGGTGCTGGCCGGGGCGACCCACGTGTGCTGCACGCTCTACACCGTTCACGCCAACAAGCACGTCAAGCGCATCACCGACGCGCTGATCGCTGGGTTCTCCACGGAACCGGACCCGGTGGCGGCGCTCCGCCGGGTGCAGCTCGGCGAATTGGACCGGTGGCGGGCGGATCAGAGCACCTACCCGGCAGCGTGGCTGTCGCTGGCGTACGTCGGCGCCGGTTGGGAGCGGTGATGCTGCGGCGAGTCCTCGCGTTCCTGCCGGGAGCCCTGCCCTTCCCGTTCTTCGCGTTCGTCTGCGTCACGCGGCTCGGGTGGATAGATGGCGCGGCCGTGCTGCTCGTCTGCTTGCTCACGAGCCGGCACGCGATCTCGGCCGCGGTGGTCGCCGTGGCCGCCCTAATCGGTCTGAACATTCCGCTGAGTTTCCTGATCGTCGCGGTGACGCTACGGCTCTGGGACGGCGCGTGGGAGTCGTTCGTCGCCGGTCGGATCCGGTTGCCGGACAGGACCGTGCCGGTGGTGCCCCGGCTGCGTTGCCCACACGGGGTCAAGGCGCGGCTGACCGATGCCGATGAACAGCTTCGGTACGGCGATGCGCGGACCGCCGTGGACGGATACTTGGCCCTGATCGCCGACCATCCGCCCGCGACCCCCTGCGAGCCGCGGCTGCTCCTGCGGGCCGCGGAGGCCGCCGCCCGCGCCGGCAGCCTCCAGCTCGCGACCGAGCTGGCGGACGCGGTGACCGCTGACGTCTCGCCTGACGCGACCGGCAAGGCGGCGACCCTCGCGGTGCGCGCCCATCTGACCCGCGCCACGGCTCTGCTCGGGCTCGGCGACCAGGAGAGGGCCCGCGCTGCTCTGCGGCGTGCCCAGCGGCTGACGCAGAGCGACCGGCGCACCGATCAGGATCTGCGCTGGGCCGCCGCTGACGTCTTCCTCGCCGACCGGCCGGTGCGCACCGTGGCGGGTTTGCACGAGGAGCTCACCCCGGTGCTGGTCGGGCAGGGGTTGAAGCCCGGCAACAACGTGCGCTTCGTGAGCCTGCTGAACCGGCAAGGGTGGCGGATCCTGGCGAACGGCGAGGCCGGGGAGGCGAGGCTGGCCTTCGTCAGCGCGGTCAACCGGATTCACGAGGAAATTTCCGATGAAGACATCCGCGATGCCCTGGGAAACATCAAGATACGGCGGGCCGACCGGCCGGGCTGGCTGGCCATGCTGGGTGGCGTCGATGGCATGGTGGCCGCTGTTGCCGCTTCGCCGTCCGGGACGCTGGACGATGACGAACAGGAGATGGCGACCGTGACGGTCGACATCGCCGGTCACCTCGGCGAGCGGCTGGCCGAGGTGCGCCTGCTGCGCTCGCTCGCGATCATCGGCCATCGCCGGGCTGACTCTTCCGCCGAGGTTGCCGGCCTGCTGCGCCGGGCGCTCGCGGTCGCGGACCACCGCCCGCACGTGCTGGCCGACGAACACCAACTCGTCGTCTGGGGCCGATGCCGCCGGGAGGTCGCGGAGTCCCTGCGGCATCTGACCGGCGTCGACGAGCCGGAACCACCATCGCCCAGCCGCGCGGAGGCCGGTACGCTCTTCGATCGCCTGGCCGCCGGTCGTCCCGACGTTTTCGGCCCGGCCCGCGACCGTCTGGCCGGATCGCCTGCGCCTTCGCCGGACAAGGCGACTCTCCGGGCGGTCTGGGGACCGCCGCCCGAATCATCATCCGCGCCGTTGCCGGTCACCGCCGAGCCGTTGCCGGTCACCACCGAGCCGTTGCCGGACACCACCGAGCCGTCGCTGGTGACTGCCGTGCCGGCCGCGGTGGTCATACCGGAGCCTGCCTGGCTGGCGAGCCTGACGGCCGAGACCGGAGGCCGGGCGTGGACCTTGCCGCTGGCCGTGGAGATGGCGCGTGACTTGGGGCACCTCCATGTCGGTCCGGAGCATGTTCTGCTCGCCACCCTGTCCGACGGTGGCTGCGCCCAGTTGCTGATGCCGATGGGCGGGACGTTCGCTGAGCTGCGCCGGACGATTTCGTCGTGGTACGCCTCCGGCGCGGACGACGTCACCGAGGCCGACCCAGCTCTGTGGACACTGGCTCGCTCCGCCCTTCAGGTGGCCCGAGGGGCCGGCGAGACCCGGGTGCGGCCCGCGCACCTGCTGCTGGCCTTGCTGGCCGACTCCGGGAGTGGCGGCGCGGCGGTCCTCCTTCGGCACCGGGTGGACCTCGAGGAGGCAGCCGTCCGGATCACGGCAGACCTTCTCGGCCCGGCACGGGAGGCCTGGCTCGCCCCGCTCTTCGCCGCGGGTCCGGTCGCGGGCCGGCATCGGCTGACGCTACCGGCCTGGCTGGCGATCGGCGCCGCGCTCGACCTTGCCGCCGAGGCGCCCGGCGCCATCCTGGCCCCCGCCCATCTCCGGGCCGGCCTGCACGCCCCGGCCGCGCCGGCTGACCCGCGCCGGAGTCACGTCCGGGTCGGATCCGAGGCGCGTGCCGTGCTGACGGCGGCCCGCAACACTGCCGATCACGACCGAAGCTGGGGAATCGAGGTGTCGCACTTGGAACGAGCGTTGACCGGCGACCCGGGCCGGTCGCCGGCCGGAGCCACCGACCTGACCCGCGCGGCCGCCGCGGCCGCATGGCGCCGCCGTTCCCGCTGGATCGGCCCGGAGGACATCGGCGCGGCGTCCGAGGCGTCCCAGGAGCCGGCGGGCCGGCCGTTGCCGGTGCTGACCCCGCAGGCGAGGCGGATGATGGACACCCACCGCCCCGTCATGCGCGTCGCATGAGAGGGTGCCGGCACGATCGGGCCGCGGTGCGGCGGGCGGCTCGGCTGGAGAGCGCCGGACGGCTCGCCGAGGCGCTCGACGCCTCTCTGGAAATCCTGGCCCGCCACCCGGCCGGGACGCGATGCCGCTGGCCGCTCGCTCTGCGCGCCGGCAACCTGGCCTACCTGCTCGGAATCTTCGAGCTGGCCTGGCGGCTGGCCGGCGCCGCCTTTGACGACTCGCCCGCCCGCAGCCGCGGCGAGGCGCGGGCCCGGTTGCTGATGGCGCTGACTGCGGCGCGCGGCGGCGATCACGAGGCGGCCGCCGACCACCTCGGCAAGGCGGCCGCCGAGGTCCGCCGTCCGGACGCCCGGCTGAAGCGCCTGCTGGCGAACGCGCGAATCGTCACGGCCGTGCTCGCCGGCTCAGACCGGCCTGACACGGTGATAGCCGGTGCCGACCGGACCGAGCGCGCGTCGGCCGGTCTGGACCGGGCGTCCGCGTTGCGGGTCCGGGGCCGGGACGAGGAGGCGGCGCGGGAGTACGCCGGCGTCCGGGAACTGCTGGCCGGCGCCGACGACGCGCTCGAACGGATCTGCTGGGCCCTCGCAGTCGAGCCGGGCGGCGCGGACGCCGCGTCCGCCGCCTCGATCCTGGCCGGGGCCGGACTCGTTCCGCAGGCGGCACGGCTCGAACCCAGGCAGCGGTACAGCTCTCAAATCTGCTGGTACGCACAGGCCGACCTGATCGGCGACTGGGCCGGAGCCGCCGGGCCGGTCGGCGGCTGGCTGCTCGATCAGGACGCGGGTGCCCTGATCGAGCGTCTGCAAGCGGTCTACGGCGGCCTGAGCCGGATCGACCCGGAAAACTTCACCCGCGCAGACCTGCGTGCGCTGCGCAGCGTCTCGTTGCACCTCGCTCGCATCGGACACCGCGCTCTCGCGCTGGAGGCCTCGGCGACCGGCCTGCGCGTGGCCCGTGCGCGGTTCGCGGACAGCGGCGGGGAGTCCTGGAGGGACCTGGCCTGGGCCCTGGCCAGGCGGTCCTGGTCTCTCGAGGAGGCCGGCGCGGTCCGCGGCCGGCGCGCGGCGCTGACCGAGGCGGCCGAGCTCTTCGGGCAGCACGGCACGGACGAGGACGACCGCGGCACCGCGCGTGATCTCTACCAGGAGATCCGAAAGATCCATGAGCAGCGTGGGGAGTGGGATGCTGCGGCCGGCGTCGCGGTGCACATCGCCGAGGTCCTCGGCGGGCCGACGGTCGACGTCGCCCTCGGCGCGTTGCGACGCGAGGCGCTCAACGATGGCGCAGGACTGGCCGTCGCCCGGTTCGATCAGGAACGGCTGGAGGTGCTGCGTCTGATGGCGAGCCGCGATCCCGCGGTGTACGCCGCCGGCTATCTCGCTCTGCTGCTCGGCGATCCAGCCGACGCCAGCCACGCGTCCGGGGAGGCGTTCGGCTACCTGGCCCGGATCCTCGGCGACCACCGGCTGCTGGACAAGGCGGCGCTGAACCGTATCGTCCTGGACGCCGCCCGCCGATGTGCCCGCACCGCCCCCGATCGGACGCTCGACTTGCTCGACCGCAACGCGGCCACGCTCGGTCTCCGCGAACGGGCCGAGTTCCACCGCATACGGGCGGCCTGTCTCACCGCGCTCGGCCGCAGCGACGATGCCGCCGACAGCCTGGAGGCCGAGTTCCCGGTGCTGCTAACCGGGCGGCGGCACGACGACGCGTTCCGCGGCCGCGCCGCGCAGATCGCGGACGAGCTGTGGCAGGCCGAACGACCGGAAGCGGCCGTCGCCGTGCTTGACGCGGCGATCGCCGTCACGAGTGTGACCTGGCCACTTCGGTTGAGACGCGCGCGCCGGCTGGGATATCTGGCCCGAACGGCCGAGGCGCTCATCGACCTCGACGCCGTCGACGAGCAGACCGGCGGGAGCCTGCTCGGGCACGCCTACCGCGGCCTCGTCCTGTGGGTGGCGCAGCAACGGCCGGAGGCGGTGGAGTCGCTGGACAGGGCAATCGCGATGGACCCGGACGGGCACTACGCGCGAAACATGCGGGCCGGATTCCACCAGCTACTCGGCCGGCCGGAGGAGGCGCTGGCCGACGCCGAGGTGGCGATCCGGGCGGATTCAGAGGCGTGGACCAGTCGCGTCACGGCGGCCGACGCCTGCCTGGCGCTGAGTGATCCGGAGCGGGCGCTGCGGGAGGCTCGGCTCGCCGTCGATCTGGCGCCGGAGTTGCCGGAGGCTCGCCGGACGTATGCGACCGCCCTCCTCGCCGGTGGCTGGTCGGCGGACGCCGCGTCCGAGGCCGGGGTGGCGACCGAGTTGCAGCAGGCGCGGCCGGCCGGCGCGTGGAGCGGCGACCGATGGCTGGGGCTGGCGCAGTGCCATGTGCTTCTCGGCCGGGCGGACGAGGCGATCGCCGCGGTCCGGAAAGCCCGGGGCGCCGCGGTCCAGTCGTACGTGATCTGGGAGACCGCGACCGAGTTGCGCGCGCTGGCGGCCGCCGCCCCGAGCACGGCCGCCGCCTGCAACGCCGTCCTCCCGCACCTTGACTGACCTGGAGTTACGACCCTTCGACGCCAACCTTTGGGTCGGCACCGAACAACCCCGCGGCCAATACGTCGGCCGCGGGGTTGTTACGGAGTATTCCGGCGCTGCCGCGACGGCCTGAGGACTGTCCGCTGCGGACGCCCGTCGGCCGGCAACGCGTGACTATTCGATCAGCTCGCCGTCCGTTTCGACCTCGGCGCCCTCGCGTAGGTGGCGGTTGTGGCGCGGCTCCTGCTTGGTCTTCGAGTCGTTCAGCTTGCGGCGCAGGTCGTCGCGGACGTCGTTGAGGGCTGCCCGCAGGTCCTCCTCGGTCGAGGTGGTGACGATTTTCTGCCGGCCGGCGATCCAGCACTCGAGCGTGACCTTCTGCCCGCGCGCCTCCCGGTCCTTCACCGACACCTCGAGTTCGGTGGAGTCGGCGTGGAAGGCGGCCAGCCGCGCGTCGAGCGTGCCGAACTGCTCGGCGATCCAGTTCAGGTCGCCCTGCGAGAAGCCGGCCCCGGCGCGAAGGCATTCGCTGACGGTGGCGGGATCGGTCACAGCAGTCATCACATCTCCTCGAATCGGCTGAAACGGTGCGTGATCTTCTTCCCCGTTCCGGGACCGGATGAAACAGCTCACTCGTACGGGGTCCGCCGCAAGCCGTTGAAGAGCAGATCCAGCAGGTGGTGGGCCCGTTCTCCGGCCTCGGCCTCCTCCAGGCGGGAGAGGAAGCCGAGCAGGACGAGCACGTCGCGGGAGCCGACGTCGTCACGGATTGTTCCCTCGGCCCGGCCCGCGGCGAGCAGCAGGTCGATGGCCCCGCCGATCGGGCCGGTGTGCCCGGCGGCGAGTTCGTTCCACGAGTTCGGCTCGAGCGCGGCCAGCACCCCGCGTTTGACCCGGGCATAGTCGGCCACGTTGTCGAGCCACAGACGGAACGCCGTGGCCGCGTCGTGGTGTGTGAGCAGGTCCGGCGCCGAGGCGACGAGCTGGTCGACGTCGGCCCGGTAGACCTCGGCCAGCAGCGCCTCCCGGGTCGGGAAGTTCCGGTACAGCGTGCCCTGCCCGACGCCGGCGGCCTTGGCGACCGCGTTCATCGGGAGTTCCGACGTCGAGGTCAGCAGCTCCCGGGCGACCTGCACGATGCGCGCCCGGTTGCTGACCGCGTCGGCGCGCGTCCTGCGTTCGGCCATGTGACGAAACTCCCTTAAGTGGACACGTGTCCGGAACAGCCGCACACTGAAGCGGACACCTGTCAACTTAGACGAAGGGAAGTCCGGATGCGCACCGTCATCATCACCGGCGCCAGCAGCGGGATCGGTCAGGAGGCGGCGACGATGCTGGCCGCGCGCGGGAACGCGGTTGTGCTCGCGGCCCGCCGCCGCGAACGCATCGACGCCCTGGCCACGGAGATCACCGGGGCGGGCGGGCAGGCGATCGCCGTGCCGGCCGACGTGACGAACCCCGGCGACGTCCGCCACCTGGTCCGGAGCGCGCTGGACGCGTACGGGAAGGTCGATGTGTTCGTCAACAACGCGGGGATCGCCCGGCTCGGCCGCCTCGATCAGCTCGGCGTGGACGACTGGACGGCGATGATCGACGTGAACGTCCGCGGGCTGCTGCACGGCCTGGCCGCCGTCCTGCCAGTCTTCCGCGACCAGGGGCACGGGCACATCGTCACGATCGTCTCGACCGCCGGCCTCAAGATCACGCCGACGATGGCCGTCTACGCGGCGACGAAGAACGCGGCCCGCACGATCATGGAGGGACTGCGCACCGAGTCGACCGACGGCGCCATCCGGACGACCGAGATCTCCCCCGGCTTCGTCCGCACCGAACTGGCCGACGGCATGGACCCGGCCGCGCGGGAACGCATCCAGGCCGGCATGCGCGAGTTCGGGCTCGACCCGGTCGCGGTGGCCCGCGCGATCTGCTTCGCCGTCGAGCAGCCGGCCGACGTGGAGATCGGCTCGCTCACCATCCGCCCGACCGTGCAGGACTGACCGCCCGTCGAGGGGAACGCAGCGCGGTCACCATCTCCGCCGTTCCGGGATCGGGCAGCCGTTGCTGATGCAACCATGACCTGAGCCGCACCGAGCTCGGGGGGAATGGTTGGTGACCGGCGACGCCCCTAGGCGATTTCGCGCCGATGCCGCCGCCCTCGGCGTCTTTCTGATGCTGGGCCTCGTCGTCATGGCGCAATATCTGACCGACCCGGACGGCCGCGTCGCCGCGCACCTGGCCATCGACAACACCTGGTTCGAATGGCTGCTCGCGCACGGCGCCTACTCCGTGCGTCATCTCAGCAATCCGCTGTTCTCCATGCGCCAGAACGTGCCCGACGGCGTGAACATGATGGCCAACACCTCCGTACTCGGCGTGACGATTCCCCTGGCCCCGCTCACCCTGCTGCTCGGGCCGAAGACCGTCTACGTCGTGTGGATCGTCGGCGCCTGTTGCGCCACGGCGGCCACCACCTACTGGGCGCTCGCCCGCCATCTGGTTCGTTCGCGCGCGGCCGCGTTCGCCGGGGGCGCCCTCGCCGGTTTCGCGCCGGGCGTGATCAATCACGCGAGCGGTCAGCCCAATTTCGTCTCCCACTTCCTCCTGCCGCTGATCGTCGTCAAAGTGTTGCGGCTCGGCGTGGACGGCCGCCGGTTCCGTGACGGTCTGATCCTGGGCCTGCTGGTGACGTGGCAGGTTTTCATCAACGAGGAGATGCTGCTGATCACGGCGGGCGCACTGGCTGTCGTGGTCGGCGTCTACGCCCGGCAGCGGCCCGAGGTGGCACGGGCCCGATGGCGTACGTTCGCAACGTCGCTCGCCGTGTGCGCCGTGGTGGTGTCCGCGCTGTGCGCCTACCCGCTGTGGATGCAGTTCGCCGGGCCGCAGAGCTACCGCGCCCTGCCGGACTTTCACTGGTGGGGCGAGGATGTGGCCGCCTTCGTCAGCCTGGCCCGCGACTCGGCCGGCGCGTTCGGCACCGAGCCGCCGTTCAGCCGCACCGAGCACAACAGCTGGTTCGGGTGGCCCCTGGCCGTCGTCGCCGTGCTGCTCGGGTTCCTGCTCTGGCGGGTCTCGGTCGCCGCGCGCATCGCGGCTGTCGTGGCGGTCGTCTTCGCGCTCGCCGCCCTCGGTCCCGAGATCAAGATCAACGGCCTTCCCACGTACGTGCCGGGGCCGTGGGCCTTGATCTCGGACCGCACGCCGGTGCTGGGCCTCATCATGCCGAGCCGTCTCTCGTACGCGGTGCTCGGCGCCGTTGTCGTGCTGGTTGCGCTCGGCTGGGAGCACGCACCCCGGTTCGCCCGGCTCGGGCGGGCCGTCATCGCCGCGTCCCTGCTTCCCCTGCTGCCCGTGCCGCTTCAGACCGTGCCCGACACGCGGCCCCCGGATTTCATCACCTCCGGCGCGTGGCGGCCCTATGTTCCGGCCGGCTCCACCCTCGTACCGGTGCCGTTGCCCGGCCTGGACCTGGGCCGCCCCACGCTTGGCTGGAGTGCCGTCGCCCGGCACGAGTTCGCCGTCCCGTGCGGCTATTTCCTCGGCCCCGACGAGCACGGCGTCGCCCGGATGAACCCGGCGGCCCGCGTCGTCACCGCCCAATTGTTCTACAAGGTCATGCTCACCGGCCGGGTGCCGCCGGTGACCGCCGAGATCCGCGGGTCCGTACGGGCCGACCTCCTCCGATGGAAAGCCGCCGTGGTCGTCCTCGGATCACCGCCCGCCGAGGCGCAGTTGAGGACGCTGCTGGTGGATCTGCTCGGGCCGGGCGAGCGGCGTTCCGACGTGTGGCTCTGGGACGTGCGCCGGCCCTGACGGCCCGGCCCCGGCCGGCCCGGACCGGCGAACCGGCGAACCGGCACATCGGCGCATCGGCGCACCGGTCAGCACAGAGCGTCGCGGTACCCCTTGATCTCCGCCTCGCCGGCCTGGTCGCCGGCTACCCGGGTGGCCATCTTGGTGATCGTCTTGCGCAGGTCGGAGCCCTGCCGTTCGAGATCCTGCAGCACGGTCCAGTTGCTGCTGCTCAGCAGGGCCTCGCGGGCCTCTTGCAGGGCACGGGTGTCGGTGCCCGCCTTGGCTCGCTGCCACTCGGTCAGCCAGCCGCACGCGGCCTGTTTCGACAGCGCCGTATCGAATTCGAGCGCCGTGGCGGTGGCCGGGATCTTGTCGAGCTCGGGGTCGTCCCAGGTCGGCGGCCTCGACAGGCCGCCGTTGGCGAAGAAGCGGTAGGCCCGGTCGCCCGCCTCGCCCCTGCGCGTGACGTCACCGGAGGCGGCGGCGCTCCACGCGTCGACGTCGACCGTCCGCAGACCGGCCAGGAACGTACGGAATCGGGCTCTGCTGAAGCCTTCGCCGCTGTCCATCGAGGCGAAGACTCCGTCGCTTTCGCGCGGTTCGGTCATCACCCGCAGGGAGCCGCCACCGTTGCCCACCATCCAGCCGGCGTAGTCGCCGATCTTCACCTTTTCCGCGCCCTTTTGCTTGTCCTGACGGCGGCCGGCGTACTCGGACTCGGGATACCACGACAAATTGATCATGGTGTCCGCCTTTTCCCACGCCATCTCGCCCATGTGATCGGCGAACGGCTCGAGGTGGATGATCTTCCAGCCCGGCTCGCCGATGAGGATGCGCGGACCTTCCTCGGCCGCCTTGCGCACCTTCTGCGGCTCGAGCAGCGAACCGGACCCGGGCGGCGGCGGGGCCACCGATACCGAGGGTGACGGCGACGGAGCAGCCGGGACCGGCGGCGGCGACGAGTTCCGGCCCACCGCGATCACGACGCCGACCGCGGCCACCAGCACGGCGGCGGCCACGCCCACGATCGCGAGCCGGTGGGCGGGCTTCCGGCGGGGCTCGGCCATGATCTGCGCCAGCAGCTCCTGGTCGGCGGCGAGGAACGGGCCAGGCCGGTACGGGTCGGCCTCGCGCAGCATCTGCTCGTGCGACTTGCCGGTCATCGCTGCTCCTTCGGGCCTTGCGCGGCCGCCACCGGGTCGGACGGTTCCACCAGTTCACGGAAACGGGCGCGGGCCCGCGACAGCCGGGTCCGCGCGACGGTGGGGCTGACCCCGAGGACGAGGGCCGCCTCGCGCGGTTCGAGCCCCTCCCAGAAGGTCAGCATCAGCACCTCACGGTCGGGCTCGGCCAGCCGCCCGAGCATGGCGCGCACCGAGAGCCGCTCCGGCACCTCGTGACCGGGATCTTGTGCGAAGGTGTCGCCGAGTCGCTGTCTCAGCCGTTCGCCGAGCTGCTCCCGGCGCACCCCGCCGCGATGGTGGTTGGCCAGCACCCGGCGGGCGACGCCGTACAGCCACAACGTCGCCTCGTCCCCGTCCGGCATCTGCCGGCCACGCCGCCACGCGATGAGGAACGTCTCCGCGATCACGTCCGCCGCGTCCGCCGGTTGATCGACCCGCCGCAGCGCGTACGCCAGCAGCGGTTCGAACGAATCCTGATAGACCCGGCGGAAGCGGTCCTCGTCGTCGTTGCCCACGTAACTTCCTATGTCCGGCTGCGGCCACATCGTGACAGGCCCGCGGGAAAAGACTGCAAAGATCCCCCGATTGTTTTCACAGGTGCCCGATTCCACCCGGCCAGTGACATTGATGTCCATGGATGCGTACTCTGACTACGCCCTGGTAAGCGCTTACCCGGGCTCAGGAAGGCGCCGCGCGCCTCCACCGACACGTGGCGCCGCACCCCCCACGTACGGAGGAAACAATGCCCGCAAGAAAGCGTCGCAGGACGCTGATCTCCGCTCTCTCGGCCGGCGTCCTCATGGTCGGCGGCGTGCTCGCCACCGGCCAGGTCGAGGCGTCGGCCGCCGAAAGCAGCCCGGTCGGTTTCGCCAGTCTCAACGGCGGCACCCCGGGTGGCTCGGCCGGCACCGTGGTCACCGTGACCTCGGCGTCCGCCCTCAAGTCCGCGCTCAGCGCCAGCACGTCGCAGACCGTCCGCGTCAGTGGCCTGATCTCGATCTCCGGCATGTACAGCGTGGCATCGAACAAGACGGTCATCGGCGTCGGATCGGGCTCGGGCATCACCGGCGGCGGCCTCAACCTGTCCGGCGTCAAGAACGTGATCATCCGGAACCTGGTGTTCCGCAACGCGAGCGACGACTCGATCAACGTGCAGAGCAGCACGACCAACGTGTGGATCGACCACAACGACCTGGCCAACGGCTACGACGGCCTGATCGACATCAAGCGCGGGTCGGACTTCATCACGGTGTCGTGGAACCGGCTGCACGATCACGACAAGTCGATGCTGCTCGGTCACGACGACGGGAACGGCTCGCAGGACCTCGGCCACCTGCGCGTGACCTACGTGCACAACTGGTTCGAGGGCACCAACCAGCGGCACCCGCGCGTGCGCTTCGCCAACCCGGTGCACGTGCTCAACAACTACTACAGCAACATCGGCTCGTACGGGGTGGCGTCCACCGAGAACGCGGGCGTCTTCGTCGAACGCAACTACTTCGAGAACGTGAAGAACCCGACGGTCACCCAGACCGGCGACTCGGACCCGGGCAACATCAAGGTCCTGAACAACTACCGGGTCAATTCCGGCACTGAGCAGGTCCGCAACGGCGCCTCGGTCGCGGCGATCCCCTACTCGTACAGCCCGGAAGCCAACAACACCGTGAAGGCCACCGTGACCGCCGGGGCCGGAACCGGCAAGATCTAGCCCGTACGGCTTCCCGCCCGCACGTGGGAGGACGGGAAGCCGCCGGCCGCCAGCGGGACCCGGACCGGTCACCGTCCGCCACTTCCGCGACCCGGACGCACCGGGCCAGGGCGGCGACCATGTCGTGTCCCTTCAGGACTGGTCGCGGATCGCGTCGACGTCGCCGGCGAACAGGCCGGTCGGGTCGGCACCGTGGCGGATGCGCTCGACCCGGACGCGGGTGTGGTCGTCCAGCGTCCGTTGCCGCTGGTCGAAATGGTCGATGAAGGTGGGGGCGGTGTATCCGGTCCGGAACGGCTCGACGGCCGACCTGACCGCGGCCAGAACCCTCGCGGTGTCCGCACCGGCCAGACCGACGGCGTGATAGAGCAGCGGCGCCGCGAGACGGTCCAGGGCGCCGCCGTCCGTCACCGGATCGGCGAAGGCGCCGCCGAGCTGACGCAGCTCGAGCGCGAGCAGGCCCGGTCCGGCGTTCAGGATCCGGGCCCAGCCGGTGTCGTCGATCTCGTTGAGCAGCGCGGAGTCCGACCGGAAGGCCACCGGCTGCGGCGGGTCGAGGTGGGTCAGCGGAAGGGCCAGCGGTGAGGCCGGCGCCCAGGTGCTGGTCAAGGGCGGGTCGAGCGCGGACAGCATGTCGTCCACCAGGCGCCGCGCGGCCGGCAGGTCTGACTCGGCCGGGACGGCGGCGGCGCCGTCGAGGGCGAGCACCCGGCGCCCGTCCCGGGACAGCAGGCGCAAGGTGGTGGTGATCTCCGGCGGGGCGTTGCGGGCCCACTTCTGCCAGAGCGGGGCCAGCCGGGACGCGTCGGCGGGGTCCCAGACCGCCATGCCGGTGACGACGCTGTGCATGGGCATCAGGTCGATCTCGGCCTCGACCACAACACCGATCCCGCCCCCACCGCCACGCAGCGCCCACAGCAGATCCGGGCGGCGCGTGGCGCTGGTCTCGACGACCTCGCCGTCGGCCAGAACCACGGTCAACGAGCGGACCCAGTTCGCGGCGAGGCCGAAGCGGCGGCCGTAGAAGCTGATTCCGCCGCCGAGCAGATAGCCGATGACCCCGACGGTCGACGACGAGCCGTGCACAGCGGTGAGCCCGTGCCGGACCAGCTCGGGCAGGACGTCGCCCCACGTCCGGCCGGCGGGCACCCGGGCCGTCCGGGCCGCCGGATCGACCCGTACGGGAGCCTCGATCCGCGGACGCAGCAGCAGCGAACCGGTCAGCGGGGCGGTGCGGCCCATCGCATGGCCGGTGGTGGTCACTCGCAGCGGCCGGCCCGCCCGGCGCGCGGCGGCGACGGCGTGGACGACGTCACCGACGGAACGGGCGGTGAACGCCCCGTCCGGGTCGACCGGCGCCGCGAGCTGGAAGGAGGCGCCGGCCCGGGCGTACTCGGCGGTTCCGGGCGGATGGAACGGGGCGATCCCGGCGCCGGTCACCGGAGTTCCGGAGTCTCCGCGGCGATGACGACCTTGCCGTGCAGTTCACCCGCGCCGGCCCGCGTGTGGACGGCCGGCAGCTCGGCCAGCGGCACCCGCTCGGCCACCTCGACGCGCAGCTCACCCCGGTCGATCAGCTCGACCAGATGCGCCAGCTGCCCGGCATCGCTGCGAACGAACAGATCGATTCCCCGTACGCCGCGCGCCTCGTCGCTGGGCGCGGGCATCCACACCGTGGTGTTGACCAGGACCCCGCCCGTACGAATAAGCGTGAGCAAAGCGGCCAGCCCGGTCGGCTCGATCGGCGCCAGATTGAGCACCACATCGACCGGCTCACGCACCGCCGCGTTCACCTCCGTGCTCGTGTGATCGATGACCTCGTCCGCGCCCGCGATCTTGGCCCGGTCGACGCTGAGCGGGCCGCCCACGGCGATCACGTACGCCCCGGCCTGCTTGGCCAGCTGCACCGCATAACCCCCGACCGCCCCGCCCGCGCCGTTGATCAGCACCCGCTGCCCGGCCGTCAGCTTGGCGTGATCGAACAGCGCCTGCCAGGCGGTCAGCCCGACCAGAGGCAGCGCGGCCGCGTCGGCCAGGGCGATGCTCGCGGGCGCCCTGGTCAGGATCTCGGCCGGGGCCAGAACGTACTCGGCAGCAGCGCCGACTCCCGCCATCGGCAGGAACCCGATGACCCGATCGCCCTCGGCCGGCCCGGTCACGCCGGAACCCAGCGCTTCGACCGTGCCCGCGACGTCGATGCCGGGCGTATGCGGCAGCGTCACCGGGATCGGCCCCTGCATGAACCCCGCGCGGATGTTGCCGTCGACGCCGTTGAACGAGGTCGCGGCGACCCGGATCAGAACCTGCCCGGCGCCGGGAACGGGCTGCTCGACGTCCTCGTATCGAAGGACACTCGGGTCGCCGTACTCGTGGAAACGAACTGCCTTCATCACGAACTCCTTTGTGCGCCCCGTGTTGGGCTGCTCCAGCCTGGCGCGATCGGAAATCCGGTTGAAGGCCGTACTTATCCACGGACAAGTCGTCCGGGTCTAAAGATTCTGCAGCTTCTCGTGGCTCGGGGTGCCGGGCAGCGCCGAGAAGACCAGCAGCTCCTGGCCCTGGTCGGGGTCGACCAGCCGCTGGGCGTACAGCTCCATCTCGCCCAGCTCGGGATGGCAGTACCGCTTGAGGTCGAGATGGTGGTTGATGTCCACCTCGTGGCGCCGCCAGACCTCGGCGAACTCGGGGCTGACGGCCAGCAGCGCGGCGACGATCTCGCCGGCGCGGCCCTCCGGGTCGGCCGTGTAAGCCGCCCGGATCTCCGAGGCGAAGACCCGACCCCGCTTGTCGTGGTCCTCGGGCGGATAGAGCGCGCGCTGCGCCGGGTCGGTGAACCAGCGGTAGACCAGATATCGCGACCATCCGCTGAACCGGGTGTAGTCACCGAGCAGGGCCACCGCGGGCCGGGTCTGCAACAGGGCCTCGCCGAAGCGCGACAGCACCAGCGCCGGCGTGTCGGCCAGCCGGTCGGCGACCCGCCGCATCGTGGGGCTGACCACCTGGTCCTCGTCCGCCGCCCGCCGCGGCGCCGAGTGGCCGCCGAGCGTGAACAGGTGGTCCCGTTCGCTCAGGCCGAGCTGGAGGGCCCGGGCGAGCGCGGCCAGCATCGGCTCCGACGGCACGGGGCCGCGCTGCTGCTCGATCCGGCCGTAGTAATCGGCCGACATGCCGGCCAGCGCCGCGACCTCCTCCCGCCGCAAACCCCCGGTACGCCGCCGCGGCCCGCGGGGAAGCCCGACGTCCTCCGGTTGCAGCGCCTCGCGCCGGGACCGGAGAAAGTCCGCCAGCAGTGCCCGGTCCATGTCTGTTCCCCAGCCTTCCGCGTCCGACCGGCCGACCGGGACGTGCGGCGGCCGGGCCGCACGACCGCCCGATCGGCCGGATCAACCTTATCGAGCGGACCGGATCGGCAATTCGCGCAGGCCCCGGGCCCTTCTCCAATCCGGGACATCGACACTTGCATGATCCTTGTAACCTCTGCCCGGCCGGGTCGTATCGCGTTTCCCCGGCCGTCCGAAGAAAGTCTGGCAAAGGGGTACAAGTGGCGTCACGCAGAGTGGCCGGAACGGGTGCGGTGGCGATGCTCGCTGCGGTGCTCTGCGGGTGTGATTCGGGCGAGGCATCCGTGACGACGCCCGGGCTCGAGGCCCGCGGCACGGTGCTCACCACGGTCAAGCCCACCCGGCAGGACCTGAGCAACCAGATCAGCCTGTCCGGCTCGGTCACGATCAACCCGGTCTTCGGCATCGTCGCGCCGACCGACGGCGAACTGCGTTACCTCGACAAGAGGCCGTCGGCGGTCCCGGCCGTACGGCCGAAGTGGGTGGCAACGGTCTGGGACGACGACGGGGCCCCGCGCCGCGTGATGATCCCGCAGGGCTCGATCCTGGCCGGCCGGCTCATGGACGACCGCGCCGACGTCGCGGCCGGCATGCCGATCATCTCGGCCAAGCACTCCGGTTACGGCATCGTGGCCGAGATCGAGAGCGCCCAGGCGTACCGGATCTCGGGCGCCGTCACCAACGTTCGCGCGCAGATCAAGAACGGGCCAGGACCTTTCGCCTGTACGGCGCTGGGCACCATCGCCGCGCTGCCGGCCGGCTCGATTCCCGAGCCCCCGCCGCCCACCACCCAGCCGACGAACGGCCCGTCCGGCGCTCCCCCGGTCGCCGAGGCCCCGCAGCAGGAGGACACCGGCGGCAGCGACGGTTCCGAGGCCACCGGCATGCGGCTGGTCTGCGTGCCACCGAACAGCGTCAAGCTGATCAACGGCGCCCAGGTGACGCTGCAGGTGATCACCGCGAAGGCGGCCAAGGTCATGGTGCTGCCGGTCGAGGCGGTGGCCGGTGTGCAGGGCAAGGGCAAGGTCGACATCGTCGGCCCCGACAAGCAGCGCAAGACGGTCGACGTGGTGCTGGGCCTGACCGACGGCAAGGTCGTGCAGATCAAGTCGGGGCTCAAGGGCAACGAGACCATCGCCGTGCCCGGCCCCGACCTGCCCGCCGCCGCGCCCGGCGCGGAAGGTGCCGACGGCGGCATGAAGGGCCCCAACGGATGACGGCCCTGATCGAGCTCGAGGGCATCACCAAGGTTCTCAAGGGCCAGGAGCAGCCCCGCACGATCCTCGACGGCGTCGGCCTGACCGTCGACCGGGGCCAGAGCGTCGCCATCGTCGGGCGTTCCGGCTCGGGCAAGAGCACGCTGCTCAGCGTCATCGGCCTGTTCGACCGGCCCGACTCGGGCAGCTACCAGCTCGACGGTCAGGAGATCGCCCGGCTGCCCGAGCGCCGCGCGGCCAAGCTGCGCAGCTCCCATTTCGGGTTCGTGTTCCAGCGGTTCTTCCTGCTCAAGCATCTGACCTCGGCTCAGAACGTGGCGATGGCGCTGGTCAACGGCCAGGGCTGGCTGCCCCGGCGGCAGCGGCGCATCCGGGTGATGGAGGCGCTCGAGCAGGTCGGCATCGCCCATCTGGCCAAGAGCCGGCCGGCCAAGATGTCCGGCGGCGAGCAGCAGCGGGTGGCGATCGCGCGGGCCCTCGTACGGGACCCGAAGATCTTGCTGGCCGACGAGCCGACCGGCGCGCTCGACACCGAGACGGGCGCCCTGGTCATCGACGCGCTGCTGGCGGCCACCGACCGCGGCTGCGGCCTGATCCTGGTGACACACGACCGTGATCACGCGGCGCGGATGGGCCGCATCCACGACCTCGTCGACGGCGTGCTGACCGAGCGGGTGATGGCCCGATGAGGCGCCTGTCCGGACGCTTCCGGTCCGCCATGATCATCGGCATTCAGGGCATCCGCGCCCGCAAGCTGCGCACCCTGCTGTCGATGATCAGCCTGTTCCTCGGCGTGCTGGCCGTCGTGGTCGTGCAGGCCGGCGCGAGCATCGCCGAGCGCGCGCTGCTGGCCGACCTCGAAGTCACCCAGGGCTACGACGGCACCCGGGTGATGGAGATGCCGCTGCAGCAGGAGGCGACCGAGATGGTCACGGCCACGGTCGACGGGCGCGACGACGCGGTGGCCATGCTGGCGGTCAGCGGCATCGTCGGCGAGCCCGGCGTGCTGCCGGTCAACCCCGGCGGCGCCCCGCTCGACCAGGACTGGGGCCCGGCGATGGTCTGCAACGACCAGGGCTGCGAGCCCGCGCCGGGCGTGAAGGGGCAGGCCGTCGAGGTGCGGCTGACCGCGCTGTCCGGCGACGTCCGCAAGTTCCGGCCGTACCGCACGGTCTCGGGTCAGTGGCTCGACTTCTCGCGGGTGCCCGCGATGTCGCCGCGGCTGGTGCTCAACCAGCCCGCCGCCAAGGCGTTCGAGCAGTACCGGGTGCCGGCCGAGATGCGCGTCGGGGGCGCCGCGGCCAACGTCACGCCCCAGTTCGTCGGCGTGATCGACGACGGCGACGTGCAACCCCGGGCCTACGTACGCCTGGACGAGCTCACCACCTGGCTGCCGCCCTCGCGCATGTCCGACCCCAACACCGGCGGCGAGATGCGCCTGCTGATGACCAAGGGGTCGCCGGTCGAGCCGGTCGTCGCCTCGAAGCTCAAGGCCCTCGGCAACGATCCGTACGCCTACACCGTCGAGTCCCGCAAGGAACAGGAGAAGCAGCTCACCCTGATGCGGCTGGTGTTCTTCTCGATGGCCGGGCTGGTGCTGCTGATCGGCGTGGCCGGCATCCTCAACGTCGGCCTGGCCACGGTCGGCGAACGCGTCGAGGAGTTCGCGCTCCGCCGCGCGGTCGGCACCCCACGCTCGTTGCTGGCCGGCATCGTGCTCGCCGAGACGTTACTGACCGGCTTGTTCACCGCGGCCGCCGCGATCGGGGCCAGCGCGGCCGCCCTCAAGGTGGTGACCATGCTGGTCGGCAGTTCCCAGCCGATCCTGCGCGACGTCCAGTTCCCGTG
Organism: Actinoplanes sp. NPDC021490; assembly: GCF_055562135.1. NCBI lineage: Bacteria > Bacillati > Actinomycetota > Actinomycetes > Micromonosporales > Micromonosporaceae > Actinoplanes > Actinoplanes sp. NPDC021490. Next base: position 34,613 of record NZ_JBVHFW010000018.1, read on the forward strand.
GGAGGCGGGCGTGGCCGGCATCATCGCGGGCATCGTCGCCGGAATCCTGGGCGGTTTCGTACCCGCCCTGCGCGCGGCCGGCATCCCGATCGCCACGGTGATGCGCGCCTAGGCTGTTCGTCATGGACGTCAACGCCTATCTGACGCGGATCGATCTGGCCCGGCCGCCCACTCCCGACGCGGCCGGGCTGTGCGAGCTGCACCGGGCCCACCAGCGGACCGTCCCCTTCGAAAACCTCAGCATCCACCTGGGCGAACGCATCTCGCTGGCCCCCGGCGACCTCTTCGACAAGATCGTGCGGAGGCGCCGGGGCGGCTTCTGCTACGAACTCAACGGGCTGTTCGCGATCCTGCTCGAGGAACTGGGCTTCGGCGTCGAACGGGTCGGCGCGCGCGTGCACGGCGACCGGCTGGGCCCGCCCTTCGACCACATGGCCCTGCTGGTGACCACCCCCGGCGGAGACGGCCCGTGGCTGGCCGACGTCGGTTTCGGCCGGCACAGCACCGACCCGCTCGACTTCCGCAGCCGCACCCCCCAACCCGATCCGGGCGGCGTCTTCACCATGATCGACGTTCCGGGCGGCGACGACGTGGACGTCACCATGAACGGCAAACCGCAATACCGGATCGAACGCCGGACGCGCACCCTGACCGACTTCGCCCCCACCTGCTGGTGGCACTCGACGTCCCCCGACTCCCATTTCGGCAACGGCCCGGTCTGCTCCCGCATGGACGGCGACGGCCGAATCTCCCTGAGCGGCCGGACGCTCATCCGCACACACGACGGCCGGCGCGAGGAAACCGTGCTCGACACCGACGACCAGGTGCAGACGGCGTACCGGCAGAACTTCGGAATCACCCTGGACCGGGTGCCCACTCCTCCGCGGCGCCTCGGGGCTCCTGCCTCGCGCGGTTCGGGCCGCGACTCACCGCCAGTTCGCTGCTGAAACTGTCTCTGCTCGCGCGTCGGTAGTTCGTGCCTCCGCCCTTCCGCGCACGTGAGCCTCCCCGGCCGAGGCTATTGCTGTCCAGCCCAGACCGAGGAACATCGCGACCCTTTCCAGCAGACCGCTCGGGTTGCCCGGCAGCACACCGGAGGCGTCGAGCAGCACCAAAATGGAGGCGGCGATGAACGTCACCGTCATGACCGCGGCGACCGCGTAGGCCACTGCCGCGCGACCAAGCAACGCCGCCGCCCCGACCCCGGCAACGCCGAGCGTGATCGCCACGATCTGGTGCACAAGCCCGACCACCGTGTGGGTCGGTTCGACGCCGGGCGGATAGCCGATGCCGGCGTCGGTCGGAAGCGCGGCGAGACCAACCATGCTGATGCCACACCAGGCGACAAGCGCGACGGCCGTCTTCCGGAGCGGCCGGTGGCGCGGATCTTGGCGGCGCACGCTTCCCACCCCGGAGTGGCGCAGGCCACGTGCATCGGCGCGGGTGCGGCGCAGGCCGCGTGCATCGGCGCGGGTGCGGCGCAGGCCGCGTGCATCGGCGCGGGTGAGGCGCAGGCCTCGTGCATCGGCGCGGGTGCGGCGCAGGCCCTCGGCGCCGGCTAGCAGCCAGAGGCCGCACAGGGTCAGGTTGAGGTCGTTGAGCCAGCCGCCGGGGCCGAGTGACAGCTGGCTGACCCAGTTGCGGCTGGAGTCGTAGCCGGGGCGCAAGAAGCCCGCCACGGTCACGAAGGCGATCATCTGGACCGCGGCCACGGCGCAGCCCAGCGGCAGCAGACGAGCAACGCGGGCCGGGACCGCGGCGCAGCCCAGCAGCAGCAGACGGGCAACGCGGGCCGGGACCACATTTTGCAGCCTGCCACCCGGTTGCAAGAACGGTTCCGGCCGAGCCACAAGGACCGCCGCGATCTGCCTTGTCATCACTGCAGCCCGGACGCGCCTGTCCACACTAGACTCCGCGGAATGACGGAGCTCGATACCGGCGTCCCCCACTCCGCCCGGGTCTGGAACTACTGGCTCGGCGGCACCGACAACTTCCCGGCCGACCGTGCGGTGGGCGACGAGTTCGCCAAGCTCTATCCCGACATCGTCGTCGTGGCCCGCAGCTCCCGGGCGTTCCTCAAGCGCGCAGTCACCTATCTGGCCGCCGAGGAGGGCGTACGCCAGTTCCTCGACGTCGGCACCGGCATCCCCTCGGCCGAGCACACCCACCAGGTCGCCCACGCCGTGGCACCGTCGGCGCAGGTCGTCTATGTCGACAACGATCCGCTGGTGCTGGCCCACGCCCACACCGTGCTGGCCGGCGAGGCCGTCTACGTCGACGCGGACGTGCGCGATCCCGGCTCGATCATCGCGTCGTCCGGCCTCGACCTGTCCCGCCCGGTCGGCCTGATCATGATGAACATCCTCGGCCACATCCCCGACCCGGACGAGGCCGTGACGATCGTGCGCACCCTGATGGACGCCCTGCCGTCCGGCAGTTTCCTGGTGACCGCCGACGGCACCAACGTCCTGGACGGTCCCGCCTTCACCGCGGCCATCGACGTCTGGAACGCCAACGCCCCGCTCTCCTACCACCTGCGGCAACCGGCCGAGCTGGCCCGTTCTCTCGAGGGCCTGGAAGTGCTCGAACCCGGCCTGGTGCCGTGCGCCCGCTGGCGCCCCGCGCCGCATGCCGGACCGGACGAGCTGCGAGAGACCGACGAGTACGGTGCGGTGGCCCGGAAGCCCTGATCTTCGTTCGCCTGACGGGTTCGGTGGACCGGGCCGCCGGACGAGTCCGGTAAGCCTGGACCGCCGAACAGGAGCGGTAAGCCGGGGCCGTCGAACAGGAGCGGTAAGCCGGGGCCGTCGAACAGGAGCGGTAAGCCGGGGCCGTCGAACGACACCCCGTGCCCCGGACCATCGGAGGAGCACTCTGGGGCGCGGCGGTCAACGAGTTCGGGAGGCCCTGGCCGTTCCACGAGGCCCCGGGGCGGCGACCGTCGAGTGAGCCCATGGGCCTGGACCGTCCAACTGGTTCGCTGGGCCGGGACCGTACAACAGCCGCCCCGCGTTCTGTTCTGGCGAATCTGCAGTGCCGGTCGCTCCACGACAACTTTCTGATCGCAGAGCTCATCGCGCTTTGCGGGCCGCCTCAGATCTCGTTCCTTGCGTTTGCGGGCGGTGGCGCCGCGGGCGGGAAAGGGCCGGGTTTGAGCAACCCCTCGGGGGCTTGCTGGAGGGGACGACGCGTACGTTGGCCGAGGTTTGGATTTGAGGGTTTTGGCAGGCCGGACGGGTAAATGACTCGTCCGGCCTGCCTGCAGCTAGCGGGCCGTGGCGTAGGCGGCGGAGCCGATCAGTTCGAGCGAAACCTGCAACCGCTCCAGGCTGATGTTCTTGGCGATGGTGTCCTCGGGGCTGTGGTACGGCGGTTCCAGCAGCGCGGGCGACTCCTCGCCGCGCCACGAGAAGTTCGCCGCGGCGATGCCTACCTCCTGGAACGACTGGTGGTCGGACGAGCCGCGCAGCGTGACAGGGCTGATCCGCGGCTGGTAGCCGAGCCGGGTGGCGGCCGCGGTGACCTCGTCGGTGGCGCGGTTGGCCAGACCGTCGAACGACAGCAGCCAGTAGCGCGTGGCCGGATCCCAGCTGGTGGCGACCATGTCGTTCTGGTAGACGGCCAGGATGCGGTCGCGCTCGGCCTGCGGCAGCTGGGCCACGTAGTAGCGCGATCCGATCAGTCCCTGCTCTTCCGAGCCCCAGAGTGCGAACCGGACCTGCGCGTTCGTCGGCAACTTGCGCAGTGCCCGGGCCAGTTCGAGGCACAGGACCGTGCCCGACCCGTCGTCGTTGGCGCCGGGCGCGCCGATCACCGTGTCGTAGTGTGCGCTCACCATCACAACCGGCCCGGTGGACGAGCGGCGGGGCTGGTTGGCGATGACGTTGTTCGAGGTCAGGCCGCGGTGAGCCGTCGTCGAAAGGGTCAGCGACAGCTTGCGGGCGGCGAGCAGCGCGCGTAGGCGGTGCTTCTGGGCCTGGGCCACGCCGACGACTGGGATGGGCGCGGGAGTGGCGGCCAGGCCGGGCAGCTGCGGGCTGAACGCCGAGGCCCGGCGCGGCTCGACCAGATCGGCCGGCAGGAAGATCACCGCGGCGGCCTGGCGGGCCACGGCCAGGGCGACGACCGTCTCGCGGGTGGCGGCCACGTAGTCGATCAGCAGGATCTTGCCCTTGACGTCGGCCGGGTAGTCGGCCTCGCCGCCCAGCTTGGCGTCGAGCACGTCGCCGCGCACCTTGACGTCGAGCGCCGCGTGCGGTGAGGCGCCGCACTGCCAGTTCAGATCGTTCGGCAGGCCCCGAGGCGAGCCGAGCTGGGCCAGGAACTTGTCGGCGACCGGGAACGGCTGCAGCTCGACGTCGTAGCCGAGCCGGTCGAGCACGCCGGCGAGGTAGCCGGCCGCGACCCGCTCGGACCGGGTGCCACCGATGCGCGGCCCGATGCCGATCGACAGCACCTTGAGGTGCTCGAGGGCGCGCTCCGCCGACACCCGCTTCGCCACGTCGATGTCGTGGCCGGTCAGCGTGGGCGGCAACGCGGCGCCGGGCCGCTGCCCGGTGGCGCCCCAGGCGGGCGCCGGAAGCGCGACGGTGGCCGCTCCGCCCAGCGCGATGGAAAGCATGCGCCTGCGGCTCACCGATGACCGGCGCGATTGCGTGTCCAAGGTTCCTCCTCGTCGATCCGGCTCGTGATCCGGCAAGGACGGACGGCCCTGGTCAGGCCGACGATCCCCGTTGACAAGCAACCTAGGGGTGAAATCGCAGATCTTCAATATTGACACCGATGAAGGCAGGCGAGGCTCCCGCGATCCCATCGTGATCGCGGGAGCCTCCGGGCGCAGCCGGATGAGGATGATTCAGCCCCGAACAGCGTTTGCCGGCGGCATGCGCGCAAAGTGAGCGAACGTGCATGCCGTCAGCAGCCACCGAACGCCGCTGCGTGCTTCATGCGCGAACTGAGCGAATGTGCGCGCGGTCAGGCTCCGAACGCCGCTGCGTGGTCGTGTGCGAACTGGGCGAACGTGCGCGGTTCGTGGCCGGTCAGGCGTTGGACCGTGTCGGTGGTGCCGGCCATGCTGCCCGCGCGCTGGGATCGGAAGATGGCCACGATCGCGTCGGCCAGGAACGGTGGCAGGCCCTGGTCGGTCAGAGCGGCGCGGGCCTGGTCGTCGTGGACGTTCACGTACGGCACCGTACGGCCGAGAACGCGCGACAACGTTTCGGCGACCTGCGCGAAGGTGATCGCCTCGGGTCCGGTCAACGTGTAGGTCGCGCCCTCGTGGCCGTCGCCGGTCAGGATCGCCGCCGCGCAGGCCGCGACGTCGCGCGGGTCGATGAACGAGATCGCGGCCTCCCCGGCCGGCGCGAAGATGGTGCTCGCCGGGGCGTACGCGAAAAGGTTGGTCATGAAAGTGCGCGGTCTGAGCGACACGTGCGCAATGCCGGACGCGGCCAGATGCTTTTCGATCCGGCCGTGCCACTGCTCGAAGATGAGCGGCGACTGCACGTTCGCGTCCGGGCCGGACAGTTTGACGATCAGTTTGACCCCGGCCGTGACGGCGGCGTCTATGGCCGCGCATTCGAAGTCGACCTGTTCGGGCACGTTCGCGCAGGCCAGGAACAGCCGGTCACCGCTGGAGAAGGACAGGTCACGGCCGACCGCGTGCACGTCCGCGCCACGTTCGCTCAGGAAACGAACAACATGCGCGCCGACATTGCCGGTCGAACCGGTCACGAGAATGGTCATCGGGTGCCTCCAAGGCTGGGTTTGATGTTGGGGTTGAGACGGAACACGTTGTCCGGATCCCAGCGGTCCTTCACCGCCGTGAGCCGCGAGAGCCTTCCCCCGTACGCGGTGCCGGGGTCCTCGTCGGACAGGAAGGCGGCGTACTGACCTTCGGCGTACGGGCGTAGCCGCTGCCAGCCGGCCCGCACCCAGGCGCGGTGCTCGTCGCCGGCGGAACCGGACCAGTTGGCGATCAGGCGCAGTTCGAAACCGGGCGTACGCGGTCCGACCGCGGTGGCGTCCGGACCGACCCGGCTCGCCGCGCCGCCGATCACCCAGCCGTTGAGCAGCGACTGCGGCGTGGGCAGCGTCGCCACCAGGTCGATCACGACGTCGAGCGCCGGGTCGGGCAGGCCGGGCAGCTTGTGCGAGCGCCAGTAGGAGGACAGCCCGGGCGAGGCGGCCAGGTCGAGAAGCGACTGCACGGCCCGGTACGGCATCGGCCGCACAAAATCGGCGAGCGGCGCGCCCAACGCCCGCAGTGGCGCCAGCACCCGCTCCCCGGCCGCGGGGTCGCCGCACCACACCGGGAGCAGCCCGAGCACCGGCGTACCGGCGAGCCCCGGGACCGGCGCCGACTGCGTGGCGATGAGCGCGACGCCCAGTTCGTCGGGAGCGTCGGGTGCCCATTCGCGCAGAAAGCGCAGAACCGTGCGCGCACGATCGAGCGGCCAGAAGATCGGTCCGCCGAGCACCATCGGTCCGATCGGGTGCACGTCGTAGTCGAACGCGGTGACGATGCCGAAGTTGCCTCCGCCGCCGCGCAGAGCCCACAGCAGGTCGGCGTCCGCGCGTACGAGATCGCCCTCGGCCGTGACGAGCGAAGCGCCGCGCAGATTGTCCGCGCTCAGCCCGAACTTGCGCATCAAGTGGCCGAACCCGCCGCCCAGCGTGACGCCCGCGATGCCGGTCGAGCTCACCGAGCCGCCCGTGGTCGCCAGCCCGTGCCGCTGGGTCGCCAGGTCGAACTCGGCCCAGGTCAGCCCGCCTGCCGCCCGCGCGGTCCCGGTCGCCGGATCGACTCGGACGGCCTTCATCGGGGACAGATCGATCGTCAGCCCGCCGTCGGCGACGCTGTAGCCCTGCACGGAGTGGCCGCCGCCGCGCACCGCGATCGTCAGGTCGTGTTCACGGGCGTACCGGACGGCGGTCCGCACGTCGTCGGCCCCCGCGCACCGCGCGATCAGGGCCGGGTGCCGGTCGAAGGCGCCGTTCCAGACACGCCGGGCCTCGTCGTAGCCCTCCTCGCCGGGCCGGAGCAGTGCGCCGCGGAAGTCGCCGCGCAAGGTAAGAGATGATGTGGTCATGCCGGGCAGCGTGCGCCGGCGTGCGTTCCGTCAGCGTTCCGCCAGAATCGCGCGGGCCTCGTCGTCCCAAATGAGCACTCCGTCGGCCAGCAAACGCTCAGCCGTTGCACGTTTCTCCACCCGTGACCCGATCGCCCGGGCCGCCTCCAGCCGCAGGCGCAGCAGCATGGCCGGCACCCCGGGCGCGGTAAAACGCGCAGGATCGCTCAACGCGGCGTCGATACGCGACAGGTCATGTCCGTCGAGGTAGCCGTTCAGCGCCTCGGCGAAGATCCGGATCGGCCCCGCGTCGAGGTGCAAACTGGTCAGCTCGGCCGCATGCTCGCGCAGCGCCTCGTGATCGCCGAGGTCCAGATCGCACAGCGAAGCGAACAACAACGCACCGCCCAGAGTGAACGGATGGCCGCCCATACGCGCAAGTTCGAGCGCTCGTTCGCGCAGTCGCCGGGCCTCGTCCGCCGCGCCCAGCCGCACGCGCACATGGGCCAGCCGCACCAGGCACAGAACCTGAGGATCTTGCCCGTACGCGAGCAGATGGGCCGTCCGGTTCGCGGGGCGATAGCGGTCGAGCGCCGCCGACAGATGCTCGCCGGCCTCGACCGTGCGGGCCCGCCAGGCCGCCGCCACGCCCCGCACGAAGTCGCCCTCGACCGCGAGCACGTCGTCGTCCGCACCGAGCGCGCGCAGCTCCGCGCCATGCCGGAGAGCGGCTTCGAAATCGCCGCGCGACAGCACGGCCATCGCCTGAGCGCGCAGCAGGGGTGCGGCCGGTGCGGGCCCGGCGATGGCCAGCGCCCGGTCGAGCACCTGGCGGAGCCGCGGGGACGCGTAGCCTTCGGCCGAACTGAGCGGCCCCGGCACGAGGGTCAGCACATCAAGTTCACGGTCCTGCCCCCGTACGAGATCGGCCGCTCTCAGCAGCAGCCCGGCCGCCTCGGCATCGGCGTAGACGCGCTGGGCGGCCTGCGCGGCGCGCACGAACCAGCCCGCCGACTCGTCACGCGCGCCGGATTCGAGCAGATGCACGGCGATCCGCCCGGCCACCGCGTCCACGTCCGGCGAGTTCTGCAGCGCCCGGGCGATCAGTGCGTGATGGTGGCGCCGAAGAGCGGGCGAGAGCATCCCGTACGCAGCCTCGCGCAGTTTGTCGTGACTGAACTCGTACGTTTCGCCGCCGCCGGTGACCAGGATCTGCCGGCGCCACAGCTCGTCGAGCCCGGCCGCCGCGTCCGCCGGGAACACCGAAACGGGCATCGACGAGCCGGCCGCCGCCGCGATCCCGGCCAGCTCGAGCGCGCCCGGCGACAGCTGCCGCAGCCGAGCCTCGAGCACCGCCTGAACGCGCGGGGTCGGGAACGACTGCGGACCCGCGCGCAGCGCCTCCACCACGAACAGCGGGTTCCCGTCGGTCTCGGCGTGCAGCCGGTCGGCCTCCGGCGTGTCGAGCCGGTGCCCGAGCCGCTCGGCCAGCGCAGCGGTGGCATCCCGGCCGAGCCGTTCGAGGGGCAGGTCGGTGCGGCGGTCGAGCAGCCTGAGCCCGTCGAGCAGGGTGCGCGCCGGGTGCCCGGGGTCGATCTCGGCGAGACGGGCAGTTGCCACGACGAGAAGCGGGCCGGGCGACCCGCGTACGAGAAAGTGCAGGAACTGGCAGGTAGCAGGATCAGCAGCGTGCAGGTCGTCGGCGACGAGCAGCAACCCGCCCGCCGGCGGCCGCAGAGCACGCATCATGGCCTCGAACAAGCGCAGCCGGGCGGCAGGGTCGGGCGCCATGTCCGGCGCAGGCAGGAATGAGCCGAGCGCGGCATGGTCGGTCGCGTCGTTTTGCCCGGACAGCAGCGGGGTGAGCGCAGCGCGATCGGGCCCGACGTCCCGGTCGACCTCCCCGAGTGTGAGCAGGGCTCGGTCGGTCGGGGCGTCGCGTTCAGGCAGCAGCGGGGCCGGCGTTGGCGGGTCGGGCCGGGCCTTTGGTTCGTGTGGTGGCTGGGCGGCTCTGGACGATGGCCAGCGATGAGCGAGCGGTGATCGATCGGGCGGGGCGATCAGTTCCGGCAACAAGGGCGCGAGTGTGGTCGGATCTAGGCGGCCGACGCCGAGTTCGCGCAACCAGGCGACGATCGGCGCATATGCGAGTACGCCCTCGGCCGGGTAGGACCGGGCCGACGCGGTCGCTGCGCCCTGCCGCGCGGCCCAATGCCGGAACTCCTCGGCCAGGCGCGACTTGCCGATTCCGGGCTCGCCGCTGATCAGGACCAGGTGCGCCCCCCTGTTCTCGCGCCACAACCGGATGAGGCGTCGGCGCTCGTCGTCGCGGGCGACGAACGCGCTGCGGCGGGGCGCTTCGACGGTCGTGGGCACCAGACCGGCGTACAGGGAAAGGGTTTCCTCGGATGGCGTGACGCCCAGCTCGTCGCGCAATGTGGCTGCGCATTCATGGAAGGTTCGGACGGCTCGCGCACGATCGCCCATTGCGGAGTACAGGCGGATCAGTGCTCGATAGGGCTCCTCGGACAGTCGATCGAGTGCGCGATATTGCTCGGCATAGTGGATCCCGTCGTGATCGAGCATGGGTACCAGTCGTGCGAGCACTTCGGTCATCCGGCGGCGGCATTCGTCCCGGCCCTCGAGGACCCAGTCGTCGTACCAGCCTTCGAGCAGGTCACCCCGGTACAGGTCGGCGGCTGCGCGCAGTTCGTCCACGGTGTCGCCGTGCAGCGCGGCCACGTCCACATCGATGTCGCTCAACGTGAGCGTTTGTGGCGTTGCGCGCAAGTGCGCATCGATGCCTGGGACCGCGGCGCGCAAAGTGTGCAACACATGTCGCAGGTTTGTGCGCGCTTGCCGCTCGGTCGAGCCGGGCCAGAGAGCCGAGGCCAACTGCGTTTTCCCGTACGGGGCCCGGCCGCGCAACGCCAGGAAGGCGAGCACGGCCTGAGCCCGTACGGACGTGAGCGTCACCGGCTCTCCCCCGGCGCGCAGCTCGAAAGCGCCGAGCAGCCGCAGCTCCAGCATGGCGCCATCGTCGCCCGGCGCCCGCCTTTACGCCAGCGCCCTACGCGTCAGTTCTTCGACGCCGGGGCCGCACGCGTCCGGCCATTGCATCGCGCCGTGCTCCTGGTCCGGAGCCCTGCTCGACCGGACTTGCGCCGGAGCCGTGCGAATCCGGACTGTTGCATCCCGCGCCATACTCGTCCCAACTCCAACGCCCGGCGCCAAACGCGACCCACCCTTTACGCCCGGCGCGCCGTACACGTCCGGACTCTCGCGCCCGGCGCCAAACGCGACCCAACTCTTACGCCGGAGCGCCGTGCACGTCCGAACTTCTGCGCGTGACGCTGCACGCCTATCGGAACTTCGGCGGTTTTTACGCGAGTGACGTGTGCGCGGGGGGCGGGGTGTGCGGGCCGGGCTCGGGCTCGTCGGGTTTGGAGTCTTCGCCCGGGGGTTCGGTGCCGGGCGATTGGCGGTCGGGGGTTGGTTCGCCGTCCGGGTGGTGGACCAGGTAGCGCACGGCGGTGTTCAGTACGGCCAGCAGCGGTACGGCGATCAGGCCGCCTACGATGCCGGCCAGCACCACGCCGGACGCGATGGCCAGGATGACGGCTAGGGGGTGCAAGGCCACGGCGCGGCCCATGATGAGCGGCTGCAGGACGTGGCCCTCCAGCTGCTGTACGGCGATGACGACGCCGAGCAGGATCAGTGCCTTCACCGGGCCTACCGTCACCAGCGCGACCAGGACGGCGACGGCGCCGCTGACCGTTGCACCGACCACGGGGATGAACGCGCCGAGGAAGACTAGCGCGGCCAGTGGCAGGGCGAGTGGGACGCGCAGCGCGAACAGGCCGATGCCGATGCCGATGGCGTCGACGAACGCCACCAGGACGGTGGCATGCACGTACGCGACCAGCGTGTGCCACGAGTAGTGGCCGGCGCGCGCGGTTCGCACCTGGGCGCCCTTGGGGAGGAGACGGCAGATGAAACGCCAGATCTGGTCGCCGTCGCGCAGGAAGAAGAACAACGTGAACAGCGTGAGGAAGAAGCCGGTGCCGACCTCGCCTACCGTGGTTGCCGTGGTCAGTGCGCCTGAAGTGAGCGCGCCCCGGTTCTCGGTGATCGAACGCTGGGCCTGGGCGATGTAGTCCTCGATCTGCTGCTGCGAGATGTGCAGCGGGCCGCGGGCCAGCCAGTCCTGCACCTCGCGGACACCGTCGCCGACCTGGTCGCTGAGCGTGCCGACCTGGGAGACGAACGTGTTGATGATCAGACTGAGGCCGCCGAAGACCAGGATCAGGGCGGCCACCAGAACCAGTGCCGCTGACAGCGAGCGGCCCATGCCGCGTTTGCGCAGCCAGGCCGCGACCGGCTGGAACAGGGCGGCCAGCAGTACGGCCACCAGCACCGGGATGATCACCAGGTCGAGGTGGGCGATGATCCGCAGCAGGATCCAGCCTACGGCTACGAACAGCAGGAGCCGCCAGGACCACGCGCCGGCTACCCGTACCGGCCGGGGCAGCCCGTCCTCGTCGCGCGGCGAGGCGTCGACCATTACCACCGGGGTGGGGCTCTCCATCGCAACATCACCGGGGAACGGTGGTGGCCCGAAGCCTTTGCGTGCCTGTTCGATCCGGGCTTGTGCCCGTGCGCGAACCTCGTCCATCCAGGCCATGGCGCCTTCTTCCGCATTGATCCGACGGCTCGCGATACCCGGGCCGACCAACGCGGAAACGTACGCTTCATCGCGTTTGCCGCCGGGTGTACGAAATCACCCGGCAACAAGCGTGAAGCTGCTTGGTCTACCCGCTTTGAACAGGCTTATTCATGCCTTTTTTCGCTTCTTTTCCAGCGTCCGGAAAGGGTTGCCGGAATAGCGGAAAACGAGCGTGCGACTCACATTCCTGTGTTGAGCTGACGGAGTCCAACAAGAAGTCCCGGAGGGAATTTGAGATGCGCAAGAAATTGTCAGCCGGCGCCTGCCTGGCCGCCGGCGCCGCGCTGGCGCTCGGCCCCGCAGCGACCGCGCTCGCCGCCGAGCCCGACCCGGCCACCGCCTCGGCCAGCTACGTCCCGGGCCCGCTGGGCAACTCGAGAATCGTCGTCATCATCATGGGCGACATCAAACTGCCCGACCTCATGAACCTGCCCGGAATGCCGGCCGGCTGGCCCGCACAGGGCGGCTCGGCGGGACAGCCCGAGCCGGGCGGCTCGCTCGGAGAGCCGGGATCGGGCAGCTCATCGGGACAGGGTGATTCCGGAGGCTCGACCGCTCAGCCGACCCCCGCGCCGACCGGCAGCGCGACACCGGAGCCCACGAACACGGCCGGCCCGGCTCCTACCGACACAGCCGGCCCGGCACCCACTGACACAGCCGCCCCGGCACCCACTGACACAGCCAGCCCGGCACCCACCGGCGCGACACCCACCGGCACTGCCAGCCCGGCTCCGGCGCCCACAGACACAGCCCCGGCGCCCACCAACACGACGGGCCCGGCGACCACCGGAACCACCGGCACGACGGCCACGGGCGCCACCGGCTCGGCGACCACGGACGCCACCAGCTCGGCCGCCAGTGACACCACCGGCACGGCCGCCACGGACGCCACCAACACCGGCTCGACGGCCACGGACAACACCACCTCGGCCGCCAGTGACACCACCGGCTCGACCGCCACGGACGCCACCAACGCGGCCGCCACCGACACCACCAGCTCGGCAACCACGGACGCCACCAGCTCGGCCGCCACCGACAGCACCGGCTCGACGGCCACGGGCACCACCGGCACGGCCGCCACGGATACCGCCAACACCGGCACGACGGCCACCGACGCCACCGGCTCGGCAACCACGGACACCACCGGCTCAAACGCCACCGACACCACCGGCACGAACGCCACGGACACTGCCAACACCGGGTCGACCGCCACCGACACCACCGGCACGACGGCCACGGACACCACGGCCACGACCGCCACGGGCACCACCGGCTCCGCGGCCTCGGACACCGCCAACACCGGCACGACCGCCACCGACACCACCGGCACGACGGCCACGGACACCACGGCCACGGGCACCTCCGGCTCCGCGACCTCGGACACCGCTAACGCGGGAACCACGGACGCCGCCGGCTCGACGGCTACGGACACCAGCAGCCCGGCGAGCACGGGTACGACGAGCCAGGCCCCCGCGGCCGCCGCCACCGGCGGGACCGGCACGGGCGCTACCGCCGGCTCTGAGCCCACCACCGCGGCCGACCAAACCATGGCCGGCATCGACATGAGCGGCACCGCCACCACGCAGAACGGCACCGCCGGCACCCCGGCGGAAGGCGTCACGCCCTGATCGTGACTGTCCACTCAGTGCGGACCTTCAGCGACAAGGTGCGCCCGCCGTCACGACACGTGTCCAACAGCCACTCGTGCACCACCACCGGCAGGACACCCGGCCGACGGTGAGCCCGGCAGCCACCGGTACCACGACGTCCCGCCAATCACGAAACGGGCCGGCTTCCCACCAGGGAGGCCGGCCCGTCAGTTCAGAGGCCGATGCGGCTAGGTGGCGGGTGTGCCGGTGACGACCAGGTCGCGTAGGCGGCCCCGGTTGTCGAAGGAGCCGAAACCGACCCGGCCCGACGTGAAGGTGGTGTCGCGGGCGGTCATCAGCGGATCGGATCGGCCGTCCACGTAGACCGCGATCTCGCCGGTGGCGGGCAGGTGCTTCACCCGTACGTTGTGCCACTTCTCATCGACGATGGCCGGGTTCGCCCCGCGGGAGCGGCCGTTCCATTGGTAGTCGATGCGTTCGCGGTCGGCGTTGTTGACTTTGAAGATGCCGTTGTGGGGCAGGATCGTGTTGTCGGTCGACAGGTGGGCGTAGTAGAACTGCGTGTCCGACTGGTAGCCGAAGACGATGATGACGTCGCGGTTGGTGAGGGTCACCGGTTCGTCGAGGCGCACCTCGGCCCGGATGTCGACGGACTTCCAGGTCGGTCCGGCGGTCAGCACCGCGTATTCGAAGGGCCGCCGCGGGCCGGGCCGCTCGCTGCCGGCCTCGGCCAGGATGACCTGGCCGTTGGTGAACTGCCACTTCGACGGTGTGACGGGCGCCCAGTTGGAGGACCGTGGCGCGGGAGCGATGCGGGTGTGGCCGGCCGAGGCGCCGGCGAACACGCGGGTTCCGGTCACCTTCCAGATCTTGCCATTGGCCTTGGCCAGGATGTAGAGCTCGCCCTGGGCGTCGGAGCCGAAGCGCAGGTCGACACGGTTGGGGTCGCCGGGCGCTCCGGGGGCGGAGAGGTCCTGCATCCGTACGGGGGTGCCGTCGGGGGTGAAGAGGTTGAGCCGGTGGATCGTGGCCGGGGCCCGTCCGCGGCGCATCTGCGAGGCCTCGGTGTAGAGGACCCGGCCGTCGACGAGGTCGCCGAAGACGTATTTGCCGCGCAGCGCCGGCACGTCCCGGCCGCGGTAGACGAAGCCGCCGGCCACCGCGACACCGACGTCGGAGGTGCAGTTCCAGCCGGGCGCCGGGTTGTGGTCGTACGCCGCGACCGGGTAGGTGTAGCCGCTGTCGTCGGCGGGCAGCGGGAACAGCCGGTCGCAGGCAGTGGCCGGGGTCTTGTCGAAGACGAACGCCCCTTCGCGCTCGCTCCAGCCCATGTTGTCGCCCGCCCGGACCTCGTAGATGGCCTCGATGGCGTGTTCGCCGATGTGGCCGAGGTAGAGCTTGCCGGTGGCGCGGTCCCAGCTGAACCGGTGCGGGTCCCGATACCCGTACGAGTAGATCTCCGCGGCGGCGCCGGTCTGACCGACGAACGGGTTGGCCGCCGGGATCCCGTATTTGCCGTTGGGCGAGTTGCGGCCGGCCGGGTCGATGCGCAGCAGCTTGCCGTGCGGGATGGCCAGGTTCTGCGGGTCGGTGTTGTTCGCGCCGAGCCCGCCGTCCCCGACGGCCAGGTAGAGCAGGCCGTAGTCGGCGGAGCCGGGCCGCGCGGTGGGATTGAAGTTGATCTCCTGGATGCCGTGGATCTGCCCGCCGAAGCCGATCCGCAGCAGCTCCCGGTGCGTGCCGGCGAAGGTGTCGGCGGCCGGGTCGGTGGCCTTCCATTCGTTGATGACGCCGTGGAAGAGCACGTTCGCCTGGGCGTAATCGGGCACCGCGTGGTCTGCGAGGCCTGCTCGGTGTGGATCGTGTAGAACAGGCCGTTGCGCTTGAAGCCGGGATGGAACGCCACGTAGCCGAAGCCCTGGCCGAGCCCGCGGCCGGAGAAGAACTGCGGGGCGAAGGTGGACGCCACGTCGAGGTAGACGCTGGGCACGCCGTTCTTGACGATGTACAGGTTGCCGTTGAGGTCGGGCACCGCGCGGCGCCCGGAGCCGTCGGGCACTTCCATGATCGTGTTGATCCGGGCTACCCGGTTGAGCCGCGGGTCGATCAGCGGCGGGTTGGTCTCGCTCTTGGGGAACTGGGCGTATTCGGTCAGTTCCAGCCCGAGCTTGGAGGTGACCGGCTCGGTCGGGATCGGGTCGTAGACCGGGGTCGGATCGGCGGCGTAGGCCGGGGCACCGACCAATGTGGACGCGAGGAGAAGGCCAGTGGCGGCTAACACAAGACGACGCATCAAGGGGCTCCTAGAAGAGGCGGTACTGGTTCGCGACTTCGCGCGCCGAGAGCGAGCGGTCGAGGAACATCAGCGCGTCCATCCGGCAGTCGCACGGATTGCGTTCGAGCGTGTTCTGCGGGAAGCTCCCGCCGATTTTGATGCCGCGCGGGTCGGTCGCGCTGGTGACGTGCGGACCGGGCCCGTTGACCAGCCAGGGGTCGTCGGTCCGGGTGTAGCTGCCCGGCACCGTCCGGCCGTTGCGGTAGAGCGCCATCGTGCCCTTGGTGAAGTCGAATGTGGCCGTCAGGTGCACCCACTTGTCCTTGGGCAGCAGGGTGCGCCAGTCCTCGGTCGCGGCGAAGGTCTGCGAGTTCCCGCCGTCGAGGCGCCGGCCGAGCGCGACCAGTTTCAGTTCACCGTTGACGTCGATCAGTTCGAGCAGCGCCCGTACGCCGTGACCGTCGGAATCGCCGGTCAGCACGCCGGCCAGGCCGATCGCGTTGAAGCCGGCGGCCGGGCCGTCCATCTGGCGCTTGAACCAGCCCATGACCGTGGCGCCCTCGACGGAGTTGAAGGCCCGCAACGTACGCACGCCGCTGGCCGAATAGATGCCGGCCTTCCAGTCGTCGTTCCCGGTGACGCCGGGGTTGACCTGCCGGGTCTGCAGAACGCGCCCACCCCCGGGATAGGCACGGTCGGCAACCCGCATGGCGGCCCCGCCGTTGACCAGTTCGATCTCGGTGCTGGATCGGCCCTGGTCCTGTTCGAGCGCGGGGTCGCCGCGCATCGGGTGGTCGAAGTCGTAGTAGGCGACCAGGTTCGGCCGCAGGGCGGGATGGACGTCGCCGGGTCCGGAGTTCCCGGCCGCGGCCGGGGACGCGGCCAGCGTGGCCACGAGGACGGCGGAGACGGCGACGGCTCCTGTTTTGCGCATGGAACACCTCTCAACTCACGAGTGACAGGTGAGTGGCCGCCTCACACAGCAGGCGGCTTTTCGGCGGGACGGCCGCCGAGGTAGAGCTCCCCGAGCTGGGGGTCGGCCAGCAGGTCGGCCGCCGGCCCGGAGATGTGCACGCGCCCGAGGTCGAGCACGCACCCGAGGTCGGCGGTCTCCAGCGCACGCCGGGCGTTCTGCTCCACCAGCAGCACGGCCGTCCCGGCGTCGCGCATCCGCACGACCTGTTCGAAGATGGTGCTGGTGGCCTTGGGGTCGAGGCCCATGGACGGCTCGTCGAGCAGCACGACCTTGGGATCGACCATGAGCGAACGCGCGAATTCGACCTGTTTCTGCTGCCCGCCGGAGAGCAGCCCGGCCAGCGAGTGCCAGCGCTCCCCCACCACCGGGAACAGTTCCTTGACGAATTTCGCGCGCTGGGCTTTGAGGGCCCGGTCGCGGAGGGTGTAGCCGCCGAGCAGCACGTTCTCCTCGACCGTCATCTCGCGGAACACGCTGTGGCCCTGCAGCACGAGCGCGACCCCTTCGGCCAGCATCTTCTGCGGTCCGGCGCCGGTCAGGTCGTGGCCGCCGACCAGCACCCGGCCGGAGCGGGGACCGAGGAGCCCGGCCGCGACCTTGAGGACGGTGGACTTGCCGGCGCCGTTGGGGCCGACGAGGCAGACGACCGTGCCGGCCGGGACGGCGACGCTGAAGCCGCGCAGCACGGGCGCGGCCCGTCCGTAGCCGGCCTGGACGTCGACGAGTTCGATCTCAGACACCAAGGTAGGCCCCCAGCACTCGTTCGTCGGCGCGGATCTCGGCCGGCGGCCCGGCCGCGATGGGCCGGCCACGGTCGAACACCACGATGTGATCGCTGATGCTCATGACGAGGTCCATGTTGTGCTCGACGATCACGAACGTGCGTCCCTCGGCGTTCAGTTCGCGCACGAGCGTGCCGATGCGGTCGAGCAGCGCCGGGTTGACGCCGCCGGCCGGTTCGTCGAGCAGGATGGTCTCCGGCTCGGCCATCAGCACGCCCGCCAGTTCGAGCAGTTTCTGCTGGCCCCACGACATGTTGCGCGCCTCGGCCCCGGCCAGGTGCTCGATGCCGAGCCGGGTGAGCCAGTGGTGCGCACGCTCGATCTCGGTGCGCCGGTGGGCGCTGCGCAGGCCGTGCAGCACACCGCCCGGGCGGACGGCCGCGAGCACGTTCTCGACCGCGGTCATGCGCGGGAACGTCCGGCAGAGCTGGAACGTGCGCCCGACCCCGGCGCGGGCGATCACGTGCGGCGCCCGGCCGGTGAGGTCGCGATCGCCGAAGACCACCGAGCCCGAGTCGGGCTTGATCATGCCGGTCACGCAGTTGAAGAACGTGGTCTTGCCGCTGCCGTTCGGCCCGATCAGCGCGTTCACCCGGCCGGGGAGGAAGGACACGTCGGCGCCGTCGATGGCGACCACGCCCCCGAACGCCTTGCGCAGACCGGTCGTCTTGAGCGTCACGAGCAGCCTCCGTCATCTTGTCGTCGTGGCCACCCTGGCCGGGGTGGCCGAGAGCGCATCCGGACCGTCCCGGGCGTCATGACCCGACCTCTTCACGCTGCTGCCGCCGCTGCTCGGCCAGGTCGGCCGCGGTGACCTCGCGGATCGAGCTGTCCTCGCGTTTCCGCAGCCGCTGGACCAGCGCGGTGATCGACGGGATCACGCCGTCCGGCATGAACATCACGACCAGGCCGAGCAACAGGCCGGTGGTCACCAGGTGCAGGGGGCTGTTGCCGAACTCGACCTTGAAGTACTCGAGCGCGACCCCGACCACGATCGCCCCGAGCACCGGGCCGTACAGGTTGCGGACGCCGCCGAGCAGGGCCATCAGCACGATGTACGACCCGGTCAGCACGCTGAACTGGAAGACCGGGTCGAGGTCGCCGAACCAGAGGGCGTAAAGCCCGCCGGCCAGCGCCGTGAACGCGGCCGACACGACGAAAACCGTGAGCTTGTACGCAAACGTCGGCGTGCCCAGCGACTCCGCCTTGTCCTCGTCCTCGCGGATCGCCTTGAGTCCCATGCCGAACCGGGACCGGTCGAGCAGCCACCACGTGGCCAGGGCGAGGACGAGCAGACCCCCGTACAGGAAGAAGAACGCCCGGTGATGATCGGGCCGCAGCATGCCCGGGAACGGGCGCGGGACGACCAGGCCGCGGGACCCGCCGGTGACCGACGACCAGCTCTGGAAGACCAGCAGCAGGATGAGCACGAGCGCGATCGACACGATGACGAACGACGCACCGCGTACGCGCAAGGCGGCGAAGCCGATCGGCACGGCCAGCGTGGCCACGAGCAGCGCCGCCACGACGAGGGCGGCGAAACTGGGCAGGTCGGCCTTGGTGATGAGCAGGCCGGTCGCGTAGCCGCCCAGACCGGCCAGGGCCCCGTGGCCCAGCGAGATGTAGCCGGTGAAGCCGCCGACGAAGTTCCACGCCGTCGCCAGCACGGCCCAGTTGAGCACGATGACGCCCGACGACAGGATGTACGGGTTGGGGGCCAGGCTCGGGAAGACGGCGATCGCCGCGATCAGGACGAGCGCCGGGATCGCGTACGAGAAAATGGCGCCCTTAGAAGCGTTGCGCAAGACGGCCTCCGAAGAATCCCTGCGGCCGGACGGCCAGGGTGGCGAACAGCGCCACGTAGAACACGGTCTGGGCCCAGGTGGCGCCCATCGGGATCTGCAGCAGGCTCTGGGCCAGGCCCAGCAGCAGCGCCGCGGCCGCCGCCCCCGGCACACTGCCCAGACCGCCGACCACGATGATCGCCATCAGCGGGCCGATCCAGTGCCAGTGCAGCGAGGGATAGATGGTGGTGTCGAGCGACAACGCGGTGCCGCCCACCGCCGCGGTGGCCAGTCCCAGCCCGAACCCGTAACCGGCCGTCCGCTCGGTGTCGATGCCGACCAGCCGGGCCGCGTCCCGGTGCTGGATCGTCGCGCGCAGCGCCCACCCGAACTGGGTGCGCTTCATCAGCACGTACAGCGCGGCCAGCGAGATCGCCGCGAGGCCGAACGCGATCAGCTTGACGACCGCGACCCGGGCCCCGAAGAACTCGAAGCTCGCGGTGCCGTAGCCGAGCTGAATGCGGCGCTGGGTGCCGGAGAAGGCGTACCCGAGCAGGCCCTCGATCATCAGCGCGATCGCGAACGTGATCAGGACCGACATCATCGTGAGCGTGGCCGGGCGCAGCCGCGACAGCAGTCCCCGTTGCAGCAGCACTCCCGCGCCGAAGAACAGCGGCACGGTCACCACCAAGGACAGCAGCGGGTCGATGCCCAGCCGGTCGTTCGTCCACCAGGCCAGGTAGGCGGCCAGGATGAGGAACGCCGAGTGCGCGATCATGACGACCCGCATGATGCCGAAGTAGAGGGTCAGCCCCGCGGCGAGCAGGGCGTACAGCCCGCCGAGGAGCAGACCGAGAATGATGCTCTGGAACAGCAGGGCGCCGGACGGCATCAGCTGATCACCAGGCCGGCTTCGGGTAGACCAGATCGGCCTCCTTGGCTTCGGCCGGAAGGACGATCTTGATGTCGCCGCCGACCCACTGCTGGATCATGTGGGCGCCCTGCGGCTTGCCGGTGGCGTCCCACTTGAGCGGTCCGACGACGGTGTCGACCGTGTTGCTGTGCAGCCAGTCGATCAGCTTCTGCTGGCAGTCGCCCTGCTCGGCGCAGCCCGCCGCCTCGACCGCCGCCGCGACGACCTGGCCGGTGGTGTAGCCGTTGGCCTGGTCCTCCTCGGGCGCCTTGCCGAACTGGGCCGTGAACTTCTCGACGAACTCCTTGTTGCTCTCGTACGGCGCGTCCTGGCTGTAGCCGGTGGGCGAGAGGATGCCCGCCGTCTTGTTGCCGATCGCCTTGGCGAACTCGGGGCTGGTCGGGGCGGTCGAGAACGCGGCCAGCTTGGGCTGATAGTTGAGCTGCTGCAGGGCGACGATCAGGTTGACGCCGTCCTGGTACTGCGAGCCGCCGACCACCATGTCGGGTTTGGCCGCCGCGATCTTCGCCGCGATGCTGCCGAAGTCGGTGGTGTTGGGCGGGTAGACCTCGTCGACGACGGTCTTGATGCCGCCCGCTTCCAGTTTCTTCTTGAGCCCGTACGCCGTTCCCTGCGCGAACGGGTCGTCCATGGCCGCGTACGCGACCGACGCCGGCCGCTCGCCCGCGGGCAACGCCAGCAGGTATTCGGCGAGGTGGTTGTAGTGGTCGTCGGCGACCGCCGGGGCCGCGTAGAAGAGGTTCTTGAAGCCCTGGTTGAACACCTCGGCGGCGGCGCCGGCGGGCTCGACGAAGAGCATGCCGTACTCCTGGGCGACACGGGCCGAGGGTACGACCAGCCGGGTCGAGAACGGCCCGACGACCAGGTCGACCTGGTCGCTGCCGATGAGCTGCTCGTAGTCGGCGACGACCCGGTCCGCGTTGGACTGGTCGTCCAGGATCTTCAGTTCGATCTTGCGGCCGCCGAGGAGGCCGCCCTTGTCGTTCGTTATCTTGGCCCAGGCCTCGTACCCCTCCTGCACACCCTTGCCGGGCTCGGAGAAGTCGCCGGTCAGCGGCAAGGAGATGCCGACGACGATCGGATCGCCGCCGCCTTTTCCACCGCTGTCGTCGTCCCCGCCGCAGGCGGCGAGGCCGAGGGTGAGGGCGGCGCTGAGCACCAGGGCCCCAGTCGTACGTCTCGCGGGTGAACGCATCCTCGCAGCTCCTTTGCCGGGACGTAAGCGCTTGCGAAAGCGCTTACGTAGCCTAAAGTGATCGATGGGTCACACGCAACACCCCGGAAACTTTGTGGCACCCCGGCCCGCCGATCCGGCCCGTTCCCGGCTCAGGGAGAGTTGACGCATGCCCAAGCCCGGTGTGAGGCTCCGCCTCGTCGACATCGCCGAACGCGCCGGTGTCTCGCTGGCCACGGCCTCACGCGCGCTGGCCGGCCGCGACGGCGTGAGCGAGGAGGTCGCGGCCCGCATCCGGCAAATCTCCGAGGAGATGGGGTACGTCGCCAACCCGTACGCGCGCACCCTGGCCGGCGGTGCGAGCTCGACCGTCGGGCTGGTCGTGCATCAGGTGGACGACCCGTATTTCTCCGAGATCGCGGGCGGCGTCATCCGGGTCGCCGACGAGCAGGGCCTGCTCGTGCAGATCTGCCACTCCGGCCGCGACCCCGAGCACGAGCTGCGCCAGATCCGGCACCTGATCAACCAGCGCGTCCGGATCATCATCGTGGCCGGTTCCGGTTTCGCCGACACCCGCCACGAGACCGCCGCCCGCGACGAGCTGTCGGCCTACGTCCGCGGGGGCGGCCGGGTCGCGGTGATCGGCCGGCATTCGCTCGGCGTCGACGCGGTGCTGCCCGACAACGAGGCCGGCGGCAAGGCTCTCGGCGAGCACCTGCTGTCGCTGGGCCACCGGCACATCGCGGTCGCCTCGGGCACGGCCGAGCTCAACACCGTCGTCGACCGGATGGCCGGGGTCGCCGCCGCCCTGCGCGAGGCCGGTCTGCCGCCGGACGGCCTACCGGTGATCCACACCGACTTCACCCGCGACGGCGGCGTCGAGGCCACCGAGCGGATCCTGCGCGAGCACCCCGAGACCACGGCGATCATCGCGCTCAACGACGCCATGGCCATGGGGGTGCTGTCCACGCTGCGCGCCCATGGGGTCGCGGTTCCGGAACGCATGTCGGTGGTCGGGTTCGACGACGTCTCGGTGGCGGCCGACCTGGCCCCCAGCCTGACCACGATCCGCCTGCCGATGACCGACATGGGCAAGATGGCCCTCGCCCTGGCCCTGCGGCCCCCGGCCGCCCGCCCCCGCCGCCGCTCGACCGGTCACACTCTGGTGGTCCGCGATTCGACCGGTCCGGCCCCGGGCTGAACGGCTGATTGTCGTTCACACACCGGTGACCACGCTTGTGGGGGGCCGGGCGTCCTTCGTACGGTGTATCGCCATGAACCTCGACGGGCGAACCGAACAGGCCGTCGTCGCGGCGGCCACGCTCGCGCTCGAGCAGTGGACGCGACGACTGGGCGACGCCGGGATGGCGGCCATGCGGCTCAGGCCGGCCCTGCGCGCGGCGGTCGACCAGCACGCCGCCCAGATCCGCGACCTCGTGGGCGACCCGCGCGGTCAGGTGCATCCGGCCCGCCTCGCCGCGTACGCCGACGGGGTGGCCGATTCGGTGACGGCCAAGGGCTGGTCGGTGCGGGAGACGGCGACCGGCGGATGGGAACGGGCCTCGTGGCCGTCCCTGCACCTGCTGGCCGTCTGCGTGCTGGCCCGCGACTGCGCGGTCTGAGCAGGCGGATGCCCCGCTCGCCGGGCGGTGACGAACGGGGCATCGACGCGAACGGGATCAGTCGAGGGTGCGGCGCCCGTCCTGGTCCGGCAGCTCGGCCTCGATGCGCTCCTTGCGCACCTCGCCGCCGACGGTCTGCTCCTCGCGTACGGTCTCCTTGCCCAGGCGCACCCGCTCGACCGGCACCACCTCGGTGTCGACCGTGGGGCGCTGGGCGTGCAGGGTCACCTCGTGCTCGGACTCGGTGATGTCCGGGCCACCCAGCGCGGCATCGCGGTTGGCTTCGGTGATGGGCTCGCGCTCGAGGCGCACTTCCTCCCGCTCGACCGGCACCGTGACCTGCTGCTGCTCGGTCACCACGTACTTGCGCAGGCGGGCCCGGCCGGCCTGCTCGACCTCGGTGTCGACGTTGAGCCGCTCCTCGGACCGGGTCATGGCGCCGTCGCCGCCGGTGCGGCCCAGATCGGTGCGGTCCAGGTCGGTGCGGTCCAGGTCGGTGCGGTCGGTGCCGGCCGAAGCGCGCCGCCCGGTGTTGTCGATGGCCGGGTCCGCGTAGCCGGCGTCCGGCCCGCTGTAGCCGGCGTCGGCCGTGGTGCGGCCCGCCTCGTACGAGCGGTAGCTGTCCTCCCAGCTCAGCCCGTAGTACTGGTACAGCCGCCGGACGTCGTCGCCCTCCAGCGGCTCGTCGTCGTCCGCGTCGATGTTCGGCGCGTCCTTGACCGTGGCCTTGTCGAACGGCACCATGAGCCGGTCGTCGCGCAGATCGGCGTTCTCCAGGGGGACCAGGGACTCGTTCAGGCCGAACAACCCGGTGCGGACGCTGGCCCACGCGGGCCGTCCGAACCCGTCGTCCCACACCTGGCCGACACTGCCGATCTTGTCGCCGTCAGGACCGTAGACGTCGGTGCCGTGAAGCCGGTTGGCGTGCTCGAGGTTCAACATCGGGGGGGCTCCTTTCGCTGGTTTCGCCTCCGGACCCCGACCTACCCGGTGCCCCGGGCGTCATGCCGCCGACCACGCGAATGAGTCAGACGTTCACCCGATCCGTTTGCATCTGGCCCCGGCGGGCATGCGTGGCCCCGGCGGGCCACCCAGCGGGCATTTTCCTGATCTGATCCAGTTTGTGACGATCCTCCCCGGGTAGGTCTGGCCCCGGTAGTAACGAAACACAGGAGGAGCGCCGACCGATGAGCACAAGCAAGCCCGCCAAGAAGGTCAAAGACGTCGTCGAGGCGGCCGCCGCGAAGGTGTCGGAGGCTCTCAGCGATCGCATTCCGGGCTCGCCGGGCAGCCGGACGCCGGCCGTCGAGGAGCCGACCACGCCGCAGGGCCCGCCACCGCCCAAGAGCGAGCAGGACGCCCCCGAGACCGTCACGCCGACCGGCGCCCCCACCGGCGCGCCCAAGGTCAGCAAGTCGCAGCAGGGCGAGTTCCTGACCACCTCGCAGGGCGCCCGGCTGCGCGACACCGACCACTCGCTGAAGGCCGGCCCGCGCGGGCCGATCCTGCTGCAGGACCACCACTTCCGCGAGAAGATCACGCACTTCGACCACGAGCGCATCCCGGAGCGCGTCGTGCACGCCCGCGGCGCCGGGGCGCACGGCATGTTCACCGGTTACGGCACGGCCACCGAGATCACCAAGGCCGGGTTCCTCGCCAAGGGCAAGGAAACCCGGGTCTTCGTACGCTTCTCGACCGTCCTGGGCTCGCGCGGCTCGGCCGACACCGTGCGCGACACCCGCGGTTTCGCCACCAAGTTCTACACCGACGAGGGCACGTTCGACCTGGTCGGCAACAACATCCCGGTGTTCTTCATCCAGGACGCCATCAAGTTCCCCGACGTCGTGCACGCGGCCAAGTGGCACCCCGACCGCGAGATCCCGCAGGCGCAGAGCGCGCACGACACGTTCTGGGACTTCGTCTCGCTGCACACCGAGGCGCAGCACCACACCATGTGGAACATGTCCGACCGCGGCATCCCGCGTTCGTACCGGCACATGGAGGGCTTCGGCGTTCACACCTTCCGGCTGGTCAACGAGGCCGGCGAGACGGTGCTGGCCAAGTTCCACTGGAAGCCCAAGCTCGGCGTGCACTCCCTGGACTGGGAGGAGGCCCAGATCGCGGCCGGCGTCGACCCCGACTTTCACCGGCGCGACCTGTACGACTCGATCGAGGCCGGCGCGTTCCCCGAGTGGGAGCTCGGCCTGCAGGTCTTCCCGGACACCCCGGAGGAGACGTTCGCCGGCATCGACCTGCTCGACCCGACCAAGATCGTGCCGGAGGAGCTGGCGCCGGTGCAGCCGGTGGGCAAGCTGGTGCTGACCGGCGTGCCGACCAACTTCCACGCCGAGGTCGAGCAGGTCGCCTTCCACCTCGGCCACCTGCCGCCCGGCATCGACGTGACCAACGACCCGCTGCTGCAGGGCCGCCTGTTCTCGTACCTGGACACGCAGCTGAGCCGGCTCGGCGGGCCCAACTTCATGCAGATCCCGATCAACCGCCCGCACGCGCCGGTCAACGACATGCTGCGCGACGGGCTGCACCAGCACGCGGTGCACGGCGGGGTCGCGCCCTACCGGCCGAACTCGCTCGACGGCGGCAACCCGTTCACCACCGACACCGGTTTCCTCGACATTCCCGTACGGGTGGCCGAGTCGACCAAGGTGCGGGAGAACCCGGTCTCGTTCGACGACCACTACACCCAGGTGCGCCAGTTCTGGCAGAGCATGTCGCCGGTCGAGAAGGAGCACATCGTCCGGGCGTACACGTTCGAGCTGGGCAAGTGCTACGAGCAGGCGATCAAGGAGCGTCAGGTGCAGTGCCTGGCCAACATCGACCCGGTGCTGTGCGAGCAGGTGGCCACCGGCCTGGGCCTGCCCGTGCCCGAGCCCACGGTCCCGTTCGCCGCGGTCGAGCCGAGCCCGACGCTGTCGCAGGTCGTCGGCGAGTGGCCCGCGGACGGCCGGCTGATCGGCATCGTCGTCGACCCGGCGGCCGGGCTCGACGGGGTGGCCGCGGTGCGTTCGGCGATCTTCAGCGCCGGCATGGTGCCGCTGGTCATCGCCCCGCACGGCGGTGAGGTCGGCGGCGTGACCGTGCAGCGCACGTTCGCCACCGCCCGGTCGATCGAGTTCGACGCCATCCTGCTCGCGGGCGCCCCGGCCCCGGCTCCCGACGCGATCCCGGCCCGGGACGCCAAGGCCGGCGCCGAGGCTTCCGTCACCGTCGACCCGCGGGTGCTGCTGCTGGTCGAGGAGGCCTGGCGGCACGCCAAGGCGATCGGCGCGTGGGGCGCGGGCGCCGAGGTGCTGGCCCAGGCCGGTATCGCCGGCACCCCCGGCGTGATCAGCGCCGACTCGGGCCCGGCGGCGCTGACCGAGCTGCAGCCGCTGCTGGCCAAGCACCGGGTGTGGCCGCGCTTCCCGGCCACCATCGCCTGACCCCTCAGGCGCGATCGGAGTCGGGAGACCACGGCCCACGCCGGGTCTCCCGCTCCAGCGCCTTGTGCAGCTGCTCCTGGAAGTGGTCGAGTTCCCATTCCTGCGCGCCCAGCCGGCGGACGTGCGGGGTCATCATCTGGCAGTCGACGAACCGGAAATCCCAGGCGTGCAGCTGATCGAGCAGTTCCACCAGCGCCAGCTTGGAGGCGTCGGACTCGCGCCGGAACATCGACTCGCCGAAGAACGCCGCGCCCAGCGACACCCCGTAGAGGCCACCGACGAGCCGGTCGCCGTTCCACGCCTCGACCGAATGCGCGAAGCCGAGCTCATGCAGCCGGATGTAGGCCTGCACCATGCCGGGCACGATCCAGGTGCCCCCGTCCGCGCGCGGCGCCGTCGCACAGGCCCCGATCACCTCGGCGAACGCCCGGTCGTAGGTCAGCCGGAAGGGCGCGCGTCGCACCACCTTGCGCAGGCTGCGGCCGACGGTGATCCGGCCCGGCACGAGCACCGTCCGCGGGCTCGGGCAGAACCACGGCAGCACCTCCGAGCCCGGCGAGGGCCAGGGGAAGATCCCGTTCGCGTACGCCACCAGCAGCCGCTCGGCGCCGAGGTCTCCCCCGACCGCGAGCAGCCCGTCGTCGCGCGCCTGGCTCACCGGCGGATAGCCGAACGCCTGCCGCAGACCCCTCAGTTCGAGACCCAGGTTCGCCTCGGCACCCCGCCCCATGCCGCGACGATAGCGGGTCAGGCCGCGTCCACCCGGGCAAGGGTGGAGGCCACACCGGGCACGGCCGGTCCGCGGGCCGGGATGCTGTCGGCGCGGGCCGGATCAACCCGCCGCAGCGAACCGTCGGCGGCGGCCCGGGCGGTCGACACCATCGAGACGTACGCGGAATTGATCTGGAACTGGGTCTGGGCGGACGGAAGGTCGGACAGCTCGACCAGCAGCGAGGCACTGCCGAGGATCCCGTACGCGTTCCGGGCGATGCCCTCGTAGTCGCCACCCGGATAGCGCGTGACGTTGGCCCCCGCACGCTGCGTCATGGCGTCGTAGTTGAAGACCGCCAGCCGTCGCGAGGCCTCCAGCGGTCCGCTTTCGGCCAGCGGGCTCGTCGGCCAGAGCATCGAGGCGGTCGTCTCCCGGCCGTCGGGCTGCAGATAGCGCCCCTGCATGTGATAGTCGACAACCACGCGCGGGTGGGTCGCGTGCCAGTAGCGCAGCACGGCCCGCGACTCCGGCACCGGGTTGTCCTCGATCGGGGTCAGCGGGTTGTGGAACCGGTTGATGTCGTAGCCCACGCCCGGCTGCGTGTACTCCCCCGTCGCGCTCGGGTCGTGGTTGTAGCGCTGGTCGCGCACGGCCCCGTCCGGGTTGGCCTGCACCACGAAGTCGACCGTCACCCGGCTGCGTAGTTGCCGCTGCCAGGGGGCGTTGCCGACACCGAGGGTCCACAGGGCCCGTACGGCGGCCGGGGTTCCCAGAGGCTCGTCGCCGTGCTGCTGCGTGACGAAGAGCAGCCGGGTCCGGCCGTGCCCGACGCTGGCCAGGCGCAACGGCCGCCCCTCGTTGCTGCGGCCGATCACCCCGAGCCGGACGCGCCCGTCACTGGCCCGGGCCACCCGGGACAGGGCCTTTCCCACCTCTTCCGGGCTGGGCCGGGCCAGGATCGAGGGCGGTCCGGCCTGGGCCGGAGCCGGCACGGCGATCAGACCGGCGGCGAGCAGGGCAGCGGTGGCAGCGGTCTTCCATCTCAACGGATTACCTCCCGATCGAGGGACGTCGATGTCCCTGTCACTCTAAGGGAGCCTTGACGTTTTCCCATATCGGAATATGATTCTCGCTCATGGCACGAGCAGCGACGACGTCGGACGCGTTCAACGCGATCGCCGAGCCGCAGCGCCGGGACATTCTGGCGCTGCTGCGGGCGGGTGAGTGGCCGGTCTCCGACCTGGCCGAGCGGCTGGGAATGAGCCAGCCCGGGGCGTCCAAGCACCTGCGGGTGCTCCGCGAGGTCGGGCTGGTGCGGGTGCGCGGGGTGGGCAAGCAGCGGCTGTACGGCCTGGACGCCCGCGGGCTGCGCCCGATCCACGAGTGGGTCGGCGGGTTCGAGCAGTTCTGGAACGAGAGTTTCGACCGGCTCGACACGTACGTCCAGGAACTCAAGCAGACACGACAGGAGGACTGACCGGTGACCGGAGCAGAGCAGGACACGAACGCGGCGACGGCCGATCGGGAGATCGTGGTCTCCCGGGTCATCGACGCACCGCGCGAGCTGGTGTTCGAGGCGTTCACCGAGGTCCGCCACCTGTCGCGGTGGTGGGGGCCGGACGGGTTCAGCACCACCACCCGGGCCTTCGAGTTCCGCGCCGGCGGGGAGTGGGACTTCGTGATGCACGGGCCGGACGGCACCGACTACTCCGAGTGGATCACCTGGACCGAGATCGTCCCCCCGGAGCGGATCGAACTGCGGCACGGCGAGTCCCGCGACGACCCGAACGCCTTCGAGTCGGTCCTGACCTTCACACCGGACGGGGTGGCGACCCGGATCGTGATGCGCACGCTGTTCCCCACCAAGCAGGTGCGCGACGAAGCGGTCGAGAAGTACCACGCGATCGAGGGCGGCCGGCAGACCCTGGGCAACCTCGCGGCCTACGTCAGCGAGATGGCCCGTACGGGAATGGCGGGCTGATGACCACGGTGTTCTTCAGCGTGACCATGTCGCTCGACGGCTTCATGGCGCCGGAGGAGGTGCCCGTCGAGCGCGTCTTCTCCCCCGAGGGCCGGACCGACCCGGGGGTGCGGCGCTGGATGTCGAAGTGGTCGGAGCTGCAAGCGTGGGCTTTCCCGCTGCGGTTCTTCCGCGAGAACCTCAAGCTCGGCGAGGGCGGCGAGGAGGGACCCGACAACGACCTCGCCCGGGCGACGCACGAACGCACCGGCGCGAGCGTCATGGGCAAGCGCATGTTCGACGGCGGCGCGCTGGCCTGGCCGGAGGAGGCGCCGTTCCACACGCCGGTCTTCGTCGTGACGCACGAGAAGCGGGACCCGTGGGAGCGGCCGGGCGGGACCATCTTCCACTTCGTCAACGACGGCATCGAGGCCGCCCTCGACCGGGCCCGCGAGGCCGCGGGCGACCGCGACGTGCGGATCGCGGGCGGCGGCGCGACGATCCTGGAGTACCTGAACGCCGGCCTGATCGACGAGTTCTCGATCACGCTGTCGCCGGTGCTGTTCGGCTCGGGGATCCGGCTGTTCGAGGGGGTGGACGAGTCCCGGATCGCGCTCGAGCCGCTGCGGTCGGAGCCGTCGTCGCGGGTGACCCACCTGACCTACGCCGTCCGTTCGCGTGCCGGAGCGCCGGGGTAAGAACATAGGCGTGTGATGCTTCCGACTCCCCGAGATCGTCGCGGCCTTGGTGGCGTTAGTGTTTGCGGAAGCAAATACTTCGCGTTCAAGGGAAGAACATGAGCGAGCTCAACCTGCTGGTCGTCATCGGAAGCACGCGCCCCGGCCGGATCGGCCCGACCGTGGCCGAATGGTTCGTCGACGCGGCCAAGGCACACGGCGGTTTCCAGGTGACCGTGGCCGACCTGGCCGAGGAGAACCTGCCGCTGCTCGACGAGCCGCACCACCCGCGGATGCAGAACTACCAGCACGACCACACGAAGCAATGGAGCGAGAAGGTCGCCGCGGCCGACGCCATCGTCTTCGTGATTCCCGAGTACAACTACGGGCTCGGAGCCGCCTTCAAGAACGCGCTCGACTACCTGCACGCCGAGTGGGCCTACAAGCCGGCCAGCGTCGTCAGCTACGGCGGCGTCTCGGCCGGCACGCGCTCGGCCATGGCGCTGACCGGGGCCGCGTACGCCCTCCGCCTGTTCCTGATCCCGGCCGCGGTCAACATCCCGTTCGTGCACAGCCTCGTCCACGACGGTCAGTTCCAGCCGACCGACGTCACCACCGCTGCCGCCACCGCGATGCTCGACGAGCTGGCCCGCGTGGCGCCGGCGTTGCTTCCGCTGCGCGCCCAGCACTGACCAGCACACGGGACCCTGGACAGCCTGTCCACAAGTGAGCAGAATCAGCGACGCGGGGCCCGGATTCCATCGGCATTCATCCGATCGATGACGTCTGACCTTCTCGTCACTGGGTAACCGCTTCTCCCACTCATTGGGGAAGGGGCCTGGGGACGTGGAGTACATCGCTGCCCGCGAGCCCGCGGAAGTGCTCGCGGCGCTCGCTGATGGAGACACCTCGGTGCTCGCGGGTGGACAGAGCCTGGTGCCTGACATGGCGGACGGGCTGATCGCGCCGCGGCGGCTGGTGGACATCAACCAGGTGGCGGAGTTCGATCTGCTGGCCGAGGCGGACGGGGTGCTGCGGGTCGGGCCGCTGGTGCGGCACCGCACGTTCGAGTCGGACGCCGTCGACGGCGGGCTCGGCATTCTGCTGCGCACCGTCGTGCGTTTCATCGGGCATCCACCCGTACGCGCCCGGGGCACGATGCTGGGCAGCCTGGCCTATGCGCATCCGGCCGCGGAATGGCCGGTCGTGGCGGCGGTGCTGGGCGCGGAGTTCGACCTGGTCGGACCGGACGGGCGGCGCAGCCTGAAGGCGGAGCAGTTCTTTATCGACCCGCTGAAGACCGCCCGCCGCCCCGAGGAGCTGCTGGCCGAGATCCGCCTGCCCGTGCTGCCCGCCGGCACCGGCGCGGGCTTTGCCGAGCAGCGTCCCGGGAACGCGAAATACGCCGAGGACGCCGCCATGGCCGCGGTGACCGTGACCGACGGCGTCATCACCGGCGCCGCGATCGGCCTGGTCAACGCCGGGCCCTGCCCCGTGCGGGCCCGCGCCGCCGAGAAGGCGCTGCTCGGCTCGACGTTCTGCGACGCCGCCATGACGGCCGCGGCCGAGGCGGCCGCCACCGTGGACGCGAACCTGAGCCACCGCCCCGACCTCAACCGGCGCGCCCACCGGCGGATCGTCGAACGCCTGACGCGCCGCGCGCTGACCCAGGCCCGCGAAACGCTGGTCATCGGGTAGATCATGGGACGATGACGACTCCGCAGCTCCTCTCGGCCTGGGCCGGCCACTGGTCCGGCGACGGCACGGGCGTCACCGTGATCATCCCGCCGCCCGGCACGATGGGCTCGGGTGAGGTGCGCGGCGGCGCCCCGGCCACCCGCGAGTTCGCCCTGCTCGATCCCGTACGCCTGGTCGGTCGGATCGACGCCGTGGTCCTGTCCGGCGGCTCGGCGTTCGGCCTGGCCGCGGGCGATGGCGTGATGCGGCTGCTGCGCGAACGCGGTCTGGGCTTCCCCACCCCGGCCGGCCCGGTCCCGATCGTGGTCGGCATGTCGCTGTTCGACGCATCGGTGGCCTCGGCCGACCGTCCCGACTTCGCCGCCGGTGGCCGCGCGGCCGCCGAGGCTGCCCTGTCCGGCGCCGGGTTCGCCACCGGCCGGGCCGGCGCGGCCCTGGGCGCCACCACCGGCGGCTGGCGCAACCGCCGCGATCCCGGCGGCCTCGGAGTGGCCGAGGGCCGAGCCGGCGAAGCCACGGTGATCGCGGTGGCCGCGGTCAACAGCTGGGGTGACGTGATCGGCCCGGACGGTCGCCCGCTCGTCGCGCCGTCCCCGGACGCGACCGCACCGGCCCCGTCCCCGTTCCCCACGGCCAACACGACGATCGCCGTCCTGCTGACCGACGCCCGGCTGGACAAGCTCGCCTGCCACCGCCTGGCCCAGAGCGGCCACACCGGATTCTCCCGAGCCTTGAACCCGTCCCACACCGGCTACGACGGCGACGCGGTGGTGGCCCTGGCCACCGGCGAACTGGACGCCGCCATCGACCTGGAGCATCTGCGCATGGTCGCCGCGGACGTGATGGCCGAGGCCATCCGCTCGGCCGTCAATTGACCTCGGACCGGCGACGGCGCCGGACCGCTTGTGCGATTCCGGCACCGTTTTCGCGCGTTGACGAAGAGGCTATGAGCCGACCGCATGGGTGAGGCTCACAACGCCGTAGACGAAGACCGCAATGAACACGGAGAGCAGCAGAAGGAGCACTTTCCGCCAAAACGTCATCAGCGTCATGGCCGCGATGCTCATGACGGTAATGAGAAGCAGATCGCCGGGAGACATTGTTACCTCCTTTTGGGGGTTGCCCTTTCCGTGATTCCCGGACTAAAGTTCGGCCGGGAAGTCGGCCGAGGAGTTTTCGACTCAGCGGCCCACCTTTCTTCATTTCATTTAACAAGACGGCAACAGGTCGTCAACGTAATCTTTTGGCAGCCTTCCCGGCGGCCGTGGCGATGCATTTCTTGCCATTTGCCACGCGTAAACGAATGACATCGAACAACTGGCCACCAATTGGCAGGACACATTCACCTCCCGCCGAGAAATGGGTTACCCGGGTGTCGCCGACGACCGAACAGCCCGATCTGAGCTTGCGTGATTGCCAGGCATCAGCCGACTCCCCGCTGGGCCCGATGGTTGCCGCCGCCGCTCACCGCGAGCGCGTCAACGCACGGGCGCTCAGGGTGCGCACGCTGCTGCAATTGCCCCGCATCGCCGGCGAGGACGGCCGGATGCCGGCGGGGATGGTCCGCGCCGAACTCGACTGGGTCGCCGACCAACTGGTCACCGACGTCACCAAGACCGCCGATCTGCTGTCCGACGGAAACCGTGACCTCCAGGCGCTCACGTTCGCGCCGATCCCCGAGAAGCAGGGCGCGCCGATCATCGCGAACTGCCATTACCTGCGGTCCGCGCGCGAGGGATCCCGCTACTTCGCCCTTCTCGACCCGGCCGGTCTGCCGGTCAGCGTGTGCAGCATCTCGCCGCTGCAGTGGCGCCGGGTCGGCGGACGGATACGGACGGCCTTCGGGATCCCCCGGGAGCGCGTCTGGGACGTGTCACGCGTCTATTCGTGCGACGTTGCCCCGCACAACGCCATTTCCTACCTGCTGGCCCGCGTACGGGCGTGGGTCCGGCAGCACGAGCGAGGCGTCGAACTGCTCACCACCGCGGTCGACCGCAATCTCGGCTTCGGCGGCGCGAGCTATCGGGCCGCGAACTGGCAGCACTGGTTCACCGTGAGCCCCCGGCCGTATCTCTATCACAACCGCGGGTACATCAGCCCGCGGCAGTTACGCATGCGGTTCGGGTCGGCCAATCTCGGCGAACTGCAGGGCCTGCACCCGGATCAGACCTTCGAGAAGAGCAGCGCCACCTTGCAGGAGTCGCTCATTTTCTGCTGGCGGGTGCGCGGAAAAACCGAGTTCATCGCCGAGAGCGATCGCCCGCTGATTCATCGCTGACGACCGGGCCGCCCGGAGACTTCTGACGCGGGGCCACCTGGAAACGCGACCGGGTGAGCAACTGGTCGACCCGCCACCGATCGGGCATGGGATTCTGCAGCGGATAGTCGGCGGCCGCGGCGGCCATCGCGGCGGTCGCCCAGAGGGCCACCCCTTCGGAGAACACCTTGCCGTTGTCGATCAGTTTGGCCGCGAGCGCGGCACAGAACGCATCCCGCGACGCCGACGATTCCTTGTAGGCCGAGGGAAAAGTCGGAACCGTGAAGGTGCCGAGTTCGGTCGCGGAATAGATGGTGCAGCCACCGGCGAGCGGCACGCAGAGCGTCTCCACCCCGTACGCGAGCAGTTGGCGGGCCACCACGTCGACGTCGAGCTGGTCATGGCCGGACGCCGCGAACCGGCCGAGTTCCCACGGGTGAGCGACCAGGTAGTCGGCCTCCGCCAGCGCCTGACCCGAGATCCCGTCGTTCGAATAGGGCTGGCCCGGCGTGACGATGACGGTGACATGGTGATATTCGGGGGCCCGGAGGCGGGCGGTGGCCCGTTCCACCGTCTCGCGGGGAATCTCGAAGGTGATCAGGACGGCATCGGCCCGGCCCAGTTTCGTCAGGCAGTTGTCGATGTCGCGGGCGTCGACCCGCAGCTCGCGCTCGTTGCGCCAGTTCACCGCGATGCTGTCGCCCAGCTCGAACTCGATGATGCCGGTGAACGGGGTCTGAGCCTCGGGCACACGTTTGATCATCGACGTGTCGACGTTCTCGCGCCGCAGATACTCCAGGATCTCGTCGCCGAACCGATCGCCGGCCACGGCGGCCAGCAAGGACACGTCGAGGCCGAGGCGGGCCGCCGCGACCGCCTGGTTGAGGCCCTTTCCGCCGGGCGACAGCACGAACGCGTACGCCTCGTTCGAGGTCTCCCGGGCCGGGATCGATTTGGTCTTGAAGGTGGCGTCCATGACCGCGGCCCCGATCACGATGACCCGGCCCTGATGATGGCCGTTGAGCCGCGGACCGGTGGGTTCCTCGATCGGCAGCCGGGCCGGGGCGTTGCTGGCCCCGACCGAGTGTGTCTCCCGCAGCACCAGCTGCCGGGACAGCTCTCGCAGCAGAAGACCCTCCAGGCTCCCCCGCAGCGCCCGGTCGCTGGGTCTCTCGATCGGCTGGGCCTCGAGCGCGTCGTGCAGGCCCGACCAATTCGCCAGCAGCGCCCGTCTCCGGCGGCTCAGAAGATCCGAATAGACGCCGTCGACGTCCCGCGCCGACATACCGTGCTGGAGATAGTGATCTCGGTAAAGGCCCAGCCCGAGGATCACGTCGGCCACGATCCGGTCGGTGCCGTTCAATCCGTCCCGTACGCATTCCCGGACCACGGCTACGGCGGCGTTGGCCATGTCGAGGCCGGAAATTGCCGAATATCGCCGCACCGCGGACAGGTTGAGTAACGGCTCGGCCAGGCCGCGGGCTTCCGCCTGCAGTCGCGCCGGTCGCAGGCCTTCACGCGTTCGCAGCTTTTCCAGCGCGTGGCAGAGAACCAATTGATCCGCCGTTTGCACAGTCATGAACGTCTCCGCCGGCCGGACAGGTCGCGAAAGTTCAGTATGCATTGCCGCCCGGCCGGCGCAACAATTCCAAAATTGATCTCGGGGCGCGCGGAAAACTCGAGGCGCGCGGAAACTCAGGGCGCGCGGAACTCGGGACGCGCGGAACTCGGGGCGTACGGGAAAGTGGTCAGCGGATCCGGCGGAGGGTCCGGCGGCCGGCCAGGACGGCCACGCCGGCCAGCACGAGCAAGGCGGCGAGCACGGTCGCCGCGATCGTCACGGCCCGGGGCCATCCGGCCAGGGGGATGGCGGACGGGGTCAGGCCGGCCAGCGGCAGGGCCCAGCCGGTCAGCCACCAGCCGAGCATCGAGACGGCCAGGCCGGCCAGCACGGCCACGACGATCAGCACCGGGTACGTCCACAGCGTGGCCTGGCGCAGGGCCGACCGGGTCAGGCCCTGGCCGCGCAACGCCGACAGGTCCTCGACGCGGCGGTCGCGGTCGACCGAGGCGGCCAGGATCAGGGCGCCCGCGGCCAGGGCCGTGGCCAGGACTGCGACGATGACGTAGAACCACAACGCGACCGCCGGGCCCTGGGTGTCGAGCCGGGCACGGACCTGCGACGCGCGGACGTCGGCGGTGATCGGCAGGCCGTGGGCGGCCAGTTGGGCGGCGATGCCGGCGGGGGCCCGGGAGTTCAGCCACACCATTCCGTTGCTGCTGGTCGCGCCGTCGGTGGCCAGGTGGTCGGCGTACGCAAGGTCGGTCAGTACGGCCGGCGAACCCGCTCCGGGCACGGCCGGCAGCGACGGGCCCGCGGCGACCGGCACGGGCCGGGCGTCCAGGCCCTTGATGGCGGGCAGCGCCCCGATCCCGGACGTGGCGACGGGCAGCGGAGAGGGGGCCGTGGCCGGCTGCACGAACATGCCGGAGGGCAGCCCGTTCAACGACGTCACCTCGATGGACAGCCCGCCGGAACCGGCCGCGGCGATCCGGCCGCCCTCGGTGGTGCGCCAGCCGGCCGGGTCGCTCAGCACGTCGCCCGGCACGCCGTCGCCGGGTGCTCCCCCGGTCAGCTTGTGCACGGTGATCTGCCCGGACACGTCGAGGGTGCCCTGGCCGCCGGCGATCCGCAGGGAGTTCAGCGTGCAGCCCTTCGCACAGGCCGGAACCGTCTGCCCGTACGTCGCCCGGCCGTTGCGCAGCACCCCGAGCTCGACGATCTCGTCGTTCCCGCCTTCGCGCGGCGACAGCACCATGCTCAGGGCCACCGCCTTGCCGGGCTGGAAGCCGGTGGCCGTGAGATCCAGCGCCACCTTCGCGCCGTCCACCTCGACCGGTGGGGCCGCGCCCGGGCCGCGCAGGGCGGCCGCGACCGAGGCCGCCGAGGGGCCGCCGGACGGCCAGGCCGCCACCGCCGCCAGCCGGGAGGTGTCGACCGCCACCACGGCGGGCGTGCCCGGATCGTGCGGCAGCCGCATCGCGGCCATCGCGAACGACCCCGACGGGTCCACGGCCCGCACCGCGGCCAGCAGGTTCTGCCGTCCGGTGGGGCCGAGCTGGAGCACCCGCGTCGCGCCGGTGCCGATCACCGACTCGTCGGCCCGTCCGCGGGCCGCCACGTCGACCGCCGAGGCCGCGTACCCGACCACCGCGACCGCGGCCGTGAGCAGCGCGAACAGCCAGACCGCGCCGGGGCGGCGAGACACCTGGAAGCCGGCCAGGGCCACGCCCAGGCGGCCGCGCCGCAGGGCCCGCCGGCCGAGCACCGTGGCCAGGGGCACCAGCAGCCGGGCGGCGACGAGCGAACCGGCCACCAGCACCAGGGCGGCCGCGGCGGTGCCGACGCCGCGCAGTTCGGTGGTCAGCTGCAGCACGGCGATCGCGGCCAGGATCACGACGACGACCTCGGCCGCGACGGCCCGGGCGCTGTTGGGCACGGCCGGCGCGCGCCGCAGCAGCTCGGCGACGGGGGTGGCGATCTGGCGGCGTTCGGCCAGCACGGCGGTGAGAACGGCCGCGCCCGCGGCGACCGGCGCCCAGCGCAGCGAGCCGAGGCCAGGGTCGGCCCCGACGCCGGGGAACCGGTAGGCGCTGAATGCGTTGACGAGCAGTTGCCCGGCCAGGCAGCCGAGGATCGCGCCGGCCAGGATGGAGACGAGGTTTTCGCCGGTGGCCAGCCACCAGCGCTGCCCCCAGCGGGCGCCGCGCAGCGCGACGACGGCGAGCTCGGGCCGCCGCCCCTCGGTGCCGTAGCCGACGGCCAGGAAGATCGTCAGGCAGGCGAGCAGGACCAGGGCGACGGCCAGGACGGGCACGATGCGGTGCCCGGCGTCGCGACCGGAGTCGATCCGGGCCAGCAGAGCGGGCAGTTCGCTGCGCAACTCGACGCCGCCGCCCAGCGAGGTCGCGCCGGTCTCCATCTCGGCCAGTCCGTCGCGTACGGCGGGAAGGTTGTCGACGTCGAGGGCGCCCGGCCGCGGATAGGCGTCGAGACCGGCCTCGACACCGCCCCGGTCCATCGCGTGCAGGGTGGCGCTGGTGACGAAGGCGGGGCGGCCGGCGCCCGCGGGAAGGCCGGGCGAGGGCTCGAAGTAGCCGTGCTCGCCCCAGAAGATGTCCTGCGGGGTGGGCACCCGATAGAAGCCGGCGACCAGGAACCGCTTGGGCTCGCCGTTGGGCACGTAGCGCGGCGGCTCCCCGCGCGGCACGATCCGCACGGCCGCGCCCAGCTCGACCGAGTCACCCGGCGCCAACTCGAGACGTTTGCCGGTGTCCTCCGGCAGGATCACATCGGACTCGCCGATCAGGCAGCGGCCGGCCGTCATGACCAGGTGCTGGCAGACGTTCTGGCGATAGACGAACCGGGTCGCGTTGGCGACGGACGGCTCGACGCCGATGGCCGGGAACTCCACCGAGTAGACGTAGTCGAAGCCCGGCATGCCCAGCAGCACCGAGCCGTTGCGTTCGAGGTCGGGACCCGAAGGCGGGGCGTTGGGCTTGGCCGTGCGCTGGTCGGTCTGATAGGCCCGCACCGACACGGCCAGCTCGTCGGTGACCGCGGTGCCGACCTGGCCGGCGGCCACCGCCCGGTCGGCCGCGCGCAGATAGGCCGGGGCGGCCACCGCGGCGGCCACGCCGAACATGGCCAGCAGGGCGACGACGACGGCCTGGCCGCGGCGGGCCCACACCATGGCCAGGACGATGGCGATCACGAGAGCTCCCGGCGCAGCCGGCGGACCGACAGCCAGGCCGTCAGGCCCAGCACGACCAGGCCCACCCCGGCCGCGGTGGCCACCGCGGGCCAGGCGAGCGCGCCCGGCGGCGGGATCACCCGCCAGCCGTCCGGGAACGGCGGGGCGGTGAGGGCGGCGATCGGCCGGGCGGCCAGCGCGGCCGCCAGCCCGCCGAGGAGCCCGGTCAGGGCGACCGCGCCCGCCCCCGCGTACGCCGTGCCGAGCGCCACCCGGCGGGTCAGGCCCTGGGCCCGCAACGCCCGCAGGTGCTCGAGTTGCGGCTCGCGGTCGACCGCGGCGGCCACGCCGAGCAGACCGGCCGCGATCAGCGCGGCCACGGCCGCGCCGAACAGCCCGAACGGCGTCGTCACGACCGAGGCGTCGCGGGCCAGGTCGGTGGCGCGGGCGGCGGCGGTGCGGTCGGCCAGCACGGGCAGGCCGATGGCGTCGACGACCGAGGCCGGCGCGTCGGCCGTGAGCCACACCTGCAGGGTGCCGCCCTGGTCGCTTTCGCCGGCCACCCGCCGGGCCGCGTCGAGGTCGGTGAGCAGGCCGTCGCGGCCGAGTACGGGCAGCACGCCGGCGGTGGCGGCGACGCGGACCGGGGTGGCCGGATCGCCGAAGCGGCCCACGGCCGAGTCGTCGAAGACCCAGGTGCTCGGCACGGGCCCGGCCAGGACGACCGGCTGGGGCAGCGGCGAGTCGGCCACCGCCACCTTGATCGAGCCGGTCGGCACGGTCTGCAGGGTCAGGCCGCCGTCGCCCGCGGCGAGGCGCACGGCCGGGGTGCTGAACTCGCCCCGCCAGTGCCTCACGTCGGCCAGCTGGGCCGTGGTGAGCACGGTGGCCGGCGGGTTCTGCTGGGTCAGCGAGCGGATGGTGACCGAGCCGTCGTCGGAGCCCTCGGGCGTGTACAGCTCCCAGCCGACCAGCCGGCAGCCGGGCGCGACGGCGCAGCGCGGCACCGCGGCCGAGGACGTGCCCGCGCCGGACCGCAGGCCCTTGAACTCGACCCGGACCGGCTCGCCGGTGCCCTCGTGCTGCAGGGTCGCGCCGAGCAGGGTGGTGGTCGTGCGGCGGCTGGTGACGGCCACGGTCAGCCGGTCGCCGGTGACCAGGGGCAGGGCCGCCGGGACGGGCGCGCCGGCCAGCGCGCGCACCGGGCCGTAGTCGGGGCGCCAGGTGGCCACGGAGGCGAGCCGGCTGCTGTCCACGGCGAGCACCGGCGGGGAACCTCCGGTGTCGACCACGGCGGCCATGGCGTAGCGGCCCTGGGGATCGGCGCGGCGGATGGCGTACAGGAGCTCGGTTCTGGTGGTGGCCGAGACGGTGAGCACCCGGGCCGCGCCCAGCTCGACGTCGGCGCGATCGGCCCGTTCGGTGCGCCCGGCCGCGTACGTGCCGAGGGTCAGCGCCATCATCGCGACGGTGACCACCACGAGGGCGAAGACGCGATCGGTGCCGGGCTGACGGGACACCCGTACGGCGGTGAGCCCGAGCCGGATCCGGCCCGCGCGCAGCGCCACCGCACCCACCCGGTCGGCCGTGCGCCGCAGCACCCGGGCCAGCAGCAGGCCGACGGCCAGCGCGACCAGCGGGGCCGCCACGAGACCGAGCCCGCGGCCGCCCGAGCGCGCCTGATAGGCCGCCCCGGCCGCCAGAGCGATCAGGGCCAGGTCGACGACCCCGGAACGCCAGTCGCGCCGGGCCGACGGGACCCGCCGCAGCAGCGCCACGATCGGGGCTCGCTGCTGCAGCGCGTCCACGGCCAGCAGCACCAGCAGCGCGAGGCCGAGCGAGGCGATGACCAGGCCGAGCGACAGCAGCAGCGCCGCCCACAGTTCGACGGTCACCGGCAGCGTGCCGGCCAGCGGCCAGGCGATCAGGAAACCGGCCACCCACCCGGCCAGTCCGCCGCCGGCGATCGGCAGCAGATGCTGGCTGAGCGCGAGGCGCAGGATGCCGCGGGAGGTGCTGCCGCGCAGTTTGAGCAGGGCGGCGTCGGCGCGGCGCTCGCGGCCGGTGTACCGGCCGGCCAGGGCGATCGCGAACCAGGCGAGGACGGCCAGCTGGCCCAGCGTGAGGGCCACGCCCCGGGCCACGGCCAGGCGCTCCTCGCGAACCCGGTCGACCAGTTTGCCCGTCGGGGCCGACAGCGCGAGCTGCGCGGCCGCGAAGCTCGGGGCCGAGCGGTTGACCAGCCCGTTGAGGTCGTACGCGCCGTCGCCGCGGAGCAGGGGCAACGGCACCTCCAGATCCCACGCGTACGTCTGGCGGGTCAGCAACGGATCCCCGAACGTGTCGAGCGAGGTGAACATCGGGTCCAGGGAGCCCTGCGCGCGGAACAGCTTGTCGCTCCAGTACCCGCTGCCCGGCTCGGCGAGCTCGTAGACGCCGGTCACCTCGTACGTCATCGGAATGGACGAGGTGGCCGAGCGCAGCCGGAACTGGTCCCCCGCCCGCAGTTTGAGCCGGCGGGCCGTGTCGGCGCTGATCGCGGCGTCCCCCGCGGCGGCCGGGCACGCGCCGGTCAGCCGCACGTGGTCGCAGAATCCGTCCCGGTAGGCGATCGGCAGCCCGGTCGAGGCCCCGCTGCGCCCCGGATAGTTGTAGGTCGCGTCGGCGATCACCCCCAGCACCGGCTTTCCCGACGGCACCGGCAGCATTCCGCGTACGGTCGAGGCGAAGCCGTCGAGGGCGCCGCGCGGATCGCTCGTGCTCTCCCCCGGCT
Organism: Actinoplanes sp. NPDC021490; assembly: GCF_055562135.1. Classification (NCBI taxonomy): domain Bacteria; kingdom Bacillati; phylum Actinomycetota; class Actinomycetes; order Micromonosporales; family Micromonosporaceae; genus Actinoplanes; species Actinoplanes sp. NPDC021490. The sequence goes on from NZ_JBVHFW010000018.1 coordinate 75,837, forward strand.
GACGGACGAGGATGACGCGCTCCTCCACCGGCGAGCGCTGCACCTCGGCCCCGGCCGACTGCGAGGCCACGCTGAGCCCGTACCACGCGGCGCAGCTGGCCCCGGTCGCCAGGAGCGCGGCGAGCAGCGCCATCAGCAAGGCCGGCCCGGAACGCCGGCGGACGGCGCCCAGAGCTATGTAGTACATGGTGTTCCCGCTTCCCCCGTGAAACGTGATCACCCGACACTCTGGTCCCGCGGGCGCAGTTTGCCAAGCGTCGATTAGGTTGAGGTCATGAGCGTACGTTTCGGGGTGTTCGTGCCGCAGGGCTGGAAGATGGACCTGGTCGAGATCGCCGATCCGGTCGAGCAGTACGAGGCGATGACCGAGGTGGCCCGGGTCGCCGACGCCGGCCCGTGGGATGCGATCTGGCTGTACGACCACTTCCACACGGTTCCCGAGCCCACGTTGAACACGGTTTTCGAGTGCTGGACGGCGACGTCGACGCTGGCCCGCGACACCAGCCGGGTGCGGATCGGACAGATGGTCGGCTGCAACGGCTACCGGCAACCGAGCCTGTACGCCAAGATCGCGTCCACGGTCGACGTCGCGTCGAAGGGCCGGCTGATCGCGGGTCTGGGCGCCGGCTGGTACGAGCACGAGTGGAAGGCGTACGGCTACGAGTGGAAGGACGTGCCCCAGCGGATGGGCGAGTTCCGCGAGGCCGTCGAGATCATCCACAAGATGTGGACCGAGGACCGGCCGGTGTTCAGCGGCAAGCACTACTCGATCGACCAGCCGATCAACCAGCCGCGCCGCAAGCCCGACTTCTGGCTCGGCGGGGGCGGCGAGAAGGTGACGCTGAAGCTGGTCGCGCAGTACGCCGACGGCTGCAACGTGGGCGGCGGCGACCCCGAGATCGTGCGGCACAAGCTGGGCGTGCTGCGCGAGCACTGCGACCGGCTGGGCCGCGACTACGCGTCGATCACCAAGTCGACGACGATCGAGCTGGACCTCACCGAGTCCACCGCCGACACCATCGCCCGGGTCGAGCGGGTGGCCGAGGCGGGCGCCGACTACGTCCTGTTCTACATTCCGCGGGTCGCCTACGACCACGCCCCGCTGCGGCGCCTGGCCGAGGAGCTGGTGCCGCAGTTCCGCTAGGGCGTCGTGCCGGTCCGGAGCCGCCGGGTGATCTCGCCCGAGTCGGCCTGCAGGGCCCAGCCCTTCGACGTCGCCTTGAGCGTGGCCTTCGTGACCGTGCTCTTGGCGCCGTCGGGGCAGGGCTGCCCGGCGGCCGGGCCTACCGTCGTGCCCGAGATGCCGAAACGCGGCCCGGTCAGCCAGAAGCCGGCCAGCTTGCCGGTGTAGCCCTGCGCGCCGCGGCCCTTGTCGCTGAAGGCCGCGTCGAACAGCTCGAACCGGCCGTACTCGCGGTGGTGCACCAGCGTGAACGTACGCTTCCCGCAGGTCACCGAATATGTGTCGTCGGTCCAGAAGTCGTGGTTGAACACGATTCCCGGCGCCTTGGCCGTCAGCGTCGCGTCGGTCCAGCCGAACGCCTTGAGCAGGTCGGCCTTGGCCACGTAGCCCTTCTTGGTCACCGGGTCGTAGGTCACCGCCGCGTCCGCGGGCCCGCCCATCGCGATCCCGGCGGCAACAACCGCCCCAGCGACTACGACCCGACCCAGCGCGCGCATTCCCCGACCCCCTCGTGTGCCCTTCTCCGACTCCTAACGATCATTCCCGCCGGACGACCCTGTTCGCCGCGAAACCGGCAGCTAGGGGGCTACGGGGAGCCGGCCGGAGGTCAGTCGGCGGTGACCGGCAGGGTGACCGCGAAGACGCTGCCGCCCGCGGGGACGGGAGCCGCCGACACCGAGCCGCCGTGGGCATCCACGATGGCCTTGGTGATGGCCAGGCCCAGACCGGTGCCCTTGGTGCCGGTGCGGACGGCGTTGCTCGCCCGGAAGAAACGGTCGAACAGGCGGTCGTACTCGTCGGCGGGCACCCCGATGCCGGTGTCGGCGACCTCGATCACCGCGTCGCCGTCCTCGTCGGCCGTCAGGTGGGCCGAGACCGAGATGGTGCCGCCGTCCGGGGTGTACTTGACGGCGTTGGTCACCAGGTTGTCGAGGACCTGACGCAGCCGTACGGGATCGGCGTGCACCGGAAGGTGGCGCGGCACCTCGATCCGCACGGTCAGGCCCTTGGCGTCGGCGGCCGGCTGCTGGGCCTGCACCGCCTCGCGCACCAGCCGGGCGGCCGAGATCGGCTGGGGGTCGATGTACAGCCGGCCCGCCTCGAGACGGGCCAGGTCGAGCAGGTCGTCGACCAGGTGCTGCATGTGCGCCGAACGCCGGTCGATCACCTCGGCCAGGCGGCGCTGCTCGTCGCTGAGGTGCGGATCGTCGAGCAGGGTCTCGCTGTAGCTGCGGATCGCCCCGAGCGGGTTGCGCAGCTCGTGGCTGACCACGCCGACCATCTCCTCGCGGCTGGCCACCAGCCGGGCCTGGGTCGCGGCCAGGCTCAGCGCCAGCTCCTCGGCCCGGCGCCGCTCCATGTGCCGGCCGAGGTGCGCGCACACGCCGTCGAGCAGGTCGAGGATCTCCGGGTCGGGTTCCATCGGCACGGCCGTGAGGAACAGCAGCACCCCGAGGATCTTGTCGTCCGAGCGCACCGGCACGCCGATCGCGCTGTGCAGGCCGGCCGCCCGCACCTGGGCCGCTTTGAGCACCGTACGGGGGTCGTCCAGCACCTCGGGGATCCACAGCTCGGCGCCGCCGTCCCAGACGTGCCCGGCGATGCCGACTCCGCGGCGCACGAGCGGCGGCCGGTCGACGACGCCGTGGCCCGGCGCGGCCCAGTTGCCGACCCGCACGATCGTGTCGGACAGCTCGTCGACCTGCCAGAACTCGCCGATCGCCCAGTCCAGCCCGGCGCCCACCGCGGCCACCGTACGATCGGCCGCCTCCCCCGCGCTGTGCGAGTCGGCCAGCCCACGGGCCACCGACAGCCGCAGCTCGCGGAACATCTCGGCGCGGCGCTGCTCGGTGATGTCGTGCATCGCCACCACCGCGCCCAGGCGGCGGCCGTCCGGGGTCTCCAGCGGGCGCGCGTTCGCGTGGAAGCGGCGGGCCGGTTCGCCGTCGCGCGCGATCACCAGCTCGGCGCCGTCCACCCGCTGACCGGCGTACGCCTTCACCAGCGGGATCTCCTCGGCGGCGAGCGGCGTACAGCCGTCGGCCGCGTACATGTCGTAGGCGCGGGACCAGTCGGCGGCGGGCAGGTCCTCGCGTACCCCGCAGCCGTGGATGTCGCGCATCGCCTGGTTGAACAGCGTCAGCCGGCCGTCCTCGTCGCACGCGCCGACCCCGGTGTCCAGGCTGTCCAGCAGGGCCTGCAGGAACGCCCGCTCGTGCTCGAGCTGGCGGCGCTCGGCCTGCCGGTCGGTGATGTCGTGCAGGAACGCGTGGAACCCGCTCGCGGCCTGCAGCACGCTCATCTCGACCGGGAACTCGGCGCCGTCACGGTTGCGCGCCACCAGCTCGACGCGCCGGCCCACGAGCGTGGAGAGCCCGCCGATGTGCAGCCGGGCCAGCCCCGCCGAGTGCGCGGCCACGAACCGCTCCGGGATGATCAGATCGGCGACCGGGCGGCCCAGCGCGTCCGGCGCGGGATAGCCGAACAGTCGCTCGGCGGCGGCGTTCCAGCCGGTCACCATGCCGTAGGCGTCGATCGAGACATGCGCGTCGGGGGCGGTGTCGAGCATGCCGCGCAGCCGGTCCGCGGTCAGGGCCAGCTCGCGATGGCCGGACCGCAGCGCGATCTCGGTCTCGGCCGCCGCCGCCAGGTCCTCGATGAGCAGCAGTTCGCGCGGTTCCCAGTCCCGCGGCCGGTCGTCCTGCACGCCGAAGGCGCCGATCGGGTAGCCGTCGGGACTGCGGATCGGGAAGCCCGCGTACGCGATGACGCCGTCCGCGAGCCCCGGATGCCCGGCCATCCGGTCGTCGGTGCGGACGTCGGTGATCAGGAGCGGGGCGTTGGTGTCGACCACGATCATGCAAAACGTGCGGTCGGGTGGCGTGCCGGAGTGCCCGGCCACGTGCCGCCGGTCCGCGCCGACCAGCGACACGAGCGCCTGGGCGGCGCGCAGCTGATGGGCGGCCGTGCGGGCCAGCCGGTCCAGCGACGGACAGGACGACCCGTTCAGCATCCCGGTGCCGCGCACGCGTTGCAGGCGGGCGGCGTCGGTCAGCCGGCCGTCCGCATCGGTCGTGCCCGCTGTCGGCCCCACTCTCTCCGCTTCGGCCGGGCGCCCGCGGGGCTGAGGCGTAATACGGAAGTCATCACCCGCACCTCTTGTCTGCTACGGAATCAGTGGAAGGATGGCGGCCAAACAGTGGAGATCCTGCGTCTGGAGACCGTGTGACCGCCAAGACCGTGCTGCACAACTTCATCGGCGGCGAGTCGGCCGCGCCCGCCGAAGGCCGCTACGAGGACCTGATCGACCCGGCGACCGGCGAGGTGTTCGCGTCCGCCCCGGTGTCCGGCCGGCCCGACGTCGACAAGGCGATGGAGGCCGCCTCGTCCGCGTTTGAGAAGTGGCGGAACACCACGCCCAGCGAGCGCCAGCAGGCGCTGCTCAAGTTCGCCGACGCGATCGAGTCCCGCGCGGGCGAGCTGGTCCGGGCGGAATCGCAGAACACGGGCAAGCCGCTGGGCCTGACCGCCAGCGAGGAACTGCCCCCGGCCGTCGACCAGATCCGGTTCTTCGCGGGCGCCGCCCGGCTGCTCGAGGGCCGGTCCGCCGGTCAGTACATGGCCGGTTTCGAAAGCTACGTGCGGCGCGAGCCGATCGGCGTGTGCGCGCAGGTCACGCCGTGGAACTACCCGCTGATGATGGCCGTCTGGAAGCTCGCGCCGGCGATCGCGGCCGGCAACACGGTCGTGCTCAAGCCGTCCGACACCACCCCGGTCACCACGGTCATGCTGGCCGAGATCGCCGCCGAGTTCCTGCCGCCGGGCGTGCTCAACGTCGTGGTCGGCGACCGCGACACCGGCCGGGCGCTGGTCACCCACAAGACGCCGCAGATGGTGTCGATCACCGGCTCGGTCCGCGCGGGCATGGAGGTCGCCGAGGCCGCCTCGGCCGACCTCAAGCGCACCCACCTCGAGCTGGGCGGCAAGGCCCCGGTCGTGGTCTTCGACGACGCCGACATCGCGGCCGCGGCCGAGGCGATCGCCGTGGGCGGCTACTTCAACGCCGGCCAGGACTGCACCGCCGCCACCCGGGTGCTGGCCTCCCCGCGGGTCTACTCCGACTTCGTGGACGCGCTGGCCGAGCAGGCCAAGGCGACCAAGACGGGCGCCGCCGACGACGAGGACGTGCTGTTCGGGCCGCTGAACAACAGCCGCCAGTTCGAGCGGGTGTCCGGGTTCGTCGACCGGCTGCCCGACCACGCGGCGCTGAACGCGGGCGGTGTCCGGGTCGGCGACCGCGGCTACTACTACGCGCCGACGGTGGTTTCCGGTCTCAAGCAGACCGACGAGGCGATCCAGGACGAGATCTTCGGCCCGGTCATCACCGTCCAGCAGTTCACCGACGAGGACGAGGCGGTCGCCTGGGCCAACGGCGTCGAATACGGCCTGGCCTCCTCGGTGTGGACCCGCGACCACGCCCGCGCGATGCGGATGACGCAGCGGCTCGACTTCGGCTGCGTGTGGGTCAACTGCCACATCCCGCTGGTCGCCGAGATGCCGCACGGCGGTTTCAAGCACTCCGGCCACGGCAAGGACCTTTCCGTGTACGGCCTGGAGGACTACACCCGCTTGAAGCACGTCATGCACGCTGTGTAGATGGCGTCGCTCCGCGTCGCGTGGCGATTGCCTTGTAACCGGTGAGGAGGCACGCGATTTCCCGCCGCCAGCAAACCCCGCTGCCGTCGGAAAATCGAGTGCCTCCTCACCGGCGGCAATCGCCGGTTCTGGCCGCTCACAAGCGCAAAACCCGCGGGTGTCAGCGTTCCTGCAGCTCCCAGGGGCTGCCGTATTCGGTCAGCTTGTCGAGGAACGGGACCGGGTCGAAGGCCTCGGGGCCGAGGACGCCCGCGCCGGTCCAGATGCCGGCGGCGAGCAGTTCGAGGGCCACGACCGGGTTGACGGCGGTCTGCCAGACGACGGCCTGGGCGCCGTACTCGCGCATCGACCACTCGTTGTCGACCAGGTGATACAGGTACACCTCGCGCGGGTTGCCGTCCCGGCCGAGACCCTTCACCCACGTGCCGGCGCAGGTCTTGCCGGTCATCCGGTCGCCCAGTGTGGCCGGATCGGGCAGCACGGCCGCGACCACGTCCCGCGGGGACACCTCGGCCCCCTTGACCCGCACCGGCTCCGTCCGGTCCAGACCGAGCTTGCGCAGCGTCTTGAGCACGTCGATGAACTCGGTGCCCAGCCCGTACTTGAAGGTGACCTTGCCGGCGTCGACCCAGCGCGGGATCAGCAGCACCTCCTCGTGCTCGACGTGCACGCACTCCACCGGCCCGATCCCGCCGGGAAAGTCGAACACCTCGGGCTCGGCGAACGGCTCGGTCGTGTACCAGCCGCGCCCGCGCTCATAGACGACCGGCGGGTTGAGGCACTCCTCGATGGTCGTCCACACCGAGAACGACGGCGCGAAGTCGTAACCCTCGACAACCAGATTCGCCCCGTCCCGTACGCCGATCTCGTCGATCGAGGAGAACAGGTGCTCGGCCGCGTACTTGGCGAAGATGTCCGACAGCCCCGGTTCGACGCCGATGCCGACCAGCGCCAGCCGCCCGTCGGCCTCCCACTGCGAGGCCGCCGCGAACTGCTCGTCGCCCAGTTTCACACCGGTTTCCTCGTACGGGGAAACGGGGTGGGGGTGGGAAAGCGACATCGCCATGTCGAGGTAGTGCGCGCCGGCGGCCGCGGCCCCGTCGAACACCGGCATGACGAAGCGGGGGTCGACGGCGTTGAAGACGTGCGTGATGTCGTGCTCGCGGCACAGCGCGGACACCGCCTCGGCGCTGGACGCGTCAATCTTGGCCGGGACGAAGCGGGCGTCGCCGGTGCGCTGGGCGGCGGTGGTGGCGCGGCCGAGGTCGTAGTCGGCCACGACGAACAGGTCGAAGAAGTCGCGGCGGGCCGCGATCAGCGCGGCGGCCGATCCAACACCGCCCGCTCCGACGGCGAGGATGCGCATGAGAGACCGTACCTTTCGGGGATTTCGGACCTTCGATCACTGAAACCGTGCCCCAAGAGCCTTGACGCCACGGAAAAGCTTGTCAAGGGCGATCAACTCTGCGATAAACGCAGTGGCCGTTGCCGAGTCGAGGAGGCGCATCGGTGCGGATTCCATCGACGACCGCAAACCGGACGAGTGATTCGATTGCCGTCCACCAGTCCGCCGGGAAGAATCGCGGCGTGACGGCGGACGTGGCACTCGACGACATCAACAAGCAGATCATCGAGCACCTGCAGCGCGACGGGCGGATGTCCTACGCGACGCTGGCGAAGACGATCGGCCTCTCCGAGGCGGCCGTGCGGCAGCGCGTGCAGCGCCTGCTCGACGGCGGCCTCATGCAGATCGTGGCGGTGACCGACCCGCTCACGCTCGGCTTCGCGCGGCAGGCGATGGTCGGCCTCAAGGTGAACGGCGACCTGCGCGCCATCGCCGACGAGATCGCCCAGATCCCCGAGGTCGACTACGTGGTGATCTGCGCCGGCGGCTTCGACCTGCTGGTCGAGCTGGTCTGCACCGACGACGAGCACCTGCTCGACCTGCTCAACGAGAAGGTCCGGTCGGTCAAGGGCGTGATCGCCTGCGAGACCTTCATGTATCTGAAGCTGGCCAAGCAGACGTACGCGTGGGGAACCCGATGATTCCGTCCTTCTGGCTGAGCACCCTCGAGCCGGTCACGCCGCGGCCACCGCTTCCGGGCGACCGGTCGTACGACGTGGCGATCGCCGGGGGCGGCTACACCGGATTGTGGACGGCCTACTACCTCTCGCAGATCGCCCCGTCGCTGTCGATCGCCGTTCTCGAGGCGTCGTACTGCGGGTTCGGCGCGTCGGGACGCAACGGCGGGTGGGCCTCGGGGCTGTTCCCGGTCAGCGAGGCCAAACTCGCGCGCCGGTACGGCGCCGACCGCGCGCGTGCGATGCATGCTGCACTGGCGGACGCGGTCGACGAGGTGGGACGGACCGGCATCGACTGCGACTACGCCAAGGGCGGCACGATCTCGCTCGCCCGATCACCGGCCCAGCTGCGGCGGGCCCGCAAGTCGCCCGGCTTCCTCCCCCGCGAGGAGGCGGCCGCGATCTGCAACGCCACCGACGTGCTCGGCGGCGTCTACAGCCCCGACTGCGCCGCCCTGCATCCGGCCCGGCTCGTCCGGGGCCTGGCCTCCGCGGTCGCCGATCGCGGCGTCGACATCTTCGAGGGCACGCGCGTCCGGTCGCTGTCCCGCGGCTCGGTCGTCACCGACCACGGCACGGTCACAGCGGGCACGGTGGTCCGCGCCCTCGAGGGCTACACGGCCCAGCTCGCCGGCCACCGCCGCGCGCTCGCCCCGGTCTACTCGCTGATGATCGCGACCGAGCCGCTGCCCGCCTCCGACTGGGAGCGGATCGGCCTGGCCCGGCGCGAGACGTTCACCGACGAGCGCCACATGATCATCTATGGCCAGCGCACGTCCGACGACCGGCTCGCGTTCGGCGGCCGCGGGGCGCCCTATCACTTCGGGTCGCGCGTCGAACCGTCGTACGACCAGGTGCCCGCGGTCTTCGGCAGCCTGCGCGACACCCTGGCCGGCATGTTCCGGATCCGGCCCGAGATCGCGTACCGGTGGGGTGGCCCGCTCGGCATCCCCCGCGACTGGATGCCCAGCGTCGGCCTGCGTGACGGTGTCGCCTGGGCCGGCGGCTACGTGGGCGACGGCGTGGCGGCGGCCAACCTGGCCGGTCGTACGCTGGCCGACCTGATCGCCGGCCGGGCGACTGAGCGGACCACCCTGCCCTGGGTGGGTCACCGGTCCCGGCCGTGGGAGCCGGAGCCGATCCGCTGGCTGGGGATCAACGCGGCGTTGCGGGCGACCTCCCTGCGCGACGCGCTCGAGAAGCACCCGGCCCCGGCCCGCTGATACGGTTTCCACGTAGTCGCTTCCGATTCCCGGCAGAAGAGGCGCGATGTGGACAGGCCGGTGACGCGGCTCGACTTCGCGACCGACGACCCCGCCCAGGCACACGACGTGCTGAGCCAGATCTACACCGGCTACCGGTTCCGGATGCACAACGTCCGGCGGGCGTTCAGCTATCGGCAGGAGGCGGTCGGCGCCGGGCCGATGACGCTCGCCCGGGTCCGATACACGATGGACGTCTCCGTGCGGTTCCACACCGCCGGCAACCTCATCTTCGTGGTGCTGGCCGGCGGGCTGCTCGAGACCCGCGACGGGCGCGAGGTGGCGGTCAGCCGCCCCGGCGACGTGCTGCTGCACCGGCCCGGCCGGTCGCTGACCAACCTGTGCAGCGACTTCGACATGTACGGCCTGACCCTGGACGCCGGCCTGGTCGCCGACGCCGCCGCGGCCCGGACGGGAACGGACCGGTCCGCCTTCCGGTTCGACGCCATGACCGCGGCGACACCCCAGTTGGGCCTCTACTGGCGGCACACCATGACCTACCTGTACGAGCTCTTCACCGGCGACCCCGAGCCCCTGCGCAGCCCGCTGGCCGTCAGCGCGGCCGCCGACCTGGCCGCCGCGGCCGCGCTGGTCGCCTTCCCGAACACGGCCATGGCTGCCCCGCACCGCCCGGCCACCGGCCCGGTCCCCCCGGCCGCGGTGCGCCGGGCCGTCTCGTTCATCGAGAGCCACCCGGCCGAGCCCCTGAACGCAAACCGGATAGCCGAGGCCGCCCGCGTCACGCCCCGCGCGCTGCAGGCGGCCTTCCGCCGCCACCTGGACACCACACCGATGGCCTACCTGCGCCGGGTGCGGCTGGACCGGGCCCACCGCGACCTGCTGGCCGCCGACCCCACCGAGGGCGACACGGTGACGGCCACCGCCCGCCGGTGGGGCTACCTGGATTTGAGCCGTTTCGCCGCCGACTACAAGGCCGCGTACGGCCGCACACCCGGGGAAACCCTGCGCCACTGACTTCTACGGCCCGGTGCGGGTCAGGTTGACCAGATTGCCGTCGGGGTCGTGCACGTGCGCGACCCGCTGGCCCCAGGGCATGTCGTTGGGCGGGCCGAGCACCTTCCCGCCGCAGGCCGCCACCCGGTCGAGCAACCCGTCCACGTCACCGACCTCGACGCTCAGGGCGAACCGCGGGGCCGGCGACGTGTCCGCGCCGGGCTCGTTGACCAGGCCCAGGGCCGAGTCGCCGAGCGCGAAGCCGACGTAGAAAACCTCGCCCTCCGCCGGATAGCGCATGGTCTCGACGGCCCCGAACACCCCCTCGTAGAAGGCGCGCAGCCGGTCGAGGTCAGGCGTGCTGAGGAACAACTGGACAGTGGACATGGGGCCTCCCGGGCTCGTGGAACTACTCCATCCCGGGTAGGACCGCGCGGGCGGCCCGGACTCATCGGTTCAGGCCGGTTCGATCGGGAGCCACAGCTCGGTGAGCGCGGTGCTGAAGTCGCCGGCCCGCTCGAGGACGGCGACGATCGACGGGCCCGGGCGCAGACGCCACGGGTTGGACGGGAACCAGTCCGTGGCGGTGGCGGCCCACGTCGACTGCAGCGACTGGGGGTAGGCGCCGCTGCTGCGGAACACCGCCCACTGGCCGGCCGGGACGTCGATCGTGTCCAGCCCGTCCGGGATCGGGGTGTCCGTGGTGACGGCCACGCCGTGCAGGTAGGTCAGCTCGCTGCCCTCGGCGGCGTCCGGAAGGTGGTCGTCGGTGACGGCCAGCAGGCCCGCCGGTTCGGTGTCGGACAGGGCCTTCAACCGGGCGTGCTCGGCCGGCGGCACCGCGGCCACGTGCTGCTGGATGTGGGGATTGACGCCCTCGTGGATGAGCGGGACGCGTACGGCGTGGCCGGTCAGGCGGAACGCGGGGCGTTCGGTGATGCGGGTGTCCATGGGGTTGCTCCCTTCGACGGTCAGGCGGAACCTGAGCTGCGGTTGTGTGCGAAGGGGACCACCGTCGCGGCGTACGTCACCGGGGTTCGCGCCGTGCACGGCCCGGAACGCGCGCCCGAACGCCTCGGCCGAGCCGTAGCCGTAGCGGACCGCGATGGTGAGCAGATCGTCCGCGGCCCGGACGACGTCGGCCGCGGCCACGGTCATCCGGCGCCGGCGCACGTACTCCGACAGCGGCATCCCGGCCAGCGACGAGAACATGCGCCGCAGGTGGTATTCGGTCGTGCCGAGCGACCGGGCCGCCGCGGCCACGTCGAGCTCCTCGCCGAGACGGTGCTCGACCAGCTCGACCAGGCGGTTGAGTTCCGAGATCACGATGGCCTCCCTTCGCGATCAAGCCTGCGGGACCGCACCCGGGCGCCGCCCGACCATCGTGGCCCGATGCGATCAGAAGAGCGTCGTCGGCTGGGGCTCGGGCAGGGGCGTCAGACCGGGCACGAGGGCGGCCACCTCGGCGTGGAAGCGGCGGGCCAGGGCCGGTGCCTCGGCGTTGTCGGGGGTGTGCACGAACACCGTCGGCGAGCGGCCCTCGCGCAGCCAGCGCGCGATCACCGGCAGCCAGCGCTGCCAGCCCTCGACCGTACGGGCGGGGTCGTCGCGGCCGAGATAGCGGATGATCGGGAACTCGGTGAGGGCGTGGGGGCGTACGGGCAGACGGGGTTTCTTCGACCACGCGTCCCGCTCGGCGTCGCTGGTCGGCGGGCTCGCGAACATGACGCTCGTGTCGAAGGGGACCAGCTCGGCGCCGGCCGCGGTCAGCAGCCGCTGCAGGGGACGGGGGTCGTCGGCGAAGGCCGGATGGCGCACCTCGACCGCGTAGCGGTAACCGGCGGGCCGGCGCTGGAGGAAGTCGGCCAGCGCGGGCAGGTCGGAGGGCGCGAACGAGGCCGGAAGCTGGATCCAGAGCGCGTGGATGCGTGAGCCGAGGGGTTCGATCGCGTCGAGGAAGATCCGGCAGGCCTCGTCCCCGCCGGTCTTGAGGCGCTCGTCGTGAGTCACCTTGCGCGGGAACTTGAGGACGAACCGGAAGTCGGCCGCGGTCTGCTCGGCCCACGTCGTCACCGTGTCGCGGGTGGGCGTGGCGTAGAACGTCGTGTTGCCCTCGACCGCGTTGCACCACTCGGCGTACGAGCGCAGCTTTTCGGTCCCCGACACCGGCCACGATTTGTGCGTCCACTGCGCACAGCCCACATGCAGCCGACCGGCCGGCTGCCCCTGTGCCACGCTCACCCGGAAAACCTATCGCGCACCGGCGCCGCCCCGATCACCCGGTGGACGCCCGCGCGACCACCCGCCACGAGTCCTGCTGGGAGGGCGCCGGCTCACCCAGCGCGGCCGCCGCGCACGCCGCGCCCTGCTCGCGCAACGACTGGGCCACGGTGGTCAGGCCGGCCGACCGTGCCAGGGCCGAGTCGTCCCAGCCGGCCACCCGCCCCGACGGCAGCAGCCGCATCGCCGCGTGGGCCATTGGGTCGTTCATCGCCGCGACCGCGTCGGCGTCGGGGGCCGCCTCGAGCAGCAGCGCCATCATCCGGGCGGCCTCGGCCTCGTCGTTGCTGCGGCACACGGCGACGGGCACCGAGGACCAGGCGAGGCCGAGTTCGGCGACCGCCTCGCGGTAGCCTTCCAGCCGGTCGCGGGTCACCGGATAGGCCGCCGAAGCCAGGCCGGTCCGCACGAATGTCTCCCGGCGCCGGTCGACCGGGAAGCTCAGCACCGCGGGCCGTCGCGCTCCGGCGAACACCACCAGCCCCACCGCCCGCGCCGCGGCCCGGTTGTCGATGGCGAACGCGCCCCCGTGGACGACCACCGGCCGCCCGGAACCCCGCGCCGCCTCCAGCACCGGGTCGTCGTCGGTGGTCGTCCACATCACGTAGGCGTCGACGGCCGCCGCGGCCACCCGGTCGCGGTCGTCCTCGCCCGCGCCGGTCGGGACGATCAGCATGCCGTAGCCGCGGTCGGCGCACACCTCGGCGATGCCCGCGAGGAACTCCACCGCCTGCGGGTTGTCGAAGGCGTAGGTCAGGTGCTCGCCCAGCACCACCCCGAGCGTCCGGGTCGCGCCGTAGCGCAGCGAGCGCGCCGACGGATCGGGGCCGCCGTAGCCCAGCCGGGCCGCCGCCGAGAGGACTGCCTCACGTGTCTCGGGCGAGACCCGCTGCGGCCGGTTGTACGTGTACGAAACGGTCATCGGCGACACCCCGGCCGCCCGGGCCACGTCGGCCATGGTCACGCGGCGCCGCTGTTGCATGGCCGGATCCTATCTGTGTAGCGTTACACAATGCTGAAGACGGCGGCTTACGGAGCTCTCGCGGCGTTCGGCGCGTTCTGGGGCACGTGGGGTGCGGCCATCCCCCGCGTACGGGATCAGGCCGCTCTCGACGACGCCCGCCTCGGCACCGCCCTGCTGTTCATCAGCGCCGGCGCCCTGCCCGCGATGCTGCTGACCGGCCGCGCCCTCGACCGCTGGGGTCTGCGCTGCACGGCCTATCTGCTGGTGGCCCTGGGCGCGGCCGGCGTGCTCACCGCCGTCACCGGCCACGGCCTGGTCAGCCTCAGCCTCGGGCTCGTCGCCGTCGGCATGACCAGCGGCGCCGCCGACGTGGCGGCCAACTCGGTCGCGGGCCGGGCCGAGCAGCTCAGCGGCCGCCCGGTCATCACACGGGCGGGCGCCGTCTTCTCGGTCGCGGTCGTCGTCTCCAGCCTGTCCACCGGCGCCGCCTACGCCCTGGGCGCCCCGACCTGGGCCCCGTTCGCCGCCGTCCTCCTGCTCACCGTGGCCGCCGGGGTGGCGATCTACTTCCGCCTCCCCCCGGGCTCCCCGGCCACCGTCCAAGGCGACCCCTCCCCCGGTACGCCGATCTGGCCGCTGCTGCTCGTCGGCGCCCTCGGCGCCCTGGCCTACGCGAGCGAGAACGCGCACCAGAGCTGGAGCGCGGTCTTCATGGAGGACGTCCTCGCGGCCGCGGCCGGGCTCAGCGCGATCGCCCCCGCCGCGTTCGCCGCCGTCGTGGCCGTGACCCGCTTCGCGGTGAGCGCCGTCAGCCCGGCCCACGCCCGCACGGTCGTCGTCAGCGGCTCGATCGTCGCCGCCGCGGGCGCCGCGGTTCTGGGCCACGCGCCGTCGATGCCCGTCGCCCTGGCTGGGCTGGTCCTGGCCGCGGCGGGCACCGCGGCCCTGTTCCCCACCCTGCTCAGCATCGTCTCCCGCAACGTCGCCGAGTCCTCGCGCGGCCGCGCCACCTCGGTCGTCACCGTCGTGTCCTACCTGGGCTTCCTGCTGGGCCCGGTCTACGTCGGCTACTGGTCGGCGGCGACCGGCCTGCGCGGGGCGATGCTGGCCGTGGGGGCGCTCGGGCTGGCCCTGGCGCTGCTGGCGCTGCCCCTGATCCGGCTGAGCCGCTACGCGATCCCGGCGCGCGCATCGGCCGGGGCGGCGCGACCCTGACTCACGACCGGCTGAGCGCCCGCCCCGCCGCGGCGACCAGCACGGAGGCGAACACCCAGCCGCTCACGATCAGGGCCACCGCGACCACCTTGTCCACGCCCACCGGGTCCCACGCCTTCTCGTGGCCCAGGTCGACCAGCGGCACCAGCAGGTCCAGCGTGTAGAGGAACGGGTCCCACACCGGGTGCTCGTCCGCTTTGACCGGGCACAGGCCGGCGGCCCCGGCGCAGGACGCCGCCGCGGCGAACCAGGCGGTCCCGGCCAGCAGCAGGGCGGCGAAGACGGCCGCGGCCCGGCCGGGCTGGTAGCCGTACCCGATGGAAACGTCCTGAACCAGGCCCCAGAGCCGCCCGGGCAGCCCGCCGGCCCGGGACTCGCGGCGCAGCTTCTCGCGCAGCACCCGGCGCGCGTCCCGCTCACGCCCGGCGGCCCGGTAGGCGGCGGCCAGTTGCTCGTACGGCTGCGGCTCCACCGACGGGGTGGCCCGGCGCAGCACCTCCAGCCGCTCCGCGACCGGGACGTCCCGCCGCAGCTGCCGATAGGCGAAGCCGGTCAGCACCGGCCGCTCGGGCCAGGCCGTCGCGGAGTCGGCCAGCACCTCGACGGTGGCGTGCCGAAGGTCGACGTCGCCGGGCGGGGTTGCGCACTCCAGCAGCAGCTCGAACGCGACGAGCCCGTCCGCCTTGAGCGACACACCCTCGTCCACGCCGAGCTGTGTGTCGCGCAGGACGACGGTGCCGCCGACCCGGGTGCCCCGCATCGTGACCAGGCCGTCGAAGTGCGCGCCGGCCAGCACGCAGTCGCCCCGCATCTCGGCCCGCGACGCCTGCAAGCCGCCGGCCGTGAGCCCGCTCGCGTGCAGACCGGCGTGCAGATCCGCGCCCTGCAGGTTGACGGTTCCGGCCACCCGGGCCTGGGCCAGCACCACCGACCCGGCGACGGTCAGGTTCCACCCGCCCAGCTCCCCCAGCTCGGCGCCGGGCAGTTCGAGAGGGCCGTCCACGGTGGCCGCGGGCAGGTTGAGGGCGCCCGCCAGCCGGAAACCGCCGGTGCCGTACAGGCCGCGGGTGGTGAGGCTGGGCCCGTGCAGCAGATCGCCGGTCGCCTCGGACACCAGGAGCATGCCGTCGATCCGGGCCAGCCCCAGCAGCAGCGCGCCCCGCCAGGTCAGCCCGGCCGCGGTGAGGTCGCCGCCGATCCGGGCGCCGCGCGCGTCGACGGCCAGATATCGGGGCGGAACCGCGTCGCCGGGGGTCAGGGCCAGGGGCCGGAAGCCGGACGGGGTGATGCCGGCGCCCCCCAGATCGAGCTGAGCGCCGACGACGGCGTCCCGCAGGGCGAGCGTGCCCGAGAGCACCGAGCCGGTGAGGGTCAGGTCGCGCGCCACCTGCAGCCGGTCGGCGTGCAGGCCGGGCAGGCGGCATCCGGTCAGCCGCAACGCGGGGACGGTCAGCCCCTCCAGGTCCGGGGCGTCGGCGAACGTGCAGTCGTCGAACGTGACCGGATGGTCGAGGACGAGGTCGGCCAGGTCGAGGACGCCCGTGACGGTCGCCCCGCGCAGCCGGACGGGCGCGGCGGATTCCCGCAGGAGGCCGCGCAGCTCGCCGGCGTGGGTCACGGTCACCCGATCATTGTGGACGACGGGACCTTCGTGATAGACCAGCATCACTGTAATGAGGTCGTAAGGAAGCCGAAACAAAGGGAGTCCGCATGACCACGCCGATCAGTCGTCGCACCGTTCTGGCCGCGGGCGCGGGCGCCGCCGCGGGTCTCGCCCTCCCGGTCACCGCCGCTCACGCCGGCGGTTCCTCGTCCAAAGTCAGGGTCGGCTTCCGGCTCGACGCCGAGGTGCTCGACGGCGGCGAACAGGTCACCTCGGTCACGCTGCACACCGCCCGGCTCGGCCGCATCGATCCGGCCGCCCTGACGACCGGCACGTTCACCGTGCACGCCAAGGCGACCAGCCCGATCCCGATCGCTCCGGGCGACCAGATCTACAGCGAGTACGACCTGGACCGCGCGGTCACCGCGGCCCGGCTCGACCGGCACGGCAACATCGTGCTCGACCTGGCCACCGCGGAAGGCCAGGTGGGCGGGGGCACGCTCGGCTACATCGCGAGCCGGGGCCGCAACGTCCGGCTGAACCTGGTCTATACGATCACCCAGAACGCCCCCCTGGTGCTGCGCGGCGGCCGGCCGGTCACGATCACCGAGTTCCGCCAGGGCCGGCTGTCCAACCCCGAGGTGGAGGCGTTCGGCTACGGCGTCTCCCGGTCGGGCATGAAGTACCGCCTGTTCGAACCGCGCGCGCACGGCCGCCGCCCGCTGGTGGTGTGGCTGCACGGCGGCGGCGAGGGCGCGTCGCTGCCCGACAACTACTACGACAACGAGAGCCAGCTGCGGGCCAACCGCGGCGCCCTCGGTTTCGCCACCCGCGAGGCGCAGCACATCTTCGGCGGGGCCTACGTCGTGGCCCCGCAGAGCCAGTCCTTCTGGATGGAGGACGGCCCCCGTTTCGCGCCGCAGATCCGGCAGATCGTGGCCGACGTGGTCCGCCGGCACAACGTCGACCCCTCACGCATCTACGTCGTCGGCTGCAGCAACGGCGGCTACATGAGCATGGAGATGACGGTCACCTACCCGTCGCTGTTCGCCGCCTCGGTGCCGATCTGCGGCGTGGTGCAGTCGCTGCAGCCCAACGGCCCGCGCCTGATCACCGACGCCGAACTGGCCGCGATCCGGACCCCGACCTGGCTGGTCACCTCGCGCGACGACACCACGGTCCCGCCCGAGCCCAACACCATCCACGCCCACGACCTGATCCCCGGATCCTTCCTGACCCTGTACGACCACGTCGTCTGGAACGGCCACCAGTTCGCCGGCCACTGGTCCTGGATCTACGTGGCCCGCAACGACCCCGCCCGCAACGGTCAGCACATCTGGCAGTGGATGGCCCGGCAGCGACGCTGACCCGCCCGGAGACATCGATGCGTAAAGAAGTGACCGTGGGGGAACAGCGGGCGGGTGACAACTGACGACCGGCCCGCACCGCTGATCCGACCGCCGAAGCTGCGTACGGAGAAGGAGCGCGGCGCCTCCCGGCTCGAGCTCTTCTTCGACCTGGCGTACGTGCTGGTGGTGGATCAGCTGGCCCGCTCGTTCGCGGGGGATCTCAGCCTGCGCGGCGCCTCGGTCTTCGCGGCGCTGCTCGTCGTGACCTGGTGGTCGTGGGTGACCACCACCCTGTACGCCAACCGGTTCGACACCAACGACGTCATCTACCGGCTGGCCAAGCTGGGCGCGGCGGGCGCGGTGATCGGCATGGCGGCGTCGGCGCAGGCCGCGACGGGCAGCGAGGGCACGCAGTTCGCCATCTGCTATCTCGCCACCCGGGTCATCCTTCTGCTCCTGTACGCCCGCGCCTGGCGCCACGTGCCCGACGCGCGGCACACGATCGTCATCTACATCACCGGCGCGGCGGCGGCCACCGTGCTCTGGGCGGCGTCGCTGCCTCTGCACGGCTGGCCGCGCTACCTGCTGTGGGGCGCCGGCATCCTGGTCGAGGCGGTCGCACCGCTGATCGCCACCCGGCTCGGCGACAACACGCCGCTGCACCTCGACCACCTGCCCGACCGTTTCGCCCTGTTCGTGATCCTGGTGCTGGGCGAGTCGGTGCGCTCGGTCGCCGTCGGCGTGCACGAGCAGCACTGGGTGGCGTCCTCGGTGGTGTCCGGGGTGGTGGCGTTCGCCGCCGTCGCGGGCCTGTGGTGGATCTACTTCGACCTGGGTGGGGCGGCCGGCAAACGCCAGCTGGTCGAGGACGGCGAGGACGTGGAGAACGGCGTGGCCGACGCGTACCTCTACGGCCATCTGCCCCTGATCATCGGCCTGGCCATCGCCGCCGTGGGCATCGAGCAGTTCATCACCCACCCGGCGGGCGCCCTCGACTCGTCCGGGCGCTGGGCCCTGCACGGCGGCGTGGCCCTCTATCTGGCCGGCCTGGCCGTGGTCATGTGGGGCACGTCGGGCCGCTGGCGGTCGGCCTGGCCCTGGCCCACGGCGGTGATCCCGTTCGTCGCCGTCCTCGGCTTCTTCGAGTCCCTCGACCCGATTCTGGCCGTCATCGCCGTGACCGCCCTGCTGATCGCCACGGTGCTTGCCGGCATGTGGCAACAGCGCCACGGAGCCCTGCGAACCACCGAGGCCTGACAAAAAGATCGTCGCACCACCGAGGCCTGAGGAAAAGATCGGGCGCCCGCCGCTCACGGGGGAAGCGGCGGGCGCCCGACGCCCCTTGCGAGAAAAGATCAGAGCCGGTTGGAGGCCTCGGTCAGCACCGAGCGCAGGATCTGCTCGATCTCGGCGAACTGAGCCTCGCCGGCGATCAGCGGCGGCGCCAGCTGGATGACCGGGTCGCCGCGGTCGTCGGCCCGGCAGTAGAGGCCGGCCTCGAACAGCGCCGAGGACAGGAAGCCACGCAGCAGACGCTCCGACTCGTCCTCGTTGAACGTCTCCTTGGTCGCCTTGTCCTTGACCAGTTCGATGCCGAAGAAGTAGCCGTCACCGCGGACGTCGCCGACGATCGGCAGGTCGGTCAGGCGGTCGAGGTAGGACCGGAACAGATCGGTGTTGTCGCGCACGTGCCCGTTCAGATTCTCGCGCTCCATGATGTCCAGGTTGGCCAGCGCCACCGCCGAGCCGACCGGGTGGCCGCCGTACGTGATGCCGTGCGCGAACCAGTTGGTGCCCTCGAGGAACGGCTCGGCCAGCCGGTCCGACGCGATCATCGCCCCGAGCGGAACGTAACCGCTGGTCAGGCCCTTGGCCACGGTGATGATGTCGGGCGTGTACCCGTAACGCCGGCCGCCGAAGTACTCGCCCAGCCGGCCGAAGCCGCTGATCACGTCGTCCGAGACCATCAGCACGTCGTACCGGTCGCAGATCTCGCGGACCCGCTGGAAGTAGCCGGGCGGGGGCGGGAAGCAGCCGCCCGCGTTCTGCACCGGCTCGAGGAACACCGCGGCCACCGTCTCGGGGCCCTCGAACTCGATGGCCTCGGCGATGCGGTCGGCCGCCCACACGCCGAACTCCTCGAGCGACATGCGCTCGTCGGGGCGGCGGTAGTAGTTGGTGTTGGGCACCCGGAACGTCGAGGGCACCAGCGGCTCGAAGTCCTGCTTGAGGGCGGGGATGCCGGTGATCGACAGGGCGCCCATCGAGGTGCCGTGGTAGGCGATCGCGCGGGACAGCACCTTGGTCTTGGTCGGCTTGCCGGTCCGCTTGAAGTAGGAGCGGGCCAGCTTCCACGCCGACTCGACGGCCTCGGAGCCGCCGGTGGTGAAGAAGACCCGGTTCAGGTCGCCCGGGGTCAGGTCGGCCAGCCGGGCCGCCAGCTCGACGGCCTTGGGGTGCGCGTACGACCAGATCGGGAAGTAGGCCAGCTCACCGGCCTGCTTGGCGGCCGCCTCGGCCAGCTCCTGACGGCCGTGGCCGGTCTGCACGACGAACAGCGCGGACAGGCCGTCGAGGTAGCGCCGGCCGGCGGAGTCCCAGATGTAGCAGCCGTCGCCGCGCACGATCATGGGGACGTCGGCCTTCTGATAGGACGACAGCCGGGTGAAGTGCATCCACAGATGGTCGCGGGCGGCGCCGGACAGCTTCTCGTAGTCGGGTGACTGAAGGTCGGTCAACGGGGGGCTCCTGAACTTTTACTGAACGACGGAGAAGGCTTGTTCGAGCAACGTGAGTCCGCGATCGAGCTCGTCGTCGGAGATAATCAGCGGCGGCAGCAGCCGGATCACGTTGCCGTAGGTGCCGCAGGTGAGCAGGAGCAGGCCCAGCTCGTGCGCGGTCCGGGCGACCGCGGCGGTGGCTGCGGCGTCCGGCGCCGGGCCTGCCGGGCCGTCCTCGCCGGGTATCACGACCTCGAGGGCGAGCATCGCGCCGCGTCCGCGCACCTCGGCGATCGCGGGATGCTTGGCCGCGAGAGCCTCCAGGCGGGGCCGCGCGATCGACTCGATGCGGAGGGCGGCGGCGGCCAGATCGAGTTCCCGCATGGTCTCGATCGAGGCGAGCGCGGCGGCGCAGGCGATCGGGTTCCCCCCGTACGTGCCCCCGAGCCCGCCCGGGTGCACGGCGTCCATGATCTCGGCGCGTCCGGTGACCGCGGCCAGCGGCAGCCCGCCGGCGATGCCCTTGGCCGTGGTGATCAGATCCGGTTCGACACCCTCGTGCGACGAGGCGAACCATTCCCCCGTACGGCAGAAGCCCGTCTGGATCTCGTCGGCGATGAACACCGCGCCGGCCGCCTTGCTCCAGGCCGCGATGGCCGGCAGGAACCCGTCGGCGGGCACGACGAAACCGCCCTCGCCCTGGATCGGCTCGATCAGCACGGCGGCGACGTTGCTCGCGCCCACCGTCTTCTCGATCTGCCCGATCGCGTACGCCGCCGCCTCGGCCCCGCCGCGGCCGTCGCGCAGCGGGTAGGACATCGGCACGCGGTAGATCTCTCCGGCGAACGGGCCGAAGCCCTGCTTGTACGGCATGACCTTGGCGGTGAGCGCCATCGTCAGGTTCGTGCGGCCGTGGTAGGCGTGGTCGAACACGACGACGGCCTGACGCCCGGTGGCGTGCCGCGCGATCTTCACCGCGTTCTCGACCGCCTCGGCGCCCGAGTTGAACAGGGCCGAGCGCTTCTCGAAGTCACCCGGAGTGAGCGCCGCCAGCTCCTCGCACACCGCGACGTACTGCTCGTACGGGGCGATCATGAAGCAGGTATGGGTGAAACGCTCGACCTGAGCCTGCACCGCCGCGACGACCCGGGGGGCGGCGTTGCCGACGTTGGTGACGGCGATCCCCGCCGCGAAGTCGATCCACTCGCGGCCGTCCACATCGGTCATCGTGCCGCCGGCGGCGCTGCTCACGTAGGACGGGACCATGCTGCTGACCCCGCGGGCGACGACCGCGGCCCGGCGCTTGTGCAACTCGGCCGACGTGGGCATGGCTCAACTCCTTCGGGCTTGTGGCCCCGATCATTTCACTGATTCCGTCGCATGCAAGAGGCCCGACAACTATTTCCGTGTTACGTCTGCGGGTAGGGTCCGGGCCGTGATCCCCTTCTACGTTGCCGGGAAGCCGGCCAGCAGCGCGGACGTCCTCACCGTGCGTCACCCGTACGACACGCAGGTGGTCGGCGAGACGTCGAACGCCACCGCCGAGCAGGTCGAGGAGGCGGTGGCGGCGGCCGTGTCGGCCACCGGCCCGGCCGCCGCCCTGTCCGCCGCCGACCGGGCCGGCGCCCTCGACGAGATCAGCCGGCAGATCGGCCGCCGCGCCGCCGAGTTCGCGGCCCTGATCACCGCCGAGAACGGCAAGCCGGTCAAGTGGGCCCGGGCCGAGGTCGCGCGGGCCGTGTCCACGTTCCGCTGGGCCGCCGAGGAGGCCCGCCGGTTCTCCGGCGAGCTGCAGCGCCTGGACACCGATCCCGCCGCGGCCGGCCGGATCGCTCTGGTCCGCCGGGTGCCGCGCGGGCCCGTGCTGGGCATCGCGCCGTTCAACTTCCCGCTCAACCTGGTCGCCCACAAGGTCGCGCCGGCCCTGGCCGTCGGCGCGCCGATCATCTGCAAGCCGGCGCCCGCCACTCCCCTGACGGCCCTGCTGCTGGGCGAGATCCTGGCCGGCCTCGACCTCCCGTACGGGATGTTCTCGGTTCTGCCGCTGCCCAACGAGCGCACCGCCGAGCTGGTCAAGGACCCGCGGCTGCCGGTGGTGTCGTTCACCGGCAGCGGCCCGGTCGGCGCGCTGATCCAGGACGCCGCGCCCCGCAAGCACGTGACGCTCGAGCTCGGCGGCAACGCGGCCGCGCTGGTCGCCGCGGACTGGGACGACCTCGCGTTCGCGGCCCGGCGGATCGCCACGTTCGGCAACTACCAGGCCGGCCAGAGCTGCATCGCCGTGCAGCGGGTCTTCGTGCACCGCTCGCATCTGGAAGCGTTCACCCCGCTGCTGCTGGAGGCCGTGTCGGCCCTGCGTACGGGCGATCCGCGCGACGAGGCCACGGACGTCGGACCGGTGATCGACTCGCGGGCCGCCGACCGCATCGAGCAGTGGATCGCCGAGGCCGTGACGAGCGGCGCCCGCGTCCTGACCGGCGGCGCCCGGACGGGCACCACGATCGCCCCCACGGTGCTGACCGACGTGCCCGCCGACGCCAAGGTCTGCGCCGACGAGGTCTTCGGCCCGGTGCTGGTGCTCACCGCGGTCGACTCCGACGAGGCCGGCCTGGACGCGATCAACGACTCCGCGTACGGCTTGCAGGCCGGCGTCTTCACCCGCCGCCTGGACCTGGCCTTCGAGGCGTCGCGCCGCCTGCAGGTGGGCGGCGTCATCATCGGCGACGTCCCCAGCTTCCGGGCCGACCAGATGCCGTACGGCGGGGTGAAGGCCAGCGGTTCCGGCCGGGAGGGCGTGGCCAGCGCGATGGACGATTACACCGAGCCCCGCGTCATGGTCCTGACCGGACTGGCCCTCTGACTCACACCTTCAAAAGGTCGACGTCGTAGAGGCTCATCGCGGCATCCCGGGAGGCCAGCGTCAGGCCGTCGACCGAGGCCTGCGCGACGAGCATGCGGTCGAACGGATCGCGGTGGTGCGGGGGAAGCCGCCCCGCCGCGATCGCGTGCCGGTGGGTGACGCCGAGCTCGCGGAAACCGAGACCGGCGATCCGCTCGGCCAGGTCGGCCGGGCCGCCGAGCTTGCCCGCCGCCTGTTTGATCGTGATCTCCCACAGCGACACCGGGGACAGATGGACGTCGGGGTCGTGCCGCAGACGGTCCAGGAACTCCGCGCTCAGCGTCGCGTCGCCGGTGATGGCCCACAGCGCGACATGCGTGTCGAGCAGGAGACTCATCCGCCGATCCCGAAATCGCCGGCGACCTCGGCGTTCGTCTCGGGCGAGTCCCAGTCGCCGGAGAGGTCGACCTGCCCGGCGAGAGAGCCGATGCCGGTGCGATTGACGCGGCGCACGAGCGGCACCACCTTGGCCACGGGCACACCGGCCCGGTCAATGATGATCTCTTCGCCCTGTTCCACACGCTCGATGATGCGAGACAGATGAGTCTTGGCCTCGTGCATGTTGAAGTGGACCTCACCCTGGGCGAAATGGGAAAACTCGGCCGGCACGGCACCACCTCCGCGGTTAGCTAAGAGCTTAGTCCGGTCTGGCCAAGGTCACCAATCGTGGCCGCGGCGCCGCGGTCAGGAGTCGAAGCCCAGGCCCACCCGGTCGAGGGTGCGCAACCACAGATTGCGGCGGCCGGCGTTGCGGTCGGCCTGGGCTATCGACCAGCGGGTGAGCTGGATGACGCCCGAGCGCACCGGCTCCGGCGGGAACGGCACCGGTTTGCTGCGCACCATCTTGAGCGACGTGCGTTCGGTGCGGGCGCCGGCGAGCAGGTCGAGCATGACGTTCGCGCCGAAGCGGGTGGCGCCCACGCCCAGCCCGGTGTAGCCGGCCGCGTACGCCACCCGGCCGCCGTGGGCCGTGCCGAAGAAGCTGCTGAACCGGCTGCACGTGTCGATCACGCCGCCCCACTTG
This sequence comes from Actinoplanes sp. NPDC021490, assembly GCF_055562135.1. Classification (NCBI taxonomy): domain Bacteria; kingdom Bacillati; phylum Actinomycetota; class Actinomycetes; order Micromonosporales; family Micromonosporaceae; genus Actinoplanes; species Actinoplanes sp. NPDC021490. The sequence continues at coordinate 100,028 of NZ_JBVHFW010000018.1, forward strand.
TGGCTGAAGCGCACACCCTCGAGCTGCGGGAACGTCGCGAAGAAGTGGGACGCCAGCAGCTCGAACGTCGCGTCGCGCTGGTCGTGCGCGGGATCGATGCGGCCGCCGTTGTAGTAGACGGCGTCGTAGCCGCCCCACAGGATCCGGTTGTCCGCGGTCAGCCGGTAGTAGTGGAACTGGTTGGCCGCGTCGCCGATGCCCTGACGGTGCCGCCAGCCGATCGAGGCCAGCTGAGCCTGCGACAGCGGCTCGGTCATCAGCACGTAGTCGTACACCGGCACCACGAAATGGCCCAGCCGCCGCAGCAGCTTGCCGTGCGCCCCGGTGGCCAGCGCCACCTTGGCCACGTCGAGCCGGCCGCGCCAGGTGTGCAGCCGCATCCCGGCCCCGTGCGGGGCGAGACGCTCCACCGGCGACTGCTCGTGGAAGCGCACGCCCAGCGACCGGCAGGCCTCGCGCAGACCCCAGACCAGCCGCGCCGGGTCGATCATCGCGCAGCCCTCGCGGTCCCAGACCCCGCCCAGGTACGTCGGCGAGTCGACCTCGGCCCGCACCTGCTCACGGTCGAGCAGTTCCACACCGGGGCGCAGCTCCGAGCGCATGTCCAGCAGTTGCCAGTCCTCGGTGGCGACGCTCAGTTCCCCCGTACGGGAGAAATCGCACTCGATGCCGTAGCGCTCCACGGTCGCCGCGATCTCGTCGAGGTTCTGCCGGCCCAGTTTCTCCAGCGTGACCATCTCGTGCGGGAAGCGGCTGACGCCGTTGGCGTATCCGTGGGTGAGCGAGGCCGAGCAGAACCCGCCGTTGCGGCCGGACGCCGCCCAGCCCGCGGTCCCGGCCTCGATCACCACCACGTCGCGGCCGGGGTCGCGTTCCTTGGCCATCAGGGCCGTCCACAGTCCGCTGTATCCGGCCCCGACCACCGCCAGGTCGGCGGTCCCGATCCCGTCGAGCGGGGCGGCCGGGGCCGGCGCCCCGGCCTGGGTGAGCCAGTAGGGCTCAGTCGTCGCATCCTTCAGCGATGAAGGCACCAGTTATCAATCCCGCTTAGCCTTGCTCGACGACCGGATGTTGGCGAACAGCGCGAAGAAGACGCCGACCGCGAAGATGAGCGTGCCCATGACGTTGACCTGCGGCGGGATGCCGACGCGGGTGGCGCCCCAGATCCACAGCGGGAACGTCTTGGTGGTGCCGGCGGTGAAGGCGGTGACGATGAAGTCGTCGATCGACAGGGCGAACGCCAGCAGCACGCCGGAGAAGACCGCGGGCAGGATGATCGGGAAGGTGACCTTCCAGAACGTGGTCCACCCGTTCGCGCCCAGGTCGGCCGCGGCCTCCTCGATCGAGCGGTCCAGCGTCATCACGCGGGCGCGCACGACGACGGCCACGAACGAGATCGAGAACATCACGTGCGCGATCGTGATCGTCACCGGGCCGGGGCCGGCGCCGACCGAGACGAACAGGCTGAGCAGCGACGCCCCCATGATCAGCTCGGGCGAGGACATCGTCGCGAACATGATCAGGTTGAGCGAGCCGGAGCCGCGGAACCGGTAGCGGCCCAGCGCGTAGCCGATGCCCGTGCCCAGCGCGCCGGAGAGCAGGCTGGCCACGATCGCGATGACGATCGAGGTGATCAGGGCCCTCGTCAGGTCCGGGTATTCGAAGAGCCGCCCGTACCACTTGAACGTGAACCCGGACCAGGTCTGGTTGTAGCGGCCGGGGGTGTCGTTGAAGCCGAACAGGATCATCACGGCGATCGGCAGGGCGAGCCAGGCGATGATCAGCCAGGTCCACGTGTGGAGCAGCCCGCCCCCGGTGATCCGGCGTTTCGGCTTGATCCGCGTGGCCTCGTCCACCGGCGCGGACTGCTGACGATCGAGCGTCGGTGCGGTCATCGGGCGGCCACCTTCATGACGTCCTCGGTGCCGAGGATGCGTGCGTACGTGAAAACGCCGATCAGCAGCACGAACATCAGCACGAAGGAGAGCGCCGACGCGGTCGGATAGTCGGAGTTCTCCAGGAACTGGGCCTGGATGACCTGGCCGATCATCGTGGTCTCGGAGCTGCCCAGCACCTCGGAGTTGACGTAGTCGGAGCTGGCCGGCACGAAGGTCATCAGCACGCCGGCGAACACCCCGGGCAGGGCGAGCGGGAAGACCACCTTGCGGAACGTGGTGGCCGGGTTGGCGTACAGGTCCCGTGCCGCCTCGACCACCCGCGGGTCGATCCGCTCCAGCGCCACATAGATCGGCAGCACCATGAACGGCAGGAAGTTGTAGACCAGCCCGGCGATCACCGCGAACGGCGTGCCGAGGATGTGGAACGACTGGCCGATCAGGCCCGCGTCGCGCAGCGGGCTCAGCACCGGACCCTCGTCGGTCAGGATCTGCCGCCACGAGATCGTGCGGAGAACGAACGAGACGAAGAACGGCAGCAGGATCAGGAACAGGTACGTCGGCTTGCGCCGGCCGCCGTAGAAGGCGATCCAGTACGCCACCGGGAACGCCAGCACGACCAGGACGATCGTCGCGATGGCGCCGTAGACGAGCGACCGGATGAGCTGCGTGTCGTACGCGGAGATGGCCTCCGTGTAGGTCTGCCAGTGGCCGGTGAAGCGGTAGCCGTGGACGATGTCGCCCTCCTGGAGGGAGAGCGACAGCATCGCGACCATCGGCACCGCGAAGAAGACCAGCAACCAGATTCCGCCGGGCAGAACCAGCAGGTAGGGCGCGATCTTTTGTTTGACGCGGTTCATGTCATCCCAGCACGATAGGTTCGAAGGTCTTCTGGAACTTCTGCTGCTCGGACGTGGCCTCGAACGCTACGTAGTAGCTCAGCTTGTCGTACTCGGTGGCGGTCGGGAACACCAGTTTGGAGTCCGCGACGGCGAGCAGGGCGTCCTTGTCCTCACCGGTCGTCTTGCCGGCGTGGGTGCGGATGACCGGCTGCGCGGCGGGCACCGGGCAGACGTAGTTGATGTACTCGGCGATCGTGGCCGCGTTCTCGATGTCGTAGAAGAAGTCCATCAGCGTGATCGCGTCGACCGGGTTCGTGGCCGTGATCGGGATGGTCATGTTGTCGGTCCAGATCGTGCCGCCCTCTTCGGGGATCACGAACCGGAAGTCCGAGTTGTCGGAGATGTTCTTCTGGAAGATGTCGCCCGACCAAGCCTGGGTCAGCCAGACCTCGCCGCTGCCCAGCGCGTCGATGTAGCCCTGGTCGTAGTAGTTGCGGACGATGTCGGCGTCCTTCTGCTTGCGCAGGTGCTCGGCCGCCTTCTCCCAGTCGGCCGCGGTCGACTTGGCCGGGTCGACGCCGATCGCCATCAGGCCGAAGTTGCCGAGCTCCTGAATGTCGGAGAACATGCCGACCTTGCCCTTGAACTTCGGGTCCCACAGGTCGGCCAGCTTGGTGATCTCGCGGCCGGTCTTGTTGATGTCGTACGCGATGCCGGTCATGCCCGAGGCCCACGGGATCGAGTAGGCGTTGCCCGGGTCGAAGGCTTCCTTCTTGTACGCGGCGCCGGCGTTCTTGGCGTAGTTCGGCAGCTTCGAGTGGTCGAGCGGGGCCAGGAAGCCCGAGTCGCGGAACTGCGTGAACTGGAAGCTGTTGGTGATGACCATCAGGTCGTACCCGATGGACTGGCCGGCCGACAGCTGCGGCTGCACCTTGGCGAACCAGGGACCCATCTCCTGGATGGCCTCGTCGTACTTCACCTTGATGCCGGTCTGCTTGGTGAACTTCTTGAGCTCGGGCTGCTTCGGGTCCATGTAGAGCGGCCAGTTCGCGAAGTTGAGCGTGTTGTTCTGGACCTTGCCGTTCCAGAACTTGGCCACGGCGTCGGGCTCGGCGCTGGCCGGCGCCTGCGTGCCCTGACCCTGTACGCCGCAGGCGGCGAGGGCGCCACCGAGGGTGGCGAGTCCGGAGAGCCGAAGCGCGTCCCGACGACCGAAGCGACGCTGGGTCAGACCACGGAGGAGGGAGGGGTCGGAGAAGTTCGACGCGGACATTCAGACTCCGATCAGATATGAGTGCTGGGGGGCCCAGGTGAGGTAGACACGATCACCGCGGACCGCAAGATCCTCGGCGTTCGATGCATTTTGATCGAAGACAGTAAAGTCCGCGCCGGCCGCGGTGGCTACGGTGTAATTCGTTGAAGTTCCGTGATAAACAACCTCGGTCACTGTGCCCGAGAGCACACTGCCGCCGGTGGCGGTGACCGGCGGGACCCCCCGGTGCAGATCGATCTTCTCCGGACGGATCGACACCTCGAGCTTGTCGCCGGTGCGCACCGGCTGCGCCACCGGCACGACCACCCGGTCCTGCGTCGTATAGGTGAGCAGGGCCAGCCCGCCCTCGACCCGCTCGACGTGCCCCTCGACGACGTTCGAGGTGCCGATGAAGCCGGCCACGAACCGGCTCGCCGGCCGCTCGTAGATCTCGCGCGGCGAGCCCAGCTGCTCGATCACGCCGGCGTTCATGACCGCGATCCGGTCCGACATCGTCAGCGCCTCGCCCTGGTCGTGGGTGACGTAGACGAAGGTGATGCCGACCTCGCGCTGGATCCGCTTGAGTTCGATCTGCATCTGCTGGCGCAGTTTGAGGTCGAGCGCGCCCAGCGGCTCGTCCAACAGCAGCGCCCGCGGGCGGTTGACCAGCGCCCGGGCCAGCGCGACCCGCTGCTGCTGGCCGCCCGACATCTCCCTGGGCGTGCGCTTCTCCATGCCGGTCAGCGAGACGATCTCGAGGATCTCGCCCACCCGGCGGCCGATCTCGCTCTTGGCGACCTTCTTGCGCTCCAGACCGAAGGAGACGTTCTGGTACGTGTTGAGGTGCGGGAACAGGGCGTACGACTGGAACACCATGTTGACGTCGCGCTTGTTGGCGGCCACGCCGGTGACGTCCTGGCCGTCGAGGAAGACCTTGCCCGCGGTCGGCTCCTCGAAGCCCGCGATCATGCGCATCGTCGTCGTCTTGCCGCAGCCGGACGGGCCCAGCAGCGAGAAGAACTCACCCTGCCCGATCGCCAGGTCGGTCCGCTTGACGGCCGGCACGGTCTCGCCGTGCGACAGGTAGTTCTTGTTCACGCCGACGAACTCGATCGCCGGGGTGTCGCCGGTTGCCGCCGTCCGGGCGCGTACGGCGCTGTGCTGGGGGGTGGTCATGGCGTTCCTCTGTCTATCGGGGGTCCAGCGCTACCGGGCTCAGGAGCCGAGGTAACTCATCACGTGCTTGATCCGGGTGTACTCCTCGAACCCGTACATCGAAAGGTCCTTGCCGTAGCCGGAGTGACCGAACCCGCCGTGCGGCATCTCGGACACGAACGGAAGATGCGTGTTGATCCAGACGGCGCCGAAGTCGAGCCGGCGCGACACCCGCATCGCGCGCCCGTGGTTCTGCGTCCACACGCTCGCGCTCAGGCCGAACCGCACGTCGTTGGCCCAGCGGACGGCGGCGTCCTCGTCGTCGAACTGCTGGACGGTGATGACCGGGCCGAACACCTCGTCCTGGACCATCTCGTCGCGCTGGCGCAGGCCGGCCACCACGGTCGGCTCGAGGAAGTAGCCGCGCTCGCCGATCCGCTTGCCGCCGGCGACGATGCTCGCATGGCCGGGCGCGCGCTCGAGGAAGCCCTGCACCCGGGCCAGCTGGCCGGCATTGTTGACGGGCCCGAAGAACGCTTCGGGGTCGTCGGGCCCGCCGACCCTGGTGTTGCGGGCCGCCTCGGCCAGCGCGTCGGTGAAGTCGGCGGCGACCCGGCCGTGCACGAGCACCCGGGTGGCCGCCGTGCAGTCCTGCCCGGCGTTGAAGTAGCCGGCGCCGGCGATGGCCCGGGCGGTGGCGGCGATGTCGGCGTCGTCGAACACGATGACCGGGGCCTTGCCGCCCAGCTCGAGGTGGGCCCGCTTGAGGTCGGCGGCGGCCGAGACCGCGACCTCCATGCCGGCCCGGGTCGACCCGGTGATCGAAACCAGCTGCGGGGCCGGGTGGGCGACCACGGCCCGGCCGGTGCCGCGGTCTCCGCAGACGACGTTGAGCACGCCCGGCGGCAGGAACTCGGCGGCGATCTCGGCCAGCAGCAGCGTGCTCACCGGGGTGGTGTCCGAGGGCTTGAGCACCACCGAGTTGCCGGCGGCGATGGCCGGGGCGAACTTCCAGACCGCCATGACCATCGGGTAGTTCCACGGGGTGATCTGCGCGCACACGCCGATCGGCTCGCGCCGCACGTACGAGGTGTGGTCGCGCAGATACTCCCCCGCGGACTTGCCTTCCAGGATGCGTGCCGCGCCCGCGAAGAAGCGCAGCTCGTCCAGCAGCGGGCCCATCTCCTCGGCCCGGGTGGCCTCGACCGGCTTGCCGGTGTTCCGGCACTCGGCCGCGATGATCTCGCCGGCCCGGGCCTCGACCGCGTCGGCGATCCGCAACATCGCGCGCTGCCGTTCGGCCGGGGTGGCGTCGCGCCAGGCCTCGAAGCCGCTTTCCGCCGCCGTCATCGCCGCCGCCACGTCCCGCTCGGACGAGACCGGTGCGAGCGCGTACGCCTCCCCGGTGCTCGGGTCGATGACCTGCGAGGTGGCCCCATCTGCGGTTTCGGCATATTCGCCACCGACGAAGTTACGCAGAACGGGCAGCGCGACGCTCACGGAATAGGACCTCCGATAGAGGGCTTGTGACAGCTCCCACACAAACGACTGCGAGACCTTGACACACGCGGAGGACGGAAGACAAGGGAATCCGAAACTAATTTCCAAACTCGAAACGGAATCAGGGGCGGACCGCCGGTGGGAGCTACGCAATCCTCGGTTATCCGCGGTAATACCTGTCGGCCACCGAGAGGGCGCCGTCGAGGATAGACAGTCCCTCACGCACCTCGTCGGCGGTGACCGTGCAGGGCGGCACGACATGCACCCGGTTGAAGTGGGTGAACGGCCACAGCCCGCCTTCCTTGCAGGCCGTGGCCAGCTCGGTCATCGGCCCGGCGTCGGCGCCGGAGGCGTTGAACGGCACGAGCGGCTCGCGGGTGGCGCGGTCCCGCACGAGCTCGATCGCCCAGAAGACCCCCAGCCCGCGGACCTCGCCCACGCTCGGATGCTTTGCGGCCAGCTCGGCCAGGCCGGGCGCGATCACGTCGTCGCCGATCGCCCGGGCGTGCTCGACGATTCCCTCCTCCTTGAAGATCTCAATGGAGGCGACGGCCGACGCGCAAGCCAGCGGATGGCCCGAATATGTCAGCCCACCGGGGAACGGCCGCTCCCGGAACGTCTCGGCGATCTCGTCCGAGATGATGACGCCGCCGAGCGGGAGATAACCGGAGTTGACCCCCTTGGCAAAGGTGATCAGATCGGGGGTGACACCCCAGCGGTCCACGGCGAACCACTCGCCGCAGCGCCCGAAGCCGGCCATCACCTCGTCGGCGATGAACACGATCCCGAACTCGTCGCAGAGCTCGCGGACTCCGCGCAGATAGCCCGGCGGCGGCACCAGGATGCCGTTGGTGCCGACCACCGTCTCCAGCAGGACGGCGGCGATCGTGCCCGCGCCCTCGAAGACGATCGTGTCGCGCAAGTGCTTGAGTGCCCGCTCGCTCTCCTGCCCGGCGTTCTCCGAATAGAAGGGCGAGCGGTACGCGTACGGGCCCCAGAAGTGCACCACGCCGACGGCGACCGGCTCGTTGGCCCAGCGGCGCGGGTCGCCGGTCGCCGTGATCGCGGTCGCCGTCGAGCCGTGATAGCTGCGGTAGGCCGAGAGCACCTTGTGCCGGCCGGTGTGGCCGCGAGCCAGCCGGATCGCGTTCTCGTTGGCCTCGGCGCCGCCGTTGGTGAAGAACACCTTGTTGAGCGGGCCGGGGGCGAGCTCGCTGATCAGCCGGGCCGCCTCGCCGCGCTTGTCGTTGGCGAAGGCCGGCTGAATCGTGCACAGCTTGGCCGCCTGCTCCTGGATCGCCGCGACGAGCCTCGGGTGCTGGTGGCCGATGTTCATGTTGACCAGCTGCGACGAGAAGTCGAGGAACCGGTGGCCGTCGTAGTCCCAGAAGTAGGACCCCAGGGCCTTCTCCACCGGCAGCGGGTTGATCGAGCCCTGCGCCGACCAGCTGTGGAAGACGTGGGCGCGGTCGTCCGCGCGTACGGTCTCCGCGCTCATCGGTTCGTCGGGAAGCCGAGGTCGATCGCCGACGTCCCCGGGTCGGGCCAGCGGGAGGTGACGACCTTGGAGCGGGTGAAGAAGTGGATGCCGTCCGGCCCGTACATGTGGGTGTCGCCGAACAGCGAGGACTTCCAGCCGCCGAACGAGTAGTAGGCCACCGGCACCGGGATCGGCACGTTGACGCCGACCATGCCCGCGTTCACGTCGAACTGGAACTGCCGGGCCGCGCCGCCGTCCCGGGTGAAGATGGCGGTGCCGTTGCCGTACTCGTTGTCATTGATCAGAGCAACCGCTTCCGCGTACGTCTCGGCGCGCACGACGGCCAGCACCGGGCCGAAGATCTCGTCCAGGTAGACGTCCATGTCCGGCTTGACGTTGTCGAGCAGCGTGACCCCCAGGAAGTACCCGTCGCCCGGCACCTCCGCCTCGCGGCCGTCGGCGACCACGGTGGCGCCCTCGGCGGCCCCCTTGGCGATGTAGCCGGCGACCTTCTCCCGGTGCTGGGCGGTGATCAGCGGGCCCATCTGCGACTCGGGGTCGGTGCCGTCACCGATGCGCAGCTTGGGCAGGCGGGCGGCGATCGCGTTGACCAGCGGGTCGGCGATGTCCCCGACGGCGACGACGACCGACACGGCCATGCAGCGTTCGCCGGCCGAGCCGTACGCGGCGTTGACCGCGGCGTCGGCGGCCGCGTCGAGCTCGGCGTCGGGCAGCACCAGCATGTGGTTCTTGGCGCCGCCGAGGGCCTGCACCCGCTTGCCGTGCGCGGTGCCGGTCTCGTAGATGTACTTGGCGATCGGGGTCGAGCCGACGAAGCTCACCGCGGCGATGTCCGGGCTGGTGAGGATCGCGTCGACCGCCTCCTTGTCGCCGTGCACGACCGTGAAGACGCCCTCGGGCAGGCCGGCCTCCTGCCACAGGCGGGCCAGGAACAGCGACGAGGACGGGTCCTTCTCGCTGGGCTTGAGCACGAACGCGTTGCCGGCCGCGATCGCCGTGGTGCACATCCACAGCGGCACCATGGCCGGGAAGTTGAACGGGGTGATGCCGGCGACCACACCGAGCGGCTGCTTGATCGAATAGACGTCGACGCCGGTCGCCGCCTGCTCCGAGAACGAGCCCTTCATCAGGTGCGGGATGCCGGTCGCGAACTCGGCGTTCTCCAGCCCCCGGGCCACCTCGCCGGCCGCGTCGGACAGCACCTTGCCGTGCTCGCTGGTGATGATGGCAGCCAGCTCGCCGCTCCGCTCGGCCAGCAGCTCGCGGAACTTGAACAGCACCGCCGAACGCTTCGACAGCGAGGCCGAACGCCACTGCTTCGCGGCCTCGGCGGCGACCGCGACGGCCTGCGCGACCTCGTCGGCCGACGCCAGGTCGACCTCGGCGGTCTGCTCGCCGGTGGCGGGGTTGAAGACGGGCCCGACCCGGCCCGACGTGCCGGGGCGCTCGGCGCCCCCGATCCAGTGCGCGATGCGATTCATGCTCGGAGATTACGTAACAGCTGTAGACCGAACAATGCTCGGAACGTACTGTCACAAAGTGTTTTCAGACCTCCGGCTGACCGATGTCTCGGCCAAGGGCCTGGCCGAGGCCGTCGGGCGCGCGGTCGGCGACGGCGTCCTGCTTCCGGGCAGCAAGCTTCCCCCCGTACGCGCGGTGGCCGCCGAACTGCACATGTCGCCGACCACGGTCAGCGCAGCCTGGCAGCTTCTGCGCCGGGCCGGAACCATCCAGACCGACGGACGTCGCGGTACGGTCGTCGCCTCCTCCCGGGCCGACGGGCCGGGCCGCTACCGTGCGGCCCTGCGCGGGCGTTCCGGGTTCGCGCTGGACCTGTCGACCGGCGTACCGGACGCGCGCCTGCTGCCGTCGCTGCCCGCGCTGGCCGGCCTCTCCCCCGCCCCGACGAGCTATCTGGACGAGCCGGTGCTGCCCGGCCTGGCGTCGCTGCTGCGCGACCGGTGGCCCTACCCGGGCGAACGGCTGGCGATCTTCGACGGCGCGATGGACGCGGTCGACCACGTGGCGTCGTCGCTGCTGCGCCTGGGCGACCGCGCGGTGGTCGAAAATCCGTGCTTCCCGCCCCTGCTCGATCTGCTGGAGTCGCTCGGCGTCCAGGTGATCGGGGCCGAGACGGACGCGCTCGGCATGCTCCCCGGCTCGCTGGAGGCGGCGCTCACCCAGCGCCCGGCCGCCGTCTTCCTCCAGCCGCGCGCGCTCAACCCGACCGGCGCCTCCTGGTCGTCCTCGCGGGCGGCCGCGCTGGCCCGGGCGCTCTCCCGGACCCCGCACGTGTACGCCGTGGAGGACGACTCGGCCGGCGACGTGTCCTCGGCCGGCCTGCACTCGCTCGGTTCGCACCTGCCCCGGCAGACCGTCCACGTCCGCAGCTTCTCCAAGTCCCACGGCCCCGACCTGCGTCTGGCCGCGGTCTCGGCCCCCGCCGCCGTCCTCGACCCGATCCTGGAGCGGCGGCTGCTGGGCCAGGGCTGGACGAGCCGCCTCCTGCAGCACCTGCTGCTGACCCTGCTGACCGACCCCGCCTCGGTGGCCGCGGTCGCCGCCGCCCGCGACGAGTACGCCCGCCGCCGTCGCCTGATCGTGACCGCGCTCGCCGCTCACGGCATCTCGCTGCCACCCGGCGACGGCCTCAACCTGTGGCTGCCCGTGGCCGACGAACAGGCCGCCCTGATCTCCCTGGCCAGCAACGGCCTGGCCGCGGCGGCGGGCACCGCCTTCACGGCCGGCGCCTCCACCCCCCACCTGCGCGTCACCGTGGGCCTGATAGCCACCGACCACGAGGCCATCGCCACCCACCTGGCCGACGCCGCCCGCTCCCCGGCCTTGTCCGTCGCACGTTGACGTGGGACTACTAGTCCTGCGACACTTCGCCCATGGCGGAGGCGAGGCAGCACAACCCCGTCGCCTCTTGGACGGAGGCGGAGTACCTGGCGCTCGGCGAGACGGGGAATCGAATCGAGCTGGTGGACGGGGGCCTGTGGGTCAGCCCATCGCCCGGCAATTCCCGCCTGGAGATCACTCACCTGCTTCTCGCCGTTCTGCGCCCGGCGGCACGATCGGCGGGGTTACGCGCCCTGGCCGAACCGAATGTCCGGGTCGGCACCAACCGCATCCTCATCCCGGACGTCGCGGTCGGCATGATGAGCCGAAGCGCGGTGGTCAACGAGGCCGCGGAAATCGTCCTGACCGCCGAAGTGATATCGCCGAGCACCGGCTCGGTCGATCGTGGGCTCAAGATGCACCTCTATGCCCAAGCCAAGATCGACTGCTATTTGATCGTCGAAGCCGACATGCCGGGTTACGAAGGCGTGACTCTCCGCCTGTTCCGTCTGGAGGGCGAGACGTACCGCGAAGCCGGCGTCACCCAGCCCGGCGACACGCTCGTCCTGAATGAGCCGTTCCCCGTCGAAATCAACACGAACGACCTCACCGACTTCTGAGGGGTGCTCGCCCGCAAAACGCCGGACTCGCGGTCACGGCCGCGGGCGTGGTCGAAGAGCCGGCCATCGCTAATCCGTGTGGGCTGGTCTTATCCGGCGGCTTCGGTGGCTTCGCTGGTGGCGAACGGGGTGAGGCGCGGGCCGTGGCCCCGCCTCGCTAGAAGCTTCTGCTTGGGACCGCCGTCTCTCAGGGCATCGGCACGCGGCGCTGCGGTTCCTCGGGCAGGCGGATCGGGCGGGTCAGCAGCTCGGTCACCCCGGGCAGGGGCGCCACCTCGGGCAGCGGGGCTCCGATCTGTGGAGCCGGGCCGGGCACGGGCGTGCCGGCCGACGACGTGCCGGTTGTTCGGGGAGGGGTTCCGCCGACCGGCGCGTTGCCGCCCGCGGGGTCGCAGGCGACGAGGAACGCCGCGGCGACGACCGCAACGGGAAAGCGGGACCAGCGGAACATCAACCCAGCTGACACCCCGGATGGGCGGGGCGCAGGCGGATCAACGACAGTCCGCGCGACTATGCCGGTTCGGCCGACCCCGGTCGGCGCGCGGCGACCGGTTCCGAGGGTCAGTCGGCTGGGCGGAAGCTGTCGAAGACCAGTTGCAGGTCGTCCCGCCGGGCGGACCAGTCGGCGTCGCGGGTCTGCCAATAGAAGCCGTACGCCTGGGTGGGTGAGGTGACGACGCCACGGTTGTTGACGTGCTGGCGGGTGCCGTTCCGGGTGAAGGTGAACTCCCAGTCGGCGGCCTTCTCGAAGTAGTCGACGGAGACGATGCGGATCTCGTCGTACGAGGGGAAGTCGCCTCTCGAAACGCGGTAGTCGGCCTTGCCCCGCCAGTCGGCCACCGGGTTGCGCGCGGGCTTCTTGGTCTGGTCGATGCCGAGCACCTGGGAGCCGTTCCGGAAGTAGACGATCGAGCCTTCCTTGGACCGCGTCCAGCCAGTGGGGACGTAGACGGCGAAGCCCGTGGGGTCGCGGTAGTCGCGCCAGCCGCTGGGCAGGGGCGGCAGATCGTCGTCGTTCCCGGCCGAGGCGGGGGCTGAACCCGAGCCGGAGCCCGGAGTGGACGACGGGGATGGTGACGGCGACGCCGAGCCGGTGGCCGGGGACGACGGCCCGGCCGAGTAGGGAGCGGCCGTCGAGGTGGCGGGGGCCGAGCCCAGCGAGCCGGTGGTGGGATTGTCCTCACCGGATTCGGGGCGGGCCACGGCCCAGACGACGGCGGCCAGCACGACGGCGGCCAAGGCCGAGCCGGCGGCGATCCAGCGCCGGCGGGGGCCCGCCGGGACGGGCGGGGGCGGGTCGTCGGGAACGGGCGCGGGTTCGGCGTGCTGCGGCGGAGGGGCCGGGGGCGCCGACCGCTGCGCCGGCACGGGCGGGGCGGGGGACGCGGGCTCGGCCGGAGGGGCGGTGCGCTGGGCGGGGATGGAAGCGGCGGGGGCTTCTGTGGCCGGTGACTCGCTCGGGGGCAGCGCCAGCTCGTCCGTGGTCGTGGCGGCATCCCGTACGGGAACCAGGGCGTGACCATAGGCGCCCGCGACGGCCGCCCGGAGCTGGTGTTCCGCCTCGGCCAGGCTGGGGCGCTCGGCCGGATCCTTGCGCAGCAGGCCGGTCAGCACGGGCTCGAGCGGACCGGCCTGGCGCGGCGGGTCGGGCTCGTCGGCGGCCAGCGCGGTCAGGGTGGCCAGGGCGTTGGACCGGTGGAACGGGCCGTGCCCCTCGACGGCGGCGTAGAGCGTCGCGCCCAGGGACCACAGGTCGGAGGCCAGGCCGGCCGTGCCGAACTTGGCACGCTCGGGCGACATGTATTCGGGTGAGCCGAGCAGCATGTCGGAGCTGCTGATCTGGCTGTCCCCCTCGATGGTGGCGATCCCGAAGTCGGTCAGCAGCACCCGGCCGTCGTCGGCCAGCAGCACGTTCCCGGGCTTCACGTCGCGGTGGTCGACCCCGGCGGAGTGGGCGGCGCGCAGGGCGGCCAGCAGGTCGAGGCCGATCCGGGCGGCACGGCGCGGATCCATCGGGCCCTCGAGGCGGAGCTCCTCCTGCATCGAGCGGGACGGCACGTACTCCATCACGATCCAGGTGCGGCCGTCGGCCTCGAAGACGTCGAAGATCTGCACCACGTTCGGGTGACCGAGCCGGGCCGCGGCCCGGGCTTCGCGCAGCGTGCGCCGCTGAACCTGGCCGACGTCGTCCGGCACCAGGATCTCCTTGATCGCGACGTCGCGTTGCAGCACCTCGTCGCGGGCGTGCCAGACCTTGCCCATCCCGCCTGCACCCAGAGTCCTGCCCAGGCGGTAACGACCGGCGATCAGTGCCATGAGAGACGCCTTACCCGGTCACCGCCGAGATCAGACGTGTGCACGTGCCCTTATCCGGCTCGTAATGTGCAATACTTCCGGAACTCCGGAACGAAAGTTTCGGGGCGAGGTGGGGGCTAGCGAGGAGAGTCGAATGGCCGTGGGCGGACGACGCGTCACTATCGCGACCATTGCCGAGGCGGCCGGGGTTTCCGTGCCCACGGTGTCGCGGGTGCTCAACGGACGTACGGACGTCTCCCCCGAGACGCGCGATCGCATCGAACATCTTCTCCGCGAGCACGACTACCGCCCTCGTAACTCTCGCCAGCCCCTGCGTGCGGGCCTGATCGACCTGGTCTTTCACGATCTCGACAGCCCGTGGGCGGTCGAGCTGATCCGCGGTGTCGAGGAGGTCACGCACGCGGCCGGCGTCGGCACGGTCATCTCGGCTGTGCACCGGCGCACCGCGTCGACCCGCCAGTGGCTGCAGAACCTGCGGTCCCGTCAGTCCGACGGCGTGGTGCTGGTGATATCGGACGGGGCCGGCCCGGTCTACACCGAGCTGCACCGGCTCAACGTGCCGATGGTCATCATCGATCCGGCGGGCGGCGCCGCGGCGGACGTGCCGACGATCGGCGCGACCAACTGGTCGGGCGGCCGCAGCGCCACCGAGCATCTGATCTCGCTCGGCCACCAGCGCATCGGGCTGATCGAGGGCCCGCGCAACCTGCTGTGCAGCCGCGCCCGCCTGGACGGCTACCGGGCCGCGCTCGAGTCGGCCGGCATGCGGGTCGACCGCCGGCTGATCGAACCGGGCGACTTCCGGCACGAGGGCGGCTTCGCGGCGGCCCACCGGCTGCTCGACCGGGACGACCCGCCGACCGCGATCTTCGCGTCGAGCGACCAGATGGCGCTGGGTGTCTACGAGGCGGCCCGGCTGCGCGGCTTCCGGGTGCCCGACGATCTGAGCGTGGTCGGCTTCGACGACCTGCCCGAGGCCCGCTGGTCGTCGCCGCCGCTGACCACCGTGCGTCAGCCGCTGGCCGACATGGGCGGGCTCGCCGCGCGGACCGTCTTGCGACTGTCGCGTGGCGAGCCCATCGAGACTCCCCGGGTGGAACTGGCGACCGAGCTGGTCGTCCGGGAGAGCACCGCCCTACTTGCTGAAACCCGCCGTCAGACCGCTCAGTAGCTGGCGGCGTCCCACGGCGTACAGGATGACGATCGGCAGCGTGGTCAGGGTGACCGAGGCGGCGATCGCCGGCACGTTCACGCCGAACTGACCCGAGAAGTCGGCCAGGGCGAGCGGGATCGTGCGGTTGTCGGGGCTCTGGGTGAGCACCAGGGGCAGCAGGAAGCCGTTCCAGATGCCGAGCGCGTTGTAGATCGTCACCGTGACCAGCGCGGGGCGGGTCAGCGGGAATGCCAGCCGCCACAGCGTGCCCCACTCGGTGGCGCCGTCCATCCGCATCGACTCGAAGAGCTCCTTCGGGACGTCACGGATGAAGTTCGACAGCACGAGCACGGACAGCGGGATGGCGAACGCGATCGACGGCAGGATGATCGCGGCCAGGGTGTCGTACATCTTGAGCCTGATGATGATCAGATAGACCGGGATGATCACCGCCTGCAGCGGGATCGCCAGGCCCATCACGAACACCCCGTTCATCAGGCGCAGGACGCGGCTGCCGGAGCCCCGGACGATCGCGTACGCCGCCATGAAGCTGATCAGGACGGCCGGGATGATCGCGCCGGCCGTGACGATCACGCTGTTCAGGAAGTACCGCGCGACGTCCGACTCGATGACCGTCTTGTAGTTGGCGAACGAGAAGTCGCTCGGCGGGGCCAGGGGGTTGGTGATGAAGTACGTGTCCTGGGTCTTGAAGCTCGTGATGATGATCCAGTAGATCGGTAGCATCACGATGAACAGCCAGACCCAGCCCAGGCCGCCGCCGATCCAGTTGAACTGGAGCAGCTTGGACCGCTTGCGGGCGGTGCCGGGGCTGCCGGAGACGGTCGGCGCCGGTCGGTGGTTCGTGACGGTCGCCAACTCAGGCTCCTTCCAGCTGGCTGTCGTCGGCCCGTCCGCCGAGCCGCCGCAGCAGCAGGGACAGCCCGAGGCCGACCAGAACCAGGATCACGGCGATGGCACTGGCCGGACCCATGAGGTTGGCCTGGAAACCCTGCTTGTACATGAGCAGCGCGAGCGCCCGGGTCGAGTCGCCGGGGCCACCACCGGTCAGCACGTAGATGAGGTCGAAGAAGGTCAGCGACCCGACGACCATCAGCGTCGACGACGTGATGATCGTGTATTTGAGCTGTGGCAGCGTGATGGACACGAACTGCCGCACGCGGCCGGCGCCGTCGATCTGGGACGCCTCGTACATGCTCGTGGGGATCTGCCGCACCGCGCCCTGATAGATCAGCGTGTGGAACGGGATGAACTGCCACGAGACGATGAAGATGAGCACGCCCATGGCCAGCGTCGAGCTGCCGAGCCAGTCCTGGTTGAGCCACTCCACGCCCAGGCCGCTGCCGAGGCCGAAGCTCGGGTCGAGCAGCGCCTTGTACGTGATGGCGATGGCGGCCGAGCTGAGCAGCAGGGGGATGAAGAACAGCACGGCCAGGAACTCGCGGTAACGCTTGCTGGTGGCCAGGAAGACACCGAGCAGGATCGACAGCGGGGTCTGCACGGCCCACGACAACGCCATGATCAGGAACGTGACCCAGAGCGCGTTGGGCAGGCCGGGGTCCTGCAGCGTGGCTTTCCAGCTGTCCAGACCGGACGGCACGATCTCGCCGATGCCGTTCCAGGTCGTGAAGCTGAGCCAGACCACGCCCAGCAGCGGCACAATGCCGAAGAACACGAACCACACGAAGGCCGGCAGCGCCATCCACAGGACGGGACCGCTCCGCCCGCCGCTGGACCTGGTGGGCTCCTTCGTCCGTATGACGGGCGGAGCGATCGCGGTCACTTGCCGATGACTCCGTTCATGGCGTCGACCCACTGCTGCGGGCTGACCTGGTTCTGGAACAGCTTCGCGATGTTGTCGAGCAGGGTCTCGGCCGCGGTCGGGCTCAGCGCCTGGTCCCACGACTGCGCGAAGGTCTTGGCGCCGTTGGCGATGGCGGCCATGTCCTTGAGGAACTGGGCGTCGGAGCCCTGGAACAGGCTCTCGCTGCCCTTCAGCACCGGCACGCCGCCGGACTTGACCCAGGCTTCCTTCTCCGCGTCGTCGACCAGCGTGGTGGAGAAGAACTTCTTCGCCGTCTCCTTCGCCTCGGCCGAGGCCTTGGACGAGATCGAGAGGTACTGACCGGGGTTGCCGACCGTGTTGCTCGGGTCGCCCTTGCCGCCCTCGACCGGCGGGAAGTTCATCCAGCCCAGACCGTCGTCCTTGACGAAGTTGCCGCCCTGGGCGGTCTGGATGCCGTACGACCAGGAGCCGTGCAGCATCATCGCTGCCTTGCCGGTGTAGAGCAGAGCCTGGTCGGCGTTGGAGTCGGCCGCCGTGGACGAGAAGCCCTTCTGGAAGCCGTTCGCCTTGACCAGGTCCTGGATCTTGGTGAGCATGTCGAGCACGGCCGGGTCGCTCCACGCGTTCTTCTCGCCGGCGAACACCCGGTCGAAGACCTCAGAGCCCGCCGTACGGTCGAGCAGGAACTCGAGCCACATCATGTTGGTCCAGCGGGACTGGCCGGCCAGCGAGAACGGCGCGATCTTCTCGGCGTTGAACTTCGGCACCAGCGCCATGATCTCGCCCCACGACTTCGGGGGCTGCACGCCGACGCGCTCGAAGACCTTCTTGTTGTAGAAGAGCACGATCGGCTGGACGGTCTCGATCGGCATCGCGTAGATCTTGCCGTTGACCGTGGCCGCGCCGAACGACGACGGAAGGATCTTGTCCTTGACCGCCGCGTTCTGACCGAGCCAGTCGGTCAGGTCCTCGACCTGGTTGGCCGCGACGTACTCCTTGAGACCGCCACCGCCCCAGCCCCAGATCATCGTCGGGGCCTGGTTCGCGCCCAGCGAGGTCTTGATCTTCTGCTTGTACGCGTCGTTCTGGTAGTAGAACTCTTCGATCTTCGTGTTCGGGTTCGCGTCGTTGAACCGCTTGATCGAGGCCTTGCGAACAGGCTCGCCGGGCGGGCCGCTGAGCGACCAGTAGCTGGCGCCGCCGCCACTGCCACCACCGCTGGTGCTGCCGCCGCCACTGTTTTCGGGGCCGGAGCTGCCACAGGCAGCGAGCGCCGCGGCGCCGGCTGCACCCGCGGCGAGGCCGAGGAAGTTCCGCCGAGAAATCGGGCTATTGGTCACGCTGATCTCCGTACTCGAGTGCCGCCCTCAGTGGCGGCGAGAGAATCGCCGTGGTGCTGTGTTGACCTACAAGCGTCATTGACCTGCAAGCGCGTCACCCGCGTCACAGTGGCTGCAACTTTCGCTCGACAACCGCAAATTAACACGAGGTTTCGTTAACGTAGGGTTTCGGCTTGATCATGTCAAGGGTCTTGCTCTGGTCGCGCTCCCATGGCGAGAGTGGACGCCATCGGACCAGGGCGCACAGGCCCGCCTAAGATCATCAGGCACCGAAAGTTCGACCTGTGCAAACACTGAAAGTTTCGGAACCACACCAAGGAACCACTGAGGAGTTGCGCCGTGACCACAGAACCGGCACACAAGCCATGGCAGGACCCGGCGCTACCCGTCGCTGAGCGCGTCGACGCGCTGCTCGCCGCGATGACCCTCGAGGAGAAGATCGGCCAGCTCGGCAGCCGCTGGGTCGGCAACGACATGCAGGACGAAGAGGAGATCGATCCGGAAGAAACCCTCAACGTCGCTCCTATGCAGGACGTTTTCGCGGCTTCTGGCACGATACCCCTGGAAGACGCCAGCAGGCACGGACTCGGCCACCTGACCCGGGTCTACGGGAGTTACCCCCTCACTGCCGTCGAAGGCGCCGCCGAGGTCGTACGTCAGCAGCACATCGTCCTCGCCAACTCGCGCCTGAGCATTCCCGCGATCGTTCACGAGGAGTGCCTGACCGGCTTCACCACGTTCGGCGCCACGGTCTATCCGGCCGCGATCGCCTGGGGCGCCACCTTCGATCCCGAACTGGTCGAGCGGATGGCCGCCGCGATCGGCCGCGACATGGCCGCGGTGGGCGTGCACCAGGGCCTGTCCCCCGTGCTCGACGTGGTGCGCGACTACCGGTGGGGCCGGGTCGAGGAGACGATCGGCGAGGACCCGTACCTGGTCGCGCTGCTCGGCGCGGGTTACGTGCGGGGGCTGCAGAGCTCGGGCGTGATCGCGACCCTCAAGCACTTCGCCGGCTATTCGGCGTCGCGCGGTGCCCGAAACCACGGACCGGTGCCGATGGGCCGGCGCGAGCTGCTCGACATCATCCTGCCGACCTTCGAGACCGCGATCCGCGAGGCCGGGGCCGGTTCGGTCATGAACTCCTATTCGGACATCGACGGCCTGCCCGCGGTGGCCGACCCGTGGCTGTTCACCGAGCTGCTGCGCGACCGCTGGGGCTTCACCGGCACGGTCGTCTCCGACTACTGGGCCGTGCCGTTCCTGGCCACCACCCACCACGTCGCCGAGAACATGACCGACGCCGGCATCCAGTCGCTGACCGCGGGCATCGACGTCGAACTGCCCGACACGCTGGGCTTCGGCACCGATCTGATCGGCCAGGTCGACGAGGCGCTCATCGACCGGGCCGCCCGCCGCCTGCTGACCCACAAGGTCGAGCTCGGCCTGCTCGACGCGGACTGGACGCCGGAGAAGTCGGTGGCCGCCGCCGCGACCACCGACCTGGACTCGGCCGGCAACCGGGCGCTGGCCCGCGAGATGGCCGAGCGCTCGATCGTGCTGCTCGACCCGGGCACCGCGCTGCCGCTGGCCCCCGGCCTGGCCCGGGTCGCGGTGGTCGGACCGGCCGCGGCCGACCCGCGTACGTTCATGGGCTGTTACGCCTTCCCCAACCACGTGCTGCCGCGCTATCCCAAGGCCGGGCTGGGCATCGACGTGCCGACTTCGGTCGACGCGCTCAGGTCTGCCCTTTCCGGCACCGAGGTCGTGTACGAACAGGGCTGCGCGGTGATCGGCGACGACAAGTCCGGGTTCGCCGCCGCCGTCGAGGCCGCCCGGGGCGCCGACGTGACCGTGGTGCTGGTCGGCGACCTGGCCGGCCTGTTCGGGCACGGCACCTCGGGCGAGGGCTGTGACGCCGAGGACCTCCAGCTGCCCGGCGTGCAGGCCGACCTGATCGAGGAGCTGCTGGCCACCGGCAAGCCGGTCGTCGTGGTCGTGGTCTCCGGACGCCCGTACGCGCTGGGCAGTTTCGCCTCGCGCGCGGCCGGGCTGGTGCAGGCGTTCATGCCGGGCGAGGAGGGCGGCGCGGCCATCGCCGGGGTGCTGACCGGCGCGGTCAACCCGGGCGGCAAGCTGCCGGTGCAGATCCCCCGGCACGCGGGAGGCCAGCCGAGCACGTACCTGCTGCCCTCGCTGGGCGCCGAGAACACCGGGGTCAGCAACCTCGACCCGACGCCGCTGTTCGCATTCGGCCACGGCCGCTCGTACACCAGCTTCGAGGTCGACGACCTGCGGCTCGGCGCGACCGAGGTGCCGACCGACGGCGAGTTCACGGTGACCGTGCGGGTCCGCAACACCGGCTCGCGGGCCGGCGACGAGGTCGTGCAGCTCTATCTGAAGGACCTGGTGGCCCAGGTGACCCGGCCGGTCAAGCAGCTGACCGGCTTCGCGCGGGTGCCGCTGGAGGCGGGCGAGGCCAAGGACGTGACCTTCACGGTGCACGCCGACCGCACCGCCTTCACCGGCCGCGACTTCTCCCGCGTCGTCGAGCCCGGCGAGCTGGACGTGCTGGTCGGCACGTCGGCCTCCGACCTGCCGTGCACGGGCCGGGTGCGGCTGACCGGCTCACTGCGCGTGGTCGGCGACCGGGACCGCCGCCTGGTCACCCCGGTCACGGTGGAGAAGGTCTAGCCGGGCCAGCTCGGTGCGCGACCGCACGCCCAGCCGGGCGAACACGTTGCGCAGGTGATGATCGATCGTGCGGGGGCTCAGGTGCAGCTGCTGGGCCACCTCACGGTTGGTCGCCCCCTCGGCCACCAGCTCCGCGATCCGCTGCTGCTGAGCGGTGAGCGGGGCCCGGCCGATCGGGCCGATCCGTTCCCCGGCCGCCCGCAACTCGCGGGCGGCCTGCTCGGCCCACGGCCCGGCCCCGAAGTGGTGGAACGTCTCCACGGCGCGGCGCAGATGGTCGCGGGCCTCGGCCGGCCGGCGGTGGCGGCGCAGGTGACGGCCGTACAGCAGCTGGGTGTGGGCCCGGGCGTAGCCGCCGTCGGCGTCGCGCTCGTGCCAGCCCAGCGCCTCGCGGAAGTAGTCGTCGGCCGCCCCGGCGTCGGTCAGCGCCCGGCACCGGCTGCGCAACGCCAGCCATCCCGGCTGAGCCGTGCGCGCCGCCCAGCGGTCGAACACGTCCGACCGGATCCCGGTCGCCTCGACCAGGTGCGGGGCGATGGCCACCCGCAACGTCATCGAGCCGGTACGGGCCAGCCGCACGAGCCGTCCCGCGGCCTTCTCGGGCTCGCCGTTCATCAGGTCGAGCAGGGCCTCCGACCAGTCGCCCAGACCGGATCCGGGCGGCCGGCCGTGACCCGGTCCGGCGTCGCCCCGGAACGCGGCCAGCAGGCCGAGCAGCGCCAGGTGGGCGTCGGCCAGGTCGGGCCGGCCGGCGCCCCGGGCGATCGCGGCCCCGTCGAGGGCGTGCTCGTGCGCCGCGTCGTGGCGGCCGGCGGCCAGTTCGGCGTACGCGGCCACCTCGAGAGCCTCGGGCACGAGCGGCGCGTTGCCCGCCTCCCGCGCGCTCGTGACGGCCCGCGCGGCCAGAAGCCCGGCTCGGCCGTCGTCGCCGAGCAGGATCCCGGCGTTGGCCGCCCGGATCAGCGCGGCCGCGTCGGTGGTGTGCCCGGCCAGCCGCACCACCTCCCGGAAGTGCGCGAACCCGGCCTCCTCGTCGCCGCTCAGCAGGTCGGCTGTCCCCAGAATGTGCTGCACGGCCAGGTCGGTGACCGGACGGCCGTCGCGGCACCGGGCGGCGGCCTGCCGGGCCAGTCCGGGATAGAGACCCGCGTTTCCCGTACGCCCGCACGCCTCCCCCGCCACCAGAAGCGCCTCGAGGGCGCCCGCCGGGTCAGCCGTCATCAACTCGGCCGCCACCTCGAGAAGCGTGTCCCGCGACTCGGCGGGCGCGCCGCGCGCGTGCGTCTCGGCGATCAGGGCCCGTGCCCGGGCCCGCACCACGGCGTTCCCGGTCGCCTGGCCGGCCCGCCGCAGCAGCGGCGCGGCGTCGCGGGGCCGGCCCGCGGCCAGCGCGGAGCGCGCGGCGGCCAACGCGGCCCCGGCGGCGGCCCGCGGATCGGCGAGGAGGTCGGCGGCGTGCCGGCGGGCCCGGAAGGCCGGCGCGGCCGGGGCGTCCTCGGCCGCCTCGAGAAGCTCGCCGGCCAGGACGTCGTCGGGGCCGGCGGCGACGGCCGCCCGATGCAGCAGGGCGGGCAGGCGGCGGCCACTCCGGGCGAGAGCCACGGCCAGCGACCGGTGGGCCGCGTGGCGCCGGCCGAGGGGCGCGTCGCCGTAGACGACCGTGCGCATCACCGGCGGCGTGAACCGCACCCCGGCCGAGGTGACCTCGACGATTCCGGCGCGCTCGGCGGGTTCGAAGCCGGCCAGAACCGGATCGCCGCTCCCCTCCGCAGCCGCCGGCCGGTCGGCCGGGACGGCGCCCGGGTCAGCCGCGGCCGCCAGGTCGGCCGGGGCCGCGCCCGGGTCAGCCGCGGCCGCCAGGTCGGCTGGGGCCGCGCCCGGATCGGCGGCGGCCAGCAGAAGCAGTCGCCGGGTCAGGTCGGGCAGGGTGGCCAGCAGGGCGTGGCCCCGGAGCTGGAGCGCGCAGCCGGGCGGCAGGCCGGCCGGTGGTGGGGCGTAACCGCGGCGCTGGGCCGGGGTCAGGGCGGCGGCCAGCTCGGTGAGGGCGCCGGGATGACCGGCGGCCAGGTCGGCCAGGGCCGTCGCGGTCTCCGGGGCGATGTCGGGAGCACACCGGTCCAGCAGCGCCAGGCCGGCATCCTCGGTCAAGGGGGTCAGCCGCCGCCGGGGCAGGTCGGCCGCGGTGGCCAGGCCGTGGGCGTCGGCGGTGACGGTGGCGATCAGGGCGACGGGCAGGTCGTTCAGACGGCGGGCGACGAGGCGGATCTGCTGCCACGACGCGGCGTCGAGCCGGTCGGCGTCGTCGATCAGGCACAGCACCGGCCGGCGGCGGGCCGCCCGGCGCAACAGGGCCAGCACGCTCACCCCGAGGGTCAGCGGCCCGGCGACCGGCGGCTGCCCGGCGATCACCTCGGTCAGCGGCTCCCGCTGGCGTGGGGGCAGGTCGGCCACGAGTGCGGCCAGCGGCTCGAGCAGGCGCTGCAACCCGGCGTGGGCGAGGCCCGACTCGTCGGCGTGCCCGTCGGCGCGCAGCGTCGTCCACGCCGATCCGGCCGTGGCCGGCGCCTGCGGGTGACCGGCCGCGCGCAGCAGTGTCGTGCGGCCCTCACCCGGGCCGCCGGCCAGCATCAGGGCGCCGCCCCGGCCGTCGGCGGCCGCCGCCAGCAGCGCGCGGATCGCCGCCAGTTCGGCCTGCCGCCCGTACGGGAAGGAATTTTGCACCGGCAGTGCACTATCCATGTCGCGAGTCTGTCGCCGCAGGCCACGGCGGGAAAGACATCGACGCTTACTTTTCGGTAGCTGAAATTTCCGGGATGTTAACAAGGCCGGTGATTTCACCGATGCGCACCGCGCGAAGCTGCACAAACACTGACCGCCATAAATCCCCCATCCCTCGGGAGCGTGTCAGGTGCAGCAACTTCGCAAACCACGCCGGTTCTTCCTCGCCGCGGCACTGACCGCGGTCATGGCCGTCGGTCTCGGCGCCGCGCCGGCTCAGGCCGCCGACAACCCGTACGAGCGGGGGCCGGCCCCGACGACCGCCGCGCTCGACGCGAGCCGTGGTCCCTACAGTGTCGCCACCGAGAACGTCTCCTCGCTGGTGACCGGCTTCGGCGGCGGCACGATCTACTACCCGACCACCACGTCCGACGGCACCTTCGGGGCGGTCGCCATCTCCCCCGGCTTCACCGCCCGATGGTCGAGCCTGTCGTGGCTCGGGCCACGCATCGCGTCGCACGGCTTCGTGGTGATCGGCATCGAGACCAACACCCTGTACGACCAGCCCGACTCGCGCGGCGACCAGTTGCTGGCCGCCCTCGACTACCTGACACGCTCCAGCTCGGTCCGCTCCCGGATCGACACGACGCGACTGTCCGTGGCGGGGCACTCGATGGGCGGCGGCGGCAGCCTCGAGGCGGCCCGCACCCGCCCGTCGCTGCAGGCGGCCGTGCCGCTGGCCCCGTGGAACACGACCAAGAGCTGGTCGACGCTGCGGGTGCCGACCCTGATCGTCGGCGGCGAGAGCGACACGGTCGCGCCCGTCGCGTCGCACTCGATCCCGTTCTACAACAGCATCCCGTCGGCCTCGGAGAAGGCGTATCTCGAGCTCAACAACGCCTCGCACTTCTTCCCGCAGACCACCAACACCTACACCGCCCGCCTCGCGGTGGCCTGGCTGAAGCGCTTCGTCGACAACGACACGCGCTACGACCAGTTCATCTGCCCCGGCCCGTCGAGCACCTCCATCTCGGACTACCGCAACACCTGCCCCCTGGTCTAGAAAGCGCGTGCGGATCGGCCGGCCGGTGGGCGGACCCCGCCGACCGGCCCCGTGCGGTTATTCTGCCGCGGATGAGCGTCAAACGTGGTCGGCCGCCGGGCATGATGGACGTCGCCCGGCTCGCGGGGGTGTCGCATCAGACGGTGTCGCGGGTGCTCAACGAGCATCCGAACGTCAGCGAGCCGACCCGCCTCAAGGTGCGGGCCGCGATCGCCGCACTCGGCTACCGCCCCGATCGGGCCGCCCGCGCCCTGGTCACCGGCACCTCCAAGGTGATCGGCGTGGTCGCGCAGAACTCGTCGCTGTACGGGCCGGCGTCGATGCTGACCGCGTTCGAGGAGGCGGCGCAGGCCACCGGTTTCGCGGTCAACGTGGGCAGCGTGCGCAACCTCGACGAGCGGTCGATCGCCGACGCCGTCGAGCGGCATCTCGACCAGCGCGTCGCCGGGCTCGTCGTGATCGCACCGGTCGCCGGGGCCGGTCCGGCCCTGGCCAAGCTGCCCGGCGACGTGCCGCTGGTGACCATCGACGGCGATCCGGAACGGTCGTCCACGCTGGTGACGGTCGACCAGGTCGCCGGGGCCCGGGCCGCCACCGAGCATCTGCTGGCTCAGGGGCACGACTCGGTGTGGCACATCTCGGGCCCGGCCGACTGGTTCGACGCCGCCGGGCGCATCCAGGGCTGGGAGGCCGCCCTGCGCGAGGCCGGCCGGGAGGTGCCGCCGCTGCTCACCGGGGACTGGAGCGCGGCGTCGGGCTACCGCAACGGCCAGCTGCTGGCCCGCCTGCCCGGGGCGACCGCGGTGTTCGCGGCCAACGACCACATCGCGCTCGGGCTGCTGCGGGCGCTCAACGAGCACGGGCGCCGGGTGCCCGCCGACGTCAGCATCGTGGGCTTCGACGACGTACCGGAAGCGGGTTTCTACAACCCCCCGCTGACGACGATCCGCCCCGACTTCGACGCGGTCGCGACGGCCTCGCTGGAACTCCTGCTCGCCCAGATCGAATCGGGGACCACCGATGCCGTACGCCGGGTCATCCAACCCGCCCTCGTGGTGAGGGAAAGCGTCGCACCTCCGGCGTAGTCTCTCTCGCGTGCCACTCCTGCTCGTCGCCGACGGCAACAGCCTGCTGCACCGCGCCTACCACGCCGGCGCGGGCGACGGCTGGCTCGACGACGACGGCAATCCGATCTGGGCGTTGCGCGGCCTGGTCGGCTATCTGGCCCGTGCCGCCGCGCATCTGCGGCCCGACGCGGTGGTGGTCGGCTTCGACTGCCCTGAGGAATCGGCCCGCCGCACCGACTATCCGGCCTACAAGGCGCACCGCCCCGACAAGGCGCAGGATCTGACCGCCCAGCTCCTGGCCGCTCCGGCCCTGCTGCGCGAGGCCGGGGTGTGCACCGTCGTGCCCCGGGCCTACGAGGCCGACGACGTGCTGGCCAGCGCCGCCGCCGCCGCCCGGGGCAGCGGCTGGCAGTCCGTGCTGATGACCAGCGACCGCGACGCGTTCGCCCTGATCGACGAATCCACCTCGGTGCTGCGCGTGCGCAACGGCGGCTTCGACGAGGCGATGCTGATCGACGCCGCGACCCTGCCCTCCCTCTACGGCGTGCACCCGTGGCAATACCGCGACTTCGCGGCGTTGCGGGGCGACCCGTCCGACAACCTTCATGGCGTACGCCGGTTCGGCGCGACCACCGCGGCCAAGCTGCTCACCGCGTTCGGCACGCTCGAGGCCGCGTGGGAAGCCGGGGTCGCCCTCGTGCGCGACGCTGTCGGAGCCCACGCCGCCACCTCTTTCAGCGACCCCGGCTCCCGCGAGATCGTCGACCGCAATCGCCGGCTGATGAGCATGCGCCACGACCTGGAGATCCCCGACCTGTCGAAGGCCCGCATCCCCCTCAACCGCTTCGTCATGCGGCAGGCCCTGCGAGCCCGGGGCATCAACCTGGGCCCGTCGTTGTGGGCGCTGACCGGCGGCGACCCCCCGACCGCCCCCGACGCGGACCCCACTCCCGAGTTCCGCCCGTGGGTGTTCCGAGGCAGCCTGCAGGCCCGCCGCGAGCCGACGCCGGGCCAGCTCTCCCTCTTCTGATCAGCCCTCTCCTTGTTTTACGACACTTCGTCGGTTAGTTTTGCGACACATAGTCGTATAACCCTGGAGGGATACCCCCATGACTGACCTGGAAGATCGCGCCGAGCTGATCGAACTGCTCGGCCGCTACGCCGACATCGCCGACCTCCGACAGTTCGCCGAGACGCCGGGCAGGGTCTTTCTCGACCCGCTGACCCTCGACTTCGAGTCGGTCACCGCCATGCCCCCGGCGACCGTGCCGCTGGCCGGCTACGTCGAGGTTCTGCGCGCCAGCTTCGCGCCGTGGGCGGCCACCCACCACGTCATCAGCGGCCACGTGATCGAGATCGACGGCGACCGGGCGACGATCCACGCACACGTACGGGCCGAACACTGGCTGCCGCCCCACCTGGCCGGGGACGGGCCCAACCGCTGGCTGGTCGTGGGGTTCTACGACAACGAGGCGGTCCGGACTGCGGATGGGTGGCGCCTCAGCCGGGTCAAGCTCACCGCGGCTTATCAGGAGAACGCCGAGCTGGCTGGGGTGGCCATGGGGTCGGCCTCGGAGGTGGCGGCGACCACTGGGGGACGCGCTGACGGTGGGGCCGGCTACCTGGGGGTAGGCCTGGACGCGCGATAGGCCCATGCGGGCGTAAGACCAGCGGGCGAGAGCGACTCCGGCGGCCATTGGGCTGATGGGACTCCAGCGGATCTGCGGCTCGGGCGGGCCAGCGGCCGG